>NZ_JAENGO010000003.1:0-586014 GCF_016595685.1 Devosia sp. WQ 349K1 | reverse complement strand
TGGTTCTTGCGAGGAGCCCAAGACCCGATCCCATCCCGAACTCGACCGTCAAATTCCTCCGCGCCAATGGTACTAAGTCTCAAGACTTGGGAGAGTAGGTCACTGCAAGGTCTGCCAAAAACATAAATTCTCTTCACGATCATCAAAACCAAATACAAAAAGCCCCGCTCACCAGCGGGGCTTTTTGCGTTGGCAACGTGGTGGCAGGTACCTGTCGGTGGTCTCACATGGGGCTTGTGGAAGGCCCCCTCACCCGACGCTCCGCGTCGGCCTCTCCCCAGAGGGAGAGGTTAGAAGGGGTGCTTCCGATAATTGAAATAGCTCCATCCGCCAGGGCGGTAGAGGACTATGGTCATGAAGTTCCATAAGTTCTTATGGCCTCATGGTTTTGGGATCTTTGGCGCCGAATTATCATCTCGCGCGCGTCGACCACAGCTGCGTGATGGGCAGTTAACAGACCGCAGAGAACAGATTAGTGTAGCAAGCATTCAAAGCGCTTTGGGCGCGGCTTAGATGAGGCATGCGGACGATGACTGAGTGGTGGCGTGGCGGGGTTATTTATCAGGTCTACCCCAGATCGTTTGAGGATAGCAGTGGCGACGGGATGGGTGATCTTCCCGGCATCATCGACCGGCTCGATCATATCGCAAGTCTCGGTGTCGACTGCATTTGGCTGTCGCCGATCACCCAATCGCCGCAAGCGGACATGGGTTATGACGTGTCTGACTATAAGCAGGTCGACCCGCTGTTTGGGACCTTGGAAGATTTCGACGTGTTGATCGGGAAGGCGCATAGCCTTGGGATCAAGGTGATTATGGATCAGGTGGTGAGCCATACCTCTGATCAGCACCCATGGTTTAAGGAATCTGCTTTCTCACGCGATAACGCAAAGGCCGACTGGTATGTCTGGGCCGACGCCAAAGCAGATGGCTCGCCTCCAAATAACTGGCTCTCGGTTTTTGGTGGGTCGTCCTGGGAATGGCACACGGCGCGTAAGCAGTATTACCTGCACAATTTTCTGACTTCCCAGCCTGACCTCAACTTCCATAACCCCGATGTTCAAGACGCGGTGTTGGATACAATGCGGTTCTGGCTCAACCGTGGACTAGATGGGTTCCGTCTCGACACGGTGAACTACTATTTCCATGACGCAAAGCTCCGCTCGAACCCCGCCTTGCCGACTCCCGATGGGCAGCCGCTCACCAACCCTTACGACATGCAGTCCCACCACTTTGATAAGTCTCAACCGGACAATGTCGCTTGGTTGAAGCGCGTGCGGGCGCTGCTGAACGAATATCCCGGCGCGACTTCGGTCGGCGAGGTGGGCGATGATGAGCGTGGGGTTGAGCTGATGAAGGCTTATACCTCCGGCACTGATCTGCTGCACATGTGCTATTCTTTCGATTTCCTGAGCCCCATCTTTACGGCCGAACACTTCCGCTCGAAGTTGGAAGCATTTTTTGCGGGTGGTGAAACGGGTTGGCCGTGTTGGAGCCTCTCCAATCACGACGTTATTCGCCCGATGACCCGTTGGGCCCAGCATGCTGTGTCGCGCGAGGATCTGAGCCGGCAGGCCGCGGTTCTGGTCATGACCGTCAAGGGCACAGTCGGCATTTATCAGGGCGAAGAACTGGGCCTGCCTGAGGCTGATATTCGCTTTGAAGAACTGGTTGACCCGCGTGGGAAGCGCTTCTGGCCTGGTGATAAGGGGCGCGACGGCTGCCGCACACCCATGCCGTGGCAGGCCCATAAAACACATGGTGGGTTCACATCGGGAACGCCATGGCTGCCGATTAAGCACGCGCATTTGGAACTTGCGGTTGACGTTCAGAACGCCGATCCAAGCTCGACCCTCAATTTCTTCCGCAAGCTGATTGCGTGGCGGAAAGCGCATCCGGCGCTGCTGACGGGTGATATCGCATTCTTTGACACCGACGAGCCAGTCCTTGCTTTCCGCCGCTCGGCAGGAGATCAGGATGTGATCTGCGTCTTCAACCTATCGCCGGAAGCGCGGTCGGTGGACCTTGCAGGCGGCGATTTGGCGCTAGAGCCGGTTAGTCACAATGCGGTTGTGAGCGGTACAGCGATTGATTTGGGGCCGAACGGAACGGCGGTTTTGCTAGTGCCTGCGGGCGAAGGTTCGGTGGCGTATCGAGCGCCAGCCCCTGCGGTTGCGGAGGAGTGAATTGCTCCGCCAATTGGAGGTTAGCTCATTGACCGGGGGGAGAGGGGGCATTAGTACCCCTTTTCTTTTGCCTCCAAGCGGCGAATGAGCAAGGCAACAGTTGGAATAGCGAAACTCAAAAGCAGCAGACGGATGACGTGATGCGCCGCGATGAAGGCGGTGTCATAGCCCATGGCAATCGCCAAAGCGCCGACGCCTTCGAGTGCACCGGGCGAAAGGGCGAGCCAAATTTGCGCCATGGGAATGTCGACCAATTGCGCAACGCCATAGGCCATGGCGGTGACGATCACTAACATCACGGCCGTGGCGATGACGCCACCGAGCGCAGCGGCTTTAAATTCTAGCCAGGTGATGCCTATGAACCGCGAGCCGATCAAGGCTCCGGTGAGGATGAAGATGGTGACGACGAGTTGGTCGGGCAGGGGCTGGCTGTAGGCGCCACCCAGCTTGGCGATTGTTGCGGCCGCCATAGCACCCAGTACCATGCCTGCGGGGATTTTCAGTTTCACGAAAACGAGGCCCACGAGGGCGCAGCACAGCGCGAGCAGCAAGATCTGGGCTATAGAAAGGGGATCTCCGCCTGCCGCCAGATCAGGCGCTTGCACGGGCAGGAACATCGCGCCGATGGGGACTGCGATGGTGAGGAACAGAACGCGCATCACCTGGATGATGACGATCTGTCGGGGATTGCCGATGCCGGTTGCGGCAATCCCTAGAACGAACGACAGGTGGCCCGGAAACGAGCTCAAATAGGCTGTGCCCGCATCGAGTTTAAAAAGCTTGGTCAGCAGCCAGCCAGTGACCAGCACGATGATGATCAACTCGAGCGCCAGCGCTGCCAGCGACACCGGCCATTGTCCGAGCAACTCCAGACTATTGGGCGCGACGCTGGCGCCCATAGAAACGCCAATGAATACAAAAATGAGGTCACGCAACCAATCGGGCACGGTGACCGGGAATTTGACTATCGCCGCAATACTGACGCTGATTGCGCTGCCCATCAGCCAGCCTGCTGGAAAGCCGATGAACTCGGCACTGACCCCGCCCAAAATGGCAATCAGCAGAGTGGCAAGCGTGAGCACCCCGCTTCGTGCGGCGGACGGTGAGGCTGGTGCGGACATCTGGGCTCTCAGACACGCCATACGCGGGGGCAGTGGCGTGGTGCTTCAAAAAACCGCCTCTTGGAACAAGAGACGGTCTGGGTGTGTATCAACGATATCCTTAGCGGACGGGCAGTGCTTTTTCGATGAGCCGCGCCCAGTAGCTCACGCCGACAGGAATGGCATCATCGTTGAAGTCGTAAGTGTCGGTGTGTAATTCGCTGCTCGGGCCATTGCCGATGAAAATGTAAGCACCGGGACGCTCATTGAGCATGAAGGAGAAATCTTCCCCGCCCATAGAGGGTTCGCAATCGTCGTTTACCCGGTCGGGGCCAACGACATCGCGCGCAACAGCGGCAGCGAAGGCGGTCTGATCGGCGGTATTGACGGTGACAGGGTAGCCGCGTGCATACCGAATGGACGCAGTCGCGCCAAAGCTCTGGGCAAATTGGGGAACCAATTCGGTGAGGCGCTGCTCAATGAAGTCTTGGACCTTTCCATCGAGCGTCCGCACTGTACCGGTTACTTTTGCCGTGCTGGATATGACGTTGTCCGCTTCACCCGCCTCGATCATGGTGACGCTGAGCACAGCGTTATCCAGCGGGCTCAAATTGCGGGAGACGATAGACTGCAAGGCGGTGACCATTTGGGTCGCCACTATGATCGGGTCGATGGTCTGCTGAGGACGCGCCGCGTGGCCACCCTGGCCATTGATGGTGATGTAGAACCGATCAGTAGCGGCCATGATGCCGCCCGTCCGAATGGCGAAATGGCCGAGCGGCAGTCCGGGCCAATTGTGCATGCCGTAGAATTCATCGACCGGGAAGCGCTCGAGCAGACCATCGTCAAGCATGACCTTGCCGCCGCCGCCGCCTTCTTCGGCTGGCTGGAAAATCAGCACGACACGACCATCAAAATTGCGTGTCTCTGCCAGATATTTTGCAGCGCCGAGCAGCATGGAGGTGTGACCGTCATGCCCACAGGCGTGCATCTTTCCTTCCACGGTGGAGGCATATGGCGCGCTGGTCTTCTCGAAAATCGTCAGCGCATCCATATCGGCGCGCAGCCCAATCGAGCGCCCCGAAGTGTTGGTGCGCCCGTTGATGACAGCCACAACGCCAGTACGGCCAACGCCTGTTACCACCTCGTCCGCGCCGAATTCCTTGAGTTTTTCGGCGACAATGCCCGCAGTGCGATGAACGTCGAACAAAATCTCCGGATGGGCGTGCAGGTCGCGGCGCCAAGCGGTGATTTCGTCATGGAATTCAGCAATGCGGTTGAGGATAGGCATAGGCAAACCAAAGCAGGGGAAGACATGGCAGTGTCTCTGTCCTGTCCCTCGCCGTCAAGTTTTTGCGCGCCATGGCGGCGCTGGTGCAAGTGTATTTTGTGCCTTTCCGAGTAGCGGAGGCGGCAAAGGCTTACAGAGCGGTTTGCTTTTCCAACAAAGCTGACGGCCTTAGCCCAAATTTCCTTTGCTTTGGGTTGCTCGCCCAAGCCATTTTTGCGATTGAAACTCCGGTATGACGGAGTAGCTCATGAAAATCCTCGTCGCGGTAAAACGTGTGGTCGACCATAACGTACGCATTCGCGTTCGCCCCGATGGTACGGGCGTCGAAACCACGGGCGTCCGCATGTCGATGAACCCGTTCTGTAAGCACGCGGTTGAAGCTGCTGTGCAATTGGCGGGGGCTGGTCACGCCACTGAGGTGGTGATCGTCTCCATCGGCCCAAAACCTGCCAATGACGTCATCCTCACCGCCCTCGCCATGGGCGCGCATCGTGGCATTCTGGTCGAAACCGATCAGGCATTAGAAACGCTGACCATCGCCAAGCTGTTGGCTAAGGTCGTCGAGGAAGAACAGCCTGATCTCGTGCTTTTGGGCAAGCAGGCCGTCGATGATGACAGCAATCACGTTGGGCAAATGTTGGCAGCGCTGACCGATCGGCCGCAGGCGACATTCGCATCCGAGATCAAAATTGCGGGCAGTGATTTGGAAGTCACCCGCGAAGTGGATTATGGGCGCGAGACGATCGCGCTCAGTTTGCCGGCCATTGTCACCGCTGACCTACGCCTCAACACCCCGCGCAATGCGGCACTTCCCATGGTCATGAAGGCGCGATCCAAGCCGCTCGCTGTTCGCGCCGTGAGTGAATTCGGCGTTGACCTCACCCCGCGCCTGACCGTGGAAAAAACAACACCGCCGCCCGAGCGCGTCGCCGGGACAAGTGTTGCGTCTGCGGCCGAGCTGGCCGCCATTATCGCGGCAGATATCAACGAGCTGGAGGCAATCTAATGAGCGTTCTTGTTCTCGCTGATCTCGACAACACCCAGCTTTCGCCCGCAACAGCGCGCGTCGTTGGCGCGGCCGCACAACTCGGCGCGGTTGATCTATTGGTGCTTGATCCTGCAGCAACATCGGCCGCGTCCGCTCTACAGGGTGTCGCTAAGGTGATTTCAGCGGCCGTTCCGCTTGAGGCCAAAGCCATCGCTGCGCTGCTCGAAAGCCTCGCGCCTAACTATGACTACATCGTCGCCAGCGCTTCGAGCGTAGGCAAGGATGTGATGCCGCGCCTCGCTGCAAAACTCGACATTCAACCGGTTACCGACATTATAGCCATCGAGGGCCCCGCTCGCTTCGTGCGCCCGGTTTATGCCGGCAATGCGCTCGAAACGGTTTCTGACAGTCAGGCAAAGCATGTCCTCACCGTCCGGGCCTCTGCCTTCCGCCCTGTCGCCGGAACTGGTTCGGCGCTTGTCGAAACCCTTTCTTCCACTGTCCCCGCAGCAGCCCGATTGATCGCGCAGCACCGCACTGAAAGTGATGTGCCAGATCTTTCGACGGCACAAATCGTCGTGGGTGGTGGCGTCTCGGTCGGATCGGCTGAGGGGTTCAAGCTCATCGAAAATCTTGGCGCTGTGTTGGGTGCCGCCGTTGGTGCGACTCGCGCGGCGGTTGATGCCCGCTACGCCCCCAATGATTGGCAGGTCGGCCAAACCGGCAAAATCATCGCTCCAGATATTTATATAGCCGTCGGCATCTCTGGAGCCTTGCAGCATTTGGCAGGTATTCAGGGGGCCAAGAAGATCATCGCTATCAACAAGGACCCAGAGGCCCCGATTGTTAAAATCGCTGATGTCGCTCTGATTGGTGATCTTTTTGAGATCGTTCCCCAGCTCACAGCCCAGCTGCAAAATCTGGGCGTATCCCGGCGCGGTTAAGTCCGCGCGAGAGGCGAACGCTTCTTGCCCAGCTTGCAATTGCAAAAATCCCGGCCCGGCCTATAAAGGCCGTGCCTTTTCACCGGACGAAGCACAATGTTCGAAACACTTACTCAGGCCCCTAGCGACAAGATCCTTGCGCTCATGGGCGAATATGCCGCTGACCAGCGTTCCACCAAGATCGATCTTGGCGTAGGCGTTTACAAAGACGAGAAGGGCGTGACCCCGGTCATGACTTCGGTTCGTAAAGCTGAAGAGCGTATTCTTTCGAACGAAAAAACCAAAACCTACCTTGGCATCGCTGGCAACAAGGGCTTTGGCGCCGCTGTGCTCGATCTCATCTTTGAAGATGGCCTGGATCGCTCGCGTGTTCGTATCGCGCAGACACCAGGCGGCACAGGTTCGCTCTGGGTGCTGATGCAGCTGATCACCCGCGCGCGCCCGGGTGCTTCGTTCTATGTGTCTGACCCAACTTGGGCCAACCACGTGCCAATGGCAAAGCAGGCCGGTTTTGATCTCAAGACCTATCCGTACTTCGACACTGAAACGCGTGGCGTAAAGTTCGACGAGATGCTCGCGACACTCAATGGCCTCAAGGCTGGCGATGTTGTGCTGCTGCACGGCTGCTGCCACAACCCAACCGGCGCAAACCTGACCCCAGCCCAGTGGGATCAGGTCGCTGATAGCCTCGCCCGCACTGGCGCACTGCCCTTTATCGATCTGGCCTATCTCGGCTTTGGCGATGGCATCGAAGCTGACGCCTATGGCACTCGTAAGGTCATCGCTTCCGTGCCAGAAGCCGTTCTCGCCTTCTCGGGCTCGAAGAATTTTGGCCTCTACAAGGAACGCGTTGGTGCGGCCATTTTGGTTGCCCGCAATGCCGCTGAAGCCGATATTGCCAATTCGCAGATGCTCAATGTCGTTCGTGGCGCCTATTCGCAGCCACCTGATCACGGCGCTGAAGTGATCCGCACCATTCTCACCGACGCCGCGCTGCGGGCCGAGTGGGAAACCGAGCTGACCGAAATGCGCAATCGCATGATCTATCTGCGCGAAAAGCTTTCCGCAGCGATCCGCGAACGCTCCAACAGCACGGACTTCGACTTCGTCTCGAGCCACCGTGGCATGTTCTCGCTGCTTGGCTTGACCAATGAAGCGGTCGAAAAGCTCAAGCAGGAAAACGGCGTCTACATGACTGGCGACAGCCGCATCAACGTTGCCGGCCTGCCGGAAGCGAAGATGGGTGAACTTGCTGACGCTATTCTGGCCGTTAGCCGCTAAGCGTCTTAGCTGATGTATGCTGATGCACCCGCCTCTGTGTGGGTGCATCATTTTTTGATCCAGAACGAGGAATTGCAGCGCCATGGCTGACGTAGAACTGGCCGCCCGCATTAAAGCCGCGCTTTCTGAGGTCGAAATTCCCGGCGGCGGCGATCTCGCCAGCTATGCCGGGCTTTCCGAAGTTATCGTCACCCCGAGCGCCATCGCATTTGCGATTGCGGTCGCGCCGGGCATGGAAGCCGCGTTTGGGCCAACGCGGGAGCAAGCGGTTAAACGCGCGCAAGCCCTTGGTGGCGACCGCAAAGTTCTGGTGTCGGTGACGGGTGACAAGCCCAATGTCGCAAAATTCTCGCATGGCAAGGCCACACCGCCGGGCAAAACCAAGGTCGATGGGATCAAGCGCATCATCGGCGTTGGTTCGGGCAAGGGGGGCGTTGGCAAATCCACCACGTCAGTGAACTTTGCGCTCTCGCTCGCCGCCGAAGGCCTAAAAGTCGGCATTTTGGACGCGGACCTTTATGGCCCCTCCGTACCAAAACTGCTCGGCCTTGAAGGCAAGTCCGCCATTCGCGATGACGGCATTTTCACGCCCCACGAAGCCTATGGCTTAAAAGTTATGTCGATCGGCTCGATGTTGGTCGACGGGCAGGCGGTTGTGTGGCGCGGACCAATGGCGACCTCGGCGCTGCGCCAATTGCTGCGCGAAACCGATTGGGGCGATCTCGACGTTTTGGTCATCGACCTGCCGCCCGGCACCGGCGACATCCACATCGCCCTTTTCCAGCAAACTATTGTTGATGGTGTGGTGATTGTCTCAACGCCTCAGGACTTGGCGCTCATCGACGCGCAAAAGGCCATCGACATGCTGGGCAAGATGCAGGTGCCAGTTCTCGGGCTGGTCGAAAACATGAGCTATTTCATCGCGCCTGATACCGGCAATCGCTACGATATTTTTGGCTCTGGCGGGGCCGAACGCGCCGCAGCAACTATGGGCATTCCCTTTGTCGGGGCGATTCCCTTGGTCATGTCGATCCGCGAAAATTCTGACGCCGGCACGCCTCCGGTTGTTGCAGTGCCAGATGGCGCAGAAGCGCAAGCCTATCGCGCCATCGCGCGCAAAGTGATCACCACGCTGCGCTGATCTCCCGCTCACCACCAGCCCAATCCCTCCCCCGACTTCGGGGGAGGTTAGGTGGGGGCATACCAACTCGCACACCGCATTTATATCGATTGCATAACGGGCTTCGCCAATGCTATCCGATTGCCCCAGTGCAGGAGGAGTGCCCATGTTTTCGTTCAATCGTCACGATTTCGGTCCCAATTTCACCTTTGGCGTGGCGACAGCCGCCTATCAGATTGAAGGTGGCCAAAAAGACGGCCGGGGCTCCTCTATTTGGGATAGTTTTTCCGCGACGGCTGGCAATGTGCACAATGGTGACACCGGCCGCGACGCCTGCAATCACTACGAACTGTGGCCGCAAGATCTCGATCTGATCCGAGACGGCGGCTTTGACGCCTATCGCTTTTCCTTCTCTTGGCCGCGCCTCATTCCGGAAGGGACCGGCGCGATCAACCAGGCTGGCGTCGACTTTTATGATCGTCTCATCGACGGCATGCTCGAACGCGGCATCAAACCCTATTCAACGCTCTATCACTGGGATCTGCCATCCACCCTGCAGGATCGTGGCGGCTGGATGAACCGTGACATTGCCAATTGGTTTGGCGACTACGCGACACTGATCGGGGAAAAATTCGGTGATCGCCTACACGCCACAGCCACGATCAATGAGCCGTGGTGCGTTGCCTTCCTCAGCCATTATCTTGGTGCCCACGCCCCCGGCTATCGCGACTTACGCGCGGCAGCACGGGCTATGCATCATGTGCTGTTTGCTCATGGCACCGCCATTGACGCCCTACGCGCCACCGGCACGAAGAACCTCGGCATTGTGCTGAACTTGGAAAAGGCCGAACCGGCCACCGACAAGCCCGAAGACCTTGCCGCCTTCAACATGGGCGACGCGCTGTTCAACCGTTGGTATCTCGGCGGCGTCTTTAAGGGTGAATATCCCAAGGAGCTGCGCGAGTGGCTCGCGCCTTATCTTCCAGCCAACTATGAGGCCGATATGGGCGTTGTTTCGCGTCCTCTCGATTGGCTCGGCATCAACTACTACACGCGCGGGCTCTACAAAGCCTCATCCAACCCCAATGTGCCAGCCGAGCAGGTGAAAGGCCCGCTCGAAAAGACCGATATTGGTTGGGAAATTTACCCGCAGGGTCTCACCGACCTCTTGGTGCGCGTCTCCAACGAATACACCAAGATCCCGATCTACATCACCGAGAACGGCATGGCCGAGGTCGAAGGCGACAATGATCCGCGCCGCGTAACCTATTACGAAGATCACCTCAACGCCGTGCGCACGGCTCAGGCAGCAGGCGCCGATGTGCGTGGCTATTTCGCTTGGTCACTGCTCGACAATTACGAATGGGCGGAAGGCTACAATAAGCGCTTTGGCCTCGTGCATGTCGATTACGCAACGCAAAAGCGCACGCCCAAGGCCAGTTTCCGCGCCTTCCAGGGCTTGCTGCATAACACGCGTTAAGCGGCGAAAACCTCGGGCAATCGTGCGGCCACCAGCGCTTTCGTCAGAGCGTGCTGGGGCTGCGCGAAGAGCTTTTGTGGCGCGCCTTCTTCAACGATTTTGCCCTTTTCCATCACCAGCACACGGTCGGCCATAGCGCCAACCATGTCGAGGTCGTGGCTGATGATGAGATAGCTCAACCCATGCTCTGCGCGCAGTTTTGCCAGCAGCGCCAAAATATCCCCGCGAACGGAAACGTCGAGGGCGGACACCGGTTCGTCGAGCACCACAAGCTTTGGTCGCGTCACCATGGCGCGTGCAATGGCGAGGCGTTGGCGCTGACCGCCCGAAAATTCATGCGGGTAGCGGTCGAGCATTTTAGCATCGAGCCCAACAGCGTTGATCGCCTCAACAAGGCGCGCGTGACGGTCAAGTGGCGAGAGCGCACCGCGCAAGGGCAGGGGCTCGCCAAGCGATTGCCCGATGGTCATACGCGGATCAAAGCTCCCGAAGGGATCTTGGAAGACCAAGGAAATGTCGGCGCGGGGCGATGATGGCAGGTCTTTGCCGTGATAGCGCGTGCCATCAAACACGAATTGCCCCGAGGTGGCGCTGTCGAGACCAACGATCATGCGCGCCAATGTGGTCTTGCCACAGCCCGACGGGCCAACGAGCGCTAGGCACTCGCCTTTGCCAATGGAAAAACTCACATCAGAAACGGCTTTTAGGGGCTCCTGGCGGCCAAAGAAGCGTCCGCCCTGTGCGTAGGCGCGCGTCGCCGCTTCCACGCTCAGAAGGGGCTCGGGGCCGACAAATGTCCCGTCGGTGAGGCGATCAATGCGCGTCGCCTCGAGCAATTTTTGCGTATAGCTGTCCTTGGCATTGGCAATCACATCGGCAGTGGCGCCGATCTCGACCAGTTTGCCCTTCTGCATAACGCCCACGCGCTCGCAGAGCACCGCCACAGCCTTGATGTCATGGCTGATGAACAGAAGCGTCATTTGCCGCCGCGCGCTCACCTCTGCGATCAGATCAAGCACTTTGCGCTGCGTGATCACATCGAGCGCCGAGGTTGGTTCGTCGGCAATCAGCAATTCCGGCTCGCCAGCCAAAGCCATAGCGATCATGGCGCGCTGGCGCTGTCCGCCCGAAAGCTGGTGCGGATAGCGCTCGGCGTGTTTGGCCTCAAGCCCGACCTCGTCGAGCAGCGCTGCAATTGCCGTGTCGCCACGCTTTGGTGCGTCAGAGAGCACAAGAGCTTCTTCAATCTGTTTGCCGATTTTCATCAGCGGATTGAGCGCCGTCATAGGTTCTTGAAAAACAAAGCCGATGTTTTGTGCGCGCAGACGCGCCATGTCCTGCTCGTTCTGCGGCAGCGGCGCGCCATCGAACAGAATACGACCGGAGACTTTGGCAAGGTCCGGCAACAGGCCGGCAATGGCCATCGCCGTCATCGATTTGCCAGACCCACTCTCCCCGATAATGCCGAAGCGCTCTCCCTTGGCAATCGAAAGGCTCAAGCCGTCAACTGCCGCGTAGGAGCCAAAGTGGATCGTGAGATTTTCAAGCTCAATGAGCGCCATGGTTACAGCCCCTCACGGCGCAGACGCGGATCAATCGCATCGCGAAGTCCATCGCCAGCCAGGTTAAGGGCGATGACGATCAGCACAATGGTGAGCCCTGGAATAATGCTCAGCATGGGCTGAATGAGGAAGAGGCTCTGCGCGTCGCGCAGCATCAGCCCGAGGCTGGTCGCTGGCGGTTGGGTGCCAAGACCAATGTAGGAAAGCCCTGCTTCCGAGAGGATGCCGAGCGAGAGCTGAATGGTCGCCTGCACAATGACCAGGCTCATGATGTTGGGCAGCAGATGCCGCGCCGAAATGGCGATATTGCCCAAGCCCGCGAGCCGTGCAGCCGACACAAAATCCTGCGTCGCGACGGCGAGCGCACCGCCGCGTGCCACACGCGCAAAAACGGGTATGTTGAAAATACCAATGGCCACCATCGCGTTGATCTCGCCCGGCCCAATCAGTGTGGTCATCAAAATGGCGACAATCACCGATGGAAAGGCGAACGTCAGGTCGGAAAACCGCAAGACCAGCCATTCAACCGCGCCGCCCCAAGCCGCGGCTGCAAGGCCTAGCGGCACACCGATGCACAGACCAATGAGTGTACCTACGGCAGCTACGGAAAAGCTCGTCAGCGTGCCACTCATGATCAGCGAGAGCATGTCGCGACCAAGCTGATCGGTACCAAGCCAATGCTCGGCGCCCATGGCTTGGAAACGACGTGACACGGCGATTTGCTCAATGGGGTATGGCGTCCAGATGAGCGAGAGCAGCCCCAAAAGCGCAAACGCGAGCGCGGCGCTGAGGCCAATGACGAGGCTGGGGTGGCGAAGCATATGTTTCATGTGCGCCCCCGCAAACGCGGATCAATCAGCACATAGGCAATGTCGGTGATCAGCATGGTCAGGCTCACCACCAAAACCAGCACCATTGTCGTCCCGCTCACAAGGATGAGGTCGCGCTCAGAAATCGCCGTAAAAATCAGCCGTCCGAGGCCGGGAAGGTAGAAAACATTCTCGACGATGATGGTCCCCGCGACGAGAAACGCAAACTGCAGCCCGAGGATGGTCATCACCGGCAAGAGGGCATTGCGTACCCCATGCCGCCACAGCGCTTGGCTTTTGGTGAGCCCCTTTGCGCGGGCTGTGCGAATGAAATCTTGGCCCGCCATATCCACCAGCGCCGTGCGCATGACACGTGCCAGAATGGATGCCTGAGGCAGGGCAAGCGCGAGTCCGGGCAAGATCATGCCGCGCGCCGCTGCGCCAAAATCTTCACTCCAGGGCGTAAAGCCCCCGGTTGGCAGCCAGCGCAGTGACACCGAAAAGACCAGCGTCAGCAACATGCCGAACCAGAAGTTTGGTATGGCGACACCCGTTTGCGCAGCGATCATCAGCGCCGTGTCGGCGGGCTTACCGCGGTTCTGCGCGGCCATAATGCCAATGGGCAGACCAATGACAACGGAGACCATCATAGCGATAACGGTGAGAGGCAAGGTCACCTGCAGTCGCTCAACAATGAGCTGCATCACCGGCTGCTTTTGCGTCGCAGAGACGCCGAAATCGCCGTTCATCATCCCCCACACCCAAGTGAGAAACCTCTGATAGGCAGGGGCATCAAGACCCATTTGAGCGCGCAGCGCAGCGACGGTTTCTTCCCGCGCATTGATGCCCAGAATGAAGCGCGCCGGATCACCGGGCAGCAAGTTCAATAGGAAAAAGATCACCAGCGCTGCAATCAGGAGCGTTGCGGCAAATCCGGCAATGCGGCGGGCGAGATAGAGGATCACGACAGCAAAAAACCTTCCCCGAGGTTGCGGGGAAGGCCGTAAATCGAAAAGTTGTGGCTGACCTGTAGCAGTCGCTTATTCCGTCCAGTGAATGTCGCGCAACACCACGCCTTCAATCGGCGAGTTTTGCCACATGCCGTCGAGCTTGGCGTTCCAAACGCCGGTCTGTGGCAGCTGGAAGAGGTAACCGTTGACGGCGTCCTTGGCGATGATGGTTTGGATCTCTTGCACAAGACGCTTGCGTTCGGCGGGATCGATGGTGCCATTCAGCGTCTCGTTGAGGGCCTGAACTTCCGGGTTATCATAGCCGAAATAGTAGTTCGGGTCGGCATAGATGCCAATATCGAACGGCTCGACATGGCTGATGATGGTCAGGTCGAAATCCTTGTTACCAAACACATCCTCCAGCCAAGGCGCCCATTCCATATTGATCAGCTCAAGTTTGATGCCGATCTGGGCAAATTCGCTGGCGATGATCTGGCCGGAGGTGCGTGCATAAGCTGGCGGTGGCAGCTTCAGCGTTGCCGAGAAGCCATCGGGGAAGCCAGCTTCTGCGAGCAGTGCCTTGGCCTTTTCCAAATCATAGGGATAGGTCGCGGTCAGGTCGAGATAGTCGGCGTGGTGTGGCGCGAAATGGGTGCCAATCGGCGTGCCATAACCATAGGTCGCGGCCACCAGCTCGTCACGATTGATCGCATGGGCCATCGCCTGACGGACCTTGAGAAGGGTGAACGGTTCACGCTGGTTGTTGGTCGAGAGAATGGTCTCGCCTTCCGTCGTGCCGGTAACAATCTTGAACTGCGGATTGTTCTCGAAAATAGCCAGCGCCTCCGCACCAAAATTATTGGTGCCGTCGATGTCGCCTGCGAGCAGTGCATTGGTCATGGTCGCGGTATCGCCGATAAAGCGATAGGTCACCTTGGTGAGCGCCAAGGGCTTGCCCCAATAGGCGCCATTGGCCTCCAGAACCACGCGGCTGCCGCGATCCCACTGCACGAAATGCAGCGGCCCGGTCCCAATCGGCTCGTTCGCGTTGTTTTCGGCGCTTTCTGGCGCAACGATCACAGCGTCGCCACGACCAATGTTGAAGAGAAACAGGCCATCTTGACGCTTGAGCGTGAACTCGACGGTGAGCGGATCAATCACGTTGACGCTGTCGATAACCTGATACAGCGCCTTCTGTGCGTTGACGCTGTCGTCAGCCAAGATCCGATCAAAGGTGAACTTTACGTCTTCAGCGTCAAAGCTCGTGCCGTCATGGAAGGTCACGCCTTCATTGAGCACGAAGGTGTAGGACTTGCCGTCCTCAGAGACGCTCCAGCTCTTGGCCAGACCGGGGGAAACAGATCCATCCTGTTCGATGCGCACAAGCGCCTCAAACACGTTCTGGAACACAACGATGTCGATGGCTTCAGCCGCGCCTGCGGTCGGGTCGAGCGCTGGTGGCTCCAATACGACGCCAAGCTTGAGCTCGCTCGGTTGCGCCAAAGCGGCGGAGGTGGCCAAGATCAGGCCGGCGGTGGCCAGCGCTAGGGATTTGGTCATCGTCATGGGTGTCTCCTGAGGCCGAACTGTCCACGTCTCGGCAGAGATATGTATAGGCAAAACGCTTTGCGCACGCATCGCCCCTGTCTGTCAAACTTTTCGCCTATGTGGGCGCCGCAAAGGCGCTATGCACTCGGCTTAAGCTTGCGGAGAGAATGGTGTTTCGCTGTCGATGACGAGTGGTCGATCGTCGATCAGGTCAGAAGGGATGCGCAGGCTGAACAACATGCCATCGCTGCCTGCCGGATCAACGGTCAGTGTCACCGTGTTGACCGCCAAAAGCGAGCGGGTCAGCGCCAGGCCAACGCTGGAGCGGACGGGTGCAAGGCTCTTGCCGTTGCGATCCAGACCATCGCGGAACACCACGAACCGTTCTGTCAGATCAACGGTTCGGGCCGAGCTGTCGCGCACCTGAATGGCGATAGCCCCATCGTCCAGACGATGCGCCGAAATCACCACTGCGCCGCCCTTGGGCGTCTGGTCGATTGCACTGGCGAGAAGGTTCAGCACGGCCTGCGCCAGCGATGCTCTGTCGGCAGTGACGCGGGGGAGTTGTTCCGAGATCGCGTTGCGCACGATGACACGCGCGGTGCTGGCTTGCTCGCGAATGCGGATCACGCAGCTTTCGAGAAGGCTCGTTAGATCAAGCGTCGCGCGTTGCGGCATGTACCGCCCGTCACGCAAGCGCGAGTAGTCATCGAGCTCATCGACGAGCGCCGCAATTTCCTGTCCGGCCCGCGCGATATCGTCGGCAAAACCGGCATAGCGATCATCATCCAGCTCACCAAAACTCTTGGTGCGCATGATGTCGGAAAAGCCGATGATGGTGTTGAGCGGACGGCGTACGCCACGGCTGATACGACCCAGAAGTGCGGGGTCAACATCGTTCGAATTGGTGCGCACGGGCATGGTTTCGCGCTTCCGCACAAATCCAAAATAGCCCGAAATTATGCCTGCCTGTCCGAGCGCGAACAGCAAGAGGTCGGCTTTGCCATCGCGCATACGCAGGGCAAGGCATGGACGTGCAGATTCAGCAAAGCGGGCAGGGCGCTCCATGAAGCGGCGAAGGGCAGGGGCGTCCTCATCGGCGACAATGCTGGAGAGCAGACGGCCCAGAATCGCTTTGCCACTACCCAGCGTTTGCGTGGCCGTATCATTGGCATCGCTGATCACGCCGGAGCGGTTCGCCTCGATATAGCCGTCCTGGCGCAAATCAGCGTAGCTGCGCGCAAAGTCTCGCACAGCATCTTCGTGGCTGGTGCGCACTTCAGACGTGCTGGCAGACAGCATAAGCGCGGGGCGGCCTTGCCAAGAGATGGACTGAAGGCGCGCGGTGACCGGCACCAGAGTACCGTCGCGCTGCACAAGATGATTGATCGGGCCAGCCTGCTGGTCTTCACCGCCAAACGAGGGGAAAAGAGCGCCGAGCCCAGCCTGACGCAGAGCGTCGACGCTCTCATAGGCCACCATTGCGGTAATAGCGCGGTTCGCAAACAGGATTTGCTGGTCGCGGAACACGAGAATGCCCAGTGGCAAACGGTTGAGCACCAGTGTCTCGCCACCGAGATTGATCAGCGCGCCCGATCCCGCAACCTGAGGCACATTGGGCTGGCGGGCCTTATTCTCCTGCGATGGCAAGCCACCGACGCGATCATTGAGAATGCGCGAGAGTTCATCGAAATTGTAGCGCGAGACGCGCTCGACGGTTTCAAGGTCCGGCACAGGCTCCGCAAGGGGCTCGTGGTCTGCCTCGTTCCGGGGATTCTCGATAGGCTCGCTACCGTCGCTGTTCAGCACAAAGCGCGTCGGTTCTGAAGGCGTAGGCGGCTTGTGGCTCGCGACAAACCCTCGACCAACGATCTTGAACAGTTTTGGCGACTCAGGCGGTTGCTCGACAGCCTCGACAGCCTCGACAGCCTCGACAGCCTCGACAGCCTCGACAGCCTCGACAGCCTCGACAGCCTCGACAGCCTCGACAGCCTCGACAGCCTCGACAGCCTCGACAGCCTCGACAGCCTCGACAGCTTCGACAGCTTCGTCTTCCGGGACGAGTTGGAGGATGGTGGCGGGAGTGTCAGTGACTGCTGCGGGCTGTGTTACCGCTGGAGGAGTGTCGTCGCGCTCTGTAAGCGGGGCAAACAGCGTATCACCCTCGGACAGTTTCGCCACGAGGTCGCTGAGACGGCGTGCGACCTTTGTTGCCTGCTGAGCTGGCGCTGTGACTTGCACCGGCGCGGAGTCAGCATCCAGCGCCTCTTGCCAGTGCGCAGGCTCATCAATGCTTGGATCGAGGTCAGGGCGCGGCGCGGGTTCATAAACCGCTTCGGCGTCGGTTTCCTGCCAGCTTTCCAGTTCACGCAAATAGGTGTGGTCCGCCTCAATGGGCGGCAGGGGGTGTTCTAGCGACGCGTCTTCTGCCTCTAGCCCATCAGGGTCAGTTGCGGGAGGAGCGTCACTCGATAGCGCTTGCGGCTCGTCCGTGCGTGTTTCAGCCTCAGGAGCCTCAGGAGCCTCAGGAGCCTCAGGAGCCTCAGGAGCCTCAGGAGCCTCAGAAGCCTCAGCTGTCTGCGCGGTTTCTACGGCGTGTTGCTCGGCTTCGGCAGCAGCTTGAGCGAACTGAAGAACGCCCGCTGCCTCAAAAACCTCTTCGGTAATCGGATCAACGGCAACGATCAGCAGCACGCTCTCGTCGTTTTCCCAAGCGAGGGGCGTGGTCGCGCACGTCGAAGAGGTCGGCTTTTCGCCCGCTAGAAACTGAATGCGCGCCAGGCTCGTACGGCCTTGTGACCCAAGTCGGATCGTGCGCTGAACCTGACCCTTAATGGGTTTGGCCAAGGGGGTGCGCTTCAGACCACTTTTTTTGACTTTCGCCAAAAACAGTTCGGCGGCAGCATTGTGCCACAACAGCGTTTGTCCATCGCCAGACCATAGCCATGACGGCCGCGAATCCGAAGCATGCGCAAGCACGCGATCCGCATTCGGCAATGTCGTCCAGCTGTCGTTCATGGGCCGTATCGGTCCGATCCCTTAGCGCCTAAACCCTTGTCTCATTTCGGGACAAGATTTGGGCATACTTAATGAAACTTCAATAACGTGCTCACCACAACGAATCCAGTCAGACACGCAAGATCACATCTTTGTTCTATCCGCATGGTTAAGTGCCGATCCCTAATTATTGGTCACGAGGGCCGGAAACCGGGCACATTGCGACACGCTGTCCACAGCTAAAAATCGGTGCTTGTCAGATGCAAAATCTGACCGTATGTTCCGCCCAAGTTGAGGGAAATGCTTAGCACTTCCCCAGACGGTGTGCCGCCTTAGCTCAGTTGGTTAGAGCGCTAGATTGTGGATCTAGAGGTCCTCGGTTCGATCCCGAGAGGTGGTACCACCCCCAAATCATAACAATGATGTATGGTGGGCGCGCGAAACGTGTTATACGGCTTCGCTGATCGATTGTTTCCCGACTATCTCTTGAACAATCGCTCGATCATTCCTACGTAACCGTCGTGTTGTATCGACTGGTTACATTTCTACCTGTCAGGTTCCGCTCTCCGCTCTCCGGCAATTCGGCCTTCGCGAGTGGTCTGCAACTCTTTCACCCCTCTTATAGTTCGGTTCGTAAGCCAAGCTTTTGAGGCTTTGCGTGGTTATCGCGGCCATTGGGGCCCGCAGCGCACACTTTCCCTATCCTGCCGACACTTAGCTGCGGACGGCGCTCATAGCGCGTCCACGCCGGCTTTGTTGGCCGTACGACATGATGATGAAGATGATGAAAACCAATATTTTGAATACCCCCGGTCAATTGTTCCTGGGGTCTGATCTCGCAGCGGCGAAGGCACAGGGCCCGCGTCACTTCCGCAATTCCGGCAATGCGGTGCGCTTCGCCATGGAGCAGGCCGCGCCTGTGCACCTGCGTGGTGCTTTGCTCAAAGTGGATGGCCAGAGCTTCGGCCCGGCGCAGATTGCCAAAATGCATCAGGATCTGCTGATTGCAGGCAAAAAAATACGCGGCCTGTAAAGACCACGTTTAAACCGAATCGCTTCGGAATAGAGCCTGCCCTGTCAGCTGATGCGGACAGGGCGGGCTATTTTTTTAGTTAGCCGTACGGCCTGGAGCGCCTGCGCGCACTGGGCGCTTTGGTGCTGCAATCAGACCTTCACGGATTGCCTGCTTGCGAGCATTCTTGCGAGCGCGGCGAACAGCTTCACCCTTTTCGCGAACGCGCTTCTCAGAAGGCTTCTCGAAATAGTTGCGGAGCTTCATTTCACGGAAAATGCCTTCACGCTGAAGACGCTTCTTCAGAACGCGGAGGGCTTGATCGACATTGTTGTCGCGAACCTGTACCTGCAAAAATCTATCCTAACGTGGTGTGTTGCCTGACGAGCAGGCAGTGAGCTTGGTGCTTCTGGGAAGACGCCTTATCAGCATTTCTCGAAATGACCAAATGGAGTCAGCACAAGAATCACACTTCTCGTGCACTCAAATCACCGTGTAAGCCTCAAAGCGGTGATTTGGCGGGCGATTTGATCGAATGCGTCGTTCAACGATGCGGCATTGTCAGCGAGAAAATGGTTTGCCAGGCTCGACGCGCAGTTTTCAAGTGCGATCGCTGCTGGTGATCCTTTGGTGATTCCAAAGCCGACTGTGTAGACCTGTATGCCCGTGTTGTTTTTCATTGCCGTACAGTAGTCACTGGCTTGCTTGTAAGGGCCGCCGTTGGGGGACGCGCAATTGATTCTTTCGGCATTCCCGCTGCCGCCGGTGCTGCTGATCCCTGAAACGACACCATTGCAGTGAACCGTGTTGAATTCACCATCGGTCATGATGATGGCGGCCTTCATCAGGTGTCGTTGATGATAAGGGGCAGGAGCGCTCGTTGGCCAGACGTAACCAAAACTTGGTGCGAGCATATTCCAGCTCCACAATATGCCTGTGCTCCCAGAGGTTGATCCACCTGCTGTCAGGCCGTTTATCGCTGAGGTGAGCGTTGCCTTGCTCGTGGTCAATGGCACGATCTTGCTCGAGCTACACACGTTGCTATAGTCTGGGTCTGGATCGATATAGGGATAGTTGCGGCCCATAAATGTCGTGCTTGGCGGCGTATCTGTAGCGGCGTTTCGGGCCCGCTCAGTGGCGCAAGTGCTGATTTGCTGCACGCGTCGAGTGTACCCGATGTCGGTAAATTCAAATTCGACGCAGCCGACACTCTCGGTCTGCCAACGACACCAAAAGCGTCCGGTGTTGGCTTGATGGGTTTGGTTTCGATTGGGGGCAGTGCCCGTAATGACGAAACTATTGGCGGTTACAGCGCTGATGATGTGTTTTCGGTTATTGTAGCTGGTCAGTCCAGCGACGTCTTGGACCCATATCTCTTCGCCCTCGGCGTAGCCATGCCCCGGCGAGGTGAACACAGCCATGCAGTCCGAGCGGCGGCATTTGGCAAAGCTTCCCTTGTTGGCAACAACAGAGTTGATACCTCCGCTAATGTCCAAGGTGAAAGTGTCTGTCGAAACGCTCGAGACGCGGAGTCTTTGCGTATCGAATTTGCTGACGCCGGTGTCGCGCACATAGACATAATCATTCACCCTGAGCCCGTGCCGGGATGAGGTGAACACTGCAGGATTGGCGGTCGAAATATTCGTGATGGCTTGGTAGCCGGTCGCTGTCCATGAAATGGTTTGAATGTCTCGCCGCGGACGTATCGGGCCTCTGATAGCCTCTTCATAGGGGGCAACATTGACCGACTGCGCATAAGGTACTAGCGCCACCTTGGCATAGTTTCCGGTTCTATTGAGCGCCAAGATTGTGTCGACGAGCGAGTGAGTTGCGTCTTTCAAAGTCTTCAGGCGCGTTGCGCCTGAAGGGAGCGTGATGCTCATTGAGCCGGTGACATCCAGTGCGATCGACACTTCGACATTGGCGATTCCTTTGGTGGCTTGCGAGGTTATTGTCGCGTAGAGCAGGTCAACGCCGACAAGTTTGACGAAAATGGTTTCGACGGCAAAGCTGCCAGAGAGCATCAGCTCGCCCTTGTCGCGGTTGACCACCACCGTATCTATCTTGGCTTCGTGGATACCTTGTGTACCGAGCCGCTCCAGCACCAGCGCCTCGGCCTTTTCGCGGATAGTCTCGTCGGTTTCGGCTGGATCGTTGATCGACGGCTGTAGGGCCAATGTGGCCGCGTCGAGTGCCGTTTGCGAGCGGGTTCGGGCTTGCTCAAGGGTCACGTAGTCCACGACTGCGCCGCCCATGGCCACCAAGACAACTGCCATAATGCCAAATACAACTGCAAAGACGCCGCTGTCATCGCGGCGAAAGCGCTGTAGCAGTCGGCAAAATTGCAGCATCACCCTACGTCTCCTGATCTCTGTCACCAAAGAAAAGGTCGGTTTGCGCGCGCCTTCGCGCTGTAACGCCAACCAGCCTATGACCTTATGTGTTAGCTACAGTATCGATCTGAAACGAAAATTTTAGGTCAAACGAACTGGTTACTCTGCGGTAAAGCAAATCGTCTGGCGTTGTATCAAAGCAACACGTGGACATGATCTGAGTAGATCGTGTCTGGATGGATTGTCTTACACCGGATCGTGACTTATCCATTCGTCATCCGTAACGCCAAACAGAGGAGGCGCAACATGACTGTAATGTTCCATCGCCATTTCTCGTTTGGTCTCCATCGCAGCTGGCTCGTCTAATCTCGCCAGTCGCCTAGGTCACATGCTGACCGCGGATATCTCAACTTTCACATCTCTTGCGCGCTGAAACCGGGTCGCTTTGCGCCCCTTTGGTCTCCAGCGATTCATTCAATCCAATGAGGGCCGAAGCGTAAAACGCTTCGGAAGATCACTATGTCTATTGCCTCCGTTTCCCAGCCTCCAATCATCATGAAGCTGGAGTTCTCAATCGCTGATGCTGTGCGCCAGCGCGGCCTGATTGCGGTTTTAGTTGCCGCGATCAGTGCTTGGGCTGAGCAAAAGCAAAACTATCCTGAGGTCCCACATTACCTGCGTGCAGACGTGGGGCTGCCGCCGGAAGACCACTTGAGCTCCCAATGGTTGGGCGTAGACCTGCACGCCTACCGCCTGCATCCCCCCAATAGGGGCTCGGTTTGAGATCATAAGGCGGCCGGACCACCGGCCGCCTAACGCTCACACCAAACACCAATCAGAGTCGGGGAGGGCATTTGGATCATTTTCTCCAAGTGCCAATTGTCCTCCCCTGTTGTCTCCCCCCGGCCTATCGTCTAGGAACAAGCCGACTTTCCGCAGGTTTTAAAAGCATGTCCGAAAAGACCAAGCTCATCACGCCACGTCTCCCACGTGGTTTCGAAGATCGTACTCCCGGCGATATCGCTGCCGTTGGCGCCATGATCGGCAAGATCAAGGCCGTGTACGAACGCTATGGTTTTGACCCGGTCGAAACCCCGCTGTTTGAATATACCGATACGCTCGGCAAGTTTTTGCCCGACACCGACCGTCCAAACGCGGGCGTGTTCTCGCTGCAGGACGACGACGAACAGTGGATGAGCCTGCGCTACGATCTCACGGCGCCGCTCGCTCGCTATTTCGCCGAGAATTTTGAAACCCTACCAAAGCCCTATCGCTCCTACCGTCAGGGTTATGTATTCCGCAACGAAAAGCCCGGTCCGGGTCGTTTCCGTCAGTTCATGCAGTTTGACGCCGACACTGTTGGCGCCGGTGGTCCGGAAGCGGACGCCGAAATGTGCATGATGATGGCTGACGTCATGGATGCGCTTGGCTTGCAGGGCCAGTACATTGTGCGCGTCAACAACCGCAAGGTTCTCGACGGCGTGCTGGCCACAGCAGGCGTCACCACGGACGAGCAAAAGCTCACCGTTTTGCGCGCCATCGACAAGCTCGATAAGTTCGGCCCTGAGGGCGTCAAACTCCTCCTCGGCGCGGGCCGTAAGGACGAGTCGGGTGACTTCACCAAGGGCGCGGGCCTGTCTGCTGAGCAGATCGATCCCATCATGGGCTATATCGACAGCGGTATTCCTGCTGACGGCGTTGAAAAGGGCTCCAACGAGCACGTTATCTCCACCATCAACACCCTCGCAGGTCTGATCGGTGGTTCGGAAGCGGGCCTTGCTGGCGTTCAGGAACTGGCGTCGATCTTCGGCCTCGTTAACGCCGCGGGCTTCGGAGGTCGTGTCATTCTCGACCCATCGGTCGTGCGTGGACTTGAATATTACACCGGCGCTGTCTTTGAGGTTGAACTGACCTTCAAGGTGCAGAACGAAAAGGGCCAGGACGTGGTCTTCGGTTCTGTCGGCGGCGGTGGTCGTTACGATGGTTTGGTGTCGCGCTTCCGTCGTGAGCCGGTTCCGGCGACAGGCTTCTCCATCGGCGTTTCGCGTCTTGCCAATGCGCTCAAACTCACGGGCAATCTTGCCACCACCGAGCCTGCTGGCCCAGTTGTGGTTCTGGTTATGGATAAGGACCAGATGGCTGGCTATCAGGCCATGGTTGCCGAGTTGCGCAACGCTGGCATTCGCGCTGAAATGTTCCTGGGCAACACCAAGAACTTTGGTAAGCAGGTCGCCTATGCCGATAAGCGCAATGCCCCGGCCGTGATCATCGAAGGCTCGATGGAACGCGAACAGGGCATTTTGCAGATCAAGGACCTGGTTGCTGGCAAGCAAGCCGCAGAAGGCATTACGGACAACGCTGAATGGAAGGCTGCCCGCCCGGGCCAGTTCGAAATCAAGCGTGAAGACCTCGTCTCTGCTATCCAGAAGCTCTTGAGCGAACAATGATGCTCGGAGCCGCCAACGAACGCCTTCTGTCCTCTCCCCCACGGGGAGAGGTCGGCGCGCCGCGCCGGGTGAGGGGGGCTAACTTTCTTCTTCAGCTCGTGAGCGGTCTCCAATGACAAACGCCGCCTATCGTCGTTCCCAACTCGAAGCGCTGGTTGAAGCGCAGGGCGGCTATCGCGCTACCCCGCCACTGCTCTTGAAGGCAGACCCATATTTCGATCTTGCAGGTGAAGAGTTCGGTCGCCGTCTGCTGCTCACCACCGATGTGACTGGCGCAGAATATTGCCTGCGCCCCGATTTTACCCTGCCCATCGTTGCCGACTATATCGCCAACGGCACCCGCGAACCGGCAGCCTTCTCCTATCTCGGCCCGATTTTCCGCCAGCGCGAAACCGGCCCCGCCGAGTTTGAGCAGGCCGGTGTTGAACTCCTTGCTCAGCCCGACGGCGATATCGCGCTCGATCAGGTGCTCACCTTTGCCCGCGCGGCGCTGCGCCTTTATGGCGTCAGCCCCGAAGTGCGCCTTGGTGGTGTCGGTCTATTTGAGGCATTGCTCGCGCAGGCCGATATGCCCGCCGCTTGGCGCAGCCGCATTCGTCACCGTTTCGGCCACCAAGAAGCAATGGAGCGTTTGCTCTCTCGCCTTGAGCAGAGCGGCGACAGCACCAGCAGCGCTGTGGTGGCACGCGATGCGCTGGTTGAAGACGTCACCGCGCGCATGGTTTCTGCCGGTCTTAGCCTCACCGAAGGCCGTACGCCAGAAGAAATTGCTGATCGGTATTTGGCCCAGCAAACGCTTGATGCGGAACATGTACCTGCCGCAACAATTGCCTTGCTGCGTACCTATCTTGCTATCAAGGGCGATGTGCTGACTGCGCTGCGCGAAATCGAAGCCTTGGGCGAAAAGCATAAGCTTTTCCTTGGCGCGCCTGTCCGTGCGATCCGCCGTCATCTCGATGGTTTGGGCGAAGCACGTGTCACCTTTGACGCCAGCTTCTCGCCACGCCTCGATTATTACACCGGCATCGTTTTTGAGATGCGCGGGCAGGGCGATACCGTCCTTGCCTCCGGCGGCCAATACGATCGCCTCCTCGAACGCCTTGGCGCGACCGCCCCAATCGCAGCATCGGGCTGCGCCTTGTGGGTCGACCGCCTTGAAGCGGAGTGGCCAAAATGACCCTTACTCTTGCCGTTCCCTCCAAGGGCCGTCTCGAAGAACTGACCCGCGAATGGTTTGCCCAGCGCGGTTTGACGATCACCCGTCCGGGAGGTGCACGCTCCTATCTTGGCGCCATTGAGGGCATGCCGGATATCACCGTGCGCTTCTATCCGGCCTCCGAAATTGCGCGCGAGCTGATCCGTGGCAATATCGACCTCGGCGTGACCGGGCGCGATTTGATCCACGAAACCAGCGAAGCCGGTCCCGCATCGGTTGAGTTCGTGCGCGATCTGGAATTTGGGCATGCCGACGTTGTTGTCGCTGTCCCCGAATCCTGGATCGATGTGACCCATTTCCATGATCTGGCAGACGTCGCCTCCGACTTTCGTTCGCGCCACAAGCGCTGGATGCGGATCGCTACCAAGTACATCACCATCACGCGCCAGCATTTTGAGCGCGCGGGTATTGCTGAATACCGCATCGTCGAAAGCCTCGGCGCCACCGAAGCGGCTCCCGCAGCGGGCGTAGCGGACATCGTCGTGGACATCACCTCGACCGGTTCGACGCTTGTCGCCAATGGCTTGCGTGTTCTGGAAGACGGCGTCATGCTCAAGAGTGAAGCCAATCTCATCGTCTCGAAGACCGCTCCTTGGGATGTGGAACGCAAGGCGATTTTGAGCGACCTCCTCAACAAGCTCGGGAACTAATCATGGAACTGGCGCTGATTTTGCTCGTCGTTTTGATCGGTGTCAGCGCCATTCTTTATGCGGGTTGGTACCCGCAAAAAGATCGGAAAAAAGCCCCAGTGGCGGCGCCTGAAGCGCCACCTGCTGACGTGGCACCTGCTGAAGCGCCAAGCGAGCCTCAGCCTTAACGCGGTTTTTTATAAATCAGCTTATCGGCGGCAAGGAAGTTGACGCCGAGCCCGGCTATGCTGCCCGCCGCAACAGCCAGCGTTAGGCCGAGGCTGGTATGGGGAACAATACTGGCGACTATGCCATAGGCGAGCCAGTTCATCCCCGCGCCCGGCAACATAGCCGTCAGATAGCGCAAAAACTCTTCGCCCTTGCTGACCCCAGCCACGCGATCTTTAAACGTGACATTGCGGTTGATCACCCATGTGGTGCCAACACCGGCGAGGAACGACAGCGCTCTGCCCCAGAACGGTCCGATGTAGGGCGCTGTTAAAACCAACACCCCAGCATCCACTACAAAGGCCAATCCGCCAGCGAAGGCGAAGGGCACGAGCCGTCGAACCGCGCTCATTGCAGGGCCGCCGGTGCGCGCATTTCAAGGTATCGCAGTCTCTTGGTTTCTCTTCGACCGGTGACAACGCTGTCGAGGATCACCGCGGTCGCGCCCAAAACAACCCCACACAAGACGCCAAATCCAGCCAGGATTGCGGTGGGGAACCGGGGCACAAGGCCGGTGTCGAGATACTCAATGATGATGGGCACGGCCAGCAGCATCGAGATGATCGCGATGATCGCCCCGGTGCAAAGATAAAGCTGTCGCGGTCGTTCGCGAGCGTAAAGGCGCACGATCATTTCCAGAATTCGCAGCCCGTCGCGATAGGTGCTGAGCTTGCTCGTCGAACCCTCAATGCGGCTGCCATAGGCCGTCGGCACTTCGCTATAGGGTGCGCGGAGCTCAAGCGCGTGAATGGTTAGCTCTGTCTCGATCTCAAAGCCTTGGGAGAGCGCTGGGAAAGATTTCACGAACCGGCGCGAGAGGACGCGGTAGCCCGAGAGCATATCGGTAAATCCACTCCCAAAAATGCGGGCCACCGTGCCTGTCAGCAGTCGATTTCCAAGGACGTGCCCCGGACGATATTCCTGCCCATCCCCAACCGGCTGGCGTGTGCCAACAACGAGGTCGAGCCCCTGGTCGAGGAGTTGGTCGACCATGAGTTGGCTCTGGCTGGCGTCATATGTGCCATCGCCATCTGCCATGACATAAACGTCCGCATCGACATCGGCGAACTGCCTGCGCACCACATTGCCTTTTCCACGATAGGGCACATGCCGGACGATGGCACCCGCTGCCGCAGCGATCTCGGCCGTGTGATCGGTCGAGGCATTGTCAAAAACGTAGATGCTGGCTTCCGGTAAGGCAGCGCGAAATGCCGCTACCACGTCGGCGATGATGTTAGCCTCGTTGTAACATGGCAGGATAACCGCTACATGGTTGCCCCGATAAAGCTTGGTCACGCGTAATCTCCCCCCGGAAACGTGGCCATCTTACCGGCACATCATCAAAAAAAGTGTAACGATCCTATGCTCGATCCCTTGCTTCTTCTTGCCCTAATGGGTGTGGGCATGTTGGCAGGTTTTGTCGATGCGATTGCCGGGGGCGGGGGGATGATTGCGCTGCCTGCCATTATGGCGACCGGCATTTCGCCTGTAGCGGCGCTGGCGACCAATAAAATGCAGTCCATTATCGGCACTGGCATGGCGGGCCTCACCTATTGGCGTCGCGGCTTTGTCGACATCAAGAAGCTGCTTCCTGCGGTGGTGCTGACGTTTTTCGGCTCGATGCTGGGCGCTTTCACTGTCGCCTCTATCGACGTAACCTTCCTCACCGTCGCCGTGCCGGTGGCGCTCATTGCGATTGCGCTCTATTTCTTATTCGCGCCAAAACTCTCCGATGCGGATCGTGTCGCGCGCCTGCCCGAGCACATCTTCATCCCGGTCATGGGTTTCCTGATCGGCTTTTACGATGGGATTTTTGGACCCGGTACAGGTTCGTTCTTCTCGATTGGCTTTGTTGTCTTGTTCGGCCTCGGCCTCACCCGCGCCACAGGCCACACCAAAATCCTCAACTGCACGTCAAACCTTGCAGCTCTCGTGATCTTCATTCCGCAGGGCCATGTGGTCTGGCCGTTCGCCATTGCTATGGCCCTTGGCCAGATCATTGGGGGCTATGTTGGCGCGCGCACCGGCATTAGGTTCGGCGCAACGCTGATCCGCCCCTTGGTCGTCGTGGTCTCAATTGCGATGGCCGTAAAACTGCTGTTCTGGCCTTAATCAAGGCCGGCAGCCGTGCGCAGTGCAGCGTTGATACGGTCCTGCCAGCCGGGGCCGTCATCCTGAAAATATTCCAACACAGCCCGGTCGAGCTTTAGGCTCACCAGCTCTTTGCCTTCGGGTGGCGCGTGAACACGCGCTGCTGGAGCGTCTGTGCTTGGCTTGCTGGTCGCCGCCTTGAAGGCCGCTTCAGCCGTATCGAGGGCGCTGGCGCGTCTTGGTGGTCGCATATGTATGGGTCCTTGTGTGAGCGCATTCTACACGCGCTAGGTCGTCCCGTCTCAATCACTCAAAAGAAAAGGCGCCGTGTTTCCACGACGCCTTTCCCGTTTAGCTTTAGACCGGTTGGTCGGAGCGTGTGGACTACTAGAAGTCCATGCCGCCCATGCCGCCCATGCCGCCGCCGCCTGGCATTGCCGGAGCGTCAGCCTTAGGGGCTTCAACGATGATCGCCTCGGTGGTGATCAGGAGCGATGCAACCGAAGCTGCGTCCTGGAGCGCGGTGCGAACGACCTTAACTGGGTCGATAACGCCGAGGGCAACCAGATCGCCGTATTCGTCGGTCGCAGCGTTGTAGCCGAACGATACTGCGTTGTTTTCGAGGATACGAGCAACAACAACCGAACCTTCAGCGCCAGCATTGTTCGCAATGGTGCGAACTGGAGCCTGAAGAGCGCGACGAACGATAGCGATACCAGCTTCCTGGTCAGCATTCGCACCCTTAACGGTGATCGAGTTCGAAGCGCGCAGCAGAGCAACGCCGCCGCCTGGTACGATGCCTTCTTCAACCGCAGCGCGGGTTGCGTTCAGAGCGTCGTCAACGCGGTCCTTGCGTTCCTTAACTTCAACTTCGGTCGAGCCGCCGACGCGGATGACAGCAACGCCACCAGCAAGCTTAGCAAGACGTTCCTGCAGCTTTTCACGGTCGTAGTCCGAAGTGGTTTCTTCGATCTGCGCCTTGATCTGGCCAACGCGACCCTGGATGTCTTCCTGGGTACCAGCACCATCAACGATGGTGGTGTTTTCCTTGGTGATTTCAACGCGCTTGGCAGTGCCGAGCATGTCGATGGTCACGTTTTCGAGCTTGATGCCGAGGTCTTCCGAGATGACCTGACCGCCGGTCAGGATCGCGATGTCTTCGAGCATTGCCTTACGACGATCGCCGAAGCCAGGAGCCTTAACAGCTGCAACCTTGAGGCCGCCACGCAGACGGTTCACAACGAGGGTCGCGAGTGCTTCGCCTTCGATGTCTTCTGCAATGATCAGCAGTGGACGCTGGGACTGAACAACGCTTTCGAGGATCGGCAGGATAGCCTGCAGGTTCGAGAGCTTCTTTTCGTGCAGCAGGATCACTGGATCTTCGAGAACCGCAGTCATCTTTTCTGCGTTGGTCACGAAGTATGGCGAGAGGTAGCCACGGTCGAACTGCATGCCTTCAACGACATCGAGTTCGGTTTCAGCGGTCTTGGCTTCTTCGACTGTGATAACGCCTTCGTTACCAACCTTCTGCATCGCTTCAGCGATCATGTCGCCGATGGACGATTCACCGTTAGCCGAGATCGTGCCGACCTGAGCAACTTCCGAAGAGGAAGTGATCTTCTTGGACGATGCCTTGAGCGAAGCGACGACTTCGGCAACTGCCATGTCGATACCGCGCTTGAGGTCCATTGGGTTGAAGCCAGCAGCAACAGCCTTCACGCCTTCGACAACGATTGCCTGGCCGAGAACGGTTGCAGTGGTGGTGCCGTCGCCAGCAACGTCATTGGTCTTGGAAGCGACCGAACGCAGCAGCTGTGCGCCGAGGTTTTCGAACTTGTCTTCAAGTTCGATTTCCTTAGCAACCGACACACCGTCCTTGGTGATGCGTGGAGCGCCGAAGGACTTTTCGATCACAACGTTACGGCCCTTTGGACCGAGAGTGACCTTAACAGCGTTAGCGAGAATGTTGACGCCACGGAGCATCTTTTCGCGAGCTTCGGCGGAGAACTTTACTTCTTTAGCGGCCATGGTGTGGCTCCTTAAGAATTCTAATTAATGGGAGAGACAGTCAAAAGCGGAGAGGCAATTAAGCCTCGATCACGCCCATGATGTCGCTTTCCTTCATGATGATCAGGTCTTCGCCGTCGACCTTAACTTCGGTGCCGCTCCACTTGCCGAAAAGCACGCGATCGCCTGCCTTTACGTCGAGGGCAACGGTCTTGCCAGCGTCGTCGCGAGCACCTGGGCCCACAGCAACGACGATACCTTCAGACGGCTTTTCCTTGGCGGTATCTGGAATGATGATCCCGCCCTTGGTCTTTTCTTCACTGTCAACGCGACGGACGACTACGCGGTCATGCAGGGGACGAAAGCCCATGGTAATATCCTCTTGGCATCATTTCTGAATGCAATTTTGTGCACTGTTAGCACTCGCTACATCTGAGTGCTAACATCGCTGCACTGGATATAGGAACGCCCTCCAAGTGGAGTCAAGGGACGTGAACCTAAGTTTTTTCTCGTGCGTTAGAGCGTCATGACAAACGTGGAAAATAAGGATAGCCCCATGTCCACACTCAACCCACAGGGCCGGACCATAAGTCCCGTCTCAAACCGCGTTCATATCTTTTTTGACGGCGACGAAATCGCGAGCACTTCCAAAGCGCTAAAGCTCGAACAGCCGGGGCGTGAGACGCGCTACTACTTCCCCATCGAGGATGTTCACCCCTCCATTTTGGAAGCCTCTGATACCAAGCGGCAGGAGGATGGGCTCGGCGAAGCGCATTACTACAATATAAAGACGCTCACCGCCGATGGCGAAGATTTGGCTTGGTACTACCCCTATGCCGAGGGTGATTACGCTGAGCTACGCGATTTGATCACCTTTGGCGGCAATCGCATCTCTATTCAGGTGACAGGGGGCTAGGATACGGCTACTGGCACAGGCAAATCCGCATTTCGTGGCACCAGATCATGGAAATGCCCAACTCCCCCTCTTTCCCTTCCAATCATTCAAGGCCATAAGACGCATATGAGCGAACAATCGACACTTCAGATCAAACTGCGCCGCGTCGGCGGCGTTGGCGCAAACACCAACTGGCACTGGGAAGTCCAGGATGCGGAAGGCAAGGCCCTCAAGACTGGCTCTGCCGTCGGTCCTGAGCACAAGGCTTTCGCAACTGCCCGTATTGCTAAGGAAAAGCTGGAAGCGGCTGGCAAGTAAGCCCGCCGACAGGAGATAATGTGGATCTCTCGCCTCGAAATTCCAGCACCGCCGAATTAGGCGGCGTAGCCGGACCTCTCCGAGGCATTTTCCTTAAAATCCTGTCCGTATGCTGCTTCGTGGTCATGGCGACCATGTTGAAAGCCGCTGACACCATCCCCGCCGGGGAAATGGTGTTCTTCCGTAGCTTTTTCGCACTCGTGCCGGTCCTCGCGTTTCTTGCGCTGCGGGGCCGGCTCTCCACTGCTTTCAAAACATCGCGCCCTTTTGGGCATGTGTTGCGCGGGCTCATCGGCGTGTGTTCGATGGCGCTTGGCTTTTTCGCGCTGACCCGGCTGCCCCTGCCAGAGGCCACGGCCATAGGCTATGCCTCCCCGCTGGTCATTGTCATCCTCTCGGCCATTCTGCTGCACGAGCGCGTCTATATCTTCCGCTGGACGACGGTGATTATCGGTCTTGTGGGAGTGGTGATCATTCTGTGGCCACGCCTGACCATCTTCAGCGGCCAGTCCGGCGCTGATTCTGCCGAGACAATCGGCGCGTTAGCGGCCTTGGGAGCGGCAATTCTTTCCGCTTTTGCCATGTTGCAGGTGCGAAAACTCGTTCAAACCGAACGCACTGAAACCATCGTGACCTATTTCTTTGTCAGCGCGAGCGTCCTGAGCCTCGTCACCTTGCCCTTTGGCTGGGTCATGCCAACGCCTGAGTTGGCGGCACTTCTGATTGGTGCAGGATTTTTTGGTGGGTTAGGGCAGCTACTCCTGACATCCTGCTACCGTTACGCAGACATGTCGGTTATTGCACCGTTCGAATATGTCTCACTCCTCCTGACGATCATTATCGGTTATCTACTCTTTTCAGATGTACCGACGATCACCATGATCATCGGTGCGATCATCATCGTCGCCTCCGGCATTGCCGTAATCCTGCGCGAACGTTGGCTCGGCCTCGACCGGCGTCGCGCGAAAGAAGCTAGTACTCCTTAAGAAAATGCACAGCGCACCTTCAGCAGTTACCCTCACGGTCATCCTGGCCGTTTTCTCCCTCTTCCAGCTCGCACTCATCCTCGGCGCACCACTTGGCCAGTACGTATTCGGCGGCCAGAACAAGCGCCTCGAAGGTGGTCAGCGTATTCTCAGCCTCATCGCCATCGTTGTCTCGGCAGCTGTGAGCTACGCCGCACTCAGCACCGTTGGTGTTTTCAGCGAAGAGATCCACAGCACCTATGTTCCTGACACAGGCCTGGTTGTGGCGATGTGGGGTTTTGCAGCAGTTGTTCTTTACTTCATGCTGACCAAGCTCAATTCCAAGAGCAAGGCAGAGCGCACCGTCATGGCTCCACTGTCTGCAGTTGTACTCGGCCTCGTATCGGTCGTCGCGTTCGGCCTCTAAGCCAAACCATCACCCGAAATAACAAGGCCCCCGATTATGTCGGGGGCCTTTTGTTTTATGGGGGATCGCGAAAGGGCAGGGGCGTTAGCCCGCAGCTGCCATTTCCGCCCAGTTCTGACGCTTGCGATAAATCGTCGATGGGCTGATCTCGAGTGCCGCTGCTGCCAGTGAGATATTGCCGCCGAATATGGCCACTGCGTCTTCGATAATGCGCTGCTCTTGCTGCCACATGGGCTGCACAGTGCGGCGACCATCGGCGCGCGGCGATTCCACTGCAGACGGTGATACAGCGCGCGCTTCAATATCGGCTGTCGCGAGCATTCGTCCGGTAATGTCGCCGCCATCGAACATCACGACGATCCGGCGGATCATATTTTGAAGCTGGCGCACATTGCCCGGCCAGTCTCCACCGGCCAGTTGCTGGGCGGCATCGAGGGTGAAACCACCAAAAACCTTGTTCTCTTCCCGCGCATAACGCGCGAGGAAATGCCGAGCCAACACCATGATGTCGCTCGGGCGCTGGCGCAGGGGCGGTAAATGAATGGGCAGGACGTGGAGGCGATAGAAGAGATCTTCGCGGAATTTACGTTCGGCAATCATCTGCATCGGATTGCGATTTGTGGCGCAAACCACGCGCACGTCGACCTTACGTGTGGCAGTTTCGCCAACACGCGAGATCACTCCGGTCTGCAGGAAGCGCAAAAGCTTGGCTTGGAGCGAAAGGTCCATCTCGCCGATCTCGTCGAGGAACAGCGTGCCGCCATCGGCGAGTTCCGCGGCCCCCTTGCGATCTTCATGCGCCCCCGTAAAGGCACCCCGCACGACGCCGAAAAGCTCGCTTTCCATCAAATCACGCGGAATAGCGGCGCAGTTGATGGCCACAATCGGCTTGCCGCTCCGCGGCCCTTTCTGGTGCAGCGCTTCGGCGCAGACGTCTTTGCCCGTGCCGCTTTCGCCCGTGATAAACACAGGTGCTGACGACGTCGCCACGCGCCCGATCTGCTCGTAAAGATACTGCATGGCGCTCGATACGCCGACAAATCCACCGTAGTCGGCGACCCCGCTCTCGACGCTGGTTTCCATGCCAAGCGCCTTGGGGCGACCATGACGCTGGGCCAATTCGCCAATGCGCGCTGCCAGAGTTTCCCCATTGGTTGGTTTGGAAACGTAATCGTGAGCGCCAGCGCGCATAGCGGCTAGTGCCCCGCTCACCGAACCGCTGTCGGCAAGCGCAACGATCAAGGCCCCTTCCGCCAAGCGGACAAGGCGCGCCATGGCGTCCTCGGCACTGGCTGAAAGGTCTGTAAGGCTCGCAAGATCGGCAAGGATAATGTCGAACGACATTTGGCGAAGCAGGTCATTGGCTGCTCTTCCGCAATCGACCACGCTGACTTTGGGGCTCACCAAGAGGGCGGTTCTCAACGCGCTTCCTAAGCGACTTGCGCCTTCCGCGTCGCGGTCGATCAGCAAAAGCCGGCCGCACAGTGCGTGGTCGCAACCCGTGGTCATGCTTGTCATTACGCTCGAAACCCGTTTTCGTCCGCAGCCGGATCGTTTTTGTTGCCGCTGATTGTTCCTGATTAGGGTAAAGATTCCGTTGGTGTGGCATAGCGTCGTGCTTTTGCCATCGCTGATGGGATGTTAAGACTCTGTTGTCGAATCCTAGTAGCGGCGACCGAAGGTTAACGGGGCACACGTGCAAGCACTGATCTACATATTTATCGCACTCGCCTCGGCCTGTATCGGTGGTCTGGCATATTTCGCGCTGACCTTCACGCCAGCCAACGCCATTATCGCTGCAATTGTCTTCGCTTGCGTCTGCTTGATTGCTGTCGAACGCTCCCTCCGCGTCCGCACCGAGCGCCGCCTTGAGCGCGCTATTCAAGAATTGTCGCGCCTGCTGTCGACCGACGCGCAAGCCGGTGCCGTTCTTGGTCAGAGAATCAATACCTTGACCGATTTGAACCCCGGTCAGCGCCTCGATACCGTTGAGGCTGATATATCAGTTTTTGGGACTGTCATCCGTCAGGTCGCCGAGGCTGTTTCCGACATGGAAGAGCGCGTCACCAAGGCGCAGCCCATGCCTGCTTACGACACCATTGGCACCCCGCCGCCCGCTCCTGCGATCAAAGAATCTGAACCCATTATTCCGGCGGACCTCGTGCGCACGGCGCTCAAGGAGAACCGTTTGGTTCACCACATCCAGCCAGTGTTGCGCCTGCCGCAGCGTCGCGCTGCTCTGTTTGACCTCACCCCGCGCTTGGTGATGGAGAAAGATGCTATCGCCGTTCCCGCGGATTTCATGCCGCGTCGCAAGGGTGACGATGTCCTGCGTCAGATTGAGTATGCTGGCCTTGTTGAGGCCCTGACCATTGCACGTCGTTCGCGCAATGGCGGCCCCCTCGCCAAAATCAACGTCCCACTCTCCCGCGCCTCTCTCGATGATACTTCGGCCGAGCAGCTGCTCGTCACGCTTGAAGGTCACCGCGAAGTGGCCGAAGCGATCACCTTCCTCTTTACCGAGGCGGATTGGTTCGACCTCGATGCCCGCGAGCGCGGCTTTGTGGCTGCGTTTGCCCGCAAGGGCGTGACCTATAGCGTCGCCAACTTGCGCTCCCTGCGCGTTGATGTGGCGGCCATGGCCGACATGGGGGTGAGCTCGGTGCGTATCGACGCCTCCCAGTTCATCGAAAACCCACAGACCTACACCGATTTCCACCTTAACGACGTCGCGGCCTATCTGGCCCGCCACGAGATCATGTTGGTGGCAACAGGCGTGGTGAGCGAGCGTCAGATCGTCGAACTCTTGGACAATGACATTGTCTTGGTGCAGGGCGATCATCTGGCAAAGGCCGGGCCAATTCGCTCCGACCTGACCCTCTCGGCAGGGCGTGCCAGCCGAGCCGTGTGATCTTCTCCGAGTTTTTGCTTGATCCTGGCGGAGAAAGTGCCACATAGGGCTCAACACCCCCGCCACGATCAAGGCAAATTATGACCTCGTCCCTGCCCAATATTACCGGTCTTTCCGAGATTTCGAGTCGCTATGATGCGGTTCTGAGCGATGTTTGGGGCGTCATTCATAACGGCATTCATGCCTTCCCCGAGGCCGTTGAGGCCTTGGTCAATTTCCGCAAGGGTGGGGGCCGTGTCGTGCTCATCACCAATGCGCCACGCCCTTCTGCGCCCATCATCGAAATGCTGGACGAACTCGGCGTTCCGCGTGATGCCTATGACGATATCGTCTCCTCAGGCGATGCAACCCGCTCGATGATTGCCAAGTACAAGGGCAAAAACATCCATCACGTTGGCCCAGAAGCCAAGGATGATGCGCTCTACGAAGGTTTTGACCTTACCCGCACCGACACCGCCGAGGCAGACGTCGTTATCGTCACCGATCTCGATGATGACGATGATACCCCAGAAATGTACCGCGAACGCGCCCAGGGCTGGTTGGCACGTAAGCTACCGATGATCGTCGCCAACCCTGATCGCGTCGTCGAGCACGGCGAAAAAATCATCTATTGCGGTGGCGCTTTGGGCGATCTCTATTCAGCCATGGGCGGCATGGTCTACATGGCTGGCAAGCCCTACGCCCCGATTTATGACGAAGCTTTGCGCTTGGCCGAAAAGGCCAATGGCACTTCGCTCGATAAGTCGCGCGTTATCGCTATCGGCGATAGCGTGCGCACCGACGCGACGGGTGCGGCCCAGTTCGGCGTTGATCTGCTGTTCATCACCGGCTCAATTCACGCCGCCGAGCTCGATGCATTCGGCAATCCTGATCCACAGGCCATTGCCGATCTCTTGGAGCCAAGCCGTGCCCGCACCGCTGGTTATCTTCCTCGATTGACCTGGTGATCCGGTGAGCTTTACCCGTCTTTCCAGCTTAAGTGGTTTTCCAGAGGCGGCGCGCGGCGCTTACTTCGCCATTGGCAATTTTGATGGCCTGCATCGCGGCCATCAAACCATCATCGCCAAATTGCGCGAGCGGGCGGCAGAGGCGGGCGTTCCTGCCTTTTTGCTCACCTTCGAGCCGCATCCGCGCGACGTTTTTGCGCCCTTGCCCTATCTGTTCCGGCTCACCAATGGCGAGGCGAAAGCGCGCTTGGCGCAAGCCTTGGGCTTGGATGGCATTGTCATTCTGCCCTTCGATAAGCCGTTTTCCCAGATTGAGGCAGAAGACTTTGTCTCGACCATTCTGGTCGAGCAGCTCGGTGTAAAAGGCGTTATCGTCGGCGCGGATTTCCACTTCGGTCGCCAGCGTCGGGGCACGCCAGCCTTCCTGGCTGCCGCCGGTGCGCGCCTTGGCTTTGCCGTCGAACAGCTTGATCTGATGGATGAGGGCGACGAGCCGATTTCGTCCTCGCGTATTCGCGCTGCTCTCTCCGAAGGTGCCGTCACGGCCGCTAACCGTCTTCTGGGCTATCACTGGTTCTTTGAAGGCTGTGTGGTGCAGGGCGATCAGCGTGGCCGCGAGCTCGGCTACCCAACTGCCAACACGATGACGCCGACAGGCTTTCAGCTGGCACAGGGCGTTTATGCCGTTCGCGCGCGCTTAGGCGATCGTCTGTTCGACGGCGTTGCCGCCTTCGGCAAGCCGATGTTCAACAATCAGCTCCCTCCGTTTGAAACCCATCTCTTCGATTTCAACGAAGATATTTATGGGCAGACCTTGGAGGTTGCGCTGGTGGGACACATTCGCGGCCAGGAAGTCTTTTCAGGCCTCGATGAGCTGATCACCGCGATGGATCGAGACTCCCGCAAGGCGCGACAGATTATCGCTGAGACCCAGCCCCTGTCCGAGGTTGATCGTCAGCTCGGCTTTTTCGGCTAAGCGCCCAATACAAGCGCTAAAGACAAGACGCGCATCGGCCACAGAAGTGCCCGGCCGGTGCGAACTCTGCCCTAGGGACGCAAATCAACCTTTGCCCCAGCGGCCTTGCCTTGCTACAACCCCCGCAATTCTTCCAAAAACCCCGATTGCCGATCCATGAACGATACCGCACAAGGCGCGACCGAAACCGATTATTCGGCCACGCTGTTCCTGCCGGAAACCAATTTCCCAATGCGCGCCGGGCTGCCCCAGCGTGAGCCAGACTGGCTCAAGCGCTGGGAAGACATGGACATTTACGCCAAGCAGCGCGAACAGGCGAAGGATCGCCCCTATTTCACGCTGCATGATGGCCCTCCATACGCCAACGGCAACATCCATATCGGTCACGCGCTCAACAAGACGCTGAAAGATATGGTGTCCCGTTCGATGCAGATGCTTGGCTTCAACGCGGCGTACGTGCCGGGTTGGGACTGTCACGGCCTGCCGATCGAATGGAAGATCGAAGAGCAGTACCGCGCCAAGGGCAAAGACAAAAACGAAGTTCCGGTTGTCGAATTCCGTCAGGAATGCCGCGCCTTTGCTGAAGGCTGGGTCGACATCCAGCGCGAAGAGTTCAAGCGCCTCGGCGTTTTGGGTGAATGGGACAACCCATACCTGACCATGAGCTTTGACGCGGAAGCCCAGATCGCGCGCGAGTTGATGAAGGTTTCCATGTCCAGCCAGCTCTATCGCGGCTCCAAGCCGGTGATGTGGTCGGTGGTTGAGCGCACCGCGCTCGCTGAAGCCGAAATTGAATATGCTGATTACGAGAGCGACACCATCTGGGTGAAGTTCCCTGTGATCGCCGGTGCGCATCAGGACGCTAAGGTTGTCATCTGGACCACCACCCCGTGGACCATCCCTGCCAACCGCGCGATCTCGTTCTCGAACCGTATCGGATACGGTCTCTATGAGATCACCGACGCGCCGGAAGAAAACTGGGCCAAGATTGGCGAAAAGCTGATCATCGCTGACAAGCTCGTTGGCGAAGTCATGGCCAAGGCCAAGGTTTCCGCTTTCGAAAAGCGCGCAACCGTCACCGCTGAAGAGCTGAGTGCCATCACCGTTGCGCACCCACTGCGCGGCTATGCTGGTGGCTACACCTTCGACGTGGCTCTGCTCGATGGCGAACACGTCACCGACGACGCGGGTACCGGCTTCGTCCATACCGCTCCAGGCCATGGTCTTGATGACTTTGGCATCTGGATGGAATCGACCCGCCTCCTGCAGGATCGCGGCATCGACCCGGCAATTCCTTATGTTGTCGACGATGGTGGTTTTTACACCAAGGACGCACCGGGCTTTGATGGCGCGCGCGTCATCGACGACAACGGCAAGAAGGGCGACGCCAACAATCGCGTTATCACCGCTCTGGCTGAAGCTGGCGCGATGATGGCCCGTGGCCGCGTCAAGCACCAGTATCCGCACTCCTGGCGTTCCAAGAAGCCGGTGATCTACCGCAACACCCCGCAGTGGTTCGTCTATATGGACCGCGAGTTCGACGGCAAGGCAGGCGACACCCTACGCTCGCGTGCCATCAACGCCATCGATGCGACCAAGTTCTACCCTGCAACGGGCCAGAATCGTCTGCGCGCCATGATCGCCGATCGCCCTGATTGGGTTCTGTCGCGCCAGCGCGCTTGGGGCGTTCCGATCACCGTCTTCGTCAATAAGGCCACTGGTGAAATCCTTCGTGACGACCTCGTCAACGAACGCATCGCGCAGTCCTTTGAAGAAAAGGGCGCCGACGCTTGGTACTTTGATGGCGCTGCCCAGCAGTACCTCGGCGACGCGTATAACGCTGACGACTACGAGATGATCAAGGACGTCCTTGACGTTTGGTTCGATAGCGGCACGACCCATGCCTTCGTTCTGCGCAACAAGCAGAAGTGGCCGCATCTGAAGTTCCCGGCCTCGATGTATCTCGAAGGCTCGGATCAGCACCGCGGTTGGTTCCACTCGTCCTTGCTCGAAAGCTGCGCCACTAATGGCCACGCGCCATATGACAGCGTGCTCACCCATGGTTTCACCATGGACGGCGAAGGCAAGAAAATGTCGAAGTCCCTGGGCAACACCGTTGCGCCACAGGACATCATCAAGCAGTTCGGCGCTGATATCCTGCGCCTGTGGGTAGCATCCTCCGATTACACGGAAGACCTGCGCCTCGGTAAGGAAATCATCCAGACCTCGGTCGACAGCTACCGCAAGCTGCGCAACACCCTGCGTTGGCTCTTGGGCAATCTGGCGCACTTCAAGGCGGACGACGTTGTTGACGCCAAGGATATGCCAGAGCTCGAACGCCTCATGCTGCATCGTCTCGCACAGCTCGATGCTGGCGTGCGCGCAGCCTACAAGGAATACGACTACCGCAAGGTCGTGACGCTTCTGTCGAACTTCATGAACATCGAGTTGTCGGCGTTCTACTTCGACATCCGCAAGGACACGCTCTACTGCGATCCGATCTCGTCCATTAAGCGTCGTTCGGCGCTGACCGTTCTTGACCACCTGTTCAATGCGCTGACCGCTTGGCTCGCTCCGATCCTTGTCTTCACCATGGAAGAGTGCTGGCTCGAGCGTCACCCAGGCACCGAGAGTTCGGTTCACCTGCGTCTCTTCCCGGAAATCCCGGCAGAGTGGCAGGACGACACGCTGGCCGAAAAGTGGAACCTCATCCGCTCGGTTCGCCGCGTCGTGACCGGTGCGCTCGAAATCGAACGCCGCGAAAAGCGGATCGGTTCGTCGCTTGAAGCCGCTCCGGTGGTTTACGTTTCGGATGCTCGCTACACCGTTGCGCTCGAAGGTCAGGACCTTGCTGAAATCGCCATCACCTCGGCGATTAAGGTTCTGCAAAACGAAGGCCCGGTTGAAGCCTTCCGTCTTGACGATGTGGCCGGCATTTCTGTTGTGCCGGGCCTTGCTGAAGGCACGCGTTGCGCGCGCTCGTGGAAGGTTCTGCCCGACGTTGGTTCGGATGCAGACTATCCAGACGTCAGTGCCCGCGATGCGCAGGCTCTGCGTGAACGCGCAGCAGCAGGTCTATAAGTCTTTCTCCCGCTTCAATCCTTCCCTCACTTGAGGGGAGGATTTTTGCCTTTCTGAGCAAAATGCCTATCATCCCTGCGCAAGCGGAGCTTTGATGGGCGCAGCGCAGTCTTTGCTCACATTGGGGTGATCCCCTTGGGGCATTAAACGGAGTTTTGGATGCATAGCTCGTTTCGCAACCCCTCGGTTCTCGCCTCCCTGATGGCTGCCGTTATTGTGTTCGGGATTGATCGTGCACAAAAGGGCTATCACATCGCCCAGGAGTGCTATGCCTTCGGTCAGGCGCTGTGCACGCAAATCCCGTTCGGCTATCGCCCCATTGAAATGACGGGCTGGCGCGGCGGCGAGATTGTCCCAGTCACCAATTTCTTTGACTACGTTTTGGTCTGGAACACCGGCATTTCCTATGGCCTTCTCGATGGCCTGCCGGTCTGGGCTTTGGGCGCCATTATGCTTGTGGCGGTGGCGGCTCTGTCTGTCTGGTGGCTGCGCACAAGCGATTTTCTCGTTCGCGTGGGCTTGGCCTTCTGCATCGGCGGGGCGCTGTCCAATGCGCTTGATCGCTTGATGTATGGTGCGGTGGCAGATTTCTTCCACTTCTATTGGGGCAATTGGTCCTTCTATATTTTCAACATCGCTGATGTCGCGATTACGTTCGGCGTGATCTTGCTGTTTTTGGATATGTTCGGCTTTGGCCGAAATTCTGCCAAAACAACATGATCACGCTCGTGCCAAAATCTGGCTTTAGCCAATATTATGCGTTATAAGCACGCCAAGATCGTAAGGGACGTTGCATGCGTACTGGTTTGACAGGGCAGGTTTCTGCTGTTTCCGCTGCTGCACGAGTTCGACTCGTTGCATTTGGGCTTGTCGCGGCGCTGGCGCTGAGCGCATGCACGACCATGGAAGGCACCAATGCCCTCTCTGATTTCGGCACGTTTGAACGCGATGTCCTCAATCAGACCGCACGAGGCGTTGGCCTCATTCCGGGCGACGCTCCCAAGGATGATCTGACGAATGCGCGTGCGCCTCTGGCCCTGCCGCGTTCCGGTGGTGCTCTTCCTGCGCCGCAGCAGGCGACTGCTGTTGCTCAGCTTCCTAAGGACAGCAACACCGTTCGTATCGACACCAGTAACATGTCTCAGGACGACATTACCCGTCTGCGCAATGCGCGTGTTGTCGACATGCGTACGCTCAGCGGTCGTGCTCTGACCGAAGAAGAGGCGCGCCAGCTCACTGCTCGTATGAAGCAGAACAATATGGCTGTCACCGCGTCGAACAACCGTCCGCTTTACCTGCCACCTGCCGAGTATTTTACGCGTGTGGGTGATGCTCAGCTTGTGTGCCGCACGCCAGCTGGCGAGATCGTCTCCTTGCGTGACTCGCGCTGCCCAGGCGATGTCCGCCGCGCTATCGAACGGAGCGGCGCTGTAGCACTACCGCCATCCTCGAGCTCGTCAAACTCCGGCCCAAGCCTTGGTCTCACCTCTAACGAGACAAAGCTCTAAGCGTAGCGGTCGTCACGCCAAACCGAATTTAGCGGTCGGATCTATCCGGCCGCTTTCCCTTTTTTTCCGCGCCGCCCGCCTAAGCCCCTGCATAGGCATTATGGGTCCCGCATGTTTTGAAAGTCCGCTATGAGCGACACTCCTAAACAACCCGAAGCAGCTGACCGTCTAGCCAAGGTCATCGCCCGCGCCGGCCTCTGCTCCCGCCGTGACGCTGAAGGCTGGATTGCCGATGGCCGTATTTCGGTGAACGGTAAGAAGGTCATTACCCCGGCCTTTAACGTTACCAGCCGCGACAAGATCGAAGTCGATGGCCTGCCACTCGCTGCCCGCCAGGGCACACGCGTTTGGCTCTACAACAAGCCTGCCGGCCTCGTTGTTACCGAAAAGGACCCAGAAGGTCGCCCAACGATCTTCGAAGCGCTCGACCGCATGGGTCTGCCGCGCGTCCTCACTGTTGGCCGTCTCGACATCAACACCGAAGGTCTGCTTCTGCTGACCAACGACGGTGGCCTCAAGCGCGTCCTCGAGCTGCCAGCCACCGGTTGGCTGCGTCGCTACCGCGTGCGGGCTTATGGCCACGTCACTCAGGCGCAGCTTGATGCGCTCAAGCACGGCATCACTGTTGACGGCATCCAATACGGTCCGATCACAGCAACGCTAGAACGCGAGCAGGGCCACAACGTCTGGATGGTTCTTGGTCTGCGTGAAGGCAAGAACCGCGAAGTTAAGAACGTTCTTGGCTCCCTCGGCCTCGAAGTGAACCGTCTTATCCGCGTCTCCTATGGCCCGTTCCAGCTCGGCGATCTGGCCGAAGGTGGCGTCGAAATGGTCAAGTCCCGCATGCTGCGCGATCAGCTCGGCAAGAAGCTTGCTGAATCGGCTGGTGTCGATTTCGAAAGTGAAATGCCAGAGTACGTGCCGCCAGTTCGTGACGAGACCTATCGCGTCCGCTCCCCACGTGACCGTGACCATGCCCGTCCAAATCCTGCCCGTGGCGCCCCGCCGCGTTTTGGCAGCCGCGATGAAGAGCGTCCGACAGGCCGTACCCGCAAGGTACACTTTGACGACGACGGTCGCGCACCAGAAGCCTACGAACCACGCGCTCAGGAACGCGCGCGCTTTGATCGTGATGATCAGCCAGCGCGCAGCTTCGGCAGCGGCGCACCACGCGAAGACCGCGGTGATCGCGCTCCACGCGGTGACAAGCCATTTGGTGATCGTGCTCCACGTGGTGACAAGCCGTATGGTGATCGCGCTCCACGCGGCGACAAGCCGTATGGTGATCGTGCTCCACGCGGTGACAAGCCATACGGTGACCGCGCACCACGTGGCGACAAGCCGTTTGGTGATCGTGCGCCACGTGGCGACAAGCCATTCGGCGACCGTCCAAAGCGTGATTTCGGTGATCGTCCACAGCGTTCGGATCGTCCATTTGGCGACCGTCCAAAGCGCGATTTTGGTGATCGTCCACAGCGCTCTGAGCGTCCATCGGGTGAGCGTCCAGCACGCAGCTTCGGTGATCGTCCGCAGCGTTCGGATCGTCCGTTCGGCGACCGCCCACAGCGTTCAGAGCGTCCATCGGGCGAGCGTCCAGCACGCGGCTTCGGTGATCGTCCACAGCGCTCGGATCGTCCGTTTGGTGATCGCCCACAGCGTTCAGAACGCCCATCGGGTGACCGTCCAGCGCGTAGCTTCGGTGATCGTCCACAACGCTCAGAGCGTCCATCTGGCGAGCGTCCAGCACGCGGCTTCGGTGATCGTCCACAGCGCTCGGATCGTCCGTTTGCTGATCGCCCACAGCGTTCGGACCGTCCATCGAATGATCGCCCACAGCGCGATTACGGTGATCGTCCGCAGCGTTCGGATCGTCCAGCGCGTGGCGACAAGCCATTCGGTGACCGTAAGCCCTTCGGTGCAAAGCCGTTTGGCGCGAAGCCATTCGGCGGCAAGCCGGGTGGTGCACGTCCCGCCGGCGGTCGTCCGTCGAACTCGCGTCCATCTTCGGGCGGTCCTCGCCCCACCGGTCCGCGTAAGCCACGCGGCTAATCAGCAAACCTTTAGCCCCCGCGAAAGCGGGGGCTTGTCTATCTGTATTGCAAACCGAATGGCCGCTTAAGCGCCTAGATCGGTGGAGATAAAAACCATGCGCATCGTTGCCGGCAAATTCCGGGGCAAGCAGCTCAATTCCCCATCCGACGACAGCATCCGCCCCACCTCGGATCGCGCTCGCGAGTCGATCTTCAACATTCTGGGTTCGCGTCTGGGACCAGTGCTCGTTGAAAAGCGCGTGCTCGACCTGTTCGCAGGCACGGGCGCTCTCGGCCTTGAAGCTCTCTCGCGCGGCGCTGCCCACTGCACCTTCGTTGAAACTGGTGCTGAAGGGCGCGGCTTGATCCGCGATCACATTCAGGATTTTGGCGTGGCGGGCATCACCAAGCTCCTGCGCCGCGACGCCACGGCTCTGGGCACACCCGGCACCTTTGGCCAGTTCGACCTCGTCTTCCTTGATCCGCCCTACAGCCAGTCTCTGGGTGAAAAGGCGCTCATTGAGATTGCCGCTAACGGCTGGCTCGCCCCTGGCGCGCTGATCGTTTGGGAAGAATCGGCCGATGCCGAAGTCACCATTCCGGCAGGTTTTGAGCTGGAAGACACTCGCGAATACGGCGCTGCCGCCGTCCGCTTCCTCAGCTATTCAGCAGCTTAAAGCCACGAGGGCCTCTCTCCTCTTCTCCTCCCTCCCCATTGAGGGGAGGGACTGAGGGTGGGGGTATCCTATGCCGCCTTTTGCAAACACTCTTCGCACTTGCCGCGAATTTCCATGGTCGTCCGTTCGACCTTAAACCCCGTCGATTGCGCCCACCCGCTCAGGCGTTCTTCGATCACCGCGTCGGCAAATTCGGCGACCTTGCCGCAGTCCTCACAAATCGCAAAAGCAATCAGCCCCTTGCGGTGGCAATGCGCGTCAGCACAGGCGACGAATGCGTTGAGGGACTCTAGCCGATGCGCGAGGCCGCGCTCCACCAGCTTGTCGAGAGCGCGATAAATCTGCAGCGGCGCCTTAATGCCCTCGATGCGCAAGCGATCGAGAATGTCATAGGCTGAAAGTGGGGCAGGGGAGGTGTTGAGCGCGCCCAGCACCAATTCCTGATTTCGGGTCAGGTCCGTGGGAATCTCGTGACTATGCGCCATTGTGTTCTTTCCTCCCGAAAAGCCGTCCGGCCGGGACCAATAGTGACAGCAAAAACAGCACCAGCGCCATCACTACAATTGAAGGGCCTGAAGCCGTATCCCAAGTGCGCGAGCCGAAGAGCCCGCCAACCACGGCAATCATGCCCAAGCCTGAAGCGACGAGCGCCATCATTTCCGGTGTCGCACTCAACCGTCGCGCCGTTGCCGCTGGGATAATCAGCAGCGAGGTGATCAGCAAAACGCCGACCAGCTTCATGGAAATGGCGATCACGCAGGCCATCAGCAACATCAGAATAACCCGGCTCACTTCCGGGCGCAGACCTTCAGCCTCGGCCAGCTCAGGGCTGACCGTAGAGGCGAGCAAGGGACGCCAATTGAGGATCAGCATAAGTAGGATCGCTGCGCCGCCGGCATAGATGATGATGATGTCATCCACCGAGACCGCCAAAATATCCCCGAATAGGAAGCCCATCAGATCGATGCGCACCGTGGTCAAAAAACCCACGAGCACAAGGCCAACCGCCAGCGTTGCGTGGCTCAAAATCCCCAGCAGCGCATCCACGGAAAGCGTGTTTTGGCGCTGCAAGACCAAGAGGGCCCCCGCCACCATTGCCGCCACCACAAAGACGCCGAGCGTCACATTCACAGAGAGCAGCATGGCCAGGGCGACGCCGAGCAGCGCCGAATGCGCCATGGTGTCGCCAAAGTAGCTCATGCGCCGCCAAATGACGAAGCACCCCAGAGGCCCGGTTACAGCGGCAAGCCCAATCCCTGCGATCAGTGCTCGAGAAAAGAAATCACCAAACATTTTTAGTCTTCGATCCTAGCAACATACGCAACTCTGCCTCCCTCCCCCTTGCGGGGAGGGACTGAGGGTGGGGGAACCTCAACACGATGTCACTCATGACTATGCCCATGATGGTGCCCATGCTCGTGGTCATGCTTCGCGCCAACCACGCAGCCGTCATCGTGATGCTCATGATCGTGGTGGTGCTCATAAATCGCCAGTGCCGAAGCGGCGCGCTCGCCAAAGAGCTTGAGATAATTGGGGTCGCGCTTCACCGCATTGGGCGTGCCGCGACAGCACACATGGCCATTGAGGCAAATGACCGTATCGGTCTCCGCCATCACCACATGCAGATCGTGGCTGATCATCAAAATGCCTGCGCCAGTCGTATCCCGTATTTCACGGATCAACTGATAGAGCGCCACTTCGCCCGAAAAATCGACGCCCTGCACGGGCTCGTCCAGCACCAGCAAATCGGGCTTGCGGATCATGGCGCGAGCGAACAGCACGCGTTGAAACTCCCCACCCGACAGCTCCTGCACGGCCGCGCCCAGCAAGCGCTTGGCCCCAACGGCGTCGAGCGCACGGATGATGTCATCCTTGGGAAATGTTCCTGTCAGCGTCATCAAACGCTCGACGGTCAGTGGCAAGGTCCAGTCGATTGCCAGCTTTTGTGGCACATAGCCAATGGTCAGCCCCGGTTTTCGCGATACCTCGCCCATGCTTGGCTTCAGAACACCCGTCACCATTTTGGCCGTGGTGCTCTTGCCCGAGCCATTGGGGCCAATCAGGGTCAAAATCTCGCCGCGCGCAATTGACAGATCAACGCCTTCGACCAGTACCCGCGCGCCTTTGCGCACGCCGGCATTGGTGAGCGTGATGAGCTTTTCGCGTGTGCTGGCGCTGTTCATAGTCTTGTTCAACTCAAACTCACTTGGCCCGGGGGCTTCGGGGGGCAGGCTGCGAACGTGATCGGTGGGAAGCAAGTTTCTCTAACCCACGCTCTTGACGCTTAGCTTTACGTTATAGCATAACATCGCCGCAAGCGTAATAACATAACATTACCCTGAAGGCATACATATGACCAAGCTGCTCTCCCTCGCCGCGTTCGCGACCATGCTGCTCACCGGCACAGTTTTGGCTGCGCCCAATGTCGTTGCCTCAACCAAGCCCATCCATTCGCTGGTCACTGCCGTTATGGGCGATGCCGCTGCACCAACCTTGATCGTCAAAGGCGCTGCCTCGCCGCACACCTATTCGCTCCGCCCATCCGACGCGGCAGCGCTTGAGAGCGCTGATATCGTCTTCTGGACTGGCAATGGCTTTGAGCTGTTCTTGGCTGATGCCCTCAAAACGCTGTCCACCAAGGCCCAAATTGTCGCCTTTGCCGATACACCGGGCCTGCAGCTTCTGCCCATGCGCGAAGGCGGAGCCTTTGAGGCGCATGACCACGATCATGCGAACGAAACTGCTGAAGAGCACGCGACTCATGCCCATGAGGATGACCACGCGCATGATCATGCGCACGACCATGGCTCTCATGGCGGAGAGGATCTGCATTTCTGGCTAGACCCACAAAATGCAATTCTTATGGCCGACTACATCGAAACAACACTGGTCGCGGCCGACCCGGACAATGCGGCAACCTATGTGGCTAATGCGCAAACCACCCGTGCCGCGCTTGAGGCGCTAACGGTCGAACTCGCGGCCCAGCTCGCCCCAATTGCCGGAAAACCCTTCGTCGTCTTCCACGACGCCTATCAGTATTTCGAACAACGTTTTGATCTCACCCTTGCGGGCACGGTCACCGTCTCGCCAGACGTTGCTCCCGGCGCGGCCCGCATCGATGAGCTTCGGCACAAGGTCGCCCAGCTTGGCGCAACCTGCGTCTTTGCGGAACCCAATTTCGAGCCCGCAGTGGTGCGCGTCATTGTTGAGGGCTCGGCCGCCAAGTCAGGCGTGCTGGATCCTGAAGGGTCCGCGCTGTCCGAAGGGCCAGACCTTTATCCCGCAATGCTCCGTTCTATTGCGACCGGTCTTGTGGACTGCCTGAACTAACAACTCCCCCTTCATCCTATTCCGCCTGCACCAGCAGGCGGTCTCGGCGTCGTCCAGACGGCCGTCTTCGCACGCCTCTCATCTCTCGAAATGTAACGTTCTAACATATCAAGGATAATCCCATGCGCGTCGCCTTGCTTGCTGCCCTCCTCTTATCCTCGGCCAATGTTCCTCTCGCCTACGCTGAGGACACCCATTCAGTTTGGCGGGCCTTTGTCGCCGACAGTGCTAGCGCCAATGTCTCTGTCATTGATCTGGAAAGTGACAACACCATCGCGACCTATAAGCTTGCTGCTCCGGCAACGCTCTATGCCGCTAAGGGAGGGCATGCCGTTTTCGCCGTCCAGGGTAAAGCCAATCAGGTCCAGGCCATTTCAACCGGCCTGACCGTTGAAGACCACGGCGATCATGCCGACCTCAAACTAGGTGATCCCGCTCTCTTGGCCCCGCAAGCGGAAGGCCAAAAGCCCGCCCATTTCGTCGAACATGATGGCAAGCTTGCCATCTTTTTTGACGAAAGCGGCAAGGTGCAGCTCTCCGATGCAACGCTCTGGCAAAAGGGAACATACGAGTCAGTGGAGCTCGACAGCGGCAAGCCGCACCACGGCGTTGCCGTTCCCTTTAGTGGCGGTGCCATTGTCACTAAGCCGGTTTCGGAAGATGGCAAGCTGCCCAGTGGCTTTAATGTCTTTGACGCCAGTGGCGACATTGTCGGGACGACGGAGCTGTGCGCCGATGTTCACGGGGAAGCCTCTTCAGGCGACGTTATCGCCTTTGGGTGTTCCGACGGGGTGCTGATTGCCAATGGGGCCAAGCCGGACTTTACGCTTCTTCCCTTCACCGATCTGCCCGAAGGGCGGGTAGGGACACTATTGGCCGGCAAGAACCTCGACTATTTCCTCGGCAATTACGGTCCCAAGCATGTGGCCATTATTGAGCCCGAGGCCGAAACGCCAATTCGCCTCGTCAGCCTTCCAGACACGCGTGTGCATTTTGTTCTGAACGGAGAAAACTCGCGCTTCGCCTATCTATTGCTCGCCGATGGATCGGTGCAGGAGCTTGATAGTGTGCGTGGCGAGTTGCTGCGCAAAGCCAAGGTAACCGAGCCTTACGCCACCGATGGCGGCCATGGCACGCCAATGCCGCGGCTTGGCTATGCGGGTGATGACTTGCTGGTCACCGATCCCGCCACAGGCAAAATCCACAAGCTCGATCTTAAAAGCTTTGCCGTGACCGGGTCGATCGACCTTGGTGGTGCGCCCAGTTCCATTGCAGTTGTCGGCGGCGTCACCGCCGACCACTAGGCACAGAAAGGGGTCGCTATTTCAGCGGCCCCTTGAAAATGAAGAAGGCCCCGAGCGCGATCAGCGCAAAGCCAATGCCGTGGTTCCAGGTCAATTTCTCACCGAGATAGAACACGGCGAACAGCACGAATACCGAGAGTGAAATGACCTCTTGAATGGTCTTCAACTCGGCGGCGGAGAACGTGCCATAGCCCATGCGATTGGCCGGAACGGCAAGCCAATACTCGAAAAAGGCAATCGCCCAGCTGGCCATCACCACCACCCACAGCGCAGCGTGGGGGAATTTGAGGTGTCCGTACCAAGCGAAGGTCATAAAGACATTGGACGCAAGCAAGAGGCCAATCGGCGCAAGCGTGGCAAAGTTGAAGCCCAAGGCTTCCTCCAAAATCAGCTGAAGTGGTGCACTCTCATATCAGTATCTGGCCAACTGCACAGGGGTTCTGTTGCGTCCCGCTAAGGGTGTCGCAACAGACATGCCGCTCACCTAGCGGCGCGTGCGGGTGGTCTTTTCCAACGAGAAAATCTCGTCGCTTACGTCGTCGATCTTCTTGCGCACCAGCGCCTGAGCGTCATGCAGACCGCGATTATAATAATGCGCACCAATCTTTTCGGCGAAGAACTGAACCAGCAATTCAGCAGGAATGGAGCCGATATTGCTATCGAGCTCGTTCTGGAAATAATCTTGAACTTCCGCAACGATAATTTTCATTTCGTCGCGTTCGAATTTGATGGGTTTCATTGTCGGAGCCTTCAGCTTGCGTTCATCTGGCAAGGTGTTGTCTGCGATGCGTTTTGATGCATGCGCATATTCAAGTTCTGGGAGGAGGATTAACACTCATGCTGACCCGCCTGGCTATCTCTACCCTAATCATATCGTCCTTGGCTTTGTCGCCCGTTGCCTTTGCAAAAACCAAGGATAAATCCGCCACAGCACCACACACCGCGCCAGAACGCGTGCAATGCGAAGGCGTATTTGGCCCCGACGTCACCGTCGACATGATCATCGCGCACTTCGGCGCTGAAAACGTCGAGGCGCGTATAGAGGTCGACAGTGTCGAAGGCGTGCCTGTTTTCGGCACCTTGGTTTATGGCGACGATCCCGATCGCAAAATTGCCTTCCAATGGTTCGACGAGGCCAACACGCGTTTCGTCAGCTATGTCGACCTTCCGCCAACGCTGGCCACCCCAGAAGGTCTCTACGTTGGTCAAACGGCGGCTGAAGTGGCGGCACGCAATGGCGAGCCTGTTAGCTTTGCGGGCTTTTGGTGGGACTATGGCGGCTATGTCTTCCTGCACGAAGGCGGCAAGCTTTGGAACACCGAAGCCCCCTGTGTGCCGATGATCCGCTTCGCGCCAACGGTGGAAGAGCCGGACGTCGATGTCACGACGATTTCGGGCGACGTCACCGTAACCTCCGATGATCCCCTCGTCGCCAAAGTCGGCGTTAAAGTGCAGACCGCCGGCATGGGTTACCAATATCCCGAAGGCTATGATGGTTTTGACGAGGGCGAGCCCGTTGAGGAATAGCACTGCGACTGATCTGGGGCCCTTGGCCCCGTAGCCGATCTGTGCAAGGTGGTGAGACTGCCTGCTGGGCTCACTTTTACGAAAGGGGGCTCTTTATTGAATTTAGGACGACACCGTGACTGAAATTACCCGCGACTCCAATGGCACCCAGCTCAATGACGGCGATAGCGTCACGCTGATCAAAGATCTCAAGGTCAAGGGGACTTCGGTAACGCTCAAGCGTGGCACCATGTGCAAGAATATCCGTCTCACCGAAGACACCGATCTGATCGAATGCAATGTCGAAAAGGTCAAAGGCCTAGTCCTGCGTACTGAGTTCCTCAAGAAGGCCTAGAGCTTATGTCGAAGTGGTCGGTCGATGGGCAAAGTCGGCGTTTGCTCGCTATCATCCTGCTCGGCCCGATCATCGGTGGGCTCTCGATGCTGGCGCTGAACGTCGTCGTCGAGGGCTTGCCTGAGCTCGAATATCTCGGGCCGGTCATCTTCATGTTTATGGTCTTCGGTTTCCTCTTTGGTGTGCTCCCGGCCATCCTTGCCGCTTTGGTCTATTTGCGCCTCGAACCGCGCCTCAAATCCGCGGCGACCCGCTGCGGTGCGGCCATAGGCATTGGCTTTGTGACCAGCATGCTTGGCGTCTACCTGATCCTATTATCGGTCGGCGGGGAAACCCTCTTTAGCGCTCCCGAGATTTTGCGGGTTGGCCTGTCCGGCGCCTTGGCCCTGCTGTTCACCACGTCACCGTGGCGCGCTAACAGCCCTCAGGCCTAAACGAGCGCGTCAGGCCTTCAATCACGGGCTCGATCGGCGCTAAGTCGCGAATGTGGAATTCCATGCGGAAACCCGCATACTGCCCCGGCTCGCACAGCTCAATGATCCGCTCGATGCTGATACGGTGGTCGCGTTGCGCGGTGAGGGCGGACCAGTCTGGGGTACTGGTGTTCATGCCCAGAACCCACCCCTGTGCTTCCAGCTCCTGCGCTTGAGCCCCGGCCACTGCCTCAATGCCTAAAGCGTTTTCCCCGGCCCAGAGCGAGAGCACCTGTTCGGCGTCCAGCCGATAGTAAATCGCCCCCGTCCCATCTTCATTCGCACTACTGCTCTCAAAGCCCGGCGGTATGTCGATGGCGTAGTGAAAGCTGGGGTTTTGATACTGCCCCCAAAATTGGCCGTGGGCAGGGGGGGGCCCAAAACTAGCGAGGATCAGTGCTCCGCCGATTGTAGACAGGCTGAGGGTTGGGCGCCACTTGGTTGCGAATGTCTCGAAGCAGGTCATGAATTGAGAAGACCACTAAGATGAGCTCGACCGCAAGTCGCCAAATGATGGTTGCCGCTATGGTCAGAAAGATCACAATGACCAAGGACATAAAGCCAGTCTGCGGCGTGCTGAGGCGCAAGTCACCCGTGTAGGTCAGCGCGTTATAAATCCCGGCCAGAGCAAACACACCAATGCAGATAAGGCCGATCCAATAGACGATACGCAGAAGCTTGGGGGCGATGTAGCTGTTCAGCGAAAGGATTGATCGCAATACCCCGTCCTCCTGAGAGTGGATCCTCAGGAAGACTAGTTTGGAAACAATAAGCCTCAGTAAATTGCCGTAGGTCTTATTTACAGGACGACGATGCCAGCGTGCTTGGCCTTGTCTTCTGGCTCAACGTGAATGGTGATCTGGCAGTCTTTGACCAGCTCTTTAAGCTTGGCTTCAATCCGGTCGCAAATCTCATGCGCCGCATCCACTGTCATCGCGCCCGGCACCACAAGGTGGAAGTCGATAAAGGTAATCTTTCCCGCCTGTCGCGTGCGGACATCGTGGGCTTCCAGCGCGCCGTTTGCCGTGCACGCGATGGCCTCGCGGATAATCTTCTGCGTTTCGGCAGGCACGGCAACGTCCATCAGCCCGCCGACACTGTCCTTGATCACGCCCCAGCCCGACCAGATGATGTTGAGCGCCACAAGGGCTGCAAGAATGGAGTCGAGCTGCGCAATGCCGGTGGCATAAACCAGCGCTAGGCCAATCAGCACGCCGATGGTCGAAACCACGTCCGTCATCAAATGCTTGCCATCGGCTTCAATGGCCGGCGAGCGCGCCTGACGGCCATGGCGGAGCAATACCATTGCCCACACGACATTGATCACCGTCGCACCCGCACTGATCGCCAAACCAAGCGTTGGCGCTTCGGGCATTTCCGGGTTGAGGAAACCCAGCACAGCTTCGCGCAGAATCAATATGGCCGCGACAATGATCATCACGCCCACGATCACCGCTGAGAAGTACTCGGCCTTGTGGTAGCCATAGGGCATGTTGGCATTGGCCGGACGCTGCGCCAGACGCACTGCGATCAGCGCCACAATGGCCGTCACCACATTGACCGTCGATTCAAGCGCGTCCGAATACAGCGCCACCGAGCCAGTCACCCACCAGGCCCAGACTTTCAGGCCCAGAACGAGAACCCCAACAACCAGGCTGGTCGATGCAATGGCCAGTGTCTTGTTGGTGATCGCCATGGGCAAAGCTTCCTTGCGGCTGGTAAAAACCTGCCTTACGCCGCTCATGCCTGATCAGCAAGTGATTGAATTTGCAAACGATTTTCAGAAGCATTCTGAGCAAAGTGCCACAGGTGGCAAGCCATTGATCGACAAGGGTGTTTCCAAAGCTTGCACCCAATCCACAGCTCTTGCGTCCACAAAAATTCCGCGCGCTGGACGCTTCAGCTTAATCCGGCAGGCTTGCCTTTGATTGTCATCGGCATGCCGGCGACGACGAAATAGACGTCCTCGCACACTTCGGCGAGCCTTTGGTGGGCTGAGCCTGCCAAGTCGCGGAACGTGCGCGCCATGGCAGTGTCGGGCTCAACACCTTGCCCCACTTCATCGGAGACCAGGATCACCTTCGTGCCCTTGAGTTCGACCAGCGTGGCACACAGCTCGCTCACCGCATTGGCGACGTCATTATTCAGTTTCAGCATATTGCTGATCCACAGCGTCACGCAGTCCACAAAAATTACATCATGGTTTTTCGACGCTTTGATCAGCGCATGGCACAGCTCAATCGGCTCCTCAATCACGGTGTACCGCATGCCACCAAGCTGATGCGCGGCGATCCGCTCACGCATGTCGCTGTCACGCTGCGCGGTGGTGACCAGATAGGCCGGTGTGGTGCCATTTCTCAGGGTTAGTCGCTCTGCAAAACCGGTCTTGCCGGATCGCGCGCCGCCCAATACCAAGCAGTGTCTTTCCATCGGATTTTCCTTGCGGGCGGTCGTTGCGCCGAAGCGTCGATGTCCCCTTCTCCAACTCACGCTCCGCACCATCTGTTCCCTCAGGAGCATAATTGTAGGCGCAGGCAATGTTGCGACCGGAATAGGCCCAGCCATGAAGTTGGTTGTATCCAGAGCGATCTTGCCGCCACCAGTAAGGGCCCGGGTGGTGCTCAGGCGGAGATAGCGCGTTCCGAACGCTTCGAAGCCATCGGACTACCAATTGCAACCGGATCGCGTTCGAACCGATCCCGAATGGCAATGATCGGATGAAAACTTCTATCTGTGTCGCCAGCGACGATCTAAGCCCGAGGCATTGGTGATGGCGCTATTGAAAGGCAGACGGGCGGCAAAGCTGACTGTTCCAAATAGTGCGATGCCCATCATGCGGCCTGGCATTTTCGCCAAGGCCGCAGTTTCCCCTATGCCGCCAATTATGCTGCTAGAAACCCACCCAATGCGATTATGCTCAGCGTGACCCCCATCGCGTAGACCGTGAGAATGGCCAACGGCGGTGCATATTCTGGCTTGACCCCTCGCGCCAAGAACACAAGCAGGATCGGCAACCAGTCGAGCGCGTAACGCTGCGCACTGAATTGTGAAAAACCGTTGGAATGATAAAATAAAGTCAAGACGAGGATCAGGCCCGCCGTGCCTAGTCCAAACCAAAAACTACGACTCCAGGGAGCTAGGAAGGCCAGCAGCAGTACCGGCGTGACCAGGAAAAGCGAAGCACCGTTGATGTCGAACCCGACAACTTCGGTCATGTAGCGCCCAGCGAACTCCACATGAGGTCCAGCAATGAACATATAGACCAGATTGAATAGGAAATACTGCTCAGAAAAGATTCCGAGTTCCCGCACCCGGTTGCCCAAGAACGAAACCGCTTCCGGCCCCTCGTTGAATTCTACCGGGAAAATATAAGAATAGCCCGTTTCCATCGGTGAGCCAAACCGGACGTAATTGTAGGCGAAATAGATTGCCAGAGCTAAAATCGGGAAAGCGGCCAGTGTCAGGGCGCGTTTGATGGCGGCCAAATTGATCTGGAACAGCGGCGTGCCAGAGGGCAGCAACAGTACATACAGGAACGGTAGATAGAGAATAGTCATCTGGCGGGACAGGAAAGCCATGCCGATGAAGAGACCGACAAGCAAGGCATTGCGCCGGACCAGCGCGAAATAGAGTGCCCCCGTCGAAAACAGAAAGCCCCAGCTCTGGGCAAAGAACCACACATGATCTGCTCGCAGGGTGACAAAGACGAGAGGCGTGGCGAACAGCACCATCAGGAGCAGCAGGATCGTCAGATCGCGCGAATTCGTTTCGCGGATAAAAATACGCCACCACATCCAGCCAGTGATGCCGAAAGCCACGATGGTCAGCGGGACAAAAAAGTTAAAACCGGTGCCGAACAAGGCGACAAAAGGCAGAGCAACAATGCCCGGCATCGGGGGGAAGATGATGTAGATGAGCCCGTTGAAGAGCGCGCAATCATCGTCAAAGCATTGTTCGGTATGGAAGCGTCCCTGCAGCCAGCCCTCGGCCAGAAGTGCGTAAGAATTGCTTCCAGGCGCCTCGCCTAGAACGGCAAGGCCGAACACACCCAGAAATGCCAGAACCAGCAGGGCCAGAAGGCCTGAAATTACGATGCGTTGAACAGACATTTCTCTCTCAGGTCGAGTACAGAGCGATGAGCGGATACTGGTCAGGCGTCAGCGCCAGAGCCAGAGCCCGCCGGCCGGAACGTCAGCAGCTTGTGCCCCAGAAAATTCACAACTGCGCCGATGCCGATGGCAACGCCATGCGCGACGCTCTCACGCACCAGGGGCGGGAGGCTGTCCCCGATCGGCATGTCGACGAACAGTCGCGACAAGCCCAGCACCACGATCGCACCGACGAGGTTGACGCCCAGAAAAACCACGACCTGCTCGATGAGCGGCCGCGAGGCACCGGGAAAGACATATTTGCGGTAGAGCGTGAACCCAGCCGACATGCCAATTAGGTAGGCCAGCGCAACTGCCATATCGAAAGGCAGAAAAACTGAGAGGGGGATACGCACCAGCCAGTTCACGGCGGCGGCCAGCCCGCCTAGCAGCAGGAACCGAACGAGTTGAGGGATGCGCTCCATCAGTAGGGCAGGCCCAGACAGGCCATAACAAAGAACAGGCCGAGACCGGCGCAGAGCATCAGGCTTTTCGGATCGCGCATCGCAAAGACCACAGGGTCGTCGAGCAGCTCGCCCCGCTGAGACAGCATCCAGATGCGCGACAGCCACAAGAACAACATGGCGGGAATGGCCCATAGCCAGTCAGGATTGCCATAGAAATCCACCAGCAAGGCATCCTGGGTCAGATAGAGCACCATGATCAAGATCGACGCCATGCCGCACGACACGCCCATGGCGAGAATAAAGGGGGCATCGGTAACGAAATAGCCCCGGCCGGAAATCTTGTCGCCGGTGTCCTGTTTCTTCTCAACGAGGCGCAGCACCTCCGTCTGTCGCTTCGCGAAGGACAGAGAAGTGAAGAGGAACATGGAAAATACCAGCAGCCAAGGCGATGGCACCACTCCGACGGCGGCAATCCCCAGGACCAACCGCAAGGTAAACAACAAAGCTAGGGTAAAGGCGTCCAGCACTGGCTTACGCTTGAAGCCGAACGAGTAACACAGAGTAAGAACGAGATAGGCCAGAAGCACGGCGACCACGGCCGGACCGACCATGGCCCCTAGGGCCAGACTGACGGCGAACGCCAGCGGCGTAACGATAGCGGCTTGTTTGACCGTCATAAGTCCACTAGCCAGCGGACGGTTGCGCTTGGTCCAGTGCTGGCGATCGTCCTCAATGTCCCAAATGTCATTGATCAGATAGGTCGCTGAGGCAAGAACACCCAAGGCAAGAAACGCCAATACCGCATTTGTCCAAGCGGCGAGGTCCGTAAACAGGCCGCCCAGTACCAGCGGTAAAAAGACCAGAACATTCTTGGCCCATTGGTGCAACCGCAGGGCCTTGGCCCAGCCGCGTAGGCCTAGGCGAGGGCGTGAAAAATCGGCTTCCACGGGCTTGCCCAGCGCTCGCGCTTTACGGGCGGTAGCTGCGTTCGCTCCGGCGAGCACGATGCTGCTTGCTTCAGCCCAGACATGCAGATCGGCCCTGCTGTCCCCGGCATAGGCGAAGCCGTCTGGGAACCGCTCACGTAATGCGGAAGCCTTGGTGGCTCCCTTGAGATTTCTGCGACCATTGCTTGCCATTACGAAGCTTACGAAATCAAAGCGCTGGGCCAATCTTATCGCCAGCAGCTCATCGGCGGCGGTCGCCAGGCAGACGGTTCGGCCATTGCTATGTTCGAGGCGCGCATACGCGTCCAATTCGGCATTGATCGGCAGAGTCTCGACATCGAGCCTAACGCGCTCTGCCAATTTGCGCTTCAATACAGCCTTGCCTTGGATCAGCCACCAAACCAGAAAGATCAGTCCGAGTGGATTGGCCTTCACATAAGCAATGGCGGTCTCGTGCAGCAAATCCGTGCGTAGCAGTGTACCATCGACATCCAGCACTAAAGGTGCCGCTACAGTCGTGCAGGTATCAAAGGCTGTAGAGGTGACACTGTCGGCGGTCATTAAACGACCTGATCCAATCCTAGATGATTTAGATACGTTCTTGAGCAAGAGAATTTTACTTACGCAAGAGGATTTTAAAGTATTAGACTTGCATGGTTAATATAATTTGAAGCAGAATTTATAATTCGTATCTATAATTACTACCGACGAGTGTCGCCTTTGGCGTCAGTGGTGGGTGTCTGGAAATGTTCTGAAGGCGCACTGGCCGGTCCAATAGTGGGTGCTTCCAGAAAAGCCGAAAGATCCCTCACGCATTGCTGTCTTTCCGCGTCGATCATCGCCTCCGACACAGTTCAACAAATACCGAGCTAAGCATGACTGCCCAACCTCTCCGTTGTCAGCGACGTTGGCTCAAATTGCCGTGTAGTTTGACCGCCTCGGCACCGAACGTGGCGATGCCTACCGCCGATTAACGCGACGTCGGACACGTCTCCCTGAAGCAGTTGATCTGCCAAATTCGCCGGGTTCCACTGCGTCGCTTTGGAGGCGGAGGCCGGCCATTGCGGGTTAATCGCAGGAGACGCAGGCTCCACAGAGAGGCGCCGAATCGTACGCTCTGCCACTTACTTTGCAGACGGACCGCCAAATGCCGTGCGTACTGATGGTGCCATGTCTCGTCTGTCGATTCGAGGCTGCCTTGGTCAGAACTCTGCCTAGTCCATTTACTGGGTCAAAATCCCCCAGGTATCAAAACCGTAGCGGTGGGTAGCGGGGACAATGAAGGCCGTTTGGCCGAAACTTTGCCTGCGCTAGCAATAATGGTTTGAAAACACCCTGCGGAAGAGACGCATTTTATCCTGAATGCTACTTTCGTCTTAGCGGCTTTCGCATTATGGTCCGCCCCGAAAACAGGCCCTAGCTTGGGACCAATGCGCTCAGCTCCTCCCGGATTCTCGATCGCAGATCCCAGTCCATAGACGGAGTCCCATTCGTGGCGCGTTACTACCTTGGCGTCGATGGCGGCGGTACCAATTGCCGTGTCAGATTAGCGAACGAAAACCTCGAAGTTTTGGCTGAGGTTAAAAACGGTCGTTCCAACCTCCAGATCGATGGCGGCGAGCCTGCCTATCGCGCTATTCTCGATGGCACGCGCGATGTATTCGCAGCCGCCGGTTTAGACTACGCTGAAACAGCCAATACCTATGCCTGCTTCGGCATGGCCGGTGGTCGTATGGATAGCGCACGCGAAGCTTTCGCCGCTCGTGTGTGGCCCTTCGCGGGCGTAAAGGTTTATGACGATATCGATATCGCCCACGCTGGTGCCCTTGGTGGCACAGAGGGTGGCGTGGTGATCATCGGCACCGGTTCGGCAGCCATGTCCTTGGTTGCAGGCACGCGCTATCAGGCCGGCGGTTGGGGTTTTCCAATCGGCGACCAGATGTCAGGTGCGATTCTGGGACGGGAACTCGTGCGTTACACTGTCGAGGCCGCTGATGGCTTGGTTGAGGGTTCCCCTCTCACCGCCGCCGTCACTGCAGCGCTCGGCGGTTCAAACCAGTCGATTATGACTTGGGCGTTCGCAACCGAGATGGGCTTGCAGCTCCTCAGCCGTGACGGTTCTGAAGGGTGCGACGATGCCCTGATCGGTCGCGCGCCGGGCGAGTACGGTAAACTCATGCCTTTGTTCTTCGACCATCTTGAGCAAAATGATCCAGTTGCCCTCAAGCTTCTGGCCATAGAGCTCAGCTATATCGATACCTACGTTAATTGGTTCAAATCCCATGGCGCGCAGGTTATGGCCATTGTTGGCGGCTTGGGGCAGCGTTTGTTCCCCCGCCTGCAAGAGCGCTATGGTGACTTTGTCGCCTTACCGAAGTACGAACCTCTGCATGGTGCGGTAATCCTCGCCAAACAGAATTTCGCCGCTAAATAGGGGCTAGTCCGTTGTCCAGTCGAATTATTCCAGTGCAGCCCTTTGATTATGTCGTGTTCGGTGCAACCGGCGACCTGACCAAGCGCAAGCTTGTTCCGGCGCTCTATCACCGTTTTAAAGATGGTCAGTTTGACGAGACGAGCCGCATCATTGGCGCGTCGCGTTCCAAGCTCTCTGAAGCCGAATTCCAGAAACTGGTGCGCGACGCGCTCCATACTTTTGTGGAAAAAGATTATCAGGACGAAGCCACAATCGAGCGCTTCGTCTCGATCTGCACCTATGTGCCGGTCGATGCCTCCAAGCCTGACGAGTCAGGCGATCTCGGCGCTGCTCTGCGCGATGACGCGAACATTGTTCGTGCCTTCTATCTGGCCGTAGCGCCCGATCTGTTCGAGCCCATCGCTGAGTATCTCAAGGCCAAGAAGCTTTACCGCCGCGACTCCCGCGTTGTGATTGAAAAACCGCTCGGCCACGATCTGGAATCGTCCAAGAAGATCAACGACGGCGTCGCCAAGATCTTCCACGAAGATCAGGTGTACCGCATCGACCACTATCTCGGTAAGGAAACCGTCCAGAACCTTTTGGCTCTGCGTTTCGCCAACACCCTGTTTGAGCCAATCTGGAACTCGGCCCATATCGACCACGTCCAGCTCACCGTCGCGGAAAGCGTTGGTGCGGGCACCCGTGGTTATTATGACGAATCTGGCGCCCTGCGCGACATGATCCAAAACCACATGCTGCAGCTGCTCTGCCTTGTGGCCATGGAGCCACCAGCATCCGACGATGCCAACGCCCTGCGTGACGAAAAGCTCAAGGTTCTGCGCGCGCTGCGTCCAATCACCAATGGTGAAGTGGCGACCAAGACCGTGCGCGGTCAGTATCGTGGCGTATCTTCGGAAACCGCCAAGGTCGCGTCCTATCAGGACGAGCTGCCAGAAGAAAAGAAGGGCAGCCGCACCGAGACCTTCGTGGCGCTCAAGGCCGAAATCGACAACTGGCGCTGGGCTGGCGTGCCGTTCTACCTGCGGACCGGTAAGCGCATGGCTGAACGCGTTTCGGAAATCGCCATCCAGTTCAAGCCGATCCCGCATTCGATCTTCGATCACGCCGAAGGCGCGCCGAAGGCCAATAAGCTGATCATCCGCCTGCAGCCTGATGAAGGCGTCAAGCTGATGATGATGATCAAGGACCCAGGTCCGGGCGGCATGCGCCTGCGCGAAGTGCCATTGAACCTTTCCTTTGCTGAAACCTTCTCCGAGCGTACGCCTGAGGCCTACGAGCGTCTGCTGATGGATGTGATCCGTGGCAGCCAGACCCTCTTCATGCGTCGTGACGAGCTGGAAGCGGCGTGGTCATGGGTTGACCCGATCCGCGAAGGCTGGGAACGTTCGCCAGACGCTCCACAAACTTATACAGCGGGCACTTGGGGCCCAACTGGTGCAGTCGCGCTGATCGAGCGCGATGGCCGCACTTGGTACGAAGGAACGAACTAACTTGACTATCGACCGTCGCAGCTTCGCTGATAAGCCCACCTTGGCCAAAGAATTGGCCGAGGCGGTGGCTGACCGCATTCGCCAGTCCATTGCCACCCGTGGCAGTGCGGCAATCGCTGTCTCCGGTGGCTCAACGCCTGGAAAGTTTTTCCAAGTTTTGGGCAAGACCAAAGACATCGAATGGGGCAAGGTCACCGTCACCTTGGTTGACGAACGCTGGGTTGATGAAACCTCCGATCGCTCCAACGCGCTTCTCGTCAACGAGAAGATGCTGCAGGGCCCGGCGGCGGTCGCTCGTTTCTTGCCACTCTATTCCGGTGGCGATGAGCCGACAGATGCGCAGGTCGCCAAGACCAACGCGCTGTTGTCGGCGCTGCCGGACACTTTTGCCGCCGTCATTCTGGGCATGGGGAGCGACGGTCACACCGCCAGCTTCTTCCCTGGCGGCGACACGCTCGACGCAGCGCTGACCCAAGAGGGCCCAACCCTCTCGATCCGCGCTCCGGGCGCAGGCGAAAGCCGCATTACCTTTACTCTGCCGCGTCTGCTCAAGACCGATGGCCTCTATCTGCACATTGAAGGGCAGGAAAAGGCTGACGTGCTTGAGGCTGCGCTGGCCGATGGTCCGGTGGCCGATATGCCAGTCCGGGCTGTGCTGCGCTCCGGCGCGCCACTCTCTGTTTACTGGTGTCCATAAACTCCTGGAGCGGTCCCCAATCGACCGCTCTGGCCGTTTGAGGCTGCCAGTCTTTTGATGCAAGGCCCATCCGCGCCAGCGGCCCCCCTTTGGCGCGTCCTTGCGAGCTATGGAGATCCAAATGAGTGTCCGTCAGGCTATCCAGGACGTGACCGACCGTATTGCCGCGCGCAGCCGTGATTCGCGCCGGGAATACCTCAACCGCCTCGAAGCGCAGCGTGAGACTTCCGTCCACCGTGCCCATCTCGGTTGTGGCAACCTCGCACATGCTTTTGCCGCCTGTACCCCGGCGGAAAAAGCAGCTCTAGCGGGCAGCAAGACACTCAATTTGGGCATCGTCACCAGCTACAATGATATGCTGAGTGCCCATCAGCCTTACCAATTCTACCCAGACATCATCAAAGAAGCGGCCCGCGAAATCGGCGCAACCGCACAGGTTGCCGGTGGCGTTCCGGCCATGTGCGATGGCGTTACCCAGGGTTACGCTGGCATGGACCTCTCGCTCTTCTCGCGAGACGTCATCGCCATGTCGACCGCTATTGCGCTCTCGCACAATATGTTCGACGCCGCCGTCTACCTCGGCATTTGCGACAAGATCGTTCCCGGCCTTATGGTCGGTGCGCTGACCTTTGGTCACTTGCCCGCCGTCTTTGTTCCTGCTGGCCCCATGCCATCGGGCCTGCCCAATGAAGACAAGAGCCGCGTGCGTCAGCTCTTCATGGAAGGCAAGGTCGGCCGCGCTGAACTGCTCGAAGCTGAAAGCAAGTCCTACCACTCGGCAGGCACCTGCACCTTCTATGGCACGGCGAACTCAAACCAGATGCTCATGGAAATCATGGGCCTGCACCTGCCGGGCGCAAGCTTCATCAATCCCGGTACGCCGCTGCGCGATGCGCTGACCCGCGAAGCGACGCGCCGCGCGCTTTCGCTCACCGATCAGGGCAATAATTACACGCCAATCGGTCACATCGTCGATGAGAAGGCCATCGTCAACGCTATGGTTGGCCTGCATGCGACCGGTGGTTCCACCAACCACACCATGCACATCATCGCCATTGCTGCCGCTGCCGGTCTCAAGGTCACTTGGGACGATATGAGCGACCTTTCGGATGCGACCCCGCTTCTGGCGCGCGTCTATCCAAATGGCGTGGCCGACGTGAACCATTTCAATGCTGCTGGCGGCATGGGCTTCCTCATCAAGGAACTGCTCTCGGATGGCTATCTGCACGAAGACGTCAAAACCGTCTGGGGCACGGGCCTTTCGGGCTATGGCGTTGAAGCCAAGCTCATCGAGGACAAGCTCGCCCACACGCCCGCTCCCGATGAAAGCGCGCTGCCAAAGGTTTTGACCTCGGTCAAAACCCCATTCCAGACCTCGGGTGGTCTGAAGCTTCTCACCGGCAATCTCGGTCGTTCGGTCATCAAGGTGTCGGCTGTTAAGCCAGAGCACCGCATTGTCGAAGCCCGCGCGCGCGTCTTCCACGGCCAACAGGCCATGCAGGACGCGTTCAAGGCCGGCGAGCTGACGGGCGACGTGATCGCCGTCGTTCGCTTCTCCGGCCCCAAGGCCATGGGCATGCCCGAGCTTCATAAGCTCACCCCAGCCCTCGCCATCCTTCAGGATCGCGGCTTCAAAGTCGCCTTGGTCACAGACGGCCGCATGTCCGGCGCCTCGGGCAAGGTCCCTGCGGCCATCCATATGACCCCAGAAGCCATGCAGGGTGGCCCGATCGCCAAAATCCGCGACGGCGATCTGATCCGCCTCGACGCCGAAGCCGGAACGCTGACCTTCCTCGGCGACCAAGCCGAATTCGACGCCCGTCCTGCGGCCTCGGAAGATTTGACCAATGAACACTGGGGCACCGGCCGCGAACTCTTCGCCGGCTTCCGCGCTCTCGTCGGCGCCGCCGACCACGGCGCATCGGTCTTCAGCTAAGCCCGATTGTTACCAAGAATAAAAAGGCCCCCACCGGGGCCTTTTTTGTGCCTTTCCCTTTGGGGCCAAAATCGCCTCCTCAGGTAAAGAACCTTCTTCTCCCTCCCCTTGAGGGGAGGGCCGGGGTGGGGTGATTGCATTCCTCCATCAGCTCTCTATTTACTGCGTCCCCACGGTGCTTCGCAGCGGCCGCACACTGGATCCCATCCCTCCCCCTACCAGCTAGAAGTTAGGTGGCGGTAACGCCCCCCGGATCAAAACCCGCCCTCACGTCGTTCCTCTCCAAATCAGTTTTGGAGCCTTCATGTCTGCCCCCGATAGCTTTCGCCTGCGTCCGCTGGAACGCGAGGACCTGCGCTTCGTGCACAGCCTCGACAACAATGCCACCGTCATGCGCTATTGGTTTGAAGAGCCGTTCGAAACTTTTGACGAGCTGCTGGGTCTTTACGAAGACCACATCCACGATCAAACCGAACGCCGTTTTGTCGCCGAAGACGCGGGTACGCCAGTCGGCCTCGTAGAGCTGGTGGAAATCAACCACATTCATCGCCGCGCCGAGTTCCAGATCATCGTCGCCCCCGATCATCAGGGCAAAGGCTATGCGGGAAAAGCGGCCCGTGCCGCGCTCGAATACGGCTTTGCGGTCCTAAACCTGCACAAGCTCTATCTTGTCGTCGACAAGGACAATGCCCGCGCGCTGCACATCTATCAAAAACTCGGCTTCATCATCGAGGGCGAGTTGAAAGACGAGTTTTTCGTGCACGGTGAATACCGAACCGTCCTACGCATGTGCCTATTCCAAGCCGACCACCTCAAGCGCCTGACACCAGAACAGACCTAGTACACACACCATCGCTCCTGCCTCCCCCTGACGGAGAGGTTGGGGTGGGGCGGCTAAACCCCGCAAGCCCCCTCGCGACGATTGGACCATCAAAGGTGCCTATCAGCTCTTGCACCCCAGCCGGGGAGCGCGGATATGTGGGGCAGAGTTGAGAGAGTAAGACTATGCCCCGGTCATTTGCACAATTGCAGCGCGTGTTTGTCGAGAACGATCTAACGCTTGGTGCTAGCGTCGAGATGAACAAGGACCAGTCGCTTTACCTCGCGGCTGTCCTGCGCAAATCCGTGGGCGACGAGGTGGTGCTCTTTAACGGTCGCGATGGCGCTTGGCTTTGTCGTCTCACATCCGATTCAAAAAAGCATGTGATCCTGCAAACCGTCGAACAGATCGCCCCGCAGTCCCCAGCAACCGACTTCTGGTATGGCTTCGCGCCGCTCAAAAATGAGCGTCTCGATTACGTCATCCAAAAAGCGGTGGAGATGGGCGCGAGCACCATCCAGCCGGTGATGACCGAATATACGCAAGTCCATCGCCTGAAGATGGAACGCCTTTCCGCCAATGCCATTGAAGCTGCCGAGCAGTGCGAGGTTCTCAATGTGCCTGAAATTGCGCCTGAAGTGACGTTGACGCGACTGATCGAAACTTGGGGCGAGGTACACGGCGACCGCATTCTGATTTTTGCCGATGAGGGCGAAGCATCGTCTTCCCCTGTTCAGCAACTGACAAATATTGCAGGCCAAAAATTTGGCCTGATCGTCGGTCCGGAGGGTGGGTTCTCGGACGCAGAGCGCGAAAAACTGCGCTCATTAGAATATGTTAGGCCGATTAGCCTGGGTCCTCGCATCCTGCGCGCGGATACGGCGGCGGTGGCTGCAATGGCGGTTATCCAAGCGACCATCGGTGATTGGCGATAAAAGGCGATTGCTTTCCGCCTTGCGGTGGTTATGTTCGCCGCGCACTTTATGGTTGCAAGCTTCGAGGACTATATGGCCGGCGCCAAAACCACTCCGCTGATTGAATCGCGTAACGACCTCATCGAGGCAATGTCGCGCGGGTGCAAACCCGCAGATCAGTGGCGCATTGGCACCGAGCACGAAAAGCACGTCTTCTATACCAATCCGCTGGATTCGGTCCCTTATGCCGGTGACCGCGGGATCAAGGCTCTGCTTGAGGGCGTGGCCAAGGAAACCGGCTGGACGCCCTTCTACGATGGCGAAAACGCCATTGGCCTGAGCAATACCGCAGGCGCTGGCGGCGTGTCGCTTGAGCCGGGTGGTCAGTTTGAGCTCTCGGGTGCGCCGCTCGAAACCATTCACCAGACCGCCGATGAACTGGCGCAACACATGGCCATCTCCAAAAAGGTGGCCGGTGAGTTGGGCATTCACTTCCTCGGCCTCGGCGTAACCCCTCTGTGGTCCGTCGAGCAGATCAAGGCCATGCCAAAGTCGCGCTACGGCATCATGACCGACTATATGGGTCGCACGGGAACGCTCGGGACATCGATGATGTACCGCTCGGCCACAGTGCAGACCAATCTCGATTTTTCCAGCGAAGCCGACATGGTCAAGAAGCTGCGCGTCTCGGTTGCGCTGCAGCCGATTGCGACCGCACTCTTTGCCAATTCGCCCTTCGTCGATGGCAAGGACAGTGGCTTCCTCAGCTTCCGCAGCCACATCTGGCTGAACACCGATAATGACCGCACCGGCATGCTCCCCTTCGCCTTTGAAGAAGGCTTTGGGTTCGAGCAATATGCCGATTATGCGCTCGACGTCCCCATGTACTTCGTCATTCGCGACGGCAAGTACATCAATGTCGCGGGCGAAAGCTTCCGCGCTTTCCTCGATGGCGCGCTGCCGCAGCTGCCGGGCGAAAAGCCAACCATTGGCGATTGGGAAGATCACCTCTCGACCATTTTCCCCGAAGTGCGGATGAAGCAGTTCCTCGAAATGCGCGGCGCTGACATGGGCGACGAACGCCATGTGGTGGCGCTCTCCGCCTTCTGGACGGGCCTGCTTTATGACGAAACCTCGCTCGAAGCCGCGTGGGAGCTGGTCAAAAACTGGACGCATGAAGAGCGCGAATATCTGCGCTCCGAAGTCCCGCGTCTGGGGCTGAACACGCCGTTTGATCGCTCAACCCTGTTCGATATCGCAGCACAAGCTGTGGGCATTGCTTCGGCGGGGCTAGCGCGCCGCAATCGTCTCAACGCCAAGGGCGAAGACGAAAGCATCCACATTGCCCCGCTCGAAGAAACCGTACGCAGCGGCAAGAGCCCGGCCGAAGTGTGGCTCGATCGCTTCCACAACGAATGGAACGGCGACATCACCCCCATCTTCAAGGCCGCTGAGCTTTAGGAAGCTCTTGCCCTAAAGCTCCGTCTCGTCCATACGCCTCCATACATTAGCGATGGAGGCGAGCATGCGCGTTTTGGTCATTGGTTCCGGTGGTCGTGAACATGCGCTCGCTTGGAAGATCGCGCAGTCGCCACAGGTCGAGGCGGTCTTTGTTGCGCCGGGCAATGGCGGCACAGATGGCGTCGCGACCAATCTTTCCATCGACGTCACCGACCATGCCGCAGTGATCGCTGCGGCCAAAGACCAAAACATTGATTTCGTCGTTGTCGGCCCCGACGCACAGGTGGTCGCCGGTCTCGGCGACGATGTGCGCGCCGCGGGGATTGCCTGCTTCTGCCCCTCGAAAGAAGCGGGGCAGCTGGAAGGCTCCAAGGGGTTTACCAAAGCCCTCTGCGACGAGTTCGATATTCCCACCGCTGGCTATGCCCGCTTTGAAGATGAAGCCAGCGCCTTGGCCTATCTCTACACCGCTGGCGCGCCCATTGTGATCAAGGCCGATGGCCTAGCCGCAGGCAAGGGCGTCACTGTCGCCATGAATGTGGAAGATGCTGAGGAAGCAGTCATTGATTGCTTCTCCGGCGCCTTTGGCGCATCGGGCGCAAGCGTCGTCATCGAAGACTTTATGGAAGGCGAAGAGGTCAGCCTCTTTGTTCTCTGCGACGGGGACGCGATCCTGCCGCTGACCACGGCGCAGGATCACAAGCGCGCCTTTGATGGCGATGTTGGCCCGAACACCGGCGGCATGGGCGCTTATTCGCCAGCGCCCGTCATGACGCGCGAAGTTTATGACGAGGTCATGGAAACCATCATTGAGCCGACCGTACGCGGCATGGCGCAGCGCGGCACGCCCTATGCTGGTGTGCTCTACGCCGGGCTCATGCTTACAGCCGATGGTCCCAAGCTTGTCGAATACAACGCGCGCTTTGGCGATCCGGAAACGCAAGTGCTGATGATGCGCATGAAGAGCGACATTGTTCCGCTGCTCTACGCTGTCGCCACCGGCACGCTGGCTGGCAAGGATGTCGAGTGGCACGACCAATATGCGCTGACCGTGATCATGGCGACCAAGGGCTATCCCGGCGACTATGACAAGGGCAGCGAGATCTTTGGCGCAGAAGGGCTCAACACTGACAATTTGATGGTCTTTCACGCCGGAACAAAGCGCGATGGCACCCGTTTATTGGCCAATGGGGGGCGCGTGCTCAATGTCACCGCTCTCGGTGGTACGGTGAGCGAGGCGCAGAAGCGTGCATATGCCGGTGTGGATGCCATTTCTTGGCCAGAAGGCTTCGCCCGCCGCGACATTGGCTGGCGTGAGATTGCCCGCGAAGTCAATTGAACCCTTTCTCAACCCGCCCTCAGTAAGCTCGGCGCGTTCGGACACGAACCGAGCGCAGACGGGTACTGACCTCACACCTCGTCACCTTCGAGGATTGGCTTACGCCCAAGCTCTGCGCGCCGGAGAGAAGGAGCGGAGCCAAATGGTGTTTTCTGGTGGCCCACGCATTGGCATTGCGCTCGGCGGTGGTTCGGCCCGTGGGCTAACGCATATTCCTTATATCGAGGCGATGGATGAGCTTGGGCTCAAACCCAGTGTCATCGCGGGCACCTCGATTGGCGCGCTCATCGGCGCTGGCTGGGCTTCGGGCATGACCGGGCAAGAGCTGCGCGAGCATTCCATCAAGGTCTTGGGCACCATGCGGATTATCGCCGGCCGCCTGTGGTCAACCCAGGTGCGCGGATTGGGGAGCCTCTTCAAGCAAGGCATTCCCACCCAACTCGACGGCATGCATGTCGTCGAAGCTTTCTTGCCCGAGCATTTTCCGACAAGCTTTCATGAGCTGAAAATCCCCCTGCGCGTCGTCGCCACGGATTTTCGCAGCTGGCACCAAGTGGTGTTTGCCGAAGGCCTTTTACAACCTGCAATTGCCGGATCGATTGCCATCCCTAGCCTCTTCAAGCCGGTGCTGCATGCCGGGCACATGTTGGTGGATGGCGGCGTGGTCAATCCTCTGCCGCTTGATCAAGTCGATTTGGATAGCGACTTCACCATCGGCATCGATGTCGTCGGTGATCCATCCGAAGGGCTCAATCGCACCGATTTTGGCGCGATTGATATGTGGTTTGGCTCAGCCTCGATCATGATGCACTCGCTCACTGCTCATATGATCGCTGCCTATCCGCCAGACATGTATATCCGCCCCAAGGTCGCCAGCTTTGGCGCGATGGAATATTGGCGGGTGAAGGATATTCTGGCCAGCGTCGAAGGCGAGAAGGACCGCTTCAAGCGGCTGCTGGCCCAGCGCATCGAAGACTATATTCAGGGTCGCTTGGAGGCGGCACAACCCGCTCCGCGCTCATAACCTATTGGTGCAGCACAACAACTGTTCCGCGCTTCTGCTTGGATTGCGCCCGCACATGCGCATCGGGCAATTGCGGGAACGGGATTATTGTGTCGATGAGGGGCGTAAAATGCCCCTTTTCTGCAAGCTCGGCGAGCAGGGAAATGTCTTCCACGCGCTCCGCCGCAGGCCCTGCGATCATCTTGGTGCCGTGAGGGCCGGGGACAAGCGCAGCGAGCATTTCCTTGAGCGTACCCGCGACGGACAGATAGCGCCCCTTAGGCTTGAGCAAGCGCTGGGCAGACTTGAAATCCAAGGCATCAGCGCAGTCCGCGATAATATCAAACCCCAGATTAAGACTGGCGAGCGGGGTGGTTTTATAGTCGATCACCCGGTCGAATTTCCGCTCATTGAGCAGATCGATATTGCCCGTACTGGTCACAGCGCTCACACGCGCGCCACGATGCTGGGCCAATTGCGCTAGGGCATGGCCAACAGTGCCCGTTGCCCCAATAATCAGAATGCTCTCGCCGGGGCGGAGCTTGGCCTGACGCAGGAAGTGCAGCGCCGTTGAGCCGCCAAAGCACAGCGCCGCGCCTTGTTCAAAACTCAGACTGGCGGGGAGTTTGGCGATGCGGCCATTGGCGGGCATCGCGATGAACTCGGCATGAGCGCCCATCTTGCCACCGGGGAACCCGAACACACGGTCCCCCACCTGAAAGCGGCTGACCTCTGCACCCACGGCCTCAACAACGCCTGAAAATTCAGTGCCCATGATCGGTTGGCGGGGGCCGGACCAGCCTAATGCGAGCCGGGCCATCGTGCGCATCCCTTTGGGGATATCAAAGCCGCGCACTCGAACATCTCCCGAGTTGACGGAGCTGGCGACGATGCGCACCAAAACCTCGTCTGAGGCCGGTTCTGGTTTGGCAACATCCTCAAGGCTCAGAACATTCGGCCCGCCGTATCGACGCGCGACATATGCCTTCACACCGCACCACCCTCAAAATGTCTTGGGATTGTGTGGCTAGTCTTATTCTATATTTTCCGGCGTGAAATCAGAATTTACTGCCAAAAAGCAGTGCTCGCAGCCTAACGCGATGATTCAATTACGAAGTACGTAGTTTTCGAAAGAAGCTTATCAACATATTTTCTGCGCGCTCCGCCGATAGGCCCGAAATAACTTCGGGTCGATGGTGGCAGGTTGGCTGATCAAAGAGGCGTACGCCGTTTTCGACAGCACCGGCCTTCACATCCTCAGCCGCATAATAGACGCGCCGCACCCGGGCGTGGGCGATGGCCCCGGCGCACATGGCGCAGGGTTCAAGCGTCACATAGAGATCGCATCCATCGAGCCGCCCTGTGCCGCGCACCTCCAATGCCGCGCGAATGGCCAGAAACTCGGCGTGGGCTGTTGGGTCCTTCAGCGCTTGCATGCGATTGCGCTCTGCCGCCAGAATGCGCGTCCCCTCGACAACCACCGCACCGACAGGCGCTTCCCCCAGTGCTGCAGCCTCTTCGGCTAGCGACAGAGCAAGCTCCATAGGTTTTAAGGTCGTCTCAGTCACTGATTGCTCGGGTGATAATCGTCAATATTGATCGCCGCTTTGAGCGCATTGATGGACTGAGCGTCCCAACCCGGCGGATCGGTGACCGCCACCCAGGCGTCAATGTAGTCATGCGGCGAATAAACGTGTCCGTACCCCACGGGCGCAGTTTGCGCCAGAGCCGCATCCACCGCCAGCTGCAGGAAGGTGACGATCGGATACCAGTTCAGCGCTGGGGAGACATCGGGGCCGGTGGGTTGGCTCAACCAATCGGGCCGGGTCCAATCGGTGTCAAAATTGAAGAACACAATCGGATCGGAGGCGTATTGCAGGAACACAATCCGCATCGGCCCCCATGGCGTATCGTCCCAGTCTTCGGGGCGCGATTGGTTCATGAAGCGCACGGCCGAGCTATTGCCAAACTTTGGCAGCCACTGCGGTGTCCCCGCGAGGCGGAAGTCGGTCGCATGCTTCCAGATCGGGCTCGAAAACGGTGGTCCCGCCCACAGCGCGCCATCAAACGGGTCGCCCAAAACATCATAAACGGTCGTGGCGTTTTGTGAGGCGATTGCGCCAAGGCTCAGGCCGTGCAGATAGAGCTTGGGCCGGGAGGTTTTGGGCAGCGTCGTCCAATATTGATAGACGGCGCTAAACAATGCACTGGCCGTTTCCGCGCCATATTCGGGCTCAATCAGCAGCGAGAGCACGCTGGCGAGGTAGGAATATTGCACAGCAACCGTCGCGACATCGCCGTGGAAAAGATACTCCAGCGTATCAATCGCGGCAGGGTCCACCCAGCCCGTTCCCACCGGCATAGCAAGGACCAAAGCGGCACGGTCAAAGGCTCCGATACGCTTGAGCTCATCGAGTGCCAACTGCACCCGCGCCTCGACATTGGGCGCTGACCGCAGGCCGACATAGGTGCGCAGGGGCTCAATCGCTGGCTGGCCGGTCACTTGCGTGATGTCCTCGGCGCTCTTGTGATCCAAGAGATAGCGACGACTGTCGCGACCAATGGTTTCCCATTCAATCAGCGACTGCGGGGACCCCGTTTGATGCCACTCTGAGGGGGGCGCAGCATCGGTCGAAATCACCGCGTCGAGTTGCTCATAAAATCGCTCAGCACCGCGTAGGGCAGCGCGCCAAACCAGATTGTTGAACAGCAAGGTCACGACCAGACCGACGAGTGTGATCGACATGACCAAGGCCACCCGCCGTGGCATGTGCGGCATCAGCCAAGACCAGACCAGACGAATGAGCGTGACCAGTGCTTTTCCAAGCACCAGAAAAGCGATGGATACGGGCGCAGCGACAAGCGCAATGATGAGGGGCTGATACTCGTCCACCTCCGGCAGGCCCATGACGGCGCGGACCGAGTTCTGCCAGCCGGTCGTCCAATAGAGCGCGATCAGCACCAGCGCGATGCACCCCAGCGCAGCGGTAATACCCAAAACACGGGTGATCCGCCCCGGCGGCACTCGCAGCCCCAGAAAGCCCCAGAACCAATGGATGAGATTGCCAAAGCCATAGCCAACGGCAAAACACGCCCCCGACAGCACGCCTTGCGCAACTTCGGAACGCGGCAGCAGTGATGGTGTCAGTGAGGCGGCAAAAAACATCGCGCCGACCAACATGCCGGGCGGAGACAGGTGGACTGCCAGCGCATCCCAAAAACTATTTACCCGGCGTCCCCAGTCCGTGAACGCCCGACGCAGCCCATTGCTCATGGGGCTAGCAGAACCCGAGACGATGCTGGGGTCAATGCTGAAGTGGCCGACGTCGTGAACATCGATAGGCGAGGGGGCACTGCAGGGGTCGGCAGCCGGGTCTGGCTCCCCTATAATTGGGCCAAGGAGAATCGCTCTTGTCCATTCGCCAGCTACCCGAAGACCTCATCAATCGTATCGCCGCCGGTGAGGTGGTCGAACGCCCTGCAAGCGTTGTGAAGGAGTTGGTTGAAAACTCCATCGACGCTGGTTCGCGCCGCATCACCGTCACCACCGCCAATGGCGGCATGGACCTCATCCGCATCACCGATGATGGTCATGGCATGGACAAGGCCGATCTGATGCTGTCGGTCGAGCGGCATGCCACCTCAAAGCTGGCGAGTGACGATCTCGACGATATCTGCACCATGGGTTTTCGCGGCGAAGCGCTGGCCTCCATCGGCTCCATCGCGCGCCTCTCTGTGGCCTCGCGTCCGGCTGATGCCGAAAGTGGTCTTGAAATCGTCGTCGATAACGGTCGACGCAGCGGCCCCGTGCCCAAGGCGATGAACCGTGGCACGGTGATCGAGGTGAAGGACATTTTCGCCAATGTCCCGGCCCGTCGCAAATTCCTCAAAACCGCTCGGTCAGAAACCGCTGCCATCACCGATGTGATGAAGCGGCTGGCCATGGCCAATCCCGAAATCCATTTCATCCTTGAAGGCGCAGATCGTCAGACGCTGAACTGGCCAGCCCTTTCCGGCGAAGGTGCCCTCGCGGGGCGTCTCAGTCAGGTGATGGGCGCCGATTTCGTTGAAAACGCTGTGCAACTGGCCTCGGCTCGCCATGGTGTGGTCGTTGCCGGCATGGCCGGTCTGCCGACCTATACGCGCGCCAATTCGCTCTCCCAATTCTACTTCGTCAACGGTCGTTCGGTGAAGGACAAGGTCTTGGTCGGTGCCGTGCGCGCCGCTTTCGCCGACTATGTCTTCCGCGATCGCTTCCCCGTCATTGCCCTCTATATCGCCATTGATCCCGGTGAGGTGGATGTCAACGTCCACCCCGCCAAGGCCGAGCTTCGCTTCCGCGATCAAGGCGCGGTGCGCAGCGCCGTCATCAATGGCATTGGCGCGGCGCTTGCCGCAGCGGGCTTTAAAGCGTCCTCCAGCGTTGCCGATGATATTTTGGGCGCGTTCACCGCTCCCGAACTCTCAGCACCCAATGCGCTGGGTGATGGTCTTGCTGCGCCCGCCATGCCCGCCTTGGATTTTGGCGCGCGCCCCACCAATTATGCCAGCCCCGGCTTCGGCGCAGGCCGCTCCCCAGCCTATACTTATGCGGCCACCGGCGGCTCCTTCTTCCGCAAGGACGATGGTCGCGCCCCGCTCAATTATGATGGCAAGCCCGGCGCTCTCTCCGGCTTCACCGCCCCCAGCGCGCGGGTTGAAACCGTTGTGGCCGAAGCCCCACCTGCGCAGGAGTTTCCGCTTGGCACCGCGCGGGCGCAGATGTTTGACAATTACATCATCGCTCAAAACGACACCGGCCTCTTGCTGGTCGATCAGCACGCGGCTCACGAGCGCCTCGTTTATGAGCGCTTCAAAGCGCAAATGGCGTCCGGTCCAGTCGCGAGCCAAGCCCAACTAATCCCGGTCATCGTCGAACTGCCCGAGGAAGACTGCCAGCGTCTCGAAGAGGTGTCCGAACAGCTCGAGAAATTTGGGCTTTATCTCGATCGCTTCGGCCCAAGGGCCATTGCCGTGCGCGAAACGCCCGCCATTTTGGGCAATTCGGACGTGCATGGGCTGGTGCAAGATCTGGCCGATGGCCTCGCCGAATGGGAGAGCACAGCCGCTCTCACCGACCGCATGGAAGAGATCATCGCCCGCATGGCCTGCCACGGCTCGGTACGCTCCGGGCGTCGCTTGCGCGTCGATGAAATGAACGCTCTTCTGCGCGACATGGAAGCGACCCCACACTCTGGCCAGTGCATCCACGGTCGCCCGACCTATGTCGAACTCAAGAAAAACGACATCGAACGCCTCTTCGGCCGCAGCCGATAAGAAGCGTACGGCCGCTGAACCGTTCCAACCCTCCAGCTGTCACCCTCGGGCTTGACCCGAGGGCTATACACTTCCTGCCCCAATATTAAGTGCTCCCCGCCCGCCGCTGAATTGATGCATCTATCATTCAGGCTTTATCGTTATCGCTGTAGGACATTTCGGAGCCACGCATGACTTCAGGCATTCACCACGTCACCCTGATCACCGCCGCCATACAGCCCAATGTGGATTTTTATGTCGGTTTCCTCGGGCTCAGGCTGGTGAAGCGCACCGGCGGCTATGAAGATGCCACCCAGCTCCATCTCTTTTACGGCGACTATGCCGCCAATCCCGGATCGCTCATCACCTTCCTTGCTTGGGAAGGTGGCTCCAAGGGCCAGGCCGGCGCGGGGCAGGTGAGCGAAATGGCACTTGCCGTGTCGCAAGGCTCAATCGGCTTCTGGATCGAGCGCGCTCTCTTGTTTGGCGTCAAAGTTGAAGGCACTGGCCAGGAATTCGGCGAAACGGTTCTGCGCATGCGCGATCCGGATGGGGTAATGGTGAAACTGGTCAGCGCCGATCTGCCCGCTCTCGACATGCCTGTTGGCGACATTCCGGGCGAACACGCGGTGCGCCGCATTCGTGGCGTCACCATGCTCTCCGACGTTCAGGAAGAAACCACTGCCTTCATGAGCCAGTATTTCGGCTTCAAGACTGCCGGGCGCGAAGGCCCCATCGTGCGCATGACCTCCGACATTGGCGATGTGCTCGATATTCGTGACGCCTCTGGCTTCTGGCCCGGCGTCGCGGGAGCCGGAACCGCCGATCACGTCGCGGTCCGCGCTGTCGATGCCGACGAAGTGCTGGCAGTGGAAAAGGAGCTGCGCAAGCTCAATTCCAGCATCACCAATGTCCATGACCGCAACTATTTCACCTCGCTCTATGTGCGCGAGCCGGGTGGAACACTGATCGAAATGGCCAGCGACGGTCCCGGCTTTACCACCGACGAGAGCCTTGAAAAGCTAGGCCGAACTCTGTTTGTGCCGCCCGACACCAGTGATCCGGAAGGGGTGAAGGTCATGCTGCCCCAATTTGGTCTGCCGGGCGAGGACCGCGTGGTCTATCGCGACCTCATCTACACCCACCGAATCTTCACCCCTGAAAATGCCGATGGCATAGCCATCGCCCTCATGCATGGCACGGGTGGTAATGAAGCCGACCTGATGCCTTTGGCCCATCGCGCCGCCCCCGAAGCCACGCTGCTTGGCATTCGCGGTCGCAGCACGGAAAGCGGCGTGCAACGCTGGTTCCGCAGCTTTGGTCCCTCGATCTTCGATCAGCAGGACGTGCGCTTTGAATCCGGCGCTCTCGAAGCCTTCTTTGAAGAAGCCAAAAACGCCTATGCCTTTGATGATAAGCACTTTGTGGCCTTGGGCTATTCCAATGGCGCCAATCTTTTAAGTTCCGCCATGCTGCTCCACCCCGGCCTTGTGCAGCGTGCGGTCCTGATCCGCCCGGTCATGGTGCTCTCAGAGTTGCCAGACGGTGATTTGGCGGGTGTTTCTGTGTTGATTGTCTTGGGTGAGACCGACGCTTTCCGCACTCAGGGCGAAAAACTGGCAAGCGTTATGATGGAACGCGGCGCGCAAGTGACCGTGAAGATCGTCAACAGCGGACATGACCTCTGCCCCGAAGACGCGCCAGCCATTAGCACTTGGCTCTCCGACACCGCCGCTTAACCGGCCCAACCCCGTCGCCCTCGGGTCAACCCCGAGGGTTGCGGCAGAACTCTCCCCAATCCACACCCCGTCCTAAACACCCTCTTCCCTCAACCGGCCCAGCCCCTTAATACTCCGCTAACCATATTCGCAGGGGTCATCATGGCTGTTTCACCTGGCACTGTTGCCGACGCCAAGAAAAACAATTGGCTCGATCAATACGCGCCCGAACCCGTAAAACCCTATGGTCGCTTGGCGCGTTGGGATCGCCCCATCGGTATTTGGCTTTTGTTCTGGCCCTGCGTTTGGGGTCTGGGCCTCGCCGCTGTCTATCAGCCCGAGCGCGGCTTCGATTGGTTCGCCGCCATTCTCATGCTGATTGGTGCTGCCCTGATGCGCGGCGCGGGCTGCACCTTTAACGACATCGTCGATCGCGACATCGACGATAAGGTTGCCCGCACCCGTTCGCGCCCGATTCCCTCGGGACAGGTCACCGCCAAACAAGCGCTGATTTTCCTCGTCGCGCAGACGTTGATTTCCGCTGTTATCCTTTTCCAGTTCAATCGCTTCACCGTTTGGGCCTGCGTTTTCTCACTGGTTCTGGTTGCCATCTATCCCTTTATGAAGCGCGTCACCTGGTGGCCGCAGGCCTTTTTGGGCCTCGCCTTCTCTTATGGGGCACTCGTGGGCTTTTCGAGCCAGATCGGCGGGCTCACTTGGGCACCGATACTGATGTATGCGGGCACGATTCTCTGGGTCATCGGCTACGACACCATCTACGCCCTGCAAGATGTTGAGGACGATGCGCTGGTTGGCGTTAAATCCACGGCCCGCCTATTCGGTGCTAATGTCGGCCCTGCGGTCGCCACGCTCTATGTTGGCGCCTTTGTTTTCTGGATCGCCGCTGCGGTTACGGCGGGGGCAGGGGTGATCTTTGCCGTCATCGCGCTCATCGGTGCGGGGCTCTTGGCGTGGCAGCTTTATACGCTCGACGCGTCCAAGGCCGATAACCCGCTCGTTCGGTTTCAGAATAACCACTATGTCGGCATTGTTATTTCACTGGCGCTGCTCGCCGAGTGGGTGTGGTAACGCGCCCCTATCGGCCTAAGCGCGGCCATTCCTCAGGCCATAATGTGCCGGCAAGGTGCCACACCTAAGCCCATTGAGGCCCATAAAAGGCCCCACCAAAATGCAGAAAGGGTCAGTCGCACCACCGACTGACCCTTTTCTATAGGTCTGCATGGGTATGGAGGTCTTCTTAAGCCTCAAGCTGGCCGGTCTGACGGCGATTGAGGAAACGCGGGCGGCGTGCTGCGTCAGCGGCAAGGCGGCGACGCGGTGCGGTCTGGCCGACCATAACGCCATCAACCTGCTGCGTGTATGGCATGTAAGAGCCATCGCCAGCCTTGATGAACAGCGGCAGGCGGAGCTTCTTGCCCCAGTTCTGCCACTCGGCAACGACGTTCAAATTGCCTTCTTCTTCAAAGACTTTGTAGTTCAGTTCATGGTCTGCGTGGACGAGTTCGATCACGCTGGTGAGCACGCCTTCGTCCGAGATTTTGGTGGCAACAGCAACACCAACAAACTCAGCCACTGGCACTTTCACCTTAATGGCGACGCCGCTCTGCTCAAGCTGCTTGCGGACGGTAACGGTTTTCACCGGTTCGCGGTGGCCGTTGTCGTTTGCGCCTTCAAAACGCTGCCCAGCGAGTGCCGAACGGGTGAAGGTGAGCTGAACTGAGGAGCCTTCCATCGCAACGCCAAAAACCATTTTTCTGCCTTCCTGTAACTTCGAGAGCTTGTTTTTTTGTGCTCCGTTATGCCCCCAACTTAGCGCCGATGATTACCTAGGCCCTTAATCGGTTGGGTTAAGTTTATCTTGCTTTTCCGAAGGGTTAGCAGGACGTAACACCGAGTCATGACCCGTTAACTGCGCCCATTGGCAGAGCGTTTACTCTACTGTTTCCTCCCCTTGCCTTGAGCGCACTTGTCCTCAGGCGGGAACGGGCCTAAAACCCCCGCAACCATGCCGGCTTATTCCAGAAGTTACAGTGATGATCTGGAGCTGCTCCGCTCCACTGCGGTCGCAGCGGGCCTCATTGCGTCCAGCTTTTTCCGTCGTGATATAAAGACTTGGACTAAGGAGAACTCCTCCCCAGTCAGCGAAGCCGACATAATGGTCGACCGCTTCTTGGCCGCGAACCTGTTGCAGGCGCGCCCCGACTACGGCTGGCTCTCTGAGGAAACCGTCGACAATCCTAGCCGTCTCGATAGCGCCCGCTGCTTTGTGGTTGATCCCATTGATGGCACACGCGCTTTCCTGCGCGGAGAGGAATATTGGACCATTTCCATTGCGGTGGTGGAACACGGCGTTCCTGTCGCCGGCGTCGTCTATGCACCAGCGCTCGACGAAATGTATGACGCTGTTAAAGGCGGTGGCGCGCGCATGAACGCCCGCCCATTGCAGCGCAGCCGCCGTGCTGGCGCTTTGCCGATGATCCCCGCGCCCGGTGCAGTTCATCAGGAAATTCAAGCCACAGGCCTCGATTACACGCGCGGCCCTGCCTATCCATCCTTGGCTTACCGCCTTGTGCAGGTCGCCACTGGACGCCTCGACGCCGCTGTGTCGCGACGCGGATCGCAAGATTGGGATATTGCCGCCGCGGCGCTGATCTTGAGCGAAGCGGGGATGGATTTTGCCGATGTGTGCCTTGGCTACCCACAATTTAACAAACGAGATGTGCGTCACGGGGCTCTTGCGGCCCTCTCGGACATCAGCCTAAAACCAGTTATCCACGCTGCCCTGATCAAGGTTTATGGTTGTCCAGAACCGCAGGGTTGCGAAACTGACCAACAACCAACCTGAATCGAGAATAGAATGGCTGCTACACCGGATCAGCAACTCCTCCACCTCGTTATTGGTGGCGAACTATCGAGCCTTGAGGGCGTGACCTTCACCGATCTCGATAAGGTGGATATTGTTGGCGTTTATCCCAATTACGCCGCTGCCTATGCGGTTTGGAAGCAGAAGGCACAGATGACCGTTGATAGCGCGCAGACGCGCTATTTCATCGTTCACCTGCACCGCCTGCTCAACCCAGAGCAAACTGGTCAGTAAGAACTAAGTCTTTGAAATTCCAAGTGAATTTAATATGGCGGTCAGGGCTCCTTGGCCGCCAATATTGTTTTGGCCAATGGCCCCAAGACGCATCCGCAACTCTGGGTTGCCGATCAGCCGGATAATGGCCGAGCCGAGTTGGTCGACATCGGCGTCCACCACAAGACGGGCATCGCCGAAAAGCTTCTGCTCATCTTCAAAGCGTGAACGACGATCCCTTTGATTGATAAAGGTAATCGCGGGCTTTCCTAGGCCCAGCGATTGGATCGTGGCAGTCCCGGCCTGGCTGAGAACAAAGTCCGACGTGGCCAAGAGATTGCCCATCGCCCGGCCGCGCGCCATATGCACGGTGATGTCACCATCGGTCAGTTGCCCGAGGTCATCGGGCTCCGAGCTCAAGTGATGCGAGCGTTGCAGACCGGCCGCTTTGGCCAGCTCGTCAATCTGCACACTACCGGCAACAGCGAGGAAGATATCGGGCATAAGCTCCGGCACAACCTGCCGCAAGCCGTTGATTTGCAGCGCAAAACTCTCAGCGGTGAGGGCGCGGCTGCCAGGCAGCAGGGTCACCGCCAAAGGCCTGCGACGGCGCGATGCCGCGTCATAGGACCCGTGCGGAATGGTATCCATCATCAGATTGCCGGGCGCGGAGGCGTTAACGCCATCCTCGCGCAACATCGCGGCAAGGTTTTCTGCGCGGCAGAACACGAGGCTACAGGCCTTGGCAATGGCCTTGCGTTCAAGGCCCGAATAGAGCCGCGCCGCGCCCGTTTTATAAACGTCGATATAGACGAGGTCGCGGTAGCCGGTCACGAGGCCAGCCAGCACGCCCACCATGTCTCCGACCACGATGACGCGATCATAGTTCCCGCGCATTTTTCGCAGGAATTTCAATGCTGGTGGGACAGTGAGCAGTCCGCCGTTGACGATATCGCGGCGCAGTGAGCCCTTCACATTGCGCCAGCCTTCAGAGGCCAGCGAGGCGCGTGGGCCAACGACGCGGCAGATGCCGTCATAGGCCTTGCCGCTGCCAATCATCGGATAAGCATCCGCCTCAATAGAGGAGGGAAACTGGGAAATCACCTGCGCGGCAATAGCGTCTTCGCCATGCCCGTTTGAGATGATGAGGAAGCGCTGACGCGTCGCTGCCTCGCTCAACTCAATTGCCTCGGCCGAAACGTTCAAACGCCTCAGTGGCCGCTGCCGCATCGGCATAAGCTTCCTGCCGATCAACGCTCCAATAGTGCAATTCGTCGAGCGGAATGGTCTTGCCGGTTATGGCGCAGCGCACGAAAGTGCCTGATTTAATAAGCTTATAGTCGCCATCACCATAAAGCAGGGTCGCTTCGCTCGGCGTGAAGCCTTTTTCGAAGATGTTCATGTCGACCTCCTAGCCGTGTGCTGTCCTATAGCCAATTCACCGGAGCCTCAAAAGAGGCTTTCCTGCCCGCCCCCATCAGGATTACGCGATGGTTTGCGTTTCGCTGGTGGCGCGCCGGAAACCGTAGCGTTCAAATCGCCATCAACGAAAGTGAGCTTGAGACTATCCCCAGGTTTAGCCCCAGATTTGCTGGTCACAATCTGCCCGGCCTCATCTTGCACCAAGGCATAGCCACGCGCCAAAACATTCCGATAGCTCAATGTTTCCATTAGCTTAGTCAGCTGATCGACCTGCTGACGACGCCCTTGCGTCAATTGCGCAGCGGTCAGGTCAAGACGCTTTTCCAACGGGGCGAGAAGGCTCTGAGCCTGACGCAAATCGGCCCGTAAAGGTTGTGGTGAGAGGCGTGGCAAAACCCGCGCGAGTGCTGTGTGTTTGCGCTCAAATGCGGTTCGCGCTGCTTCCGGCAATCGCCGGGCGCGCGGATCATAGGTGAGGCGGGCACGCTCAACCGATTTCATCAATCCGCCTTCAGCGTGGCGGCCAAGGTTTTTGAGGCGATCGCTCAGTTCGCTATGGCGTTGGCGAATAATGCGCGGCTGCAATGCCCCCGACGCTGTGCCAAAGGCCATGCGCCGTGACTGCACGAAATGTCTAAGTGCACCAGAGAGTTGGCTCGATGCCAGATCCAGCGACTGTCGCTGGTTTGAAATCAAATCACTGGCGCGTGGCAGTCCAGCCGAGGCGGCGCGGAGCCGATCCTTGAGCGAGAGCAACATGCGCCGCGCGGCCTGCCGCTGACGCCCGCCGTGGTCATCAACATAGGCAATCAGTTCAGCCCGTACCGGCACAGCGGCTTCCGCTGCAGCCGTAGGCGTCGGGGCGCGCATGTCCGAGGCATAGTCGACAAGTGTCGTATCGGTTTCGTGGCCCACAGCGGTAATGACGGGAATGTCGGAGCCCGCGACCGCGCGGACAACCGCTTCCTCGTTAAACCCCCAAAGGTCTTCAATCGAGCCGCCCCCGCGGGCGACGATGAGCAGATCTGGCCTTGGGATAGCGCCGCCTGGAACGAGGGCGTTAAACCCTTCAATCGCATTGACAACTTCCGGCGCGCTGGTTTCCCCCTGAACGCGCACAGGCCACACCAGCACATGGCTGGGGAAGCGGTCATCAAGGCGGTGCAAAATATCGCGGATCACCGCGCCGGTCGGTGATGTGATCACCCCGATAACGCGCGGCAGATAGGGCAGGGGACGCTTACGCTCACGCGCGAACAGCCCTTCTGCCAAAAGCTTTTTGCGGCGTTCTTCCAAGAGCGCCATCAGTGCACCAGCACCAGCCGGTTCGATATTCTCGATAACGATCTGATACTTAGAAGAACGCGGGAAGGTCGTCAGGCGACCCGTCGCGATAATCTCAAGCCCTTCTTGTGGCTTGAAGCTGAGCTTGGAAAAGCTCCCCTTCCAGATCACAGCGTCAATCGTCGCGCCTTCATCCTTAAGGGTGAAATAGGCGTGACCCGAGGAATGTTGGCCCCGGAAGCCGGAGATTTCACCACGAACCCTCACATGGCCGAACTCATCTTCGACCGAGCGCTTTACCGCATGCGCGATCTCGGTGACGGTAAATTCGGATGCATTGGTGAGAAGCTGAGCCATGCCCTCTGGTGCGATAAAAGAGGGCGCATCGTCAAGCTGCTACTCTGCCGCTTCCGCCGCTGGTGGTTGCTCAAGATTGCCCATCGACTGCACAATATGCTTGGCCAAGGCGTCGTAAATGCCGCCATAGGCATGCGAGGCACGCAGCAGGGCAATCTGTGCATCGCCCAGACGCGGCAAGCCATAACCATCGGCAATCACACGCATTCCAGGCTGCAACGCGCTTTCTGGCAGGAAGCCGATAGCCAAGTCTGAGAGCACAGCCGAACTGATGGCCGTCGCATTGGACGAAGTATAGGCAACTCGATAGTCGATGCCGGAGCGGTCGAGAGCTGCGAACGCATCCTTGCGCCAAATGCAGCACGATGGACCACAGGCGATCGCGATAGGCTGGCTCGCCATAGCCCGGCCGCCGTGGCTCGCCACCCAGAACATTTTCTCGGTGCGGAACAGCTCCCCAAAATTCTGCTGGGTGCCTTGGGTGAACACAATAAGGTCATAGCGCCCGGCCTTGAGGCCAGCGATCAGCTCTTCCGAGGCCATGCAGGCCACATCAACCGCGATCTTGGGGTGGGTGCGCTGAAAACTTGAGAGAATTACTGGCAGGAGCCGCACCGCATAATCGTCCGGCACCCCGAACCGGATCGAGCCTGCAAGGTCCGCATCGTTGAATTGATCAAGGATTTCAGCATTGGTGCGCAGCATCTTGCGCGCCCGCTCATAGAGAATTTCCCCGTGATGGGTCATCGAAACGGTGCGGCCGTCGCGCGTGAGCAACGGGTGGCCGAGGCGCTCTTCGAGCCGCTTAATCTGCATGGATACTGCAGATTGTGTCTTGTTCACCCGGCGCGCCGCCTCGGTGAAACTTCCGCAATCGGCAATGGCACAGAAGCTTTGCAGCTGATCGAGGTCGAGCGGGGAAGCCATGATTGCTTTCCATCACAAATATTGATCACAAAAATGAAATCTATTTGTTGGACGAATGACTGTCTAGCTTCTATCTCCATCACATCGGCGCATTTCAGCGACGGCCGCCATCTCCCGACCGGCGGCACCCTTTCGCAATTGGAGACTTTAGATGGCTCTCTCGCTTCCCGGCGAGCAGTCAGTCACGGCTGGCTCGTCATACAATCCCGTCCGCATTCTCGTGCGCTGGATCAAAAATGCCGCAGCCAATCGCCGTCGCGGCGTGGCCCTGCGTGCGCTATCTGAGCTCGAACCACATCTGTTGCGTGATCTGGGGATCAGCAGGTCAGATATTGCTGATGCGCATCAGGCCACTGGCGCACGCACGCCAGCAATGGTGTTGAACGCTGCCCGCGCTCGTAGCGCGCAGATGTAGCCAAACGAGATTAGCAGGTCCTTGGATCTGTTCACGACGTTGGTCTGGGTGATTGCCTCATCCCGGCCTACGAAAGGACTGGTCCTCCAGTCCCGTTTCCTGACAACTTGCCGGGTATCCTCTCGAGGACCCGGCATTTTTTTGTCCGCGAATACAAAAAGCGCGCTGCAGAGGTCTGCAACGCGCTCAATTCACAGTTTTAAATCAGTCGCTTAGGGAAGCGCTGCAAACCCATCCTTAAAGCCGGCCAAAGACACCGGGATGCCCACGCCTTCTTCAGGGGTTTTGAACACGACGAAAATCGCTTCGCTGCCTTCTGACAGGGTCGAGATTAATTCGTCGTCCAGCTCAACTTCAGCAATGCAACCGTTCGGCAAGCAGCGCACGAATGCGACGCGGCCCATGTCCGTGCCGTCAACGTTAAGGCCCAGACCATTCGGCAGGAGCACGCCGAGAGGCGCCAGAACGCGCAGCAAACGGGCTTCTCCGTCAGCAGTCTTTAAGACGATAACCGACAGGCCAACGTTTGGCTGATCTTCCGCCAAGACATTCTGAATGATGGCACATTGTTCGGCGGTCGCCCCTGGTGGGGTGTCGCAGCTCAGCTGCCAGTCGCCATGTTCGGCACGAATGGTGCCTTGCGACAGCGCTGGTGAAACGCTCATGGCGGCGAGAGCCGCGCTCAGGAGACCAATCCGTTTTGCCCAGATCAACACTCTATTACCTCTCCTGAGAATCGGGATTGATTTCCCAACGTGCACAGTTGCCGAAAAAGCCTCGGCGGTGTCAACCAAAGCCCGGTATTCCGGCTCTTTTTTACGGTCAAACAAGGCGAGTCTGCGGCGAAAGGGTGTCCTGTCGGCACCTTTTGCCGCACGAGAGTTGAGTGTGGCCGCAATAGACTCTCGTGCGGCTATATGATTTACGGTCTTTCCAGAGTATTTCGCTCCGAGGTTGAGTCGGGGCGGCGTTAGCTATGCCGCTATTCAAACCCCCTCATTCTCGGTGATAGCCGCCAGAACATGTCGACAAGGGGGTATATGGTGACCGGGCAGTTCTTTAAAAAGATGGGTGCCGTTTCCGCGGCCGCAATGGCACTTCTGCCAGCGGTGTCGGGTGCCCAGGAGCTCGGCACGGGGCAGCCCGCCCCAGGCCAGTTTAATCTCCAGGGTTCCGTGACTCCGATCATGGACTCAATCACAGCATTCCACGATGGTGTGCTGATGTGGACGATCACGCTGATCGTTCTCTTCGTGCTTGCGCTTTTGATAATCGTGGCTCTGCGTTTCAACGCAAAGTCAAATCCGGTTCCTGCGCGCTTCACGCACAACACGCTCATCGAAATCGTTTGGACCGTTCTACCGGTCTTGATTCTCGTGATCATTGCGATCCCGTCCTTCGGCGTTCTCTCTGATCAGATGACCACGCCAGATGGCGAGCGTAAGTATCTTGGTGCGAACGTCTTCTCCATGGGTGAAGTCGAAGTTCCAGCTGCGTCGCTGACCGTCAAGGTTTCGGGTGAGCAGTGGTACTGGAATTACGAATATGTCGATCAGGGCGTTGGCTTTGACTCGAACATGGTTCGCGATGCCGACCTTCAGGAAGGTCAGCCACGTCTACTTGCTGTTGATAACAACCTGATCGTTCCAGTTGGTGCAACCGTTCGTCTGCAGGTCACTGCAAGCCCATCGGGTGTGATCCATGCTTGGGCAGTTCCGTCCTTCGGCGTTCTTATGGATGCTGTTCCGGGTCGCCTGAACGAAACTTGGTTCAACGCTCGTGAAACTGGTATGTTCTATGGTCAGTGCCGCGAACTGTGCGGTAAGGATCATGCTTACATGCCAATCGGCGTGCGCGTTGTGACCGCAGAACAATTCGACACCTTTATTAAGGCATTCGCCGAAAGCCGTGACTACGGTGCTTCTGTAGCACTTCTGCCGGCACTGTAATTTAGGGGTCAGAGGAAACACACATGGCAAATACTGCTCACCTCGAGGCCAATGCGACCGGGCATGATCATGCCTCGCATGACCATCACACCCCGACCGGCTGGCGCCGTTGGGTCTACTCGACGAACCACAAAGACATCGGGATCATGTATTTGATCTTCTCGATCTTTGCTGGTGTTGTCGGTGGCCTGCTTTCGGGCGCAATGCGCGTCGAACTGCAAGAGCCTGGCATTCAGATCTTCCACGGTATGGCTGCAATGGCCTACGGCGTTGATGGCGATGCTGCCCTTGATGCTGGTAAGCACATGTTCAACGTGTTCGTTTCCGCGCACGCTCTGATCATGGTGTTCTTCACCGTTATGCCTGCGACCATGGGTGGCTTTGCCAACTATTTCGCTCCGCTGATGATCGGTGCGCCGGATACCGCGTTCCCGCGTATCAACAACATCGCTTTCTGGCTCCTGCCTCCAGCGCTGCTGCTCACTGTTCTTTCGATGTTCTTCGAAGGGCCATCGGGCGCAATGGGCTTCGGTGGCGGTTGGACTGCTTACCCACCACTGGCAACCTCGGGTCACCCAGGTCCTGCAACTGACTTTGTGATCTTCTCACTGCACGTTGCTGGTATCTCCTCGATCCTTGGCGCGATCAACCTGATCACCACCATCCTGAACATGCGTGCACCGGGCATGACCCTGCACAAGATGCCACTGTTCGCTTGGTCGGTTCTCGTGACTGCGTTCCTGCTGCTGCTCGCGCTTCCAGTTCTTGCTGGCGCGATCACCATGATGCTTACCGATCGTAACTTCGGCACCTCGTTCTTCTCTCCTGAAGGCGGTGGTGATCCGGTCCTGTACCAGCACCTGTTCTGGTTCTTCGGTCACCCTGAAGTTTACATCATGATCTTGCCGGGCTTCGGCATCATCAGCCACATCGTGGCAACCTTCAGCCGCAAGCCAGTCTTTGGCTACATGGCAATGGCTTACGCTATGGTTGCTATCGGCTTCGTTGGTTTCGTTGTGTGGGCTCACCACATGTACACCACCGGTCTCAGCCTCGACGTACAGCGTTACTTCGTTGCTGCAACCATGGTTATTGCGGTTCCGACGGGTGTTAAGATCTTCTCGTGGATCGCGACAATGTGGGGTGGCTCGATCACCTTCCGTACCCCGATGCTCTGGGCAATCGGCTTCATCTTCCTGTTCACCGTTGGTGGTGTAACCGGCGTGGTGCTGTCGAACGCTGCGGCTGACCGTGCTCTGCACGACACCTACTATGTGGTTGCTCACTTCCACTACGTGCTGTCGCTGGGTGCTGTGTTCTCGATCTTCGCTGGCTGGTACTACTGGTACCCCAAGATGTTCGGCCACATGTACTCCGAGTTCCTTGGCAAGCTGCACTTCTGGGTGATGTTCGTTGGTGTGAACCTGATCTTCTTCCCGCAGCACTTCCTCGGCCTTGCTGGCATGCCGCGTCGTTATGTCGACTATCCGGATGCTTACGCTCTGTGGAACCGTGTCTCCTCGATCGGCTACTACATCACCTTCGTCGCTATGGTCATCTTCTTCTACGCAATGTGGGAAGCTGCCCGTAAGAAGCGCCCAGCTGGTGATAATCCGTGGGGTGATGGTGCAACGACCCTGGAATGGACCCTGTCCTCCCCACCGCCGTTCCACCAGTTCTCGACCCTGCCACGCATTGACAGCAAAGACGCTCACTAAGCGTTCGGCATAATTAGAACTCTGCGGGCCGCGTTACGACGCGGTCCGCTCTAAAGGAAAGTCCAGTGGCCTATATCGACAACAATACAAATTCGACCGTGATGGCGGGCGGAGCACGCGTAGAGGACTATATCTCGCTGCTGAAGCCGCGCGTGATGTCGCTCGTCGTATTCGTTGGTCTGGTGGGCATGCTGGTTGCTCCAGGCTCGATCCATCCCGTTGTTGGGCTGATCGCCATTGCCTGTATCGCCATTGGTGCAGGTGCCTCTGGTGCGCTTAACATGTGGTACGATAGCGATATCGACGCCATCATGAGCCGTACCGTTAATCGTCCTATTCCAGCCGGCCGTATGCAGCGCAATGATGCGCTGACCTTCGGTGTGGTGTTGTCCGTTTTCTCGGTGATGTTGCTGACGCTCGCGACCAATTGGTTCGCTGGAGCCTTCCTCGCCTTCACCATTTTCTTTTATGTCGTCGTCTACACGATGTGGCTCAAGCGCTCGACGCCGCAGAACATCGTTATCGGCGGCGCTGCTGGTGCCTTCCCGCCAATGGTTGGTTGGGCTGCCGTTACCGGTGACGTTTCTTGGGTTAGCTTCTCGCTGTTCCTCATCATCTTCCTGTGGACACCTCCGCACTTCTGGGCGCTGGCGCTCTACAAGCAGGGTGACTACGGCGCAGCTGGCGTCCCTATGATGCCAAACGTTGCTGGTGAAAAATCCACCCGCGTTCAGATTTTCGTCTATTCGCTGCTACTGGCGCTTTCGAGCGTCGCGCCAATCCTTCTCGGGTTCTCGAGCTGGATTTACGGTGTGGTTGCGTCTGTTGTGGCTGTTGGCTTTGTTTGGCACGCCACCCGTCTGCTGCTGGCAAACGAAAGCGTTGAAATGCGCAAACGTGCCCGTGGTCTCTTCACCTATTCGTTGAGCTATCTGGCCATCCTCTTCTTGGCCCTGCTCGTCGATAATTTTGCTCTGCGCATGGGAGTCCTATAACCATGAGCAAATTAGTAGGCGCAAAGCTTGCGCCAAACGATTTGACCGAAGAACAGATGCTCGCATTCCGCAAGCAGCGGGCCCGTCGCTCTTGGGCGCTGGCGCTGGCCTTGGCCATGTTCTGCATCACCTTCTATGTGCTGACCATCGTCAAGTTTGGTCCTGCAATCTTTGATCGGGCGCTGTAATGTCTGACGTTGCAGGTCTAAGCCACGCGCCTCAGAACCCGAAGAATAAACGCACAGGTATTGTTCTGGCGTCGCTTGCTATCGGCATGGTGGGTCTGGCTTTTGCTTCTGTTCCGCTTTACCAGCTGTTCTGCCAGGTGACTGGTTTTGGCGGCACGCCACAATATGCCGACGGTAACCCAAAGGGTGTTATCGACCGCGCTATGAGCACGCGCTTCGACGTCAATGTTGATCGTGCACTGCCATGGACGGTGAAAGCTGCCCCGATCTCGACCGATCAGATCGGTCAGGTTCGGACTGTGAATTACATAGCGACCAACAATTCCGATAAGCCCACGACCGGCATGGCCGTGTTCAATGTGGCTCCGGATAAAGCTGGTATCTATTTCAATAAGATCCAGTGCTTCTGCTTCAATGAGCAGACACTGCAGCCGGGCGAAACCGTGGAAATGCCCATCGTATTTTTCGTTGATCCCGATCTGGACGAGAACCACGAACTCGCCACGATAAAAGAGATCACACTCTCGTATACCTTCTACGCTTCAGACAGTGAGGGAAGCTGAACATGGCCGCCATAGAAAAGAACCATGAATATCACATGGTCGAACCCAGTCCCTGGCCGTTCGTCATGTCCGCCGCAATCTTCATTATGGCGGTAGGCGCGATCTTCTGGATGCAGAATTGGACCCCTTGGGTCTTCGCCATCGGCACCGCCGGTGTGCTCTACACCATGTACGCATGGTGGAGCGACGTTGTTAAGGAAGCCGAGAACGGCGTTGATCATACCCCAGTCGTGGTCATGCACCACCGCTATGGCATGATCCTGTTCATTGCTTCGGAAGTCATGGTTTTCGCCGGTGTCTTCTGGGCATATTTCGACGGTTTCTTCCGTTACGATGACATCGAACAGTACGCTCGTGTTGCGGCAACCGGCGGTCATTGGCCACCAACTGGCATCGAACTCTTCGATCCGTTCCACCTGCCACTCTTCAACACCCTCCTGCTGCTGACATCGGGCACCACCGTGACCTGGGCGCACCATGCACTGCTCGAAGGTGATCGCAAGGGTCTCAAGTGGGGTCTTGGTCTCACCGTCGCACTCGGCGTTGTCTTCACCTACGTTCAGTACCTTGAATACAGCCACGCTGGCTTCTCGTTCACTGGCAACATGTACGGTTCGACCTTCGTGGCTGCGACCGGTCTGCATGGTTTCCACGTGATCGTCGGTACGGTGTTCTTGGCCGTTTGCCTGCTTCGCGCAATGAAGGGCCACTTCACCCCACAGCGTCACCTCGGCTTCGAGTTCGCTGCTTGGTACTGGCACTTCGTGGACGTTGTTTGGCTGTTCCTCTTCGCCACCATCTATATCTGGGGTGCATGGGGCGTTGCCCTGAGCCACTAAGCCTCGGCTTAGACATGAATAGGGGCGCGGCATTGCTGCGCCCTTTTTTGTTGGAGAATGACGATGCCATCGCCCTCAGCTGTTTTGCCAAAGCGCCGCGGTTTGAAGTGGACCGATTATTTGTTCGCCGCGATCATGCTGGCCCTCGCGGGCACATGCGTGTTCTTGGGCGGCTGGCAGATGGACCGCTTGGCTGAGAAGGAGGCGTTGATCGCAGCTGTCGATCAGCGCTTGGATGCGGAGCCAGTCCCCGTACCGAGCGTCGACCAGTGGCAGCAGCTTGAGCCCGATGACTGGAATTTTACCCCGGTCAGCCTAACCGGCACATTCCGCTACACGCAGACCATAACTGTCTTCACCAGCCTCACCGATCCCCGTGGTCCCTACAAGGGGCCCGGCTATTGGGTGGTCACCCCGTTTGAGTTGGTCGATGGTGGCACGGTGTTCGTCAACCGTGGCTACGTTCCACAAGAATTACAGGAACAGGCAGCCCTTGGCGACCTGCACGGCGATGATCCGGAAACGATCACGATTGTTGGCCTCTGGCGTCAGGATGAACAGCTTGGCTGGATGACCCCAGAACCCAATAACTCAGACAGGGTCGAATGGGTTCGCAACATCGCTCGCATGGGGGCAATGGTGGATCCTGCCTTGGCACCACTGGCGCCGTTTTACGTTGATATGCTGGCGGGTGAACCCGGCGTTCTCCCACAGGCAGGCGAGACGAAAGTCACCTTCACCAATAATCACCTTGGCTATTCCATGACTTGGTATGGTTTCGCCATCATCGCTGTTCTAATGCTGGGCTATTGGCTCTGGCGACAGGCGCGAAGAGAAGTCTGACTTTGACTGTGGCGAAAGCTTGCAGCTCTCGTCGGCTTTGACTAGGTTGCAGCAATTCTAAAAGGGCGCTTTCCCTCGATGCAGTTTGTTTCTACGCGCGGCCAGGCGCCTGCGCTTGGTTTCTCCGATGCCGTTCTCGCAGGTCTTGCTTCGGACGGTGGTCTCTATGTGCCGCAAACTTGGCCGCAATTCACCCATGCGGAAATTGCGAGCTTTGCTGGTAAGCCATATGCGGAGGTCGCTTATGCAGTGATCTCTCGCTTCACTGGCGATGAAATCCCAGCCGAGACCCTCAAGCGCATCATCGATGAAGCCTATGCCACCTTCCGCCATCCTTCGGTGGCGCCGCTCGTAGAGCTTGAGCCCGGCCACTTCGTCCTCGAGCTCTTCCACGGCCCGACCTTGGCCTTCAAGGATGTAGCGATGCAGTTCCTCAGCCGCATCATGGATCATATCCTGGCTGAACGCGGCCTGCGCGCAACCATCGTTGGCGCCACGTCAGGCGACACCGGGTCAGCGGCTATTGAGGCTTTCCGTGGCCGCGACACCACTGACATCTTCATCCTGCACCCCAAGGGCCGTACGTCGGAAGTTCAGCGTCGTCAGATGACGACAGTGCTCGATTCCAACGTTCACAATATCGCGCTTGAAGGCACCTTTGACGATTGTCAGGACGCCGTTAAAGCCATGTTCAACAACCATGCTTTCCGCGATCGCGTGCGCCTCTCGGGTGTCAACTCGATCAACTGGGGCCGCATTGTTGCGCAGATCGTCTATTACTTCACGTCGGCTGTCGCCATTGGCGCACCGCATCGCAAGGTGAGCTTCACGGTCCCGACCGGGAATTTCGGCGACGTCTTTGCTGGCTACTGCGCCAAGCAGATGGGCCTGCCGGTCGAAAAACTGATCATCGCCACCAATGCCAACGACATTCTGCGTCGCACCCTGGATACCGGTCGCTATGAGATGAACGGCGTTGCGCCGACCATCTCGCCATCGATGGATATTCAGATTTCATCGAACTTTGAGCGTTTGCTGTTTGAAAGCGCCGGCCGCGATGCCGAAGGCGTATCGCGCATGATGGCAGGGTTGAAGCAGTCGGGTGGGTTCGATCTTCCAGCAAATGCCATTGCGGCCATCCGCAAGGACTTTGCAGCCGGGACGACCGGCGAAGCGGAAACCAGCAAGGTGATCGCGGACACGCAAGCCCAGAGTGCTTATCTGCTCGACCCTCACACGGCGGTCGCCGTTGGCGTGGCACAGGCTCAGCCAAAGTCTGAAGTGCCGATGATTTCGCTCTCGACTGCGCACCCGGCCAAGTTCCCGGCAGCAGTTGAGGCCGCATCCGGCATCAATCCTCCGCTTCCATCTTGGTTGGCGGATCTTTACGATCGTGAAGAACGGCTAACTGTCCTTGCGAATGATCAACAATTGATCGAAGATTTTATCGGCGCTCGTAGCCGCGCGAACTAACAAGGGGCTGCAGCTTCGGCTGAAGGCTCAGGAGGACCAGTGTGAGCGTAAAATCGACTACTCTTGATAACGGCATGGTCGTGTTGACTGACGACATGCCGCATCTGGAAAGCGCTTCTCTGGGAGTTTGGGTTCGCGCCGGTGCGCGCTCCGAGCGCAAAACCGAGCATGGTGTCTCGCACCTCTTGGAGCATATGGCTTTCAAGGGGACGCACACCCGCACGGCGCTCGAAATTGCGGAAGCAATTGAAAATGTGGGCGGCGATCTCAATGCTGCGACTTCCATTGAACACACAGGCTATTTCGCTCGCGTGCTCAAGGACGACGTCGTTCTCGCTGCCGACATCCTTTCCGACATTCTGCAGAACTCCAAGTTCGATGAAGACGAACTCGCGCGCGAAAAGCAGGTGATTGTTCAGGAGATTGGCGCTGCTCGCGACAATCCCGACGACTATGTCTTTGACATGTTCCAGCAGGCTGCTTTCCCAAATCAGCCGATTGGCCGCACCATTTTGGGCACTGCGGAATCGGTCCGGGAATTCTCCGCAGACACCGTCCACAAATACATGCGCCGCAACTATGTGGGCGATCACATGGTTCTGGCCGCAGCTGGCAATGTCGATCACGATGGCCTTGTCGAGGTCGCGCGCAGCCGCTTTGCTGATTTGACGCCAAATGGTGCTCCAGCGCCGCAGCGCGCTGAGTATCAGGGCGGGGAGGCGCGTGTGTCCTCGGATCACGAGCAGGCTCATATCGTTCTGGGCTTCCAGGGCCGCGCCTATAATTCTGATGGGTTCTACGCCTCGCAAGTGCTCGCTTCCATTCTCGGCGGCGGCATGAGCTCGCGTCTCTTCCAAGAGGTGCGTGAAAAGCGTGGCCTTTGCTATTCGGTCTATGCCTTCCACTGGGCCTTCGCCGATAGCGGCGTCTTCGGCGTTGCAGCAGCAACCGGCGAAGAAGAAGTGCCCGAGCTGATCCCTGTCGTGCTCGATGAGCTTCGGCGTGCCACCGAGACCATCACCGATGAAGAAGTGATGCGCGTCCGCAATCAGATTCGCGCCGGGCTCCTCATGTCGCTCGAAAGCCCATCGGCGCGCGCTGGCCAGTTGGCCCGTCAGCAGATCCTTTGGGGCCGCACGATCCCGATGGCTGAAACAGTGGAACGCATCAACCGCATCACTGCGGCGCGCGTGCGGGAAGTGGCGGAACAAATCTTCACCACCGGTGTCCCCACACTGGCCGGCATCGGTCCGATTGATCATCTGGCCGACGTTCAAACCATTGGCGAAACCCTAAAGCGGTAGTCATCATGCTCTGGCCTTGGTCATCTCCAGCATCGCTGGTTGTGTTAAAGGCCGGAGACATCACCCTCCGCTTGCCCGCTATGCGCGACTACGATCAGTGGGCAACGCTGCGTCGGCAAAGCTATGATTTCCTCCGTCCCTATGAACCGCGCTGGTCTGAAAAGGATTTGGCGCGACGCATCTACGCCCATCGCGTCAAACGCGCCCGCATCGAGGCGGAAGAAGGCACAGACTACACCTTCTTCGTTTTCCTTCACGATGGGCAAAAGGATGTCCTCGTTGGCGGCGTGACGCTCTCCAACATCCGCCGACGTGCCGCTCAGTTCGCCAATCTTGGCTATTGGATGGGACAACGCTACGCCGGGCAGGGGATTATGAGTCGGGCCGTCGCACTCCTCATTCCCTTCGCCTTTGAGACGCTGGATTTACACCGCCTCCACGCGGCCTTCATTCCAAACAACCGCGCGTCCCGCCGAGTTCTCGAAAAGAATGGTTTCAAGGAAGAGGGGTTTGCCGACCACTATTTGCAGATCGATGGGCGTTGGGCCGACCATATTTTAATGGGGCTTTCACGCGAGCGCTGGATGATGTTGTCTTGGCAAAAATCAACGCAGCGATACGTCTGATCCACATGTTGCTTCCTCGCAACAATGTCAGAAGCTTGTCGCGTCATGGTTTCTCCCTTACCAAGTTAATCGATCCTCTGGAGGATGAACCGACCAAGCTGTGTCAGAGATTGTGTTCACGATCTGCGACCGTTGCCATAATGAAGCCTAGCGCAGGATTTAACTGCCTCTAATGCGTCATCTGTTTGCACTCGCGACCGTGTTCGCGCTCGCTCTGTTTAGCCTAGCGCCAGCGCAAGGTTTTGAAGTCATTTCCGTCCCTGAGGACGTGAAGGCTGTGAATTTGTCTGATGTTGTCGAGATTGTTCCCGGTCAGGATGGCCGTGTGCAGCTTTCGACCGCGCCGGACAGCAGCGGCATCATTCGGCGCATTGAGGTGTTGGCCAACGAGCTGGGTACCAATCCAAGCTTTGCCTTGTTCGCCTTGCGCAACGACAGCGATCAGCAGATCGAACGCCTGCTGGTTTCCCCTTATTACCGCCTGCCTGATTCTGGCGTCCTGACCCCAGATTTGGGGCAAAGCCGCATCACCACCGTCACGCCAAGCTCAGGCATTCGCCCTGAACGCGTCGTCGACCCGGAAGCGGACGTGTTTGAAGTGACGCTCGACCCGGGCGCCACCATGACCGTGATCGCCGAGCTGAGCGGCGGCAGCCTGCCAGAGCTGTACCTCTGGGAGCCGAACGCCTACCGCGACTATGTGAACTCCTTCACCTTGTTCCGTGGCGTGGTCCTCGGCGTTGCCTCGCTCGCAGCGGTGTTTCTCACCATCATGTTCGTGGTCAAGGGGCGCGGCGTATTCCCGGTCACTGCCGCGTTTGCATGGGCCGTATTGATCTACCTGCTGATCGATTTTGGCATTCTCGGGCGCATCCTCAACCTGCCTGCTGACGGCGTTCAACCATGGCGTGCGGCGGCGGAGGCGCTCTTAGCGACAACCCTTGCCGGGTTCTTGTTTATCTATCTCAATCTACACCGCTGGCATCTGCGCTTCGTCCATTTGGCGATGGGACTCGCCGCGCTGTTTCTGGCTCTCTTTGCCTTCGCCTTCTTCCAGCCAGCCATTGCCGCAACCATTGCGCGTGTGGTTTTGGCCATGCTCGGCGTTTCTGGCTTCTTCCTGATCCTGATGCTGGCTTTGCGCGGTTATGACCGCGCTGTGCTGCTGGTCCCCACGTGGATCATCTTTATCGCGCTGCTGTTCTATTCTTGGCTCGTCATCTCGGGTCAGGTGACCAATGACATTGCCCAGCCAGCCGTCGCTGGCGGCTTGGTGCTCATTGTCATGCTCTTGGGCTTTACGGCGGTCCAACACGCCTTCTCTGAAGGGCAGGTGACCATTGGCACCCTGTCCGAAGTTGAGCGCCGTGCGCTCGCCCTCACGGGTTCGGGCGACTTCGTCTTCGATTGGAATATCGAGCGTGACCGCGTCACCGTCAGTGATGAGCTGGCGACGCGTCTCGGCGAAAAGCGTGGTGCGTTGCGCGGCGCCATCAAGCGCTGGCTCGACCGTGTTCATCCCGAAGACCGCGATCGCTTCCGTACCGCTTTCGATACGTTGGTTGAGCTGCGCCGCGGCAAGGTTTCCGCCGATATGCGGATTGCCGGTCACGATGGCAATTTCCGCACCTTCCGCATGCGCGTGAAGCCCGTTCTGGGTGGCGACGGCCAGGTCAACCGTATTGTTGGTACGTTGCAGGATGTCACTGAAGATCGTGCTGCGCGCGAACGTCTCTTGCATGACGCTGTGCACGATAGCCTGACTGGCCTGCCAAACCGTCAGCTGTTCTTGGATCGCTTGGATCGCGCACTGGTGCGTGCCCGCGCGCCGGGTGGGATCAAGCCGGCCGTGTTCCTTATCGACATCGATCGGTTCATGGAGCTTGAGGAGCGCATTGGCCATTCCGCAGCCGACTCGGTGCTGCTGGCCATTTCGCGCCGTATCTCGCGTCTGATGCGTCCGCTTGATACGCTGGCTCGTGTTACCGGTGATCAGTTCGCCGTCATCTTGGCGTCAGAACAAGCGGCTGCAAAAATCGCTGAAACGGCTGAGCAGATCCGTAAGGCGCTCAAGCAGCCTTTCAACTTTGGTGATCGTGACCTGATGCTGACTGCCTCTATTGGCGTCACCATCTACGACAGCAACCCATCCACGCCTCAGGATGTGCTTCGCGACGCCGAACTGGCAATGTATTACGCAAAGCGTCTGGGCGGCGATCGTATCGAAGCCTATCGCGCTTCGGCCCGCTCCATTGCCTCCTACAACAAGGCCAGCGAGGAAGACCTCGAACGCGGTCTCAAGCTGGGTGAGTTGCAGGTTCAGTTCCAGCCGATCATGGACATCCACTCCGGCCAACTTGCCGGGTGTGAAGCGCTGATGCGCTGGAACCATCCAACCCGTGGCATCGTCACGCCCGATGAGTTCGTGCCTTTGGCCGAGCGCTCTGGTCAGATCAGCCGTCTGGGCCGCCTCGCCTTTGAACAGGCCGCAGCCCAAGCCCGCGAGTGGATGACGACGATTGGGCTGCCCGAGAATTTCTTCATCTCGGTGAACCTCTCGCCCTCCCAACTCGCCAACGACAATATCCTCAACGATATGCGCAGCCTCTTGGCGCAAGATCGCGACTTGGCGAATTACTTAAAACTCGAAATCACCGAAAGTCAGGTGATGACCAATCCTGAGCACTCAGCCTTCATGCTCGAAGCGCTGCGCAATCTGGGACTTGGTATCGCGCTGGATGATTTCGGTACGGGGCATTCCTCTTTTAGCTATCTGCACCGCTTCCCAATCGACACCATCAAAATCCCAGCGAACTTTATCCGCTTGGGCACGGACTCCGGCATTGCGAATACGCAGGCGCCGATCATCCGCGCCATCGTCAGCATGGCGACAGATCTTGATCTGATGGTGATCGCTGAAGGCGTTGAGACGCTGGACGAGATCGAGCGCTTGCGTCAGCTCAACTGCCGCTATGCGCAGGGCTTTGCGTTCTCGGGCGCTATCAGTGGCGTTGAACTGGGTAAGAAACTCGCAGCACAACTCGGGCGCTAAGCCCGAGTTCTTCGCCTTAGCCGTGCCCGACGGCTGAGCTTAGCGAGGCGGGCGTGATCCGCAGGCTATCAAGCGCGTGCTGATAGCGCTTTTCTGGTGGGACATCGAATAGCAGAGCCCGGTCATAGGGAATGGTCAGCCAGCCATTGGCGGCGATTTCATCTTCCAATTGGCCGGGGCTCCAGCCGCAACACCCCAGAGCAAACAGCGAGCGCTGCGGAGCCGGGCCATAGGCCATGGCGCGCATCACATCCAAGGTTGCGGTCAGCCCAACGCCATCGTTCACCTTATAGGTATTGCCGCTGGTGTAATCGCCGGTGTGCAGCACAAACCCGCGTCCCTTTTCGACCGGCCCGCCACGCAGGACAATGCGCTCGCCGTTTGAGTCTGGCAGGCGTTTAGTCGATTGCGGTGCGCTGAGGTCCAACTCGTCGAGCACGTCAGCAAAGGTCATGGTCTCAAGTGGTTGGTTGACCACGAGCCCCATCGCGCCCTCGTCGCCGTGTCCGACGACGAAGATGACGCTTTCCGTAAAATTTTCATCGTCCATGTCTGGCATGGCGATGAGGAAGTGACCTTCGAGCGAATTCATATGACTATTCTAGAATGCTAGAGCCTGAGTGCCAAGCGCGGCATACGCTAAACTGCTCATCATGCTCGCTTACATCATGCCTTTGTTTTTCCATGTTATCTGTGCTCCAATGGGTCATGCGCTCAATTGTTTCCCTCATTTTTTTACTGTCAGCCGCGCCAGTTATTGGCGCAGAGACCCCTTGGGTCGAGATCGCGCCCGCGGTTGAAGTGCGTCTCATTAGCGATGGGAATGTTGATTCTGAGGGTAAGACTTGGGCCGGTTTAGAGCTGAAAATGCCGCCGACCACGAACACCTATTGGCGCGTTCCAGGGCAGGCGGGTTTTGCCGCGCAGTTTGATTTTGGGAAAAGTGAGGGGGTTACGGACGTCGCCGTCCACTGGCCCTATCCAGAGCGCAAACGCATCGGCAGCCTTCTCGATTATGTGTATCACGGTGACGTCATCCTCCCCTTTGAGGTGGATGTGTCGGACCCGTCAGGCACCCTCAAGCTCGATGCGGTTCTCGGTATCTGCGAAGAAATTTGCATTCCCGCGCAAGTTAGTTTTGAGCTCGACCTTAATACGTATCAAGCTGACCGCGCCAATGCTTCACGCCTGAAGCAGGCCTTGGCAGATGTCCCAATCGCGTGGGATCAAGACAGTCCTGCCTATGGGGCATTGGGTTTGAACGCAGATGGCAAGAGCGTCTGGGTTCGCGACCTCTCAGCAGAAATCGATCCGGACAGCGTCATCATCGACATGGGCCCCTCCGGTCCAGTATTTGGCGCGCCGCAAAAAAGCCTTGGGGAGCCCCTAGTCCTGCTTCCCATATTGAACAAAACCGACAATAGTGCCTTGGAAGGTCAGACTGTGGAGATCACATTCATGACCGATCAGGGAGCCTATGCGGTTCGCGGGATGATTGAGCCAGCCACCGACTAATGCTGCATGCTGTTGTTGCAGCCTTTGACTTGCTTGTGATCCTAGAAGCGCATATCGGATGAGTAGTATTTGAGGTAGGGCGGCGTATCCGCCAAATAGGGGCCAATCCAACGATGATTGAACGCGGCAATCCGATCCCTTCAGTTGGGATCAAGTTGGTAACGGCAGAAGGCACCACCGACGTCGATAGCGCTGCAGCGCTCGGCGAAGGCTTGGTCGTTCTGTTCTCAGTCCCCGGTGCGTTTACACCAACCTGCCACGTCAATCATCTGCCCGGCTTCCTTGCCAGTGCTGAAAAGCTTCGCGCTGCCGGTGTGACCAAGATTGTTTGCGCCGCAGCCAATGATGCTCATGTCATGAAGGCTTGGGCCGAAGCGTCCAACGCGCTCAATGAAATTACCTTCATCGCCGATGGCAATGCGGACTTTGCGAGCGCTCTCGGGCTTGATCGCGATTTCAGCGCCTTTGGCATGGGTCATCGCTATGCGCGCGCCGCTATGATTATTCGCGATGGTGTCGTTGATGCCGTGTTTGTCGAGGATGCGCCTGGCGTTAATGCCAGCGGTGCCCCGGCTATTTTAACTGCGCTCAACGCAGCCTGAGCTTCTGGAGACAGCTTTAGATGATGAACTCCCTAGTCTCCACGCTCCGCATTGGCTCCGCACTTGGCTTTGCCACGCTTCTGGCTGGCTGCTCCATGGGCAGCATGTTCGGTGGCGGCTCGTCGTCCAATGCTGGCCTACAAAACGCGACAGCAGCGCCAATTGCCGTTGCCAGCGCACAGACCAACGCCTTGCCGGTCATCGCTACGGAATGCCCTGCCATTAAGGTCCGTCTCGGCGGCGAGGCCATGTATTTTTATGGCGGCGGTCGCACCGGCGACGCCCGCGCGCTCCAGTATCAGGGCGTGATCGACCAGGCGACGCGCAACTGCGTGGTGTCCAACGGTCAGATCACCGTAAACATGGGCGTCAGCGGCCGTATTCTGCTCGGTCCTTCCGGCAAGCAGACCTCGGTCAACGCACCGATCCGTTTTGCTGTCGAGCGTGACGGTCAGGCGATCTTCTCGGAAAAATACAACGTACCCGTGGCACTGACGCCTCCGGCTCAAATGTCGGAATTCGTCAAGGTCGTCGAAAACGTCAAGATCCCATACCTGGGCGGCGAAAGCATCACCATCTGGGTCGGCTTCGACCCACGCGGCTAAGACCCTCGCCTAAGCGCTCTGCGCGACAGGCAGGAGCTTCTGACATGATATAAAAAGGCCCGGATCGCTCCGGGCCTTTTCTTTATTCAGCGGCCTTTGGAATTTCGGCTGCTCGTTCCCACTTGAGGATCGGCTGACGCGCTGCACGCGTTTCATCGAGACGTCGACGCGGGGCCTTCATCGGTGCGCCGGTGAAACGAGCGGCATTGCCAGATTTTGCCTCGGTGGCAAGCTCCGCCATGACATCGCAGAAGCGGTCCAAGGTCTGCTTGCTTTCGCTTTCTGTCGGCTCGATCAGCATCGCCCCATGCACAACCAGAGGGAAGTACATGGTCATCGGGTGGAAGCCCTCGTCGATCAGCGCCTTGGCAAAATCGAGCGTGGTGACGCCGGTGTCCTTGAGGAAGCTATCGTCAAACAGGGCTTCGTGCATTGTCGGGTAATCCGGGAACGGAACCGAGAACAGATGCTGAAGCCGCGCCTTGACGTAGTTCGCGTTGAGCACCGCGTCTTCTGCAGCCTGCGCCAGCCCGTCAGCGCCGTGGCTGAGCATATAGGTCAGCGCCCGCACATACATGCCCATCTGCCCGTGGAAGGCCGTGACGCGTCCCAGAACCTGAGCTTCGACATGCTCGACCAGCTCCAACCCCTGAGCGCCCTTGCGTACAAATGGCACGGGCGCAAACGGGGCAAGCGCTTCCGACAGCACAACAGGGCCTGCGCCCGGACCGCCGCCGCCGTGTGGTGTTGAGAAGGTCTTGTGCAGATTGATGTGCATGGCGTCGATACCAAGATCGCCCGGACGCACCACACCCACAATGGCGTTAAAGTTTGCGCCATCGCAGTAGAAATAGGCCCCGGCATCGTGGATCGCCTGCGCGATCTCGATCACCTGAGGCTCAAACAACCCGCAGGTATTGGGGTTGGTCAGCATGATCGCGGCAACCTCTGGCGTGATCGCAGCCTTCACTGCTTCCACGTCAACAGTGCCATCAGCCTTGGCCGGAACAGGCTTCACCGTATAGCCCAAGAAAGCAGCCGTTGCCGGATTGGTCCCGTGCGCGCTTTCCGGCACGAGAACCACATTCCGGTGGCTTTCGCCCTTGGCGTCCTGCGCCGCCTTGATCGCCATCATGCCCAGCAGCTCGCCATGCGCACCCGCTTTGGGCGAGAGCGCCACAGCCGCCGTATTGGTCAGCGTCATCAGCCAGTGGCTGAGCTCATTCATCAGCTCGAGCGCACCCTGAACCGTCGAGACCGGCTGGAGCGGGTGAATATCCGAAAAGCCCGGCAAGCGCGCCGTCTTCTCGTTGAGGCGCGGATTGTGCTTCATCGTGCACGAGCCTAGCGGATACATGCCACTATCAATCGAGTGATTGAGGCGCGACAGGCGCACGTAGTGGCGCATGGCTTCCGGCTCCGTCAGCCCCGCCAGATCAAGCTTGGTCTTGCGCTCAAACCCGCCGAGACGCGCATTAGAAATCTCGACTTCGGGCAGATCAACGCCCGAATGCTCGGTGTCGCCAATTTCAAACAGCAGCGGTTCATCGGGCAGCAGCGCCGAACCCGATGCGCCCGTGCTGGCAGTGCCCACTCCGGTCGGGCGGCCTTGCGTATTCATGCTCATGCCAATGCCTCCGCCAGCGCCGCTGTTAGCGCCGCAATATCGCCGTCCGTCGTCAGCTCGGTTGCCGCGAGAATGATGAGGTTTTCAACCCCCGGATCACCCGGCAGCAGGCGGCTTGCCGGAACACCCGCCAAAATGCCCTTCTGTGCCAGTGCCTCGACCACGTGGTCAGCAGCCTTAGCGGTGCGAATGGTCATCTCATTAAAGAAGGTTGTGTTCAGAACGCTCACACCGGCAACGCTAGCCAACGCATCGGCAAGCTTGACCGCATTGGCGTGGTTGAGCCGCGCCAGCCGCACAAACCCAGCCTCGCCCAGCAGCGCCATATGAATGGAGAAGGCGAGGGCGCACAGGCCAGAATTGGTGCAAATATTGCTCGTCGCCTTTTCGCGACGGATATGCTGCTCGCGGGTCGAGAGCGTTAGCACGAAGCCGCGATTGCCATCCGCATCGACGGTTTCGCCACACAGGCGGCCCGGCATTTGGCGAACATATTCTTTCTTTGTGGCCATCAGACCCAGATAGGGGCCGCCAAAGTTGAGCGCATTACCAATCGACTGGCCTTCGCACACAACAATGTCCGCTCCAAGAGCGCCCGGAGCCTCTAGGAGGCCCAAAGACACGACTTCTGTAACCACGACGATGAGCAGCGCCCCAACAGCGTGAGCGGCCTCCGCTGCGGCTTTAAGATTGCGCAAATGGCCGTAAAAATCCGGCGTCTGAATAACGATAGCGGCGGTATTACCGTCGATCTGTTCCAGAATGTCGCCCTGACCCTCGGGCGAGGGGGACAGGCAGATCAGATCCGGATCATCCTTGAGATAAGCCTTCACCACATCGCGGTAGTGCGGGTGCAGACCACCCGAGAGCAACACCCGGCTTTTGCGGGTGATACGGCGCGCCATCAGCACGGCTTCTGCCGTCCCGGTCGAGCCATCGTACATAGAGGCGTTGGCCACATCCATGCCGGTGATTTTTGCCACCTGCGTCTGGAATTCAAAGAGCATCTGCAAAGTGCCCTGCGAAATCTCCGGTTGATAGGGCGTATAGGCCGTCAGCCATTCCGAACGCTGGATCAGGTGATCAACCGTTGCTGGAATATGGTGGCGATAAGCGCCAGCACCGACGAAGAAGGGACCATTACCTGCGGCGTGGTTCTTGTTGGAAAGCGCCCGCATATGCGCCTCAACCAAAAACTCGGGGCTATGGGCAGGCAGGTCAAGGGTGAAGCTCTTGAGCGCGGAGGTCGGGACAGCGCTGAACAGCGCCTCAATATTTGCCGCGCCGATTGTGCCGAGCATGTCGGCACGTTCGTGGGCTGAGTGGGGAAGATAGCGCATCGATGTGTCTTACTTCGTCAGATCGGCATAAGCGGTGTTATCGAGCAGGCCATTCAGTTCGCCTGAGTCAGCGATCTCGATTTTGTAAATCCAGCCAGCAGCTTCTGGATCGGTGTTGATCAGGCCCGGCTGGCCGCTGAGCGCTTCGTTGACTTCGGTGACCGTGCCGGTAACCGGCGCGTAGATTTCCGATGCCGCTTTCACCGATTCAACGACGGCTGCTTCGTCGCCCTTCTTGAGCACTTTGCCAACACTTGGCAGCTCGACAAAAACAATGTCGCCAAGCGCATCTTGCGCATAGGGCGTGATGCCCACGACGCCAGTAGTGCCTTCAACGCGGATATATTCGTGGTCTGGGGTAAACTTGGTGGTCATCTGGGGCCTCAGATTGTTTTGCGGAAATAGCGATGTGGGACGAAAGGCGTCTCAACAACTTCGGCGGCTTGCGCTCGGTTGCGGACAAGAACCTGCAATTTGGTGCCGATAGCGGCGTATTCGGGCTTCACAAAACCCAGGGCGATGGCTTTGTTGAGGGACGGAGCAAATCCGCCGCTGGTCACAACGCCAATCACGGCTCCATCGGCATCGGTGATTTCAGCCCCCTCGCGGGCCGGTGCACCTTCGATAAAGAGGCCAACGCGCTTCCGGCTCAACTGCCCTTCGCGCTCAGCCAGAATGCGTTGCGCTCCGGGGAAGTCAGCAGCCTCGCGGCGGCGCTTGGCGACAGCAAAGCCCAGGCCAGCCTCGATAGGGGAAATGGTTTCGTCGAGGTCATGACCGTAAAGAGGCAGCCCAGCTTCAAGGCGCAGGCTGTCACGCGCGCCAAGGCCAATCGGCTTAACCCGATCGTCGGTAAGCAATGCATCCCAAAAATCTTCGGCATGGGCTGCGGGGATGAGAATCTCAAAACCATCTTCGCCCGTATATCCGGCGCGTGAGATGGTCACGGGAATGGTGTTCCAGCTCAGATTAGCGTGGGTCATAAATCCCAGCGCAACAGCGTCAGGGATCAGGCCCGCAATCACATTGACCGCCTCCGGTCCCTGTACGGCAAGTAGTGCGTTGTTGTGATCAGCCCGGCCAAGCTCTGCGGTGTCGCCGAGAGCCTGCTCAATCAGCGCGAAGTCACCATCCTTGGTGCCAGCGTTGACCACCACATAGAGCACCCCCGATTGATCAGGTGACCGTGCGATCATCAGATCATCAACTGTGCCGCCAGCATCGTTGAGCAGCAGTGAGTAGCGGATTTGTCCCGGTTTTAGGCTGGCGATGTCGCCACAGATCAGCGGCTCGATAAGCGCTGAAATACTCGCGTGATCCGCCTCTGGGTCCCCGCTTGGAGATTTGAGCCGGACAAAGCTCGGGCCCATATGGCTGACGTCAAATAGGCCAGCGTTTTCGCGGGTCCACTTATGCTCATTCATAATCCCGCTGGGATATTGCACGGGCAGGGCATAGCCCCCGAACGGCACAATGCGTCCGCCAGCAATGACGTGTTTTTCGTAGAGCGGGGTCTGGTGTAGGTCTTCGGGGCCGAAAGGAGCCATGAACAACTCGGGTTTGAGGTCAGCACGATATCCCCCGCTGTCGCGGAGTGCGTGCCCCCTCTGTCCTTGCCCTGAGAGATTCCTGACTGAGCGCCAGTTGCTCCTTCGGAGGGGCCAGTTGCCTGGTCCACTTTCCAGAGTTGTGTACCGATTGCGGTCCGGTTGCCTGAGAGTTTCCGGGGCGGTTGCTCCTTCGGCGCTGGCCAAGGCCAGTCTCTCCCGCAGTCGCCCGGACCATGCGCGAGATTCTTTCCCGCGTCAATTCGGCACAGGTAATTTGCGAAATGCGAGGCTGCGCCAGAACGGCAACAAACTCGATGCAATCCCTCCCCCATTACAGGGGGAGGTTAGGTAGAGGTGTCGACCCCTGCCCAAAAGAAAAGGCGGACATTGCTGCCCGCCTTCAAAATTCATATCTGCGCTAAAGGACTTAGTTGAGCTTGGTGCTCACATCCGCGATAGCTGCGTCGATGATCTTGCCGCCATTGCGGTTCATTTCATCGGAGAGCACAACGCGGGCTGCTTCCACTGCCAGATCTGCAGAGCGTGCGCGGACTTCCGCGATGGCCTGCGATTCTGCCTGGGCGATCTTGTCTTCCACAGCCTTAGTGCGGCGGGTGACGAGCTCTTCCAGCGAAGCCTTGGCTTCAACAGTCAGACGGTTCGCTTCTTCCTGAGCCGAAGCGATGATGTCCTGAGCGTCCTTCTCAGCAGCAATGCGCTTCTGTTCGTATTCTACGAGCAGGGCAGCTGCGTCCTGACGGAGGCGCTTGGCTTCCGACAGTTCAGTTTCGATCTTAGCGATCTGCTTATCGAGCATGCCGCCGATGATGCGTGGCAGGCCGAGGTAAACCAGCAGACCAATGAAGATCACGAGGCCTACGAGGGCGAAAAAGCTATTGTCCATCCAGACTGGCATGGCGATTAACCCTTCACCTTAGCAACGGCAGCGCGAATGCTGTCGGCAGAAACATCGCCAACGATCTGGCCAACGACAGCCTGTGCGGTGTCCGCAGCAATTTCATCAACGTTAGTGAGTGCGGCAGCCTTGGTCGCTGCTATACGCGCTTCAGCTTCGGTGACCTTAGCGGTCAGGTCAGCTTCTGCAGCAGTACGCTTTGCAGTGATGTCGGCATTGATTGCATCGCGGGTCTGAGCAGCGATCGCCTGAGCCTTAGACTTGGCTTCGGCAAGTGCCTTTTCATACGATGCGATTGCAGCGTCGGTCTTCTGACGGTCAGCGTCGGCAGCAGCGAGGTCCGCTGCGATCGTCGCCTGGCGGTTCTCGATGGTCTTACCGACCTTCGGGAGTGCCAGCTTGCTCATCAGGAGGTAGAGCGCTGCGAAACAGATTGCGAGCCAGAGCAACTGGCTGGGGAAGGTAGCCGGATCGAATGGCGGGAACACGTCTGAGTGACCATCACCATGCGAAACAGTTGCATGAGTGTCTGAGTGGTCAGCGTGGACCGCGGTGTCGTCGGTCGGCGTTGCCGCTTCTTGAGCGTAGGCTTGCGTTACCATCTGGTCGGTGTCCCGTTAATTCCGGTCATCCGGCGTGAGGCCAGATAAAGCGCAGCCGGACAAAATATCCGGCTGCGGAATTGATCGCTTAAAGTTGCTAATTAAGCAACGAACAGCAGGATCAGAGCGACCAGGAACGAGAAGATGCCCAGTGCTTCGGTCATAGCCATACCGAAAATCAGGTTACCGGTCTGGCTTGGAGCAGCAGACGGGTTGCGCAGTGCGCCCGAGAGGAAGTTCGAGAAGATGTTCGACACGCCGAGGGCGGCACCAGCCATACCCAGGGTTGCGATACCGGCGCCGATCATCTTTGCGGCTTCAACGTCCATTTGTTTGTCCTTTCGAGGGTCAAAGTTTACCGGCGAAAAGCCGCCGTTTGAGAGACTCAACGTCTTAGTGTGATGGGTGAACCGCGTCGTTGAGGTACATCGAAGTCAGAACTGCAAACACATAGGCCTGCACGACTGCGACGAGGAGTTCGAGTGCTGTGATTGCAACCGTCATGATGAGCGGCAGCAGTGCACCCAGCCAGCCGAGAGCGCCAAGGGCACCAAGGCTAACTACGAAACCAGAGAAAACCTTCAGGGTGATGTGGCCGGCAAGGATATTGCCGAACAAACGAACCGAAAGGCTGATTGGGCGCGAGAGGAACGAAATGATCTCGATCGGCACCACAATCGGCAGAACGTAGCCGGGAACACCCGACGGTACGAACAGCTTGAGGAACTTAAAGCCGTGACGGAAGAAACCGTACACGATCACAACACCGATCACGAGGAACGCCAAAGCGGCAGTAACGATGATGTGGGAGGTTGTGGTGAAGAAGTATGGGAACATGCCGAGGAGGTTACCCACGAGCACGAAACCAAAGAGCGAGAATACGAACGGGAAGAACTTCATGCCTTCCGTGCCCGCTGAACTTCGCAACATATTGGCGACGAAACTATATAGAAGTTCGCCGGCCATCTGGAACCGGTTTGGTACCATCGCCGCACGCGATGAGGAGAGAACCATGAAACCAGTCAGGATCACCACCGTAACGGCCATAAACAGGGCCGAATTGGTGAACGAGAGATTCAGTGCGGTACCAGCGGCCTCATCTCCGACATGAATCGGAATCAGATCGGTGATGACAAACTGGTGGATCGGGTCAGTACCGGCCATGGAGCCCTCTAAGCGTCATCTTTATCGTCGCGCTTCGCGTCAGCAGGGCCTTCATTGGTCCCAACCGTCGAAGCGGCATTCATTTCGTTCGCTGTACGAACGACATTTTTGACGCCTGCTGCAAAGCCTACGATCAATAAAATGATCATGGCCCAAGGCGTCGTTCCTAAACCAAGGTCGATGAGATAACCCATTACGGCTCCCACCAAAATTGCCGCTACGAACTCGGAGCCCATGCGCATACCGCGGGCCATTCCATTCGCATCTGCTGAAGCGCCACCAGCAACGTTACCGTTCGCTAGATCGCGCTCCTTCTTGGCCGAAGCGATGCGTGATGCAAGATCGCGCGTCGCGTCGCGGGCACTTTTCGGCTGACCTTGGTCGTCCGGAGGTATGTTCATCCGCAACTCCCTATAGTCGGCTTTTCCGGAGGATTTCCGGTCGCCCTTTAAGTCGCGCGCAACATAGTGGTGGCCCCGAAACGTGTCAAGGCGCGCTGCGACTGTGTAAGTTATTGTTGTCGCGCCTGAATTTTGAATGTTTGAGGGGTGCGGCATGCTGTCCTGCGCGCAAGAGTGGCGAAGTGGTGGCGGCACGTGAAGATTCTTAAGAATTACCGAGAGCCTAGGCGGTCTCTAGGTAGCTTTCTGCGGTTTGCAGATCGACAGAAACGAGCTGGCTGACCCCGCGTTCTGACATCGTGACCCCGAAAAGCCGATCCATCCGTGCCATGGTTATTGGATTATGGGTAATCACCATAAAGCGAGTTTGGGTCCGGTGTCGCATCGAGTCGAGCAAATTGCAGAATCGCTCGACATTGGCGTCATCGAGTGGCGCATCCACTTCGTCGAGCACGCAGATGGGGGCGGGGTTGGTCAGGAACACCGCAAAAATTAGACTCATGGCGGTCAGCGCCTGCTCACCCCCAGAGAGAAGTGTCATGGTTTGAGGCTTCTTGCCCGGTGGTCGGGCAATGATTTCCAGACCTGCTTCGAGTGGGTCATCGCTTTCCACAAAGGTCAGCTCCGCCGTACCGCCGCCGAACAGCGTGGTGAACAGCTCTTGGAAATGCGCATTGACCTTGCCGAAGGCTTCATTGAGCCGCGCGCGTCCTTCGCGATTGAGATTGCCGATGGCCACACGCAGCTTGGCGATCGCCTCAATAATATCGTCGCGGTCCCGCACCATGGTGTCGAGCTTTTCTTGAATCTCCTCGGCTTCTTTCTCTGCCGATAAGTTCACTCCACCCAAACGCTCGCGTTCGGCCTTGAGCCGCTCGAGCTTGTGTTCGGTTGGTTGCTCCGCGGGCAGCGGTTCTTCCGGGCGAATGCCTGATGCTTCCAGCGTGCGGCTTGCCGGAATGCCGAGGTTCTCTTCGGTCTGCCGCTCAATCTGCAGGCGCTGGCTGATGATCCCCTTGAGCCGCTCTTCAACGCGGGTAAGCTCAATGCGGACATTATTGAGAGCATCATTTGCGGCTTTGACCGCTCGGTCGGTCTCCCGCCACGCGGTTTGTGCATTATTCAATCGTTCGACGGCGGCTTGATGATCCTCGCTGGCGATGTCGATTTGCTCATCGAGCTGGGCTTTGCGCTCATCAAACCCGTCTGGCGAATCTGCCATATCGGCGAGTTGGTCCTGCACATCGGCGGTGCGGTCATCAAGTGTCGCCAATTGATTGCGCGCGCCATCAAGGCGGCGCTGCCAAGAGGCCATGTCTCGCGTCAACTGCTCAAGGCGCGTCGTACGCAGGCGCTTGGTTGATTCGAGCGTATTGAGGCTGAGGCGCGCCGCATCGGCTTTTTCGCGCAAAACAACGACATGGCTTTGTGTCGCCTGTGCCGCCGCAGCCATCGCGTCTTCGTCTGCCAGATCTGCCAAAGCGTCGAGCGCGGCCTGTTCGGCCATTTCCGCGTCACCCACACTGCTCGCCACGCGGAGTTTGGCATCTTCCAGTGTCGATTTGCGGGTGGTGAGATCGGAAAGGGCGCGCTGGGCTTTGTCGAGTTCAGCCTGCGCAGTGGCGATAGCGTGTTGCGCAGTGCGCCACGCTTCCCGGCATTGCCGTTCGCTGCCTCGTGCTCCGTCAAGCGCTGTGGCGTGAGCATCGACCTCGCGCTTCCACGCATTGCGTTCGCCCTTGGCGCGAATGATGTCTTCGTCCAACTCAACCAGTCGGTTCTTTTGCGCCAGACGAAGTGCGGCTGCGCTCGGTGCGTCAGCGGCAGCAATCAAACCATCCCAGCGCCAAACAGCCCCTTCAAGTGTCACCAGTCGCTGCCCGGGCTTAAGGGCTCGGATTAGGCTTGGGCCGTCTGCCGCATCAATAAGACCAATCTGGTCAAGACGACGTTTGAGTTGCGGCGTGCCCGAAACATAGCGCGATAGGGGCTCTGCCCCTTGCGGCAGGTTCGGATCTTCACTGCGGTCTAGGGCCGGGGACCAATGGATCGGCGCATCACTGTCCGATGAAGCTTCGAGATCATCGCCCAATGCCGCGCCGAGCGCTGTTTCATACCCCGGCTCAACCTGCAGCTCATCAACGATCGCGGGCCATGTCCCTGTGCCTGTCACCAGCATTTTGTTGAGCGTCGCCGCTTCCGCCTCAAGGCTTGTCACCAGCGTTTCCAGCTCGCCTAGGCGTGGTCGCGCGCCATCGAGCTTTTCTTGCGCGAGGTGAACCTTGGCTTCGGCCTCCAGTGCATTGGCCTCAGCGATTTCGGCTGCCTCTTGCGCACCCTCTAAAATATCGCGTCGTGCCGAAACGGTCTGGTCCGCGTTGAGTGCATCGATCACACGCTGATAGTCGCTTTCCAGCTCGGCCAATTGCTGGGCGAGGCCGCGTTTCCGCGTCATTGCCTCTTGGGCATTGCGCTGCGTTTGGCTGCGCATAGCGCGCAACTGCGCCAAAGCTTCGGTTGCCTGCCGGGCCGCAGCGTCTGCTTGCGTGACCGCGGCTTGCGCCAACTCAGCCTCTTGGCGGGCAGTTACGCTTTCGTCCTGCGATCCTTCGATTTCATATTCGAGATCAGCGCGCTCATTATTATAGGCGTCAATCGCCGCTTCGCATTCTGCCACCAGCCCCCGCTCACGTTGCCCATCGGCTGCGATCTGTTGCAGCCGGTTTTGCAGCTCAACACGCCGCTGGCTCATCCGCCGCGCTTCATCGGCCAATTGCTCCGCTAAAATCGTATAGCGTTGCAGCACCGCTCCGGTCACTGCTTCCCGCTCCCGCAGCGGGGCAACTGCGGCTTCGGCCAGTTCGGCGGCCTTTTGGGCCTGGTGTTCGGCGTGGGTGGCATCCGCCAGTTGACGAATGAGCACCGCCTGCGCTGCTTCAGTTTCGTTCTCGGCGACGCGCGCCGCAACCCAGCGGATATGAAAGAGTGTCGCCTCTGTGCGCCGAATATCCCCTGATAGGGCGCGGTACCGCGTGGCCAGACGTGCCTGCCGCTTGAGGGTTTCAAGCTGGCTTTCGATCTGCGCGACCACATCGTCAACGCGCTCAAGGTTGGTTTCCGCCGCTCGAAGCCGGATTTCCGCCTCGCGCCGCCGCGAATGCAGGCCCGAAATCCCCGCCGCTTCTTCCAGCAGCGCCCGTCGCGCCGTCGGTTTGGCCGAGATAAGTTCGCCGATCTGTCCCTGCCGCACCATAGAAGGAGAGTGCGCACCCGTGGAGGCGTCAGCGAACAGCATCTGCACGTCACGTGCCCGCACTTCTTTCCCGTTCACCCGATAGACAGAGCCGGCTTCGCGCTCAATCCGGCGCGTCACTTCCAAAACATCGGCTGAGTTCAGCGCTGCTGGCGCGCTGCGGTCGGTATTATCCAGCACCAGCGTCACTTCGGCAGAATTGCGCGCCGAGCGATTGCCCGAGCCGGAAAAGATAACGTCGTCCATGCCCGAGGCGCGCATGGCCTTGTATGAGCTTTCGCCCATCACCCAGCGCATCGCTTCGACGAGGTTCGATTTCCCGCAGCCATTGGGGCCGACAATGCCTGTCAGGCCTGGCTCCATGACGAGCACGCTTTCATCGGGGAAGGATTTAAAGCCGTGAAGCTTGAGCCGCTGGAATTTCATGAGGGCGCGCGGCAACGCAAAAGAGGGCGCGCTATGCGCACCCTCTCAAATCTTATGTCTGCGCTAAATTGCTCAGACAGGGCAGAATTACTGCGCCGCTGGAGCGACGAAGTCGGCAGGGACAAGCGGGTCGATGGCTTCAGCCAGCTGTTCGAGCGACTTACCGCCAGAAAGCGTCTTGCCGTTGACGTAGAAGGTCGGGGTCCCGGAAAGGCCAAACTCATTCACTGCTTGTTCGCGCTGCGCTTCGATACCAGTGAAGATAGCCTGATTCGTCAGAGCAGCGTTGAAGCTCTCTTCGGTGAAGCCCAACTGCAGCGCGACAGCGTAGATCGCGTCGCGTGGCTTATCCGACATGCTCCATTCGTTCATGGTCTTGAAGTAGGTCGCGATGACATTGTGGTAGTTGTCTTCGCCAGCAGCTTCAGCGAGCAGGAAGATGGCCGCGTCGATTGCGTTACGCGCAAACGGACGAACGATGAACTTCACCTTGCCGGTTTCGATATACTGTTCCTTGAACGGGCCATAAACATTGTTATGGAACGCCGCACAGTGCGGGCAAGTTGGCGATGCATATTCAATCACGGTAACAGGCGCGTCGGCATTGCCTTCGAACTTGTCAGCAATGTCGCCAGCAGGAGCCATAAGCTTGGCAACATCGACCATATCACCATCAGCAGCCTGTGCTGCGGATATGCCAGCAACGCTTACCGCCGACGCGGCAGCTGCAAGAATGAGTGTATCGCGGCGATTGAACTTCACGTTTAGCTCCTAATTCCAATTTTGCGGACACTACACTGGAGAAAAGTGTCGGCAAGAGGGCTTTGACATCAACAGGCGTTGATCGCCTATGTTTTCCGTTTCGTTTCAGCCCTGCGTGCGAGCGCTAGGCCAAGGGTTGTGAGCGACTGACGCAAGCTGTCGTCTTCGATTGTCTCAGTCAACTTGCCTACTTTTTCCAAGCTTTGTGGGCTTGGAACATAGGCCTTATCGGTCTTTGGACCTGAATTGGCGATGAACGGTTCGGCCGAAAGGCGCACCTGGTCCACCAGTACATATCCAAAATAGAGGTTCACCGCCTTGGCGATGTTGGCCGCTTCGTGCTGGGCAAACAATGCAGTGCCCGGCGCGCAGCGGATATAAAGAGTAGCGCCTTCAGCGCTATTGGCAATTTTGGGCCAGCTCAGCTTGTGCGGCTGGGTTGTTTCGTCAAAGGGGCGCGGCGCTATATTGCGCCACTGGGTAAGAATATCCCGACCGGCAAAGCCGCGCTTGCGCAGCACGGGGTCGAGCGCGCCCGACAGAGCGTCCGCCACCGAGGTCGCCCTATTGCGCCGCTTATATTCGGGTAGTTTGTCTGCCATGCCCCAAATATGGTCACGGACGGCACCCAGACAAGTGAATTCGCGGTAATGCTGCGGGGCTTGCCAGAAAACTGTGCCCGGCATAGGTCACCTTATGCCCCTTTCTGCCCCCCATCCCATCGATTCAGACGGCGTTCTGCGCTGGTACGACGCTCATGCGCGCGATCTGCCTTGGCGCGTTTCGCCCGAAGCGCGCAAACAGGGGATAAAGCCGGATCCCTACCGGATCTGGCTCAGCGAGGTCATGCTGCAGCAGACAACTGTTGCAGCGGTAAAAGCCTATTTCACCCGCTTCATCAGCCTTTGGCCAAGCGTGCATGATCTGGCGGCAGCCCCGCTCGACAGCGTGCTGCGCGAATGGGCGGGCTTGGGATATTATGCCCGGGCGCGAAATCTTCACGCCTGTGCGGTCGCGGTGGTCGCCGAGCATAGCGGCACATTTCCGCAAACCTCCATTGCTCTCCAGAGTCTACCCGGCATCGGCGCCTACACTAGCGCGGCGATCGCTGCCATTTGCTTTGATGAAGAGATCGCGGTCCTTGATGGCAATCTCGACCGCGTCCTGGCTCGTTACTACGCCCTAGATATACCGGTCCGCGACGCCAAACCCGAGCTTCGCTCTGCCTTGCAGCTTGCTGTTCCCTCGCGCGCTGGCGATTTTGCCCAGGCCATGATGGATTTGGGGGCCACGATTTGCGCTCCCCGCACTGCATCCTGCCTGATTTGTCCTTTGCATGATGGCTGCGAAGCCCGCCAAGAGGGGCAGCCGCTGGCCTATCCCGTCAAACCGGTCAAAGCCGAAAAGCCTGTCCGCAAGGGCCATGCTTTTGTCATGCTCGATAGCGCAGGCGATGTTTATCTGCGTACTCGTCCGAGCAAGGGCCTTCTCGCCAGCATGACCGAAGTGCCGACGTCTGTTTGGGGCGATAGTCTGGGCGAGCCGCTATACCCTGTCTCCGCCGACTGGCGCCCGCGCGGGCAAATCGTCCATGTCTTTACCCACTTCCGGCTGGAGCTGGAAGTCTGGTCTGCCGTGGTCCCAAACGATGCACTCTCTGAAGGCTGGTGGGCAGAGCCTCAGGCGCTCAAGGGCGAGGCCCTGCCGACGCTTTTCCGCAAAGTTCTGGCAGCTGCAGGCTTTGAGTACGCCGTCTAAAACCAGAGCAAGCCCATTGGGACTACATCGTCCCAAGCGTTCTGAATGCACACGGCCTTGCGCCTTAATCCCTCACGCTCAAATCCGAAGCGCTCATAAAGGGCAATGGCCTTCGTATTGCTGGCATAAACCTCAAGCTCAATCCGCTTGAAGCCTTCTTCTTTTGCCGCTGCGAGTGCCGATTTCATGAGCGCGCTCCCAACGCCTCTCCCCCGAAAACCACTCATGACGCCCATGCCGAGGCTGCCAACATGCCTCGCCATATCGGGTTCGCGGCAGATATCGCACCAGCCGATGACCACATCTTGGTTCACCGCAACCAAATGTGGGTTCCGCCTTTCAATGTTGTGGGCGACGAAGTTTCGAGTGCGTTCGATGGGCGGCGCATCGGTCATCCGCAGATATTTCTGCTCACGTGCCACAGCGCCCAGCACAGCATTATACCCCGCAGCATCACCCAAGGTGATGGCGCGAATAGTGACCACCATGTCTCATCCCCCAGCAACAAAAAGGCCGCTGGCGAACCAGCGGCCATATAGTAGCCTGACGAATGCTTTGGAGGTCAACCTCAGGCAGAAAGTCGGTCGAGTTGTTGGCGGATGCCTTCCCGAAGACTATCAATCGGGGCGACAGCGCCGTTCTGTTCGTGGTGCCAGAAAGTCCACCCGTTGCATGACTCAGCTCCAGTCACCAGAGCGCCGACCTTGTGGATCGAACCCTGATGGTGGCCTGAGACGAGTGAGCCGTCTGCACGAACCATGGCAGTGAAACGTCGTTGGCTATCAAAAAGTTCAGCGCCGACTTCAATTAGTCCCTGTTCGACCAAGGAACCGAACGGAATGCGCGTTTCTTTGCGCTTCGGCTTAATCTGTTGCAGCGCTTCGAAAACACCAGGGCGAATGGCGGCGATACGCTCACGCGCACCCTTGATGTAATTTTCTTCGCGGTCGATCCCAATAAAGTGACGACCCAATTTGCGGGCGACGGCGCCAGTTGTACCGGTGCCGAAGAATGGATCGAGCACAATATCGCCTGGCTTAGTGGTCGCGTTCAGGATGCGGAACAGCAGCGCTTCCGGCTTCTGCGTCGGATGCAGCTTGCTGTCGTCTTCGCCCTTGAGGCGCTCATTGCCGGTGCAGATCGGGAAGAGCCAGTCAGACCGCATCTGCGTGTCGTCATTGGCCAGCTTCATGGCTTCATAGTTGAAGGTGACGCGGCTCTTCTGGCTTTTGGCAGCCCAGATCAGCGTCTCATGTGCATTGGTAAAGCGAGTGCCACGGAAGTTCGGCATCGGATTGGCCTTGCGCCAAACGATGTCGTTCATCATCCAGAACCCAAGGTCCTGCAATGCCGTGCCAACGCGGAAAATGTTGTGATAGGAGCCGATGACCCACATCGCCCCATCGGGCTTCAAAACGCGGCGGGCAGCAGCCATCCAAGCGCGTGTGAACTCATCGTAATGGGCGAAGCTGTCAAACTTGTCCCAATCGTCATCGACGGCGTCGACTTTGCTCTGGTCCGGGCGGGTGAGGCCCTGTTCCAGCTGCAAATTGTATGGGGGATCTGCGAAAATGAGATCGATAGAGCCGGCCGGCAAGCTGTTCATATGGTCGATGCAATCGCCCATGAGGACAGTATCGATCGGAAGACGTGAAGTCTCCCTTTCCGCATCGGTCTTGGCGACCGTACGCGCGGTACTCAACATGCTCTTAACCCTAACGCAATACTAACAAGCCCGTTATAGCGTGCTGAAGTTAATGGAGCGTTCTTAATGGGTTAGCGAGGAGTTAATTCTCCAATTCTCTCGCATTACCTGCCGCAAGCAGGGCCGCTATTGGGGCGAATTCACTGCGGTGGTGGCGACATGGGCCGTTTAATTTCAAGGCCTTCATATGCGCAGCGGTGCCATATCCCTTGTGGCCGGAAAAGCCAAAATGGGGCGCGTCAGCATCCATAATGGCACACATGCGGTCGCGCGTGACCTTGGCGACAATAGATGCCGCCGCAATCGACACGCTGCGCCCGTCGCCACCGACCAGAGCAATTCCGGGACAGGGCAGGGCCGGTGGCACATCGCGCCCATCGATAAGCGCGCAGTCGGCCTTTTGCGGGAGGGCTGCAACGGCCTTGGCCATAGCCGCAAGCGTCGCCCCACGAATGTTAAGGGTTTCAATGTCCGTCGGCGGCGCGCTCACGATAGCGACATCGGCGCAGGCCATGATCTCTTCATAAAGCGCTTCGCGCTTTGCCTCGGTTAGCTTCTTACTGTCGTTGAGCCCCTGCGGGATGCGGTTGGGGTCTAAGCGAACAGCCGCAACCACCACGGGTCCCGCAAGGGGGCCGCGTCCTGCCTCATCGACACCGGCGACATAAAGTGCGCCGCGATCGAGCAACATGGTCTCATGGCTAAAGTCCGGCCCTGCAACAGGGGCGGTGAAAAGATCTGCTGGAGCTGTGTGAAGATCTTTTCGCTTTGCCATAGGGATACCTCAAACCAAGCCGATTGTTGGTATCGGCAAGCCCAGCAGGTTGATACAAGAGTCTGGTTGAGGAGCAAAGGAGAGGAGTTCACGTGCGTCGATCTGGTTTCGCTCTTGTCCCATTGCTGTTTTGCGTCTCAGCCGCCGCTCAGCCGTTTCAGCATTCGTCGGGCGAATATCGCGAATATAATCGCGATTGGCTCGCTGCCTGTCCTAACTTCATCGATGAAGAAGCGAACTCTTGGTACGGCTACTCGTGCTTTGCCAGCACTGCGAGCCAAGAGATGAATTCGGCAAACCTGCCCGTTTATAGGCTGACAATGGTGCTCAACCGCTTAGATGGCGCAACCGATATCGCCATCACCGTCGCTGCCGACAAGCTGAGCTATGACCAGTCGCGACCCATACAGCTCAAGTTCACCAACCTCCCGCCGATTGCGCTGAAGATGGGTACCTCGTTGGAAATCCGAGACAACACCATCAATCAGTTCTTTATCGCTGATGAAGCGCTGTCTGCGACAGTTTTGGAGCACATGAAAGAGCGCAACGCGCTCATCCTCTCGGTGCCGGTCGTCGGCCAGATACGCCCGGTCGAAACGCGCCTTTCGACACAAGGCGTCCTGGCTTCGCTGGACTTTATGTCTACGCACGCGCGCAAGGTTGCCCAATACTAAGTCCTGAGATGACGCCTCTGTTGCCATGTGCTAACCGAGCCTCGCAATTGAAGGCTTGGATATGACCCTTAATCTCGGCGCTGGCTTACTGTTTGATATTGATGGCACTTTGATGGAGAGCGATCCGATCCATCTCGCGGCTTTCAATCAGGTGTTTGGCCCCTATGGGCATGTCATCGACCACGAGATCTACGCCAAACATATTCAAGGCTTCGCCAATGAAGCCATCGCTGCCCATTTCATTCCCGGCGAAAGCCTCGAGCGCCGCAAGCAAATTCTCGACGGCAAGGAAGCGCTGTTCCGCGAATTGGTCGCGACTTCGATTGAGCCGCTCGCGGGCTTGATGGATCTACTCGAATGGGCACGCAGTCACGCCATTCCCATGGCCGCAGTCACCAATGCCCCAATGGCCAATGCCGACCTCATCATCGATGGGATTAAGGCGCGGTCGTATTTTTCACACATTATCTCAGCTGATGATTTGGCACAGGGTAAGCCGCACCCACTGCCTTACCTGACAGGCCTTAGCCACCTCAGCGCGGTGGCGGCCAAAAGCGTCGCCTTCGAGGATTCCCGCACCGGCATAGCCTCTGCCACAGGTGCAGGCATTACCACAATTGGCCTTGCCACCGGCATTTCCGAAAGCGAACTGCTCAAAGCGGGCGCGACCCTTGCCACACCCGACTACACCAATCCTGCAGTGCTCGATCTGATCAAATCAAAAGTGCTGGCCGCTTAGAAAAGGCTCAGCTGATTGGTTTCGAGCTTGGGCGCAACGAAAAGATCGTTGCGCAGCGGCGGCAGCTTGGCCTCGAGCTCATAGCGCTCCCGAGCCTTCTCAAATCGCTGGCTCAGCAGCGTGGCATAGGGGCCTTCGCCGGTCATGCGCGTGCCAAAGCGCGAGTCATAGTCTTTGCCCGCGCGCGTGTCGCGCACCAGCGAAAGCACATGCCGCACGCGATCGGGGAAATGGCGCAACAGCCATTCGCGGAACACATCGCGCACCTCGCCCGGCAGGCGCAGCAGGATCATCTGTGCGCTGATCGCCCCTTGCGCCTTGCCCGCATCCAAAATGCGCTCCAATTCCATATCATTGATCGCCGGGATCATAGGCGACGCAAAAATTGCGGTCGGTATCCCGGCCTCACTCAACGCCTTAATGGCCTCAAGACGACGGGCAGGCGAGGAGGCGCGCGGCTCCATCTTGCGGCTCAGCTTGTGATCCATCGACGTCACCGAAATGGCAACTTTGGCTAGGCCAAGCTTTGCCAGTTTTTCCAAGAGATCGAGATCGCGCAGAATAAGGGCCGATTTTGTGGTGATCATCACTGGATGCTTGGTCTCCAGCATCACCTCCAAAATCCCGCGGGTCAGCTGGTGCTTGCGTTCGGCCGGCTGATAGGGGTCGGTATTGGTCCCCATGGCAATTGGCTTTGGACGATAATTCTTGGCGGCGAACTCTGCCTTCAGCGTCTCAACCGCATTGGTCTTCACATAAATATCGCGCTCAAAATCAATCCCGGCTGAATGCCCAAGATAGGCGTGGCTTGGTCGCGCAAAGCAATAAGAGCATCCATGCTCGCAACCGCGATAAGCATTGATGGAGCGCTCAAAGGCGATATCGGGACTGTCATTGCTGGTGATGATCGATTTGGCGCGTTCGGTGTGTTCCACCGTTTCGAACACCGGCATGGGCTCTACATTGTCCCAACCATCGTCAAAACTTTCGCGCTGGAACGCTTCAAATCGGCCACTGGCATTGGACTGCGCACCGCGCCCGCGAATACGATCCGGGTTGACCAGTTCGCGGCGCGTCAGGTCTGCATCCCTGCTGCGGCTAAGACGTTCCAATGCTTCGAAAGAGGGGGCCTGATAAAGCGCCATCTGGTGTCTCCAGCTCAAACCCAACAGAAGAATCGCGCTCTTCAGCCGACATCTTCTCATTAGGTTAATCAGGAGAACATAACAAGAACAAATAAGTTCCGCGAGGTGCCTTTGTGCGTCATATGGTCAAGGCTGCCATGCACTTCAAGACTTTACGAAGGGAAGCAAGGGGCATAGAGAACTTGGCTCTGTCTTGCTCACTCGCAGTTCTCCAAGACGCCCAAGGCGCGTTGGATGCCCTAGTGTCATCCTACTGACATGACCTGACACCGAAATTAGACACTGCATCGCAACTGAACCAGAGCGGCCTCCCGTCGTCGGTTCTGTTTGCGCTTATTTTTTGAGGTAATACGATGTCGCAAGCGACGATGGACGGAGCCGTTAAGGCTGCGCCACACCAGCCGGAAGATGCGGCGCGCAACAATCTGGTCATAGCCCTTTTGCTGGTGTCGGCCTTTGTCATGTTCTTGAACGAGACGATCATGAGCGTTGCCATTCCGCAGCTCATGATTGATCTCAACATCACGGCTGGTTCGGCCCAGTGGCTGACGACAGCATTTTTGCTGACCATGGCCATTGTGATCCCGATCACTGGCTATTTGCTCCAGCGCTTCCACACGCGTCCGATTTTCACGGCGTCGATCTCGATTTTCTCGGTCGGTACTCTGATTTGTGCGATTGCGCCCGGCATTGAGCTGCTGATTGTCGGTCGCGTCGTGCAGGCCGTTGGCACCGCGATCATGATGCCGCTGCTGATGACCACTGTTATGTCGCTTGTGCCTGCGAATGGTCGCGGCAAGGTGATGGGCAATATCTCCATCGTTATGTCGGTGGCGCCTGCCATTGGCCCGACCATTGGTGGTTTCATCCTCGCCCACTTCGCGTGGCGCTATATGTTCTACTTCACCCTGCCGATTGCGATTGTTACCCTGGTCGTCGGCTACCTCAAGGTTCAGAACGTCTCCGAACCACGCAAGACCCCGCTCGATGTCATCTCGGTGATCCTGTCGGCTCTCGGTTTTGGTGGTCTGGTCTTCGGTCTATCGAGCTTGGGCGGGGGCGGTCATGGCGGCAGTGTTGAACACGCCGCCGAGCAGGGCGCGTCGATGCCGGCTTGGGTTCCAGTTGTTGTCGGCGTTGTCGCTATGGCCATTTTCGTCTGGCGCCAGATCCAGCTGCAGAAGTCCGATAAGGCTCTGCTTGATCTGCGCGTCCTGACTCACGGCAATTACTCTGTCTCGCTGGTCACCGCCTCTTTGGCGATGGTTGCGCTGCTCGGTTCCTCGATCATGCTGCCGCTCTACACCCAGCAGGTTCTCGGTCTTGATACGCTGCAGACCGGCATGCTGATGCTGCCCGGTGGTCTGATCATGGGCGTTCTCGCGCCGCTCGTTGGTCGCCTCTATGACCAATACGGTCCGCGTCCGCTGATGGTGCCGGGTGTCTTCGCCGTTTCCGCTGTCATGTGGCTCTTCAGCTTCGTCGGTACCGATACCCCGGTCTGGCTGGTTGTCGCCGCCCACATCATCATGAGCATTGGTCTGGCGTTTGTCTTCACCCCAATGTTCACCGCCGCCATGGGTTCTGTTCCTAAGCCGCTCTACTCGCACGCCAGTGCGACCCTGAGCTCGGTGCAGCAGGTTGCTGGTGCCGCAGGTATCGCGCTCTTCGTGGCGCTGATGAGCCTGACCTCTGCCGCACAAATGGCTGAGGGCATTGCCCCGGTAGAAGCTATGGCCGCAGGCGTTCGAGCCAGCTTCATCTGCGGTGGCATTGCCACTGTGCTGATGCTGATTGCCGCTTGGTTTGTCAAAAAGCCGGAAGGCGAAGGTCCGGGCGAAGGTTTCGCTGGCCACTAATGAAAAAGAAACGGCGCCCTCGGGCGCCGTTTTTTATGCTGTTATCGTTCTGAGAGCCGGGGCATCAGCTCGACGAAGTTGCACGGCTTATGCCGGTAATCGAGCTGGTGGGTGAGAATACCTTCCCACGCATCGCGGCAGGCGCCGCGCGAACCCGGTAGGCAGAACACAAAGGTCTCGCCAATCAACCCGGCAGTCGCCCGCGATTGGATCGAGCTCGTGCCCACCGTGGTGGCCGAATATTGGTGGAAGAGCACGGAGAACCCCTCCATGCGCTTATCGAACAAAGGCTCGATGGCCTCTGGGGTCACATCGCGCCCCGAAAACCCGGTGCCGCCGGTGGTCAGCACCACGTCAACATCGGGGTTGGCGACAAAGCTCTGCACCACAGCACGAATTTTTTGCACATCGTCGCGCACCACCACGCGCTCAAAGCAGGTGTGACCATCCGCTTCGAGCAGTGACTTTAACAGCGCGCCGCCAGTGTCAGTTTCCAGAGTACGTGTATCGGAAACCGCCACGACCGCTATCGAAAGGGGACGAAACGCCCGATCGTCAAACCTTGCTGCCTTGAACATAGCCGTCTCCATTCGTGTTCCGCAGTTCCTCTGGCACAGCTTCTTCGCTCGCAACAGAAAAATCCTGCGACGCTTCGATGTCACTGCGCGGATCAAGATTCACCGTTTCTGGCGTCTCAGTCCCCATTGGTTTGAATGGCGCGCGTTCCGACGCATCTTTCGATTTGCGGGCGCGCATACGCAGCAGTGCAAAGGCGGCGACCAGCGCGTGGAACGTTGCCGTCACCATAAACAGCGCCATCGGCGCAATTTGCCCCATCAGGATCGACGCGGCCGTCGGGCCAATGGCAAGGCCGATCCCATGGATCAGCAACATCCCACCCGCCACCTTGGCGAATTGCCCATCGACGGCAAAGTCGTTCGCATGGGCCACCGAGATCGGGTAGAGCGGGTTCGCCGCCAGCCCATAAAGGCCAAATAGCGCGAACATCAGGAAGCCTGGCCCAGGGTTAAAGAGGACAACCAGCAGCCCCACGGCCGCTGCGCCAAAACCGAGGCCTGCCATAACCTTGCGGCGGTCGATCTTGTCGGACAAGCGTCCAAAGGGGATCTGTCCGATAGCGCCAGCAATAGCGGCAATGGCAAACAGCAGCGCAATGCCGCTGGCGTCCATTCCCTGCTCAAAGCCGTAGACCGGCGCGAGCGTGCCGAACGCACCATTGGCCATGCCACAGCAGAGCGCGGCAACAGCCGCTACCGGCGATGTCTTGATCAACAGGGGCAGGTCGAGCTTGGCCGAGGTCAGAGGACGTGGCTGTGGGCTCGACGTCATGGCGGTTGGCAGTACCGCGCAGATAAAGCTGATCGCGCCGATAATGAAGGGGATATAGCCCGCAGTGCCCGTCACCGACATGGCCAATTGGCCCATGGTCGAGGCGGTCATATTGATGGTGGTGTAGATCGAGAAGATGGTGCCGCGGCTGCGATTGTCAGCCACTTCATTGAGCCAGCTCTCGACGATCATTGCCGCGCCGGCAAAACAGAAGCCGGAGAGCGCGCGCAACACGATCCAACTGACGTCGTTGATCATCAAAAGATTGAGCAGGATCGTGATAGTGCCGATCGCCGCCATCACCGAAAAGGCGCGAATATGCCCGACCTTGCGCACCACAAAGGGCACAAAGATAGAGCCTGCCACAAAGCCTATCGACCAGCCCGTGCCGATCAGACCGAGCGAAAACAGTGAGAAGCCTTCTTCTGCGCCACGGACGGAAAGCAAAAGCCCCTGCAGGCCGCCGCCGAACATCAGGAGTGCTGAGCCGAGGAACAGGGCGTAGATTTTAATGACGGAAGCCATGCCGCAAAACGTACCCGCTAAATTATTCTGGTCTTCAACCAGTCCAATATGACCGTAACGCGACACACCGCGAACAGTCCGGGGATTATCTTTGAGCAAGTACGAACACAGACTTAAGGCAGAGACAATTCTGCCATTCTTGATCTGAAACTTAAGAGGTCGCGCCAAGCCTGCTGCTTGGCAGCCGGGTTGCGCAACAGATAACCGGGCGGCAGCGTCGCAATCGCTGGCACTGTATGGCCGCCAATGCTTACATCCTGCCACTTGCCGCGCATCTTGATGATGCTGCTGGTGGACTGGAACACAGTCTGCGTCGCCATCTGGCCCATGGTCATCACGAGGCGGGGTCCGACTAGCTCAACATGGCGGTGCAGGAAGGGCAGGCACAAAGAAAGCTCTTCTGGCGTCGGCGCGCGATTACCAGGCGGACGCCACGGAATGGTGTTGAGCGCATAAACGCTGTCCCAATCGAGCCCGATGGAGGCGAGCATCCGCGTCAGCAAATCTGCAGTTCGCCCCGCAAATGGGCGCCCTTCACGGTCTTCATCTGCCCCCGGAGGATCACCGATAATAACGATCTTGGCCTCAGGATTGCCCTCGCCGAACACCAATTGTGTGGCGCGAAACTTGAGGCCACACCCGTCATAGCTTTCGAGTGTTGCCTTAAGCGCCTCTAACGTTGGAGCTTCCGCGGCCAATCTTTGGGCTTCACCCGGGTCGCCACCGATTGGTCCCGCCAGCGGCGGCGGGGCTGCAGGCTGGGACGCCTGTTGCATCGACTGTACAGCAGCGCGCGGCGCGGCAGCCTGTTGTGTCTTCTGCGCAAACCGATCAATTGCGTCCTCACCCACGGCGAGGTCGACCCCGGCTGCTCGATACCATTCGAGAACCGAGAGCAATTCGTCGTTGTTGAGTTGCTGATCTTGAGACATTGCCCCTGTTATGTCACACCCCAACGGGTGCGAACAGTCGCGCGCGGGCCCCAAAGGTAGAATCCACATGGCTGAAGCCGGCAATAGAGAGATACTGTCCACAGATGTGCTGATTGTCGGGGCCGGTCCTTCCGGGCTTGCCGCTGCAATTCGCCTCAAACAGCGTTTCCCTGACATTGCCGTGACCGTGGTGGAAAAAGCCGCCGAAATCGGTGGACACATTATTTCCGGAGCCGTCATGGATCCGGTCGGCCTCGACGCGCTGATCCCCGACTGGCGGCTCAAAGGCGCGCCTGTCGGCCCCGATGTGACCAGCGATTCCTATCATTTCCTGACGAAAACCGGTGATTTCCCGCTGCCGCACGCCCTCGTGCCCCCGCAACTCAAAACCAAGGATGGTGTGATCATCAGCCTTGGCCGCTTGGTGCAGTGGCTGGGTGAACAAGCTACTGAATTGGGCGTCGATATCTTCCCGATGACCGCTGCGGTCGACGTGTTGCAATCAGAGAGCGGCCCGGTGCGCGGCATCATCACCGGCGATCTTGGGCGCGACCGCGACGGCAATCCCAAGGATGGTTTTGCCGAGGGCATCGCCCTTGAGGCCAAATATACGCTGATCGCCGAAGGCGCGCGCGGCTCGCTCGCCAAACATGTGATCGCGGATTTTGATCTCGCGAAAATCCCACAGCACTATGGCCTCGGCATCAAGGAAGTTTGGCAGGTGTCGCCGGATAAACATCAGCCGGGCAGGGTGGATCATTACCTCGGCTTCCCTCTGGGCAATGACACCAATGGCGGTGGCTTTGTCTATCACGCCGAAGACAACAAGCTCTATGTCGGCCACGTCACCTATCTCGACTACGCCGACCCCAGCCTTTCGCCATTTGATGAGTTCCAGGCTTTTAAAACACACCCCTCCATCGCCAGCCTCCTAGAGGGCGGCGAGCGTCTATCCTACGGCGCCCGCACTATTGCGGCGGGTGGTTGGCAGTCGATCCCGAGCCTCGCGTTTCCCGGCGGTGGCCTCATCGGCTGCGCGGCCGGTTTCATGAACGCCCCGCGCTTGAAAGCCATTCACAACGCCATTCTCTCCGGTATCGGTGCTGCGGATGCGGTCGGCGCTGCGGTCGCCTCTGGGCGCGCCCATGATCGGATCGAGGATTTCGGCAAGTCGATCATGCGCACCGGTATCGCCAAAGAACTGCAAGGCGTTGCCAATGCCAAACCCCTTTGGAGCAAGCTCGGCACCATCTTTGGCTCGCTGGCAATCGGCACCGATCTTTGGTTCTCAACCATTTTCAAGGCCTCTCCGCTCAACCTGGCGGGCGTGCCAACGCGCGACGCCGAAAAGCTCAAGCGCAAATCGGCCCCCGGCAAAACCTATCCGCGCCCCGATGGCAAAATCACCTTTGACCGCAGCTCGTCGGTGTTCCTAGCCAATCTCGCCCATGACGAAGACCAGCCTGTGCACCTCAGGCTGGCCGACCCAACCATTCCCGTCCGCGAAAACCTGCCAAAATTCGGCGAGCCTGCGCCGCTCTATTGCCCTGCTGGCGTTTATGAGATGAGCGAAGACGGTGGCGCGCCGGTGTTCCGCATTCACGCCGCTAACTGCGTGCATTGCAAAACCTGCGATATCAAAGATCCGGCCCAGAACATCACATGGGTCCCACCTGAGGGTGGCAGCGGTCCAAACTATAGCGGTATGTAATTTTTCTTGGGGTACAGCTGCCCTTGCGGCGCAGTCCTAAAACGGACAATCTTTGCCGCCAAAGCTGCCATTGTGGCCAACGGAGAGTTCAGAACAGTGAATTTCCTATCGCATCGTTGGGCGAAACGCCTGATTGTCACTGCATCCGTCGCGCTCTTGGCATCGCCGATTGCAGCGCAAACAAGCTTTGATCTGTCAAACGTCGCGCGCAATATCATCAATCTCGTACGCCCTTCGGTGTCCGGCGCCTATCTGGCTGGTAATCAGTCGCTCGCCGAACTGAGCACCGAAGACGCCGCTCGCTTTTATCAGGACGCGGCTGAGGCTGATTGGGACAACAATATGCTGGTGGAGCGCGCCTTTATCGCGCTCGCTGCAGATGGTCAGATCGGCAAAGCTGCCTCAACGGCGCGCCGCTCGCTTGAGCTCGATCGTAACAATGATTTGGCCAAGCTGATTGTTGCCACCGAAGCCCTCAAAGAGCGTCGGTATAGCTCGGTTGAACGTCAGCTTGAGAATGTTACCCCCGGCAGTTTTTCGGGCATCACCGCCTATATCCTGCGCGCTTGGGCCCTGGTTGGCGACAACAAGGGCGCTGAAGCCGACACGCTGATGAAGGATCTCGGCGAAAGCGGGCTGGAAGACTTCCTCGTTTTCCATCGCGCCCTGATGGCCGAAACCTCCGGCAATCAAAAGCTTGCTCTCCAGCTGGCTGAACGCGCCTATGACGTTGAGCCCTACGTCGCGCGCATCGCCGAAGTTTACGCGCGCCTGCTGGCGAACAATGGTCGCTTTGACGAAGCCACAGACGTGCTCGATGAATATGAAGCGCAAGGCATTTCGCATCCGCTCATTACCAGCGTCCGCGAAGCCGTCGATCAACAGCGTAAGCCTGGGGCCTTTGCCACCAATGTGCAAATCGGCGCTGCCGAAATGTTCCACGGCATTGGCATTGCCCTGACCCGTGATCGCAGCTTCGATCTCGCCCTTCTGTTCATGCGCTTGGGCACATATCTCGACCCATCTGCTGATGTGATTTCACTGGCGGTGGGGCAGATTCTCGACGTCGCCGGTCAGCATGAAGATGCTAACGGTATTTACGACGCCATCCCTGCGACCTCCCCGATGAAGGCGACGGCCGTCGTGCGCATTGCTCAGAATCTCGACAATATGGGCGACCGCGAGGAAGCCATTCGTCGTCTCACCAACATCGTCGCCATCAATCCTGAGGACATCGAAGCTGTCGCAGCGCTCGGTGATCTCCTGCGGACCGACGAGCAGTACCTCGAAGCGGCAGACGCTTACACTAAGGCGCTCGACATCACCGGTGGCGAGCAGGCCTCCGATTGGCGCTACTATTATGTTCGCGGCATTGCCTATGAACGCGCCAAGGAATGGCCGAAGGCCGAAGCTGATTTCCTCCGCGCCCTCGATCTTAATCCCGACCAGCCTCAGGTTCTGAACTACCTCGGCTATTCCTGGATCGACATGGATATGCATCTTGATCGCGCTCTGGGCATGATCGAGAAGGCCGTCGAGCAGCAACCGCAGGATGGCTACATCATCGATTCCTTGGGCTGGGCCTTCTACAAGCTCGGACGTCTCGATGAGGCGGTGGAAACACTCGAACGCTCGGTTATGCTCCTGCCCAACGATCCAGAAATCAACGATCACCTCGGTGACGCTTACTGGAAAATTGGCCGCAAGAACGAAGCGCGCTTCCAGTGGACGATTGCCAAATCGGTGGACGACATTGGCGTTGTCACAAAACGCGTGGACCCGAAACTGGCTGATGGCCTGACCCCAGCGAACGAAACCAAGTAAGCGCGCGTTGATGGTCGTTTATCAGCAGGATGCCCCAGCCAAGATCAATCTTGCGCTGCACATCACCCGTCGGCGCGAAGACGGCTATCATGAGCTGGAAAGCCTGATCGTCTTCGCGGGCGTGGGGGACGACCTCGATGGTGAACCTGCGGAAGCGGATAGTCTGACCATCAGCGGCCCCTTTGCCGCGGGGCTTGATGCAGGACCATCCAATCTCGTGCTCAAGGCGGTTGCGGCTTTCCGCAATCGCTGGCCCCACCTCGCCCCGCAGGGGCTAAAGCTTCACCTCACCAAAAACCTGCCGGTCGCTTCTGGCATCGGCGGTGGCTCGGCCGACGCTGCCGCCGCGCTGCGCATTCTGCTTGATATCGCGCCTGAGCACCCGCCCATGGGCGAGTTGATGGACCTCGCGACAACACTGGGCGCTGATGTCCCGTGTTGCCTCGTGTCGCGCCCACTCGTTGCGCGCGGCATTGGCGAAATCCTCTCGCCCTTGCCAGATTTCCCCAAGCTCTACATCGTGCTGGTCAATCCACTGATCGGCGTTGTGACGGCAGACGTCTTCCGTCGCCTGCGCAGCCACGACAATTATCCCTTGCCCCAACTTCCCGAGGTGCTCACGCGCCCGGCGCAATTGGGCCTCTGGCTGGCAGAAACGCGCAACGATCTTGAGCCGCCCGCGGTCAAGCTCGTGCCCGAAATTGGTATTTTGGTGGATGAGCTAGCGGAAACGCACGGCTGTATTCTCGCCCGTATGTCAGGATCGGGTGCAACCTGCTTTGCGCTCTTTGGCGCCGAGGGGCAGGCGCACGAAGCTGCGGCCCAAATGGGCCGCCTGCACCCCGATTATTGGGTCGCTGCAGCGCCGCTTCTGCAGCCAAGCAGCTAATCGCCGCTTGGCTCAAATCTTTTCGGAAAACTTGATCCGCGCTTAGGCCGCGCGGCCAATCGAATGCACGACAACGTCGGCCAAAATGGTCTTCATCTCGCTGTCGGGTAGGGCGTCGAGAGCTGCGATAGCCGCCTGCGCATGCGCTTGAGCTTTTTCGAGAGTCTTGGTCAGCGTGTCATAGCGATTGAAGATCGCCACAACCTGCGCCACTTCCAAATCACTCGCATCCATATTGCCCAGCGCCGACGCAATGAGCGCACGTTCGCTTTCGGTCGCCGATTGCAGCGCCAGAATAACCGGCAGCGTCATCTTGCCTTCGCGCAGATCGTCGCCGACATTCTTGCCGAGCGAGGCGGCCTGCCCACCATAGTCGAGCGCATCGTCAACGAGCTGGAAAGCGTTGCCCAATTCAAGCCCATAAAGCTTGAGCGCATCACGCCCAGCCTGATCGGCACCACCAGACAACGCACCCACTTCGCACGCCGCTTCAAACAGCACAGCTGTCTTAGCGCGGATCACGGCCGCATAGTCTTCCGGCGTGGTCGTCAGGTCGCCCGTCTTGGACAGCTGGAACACTTCGCCTTCCGCCATAATCGCCGAAGCCGAGGACAGCACGCCAAGCGCTTCAATATTGTTGGTTTCCACCATCATCATGAAGGCCTGCCCAAGCAGGAAGTCACCGACAAGAATGGAAGCCTTATTGCCCCACACCATGCGGGCCGCAGGCTTGCCGCGACGCATGTCGCTCTCGTCCACCACGTCGTCATGCAACAGGGTTGCATTGTGCATGAACTCAACTGCCGCAGCGAAATTCACCGCATAAGGCGTTTTCCGCCCAAACAGAATTGAGGCTGCGACCGTCAGCATGGGGCGCAAGCGTTTGCCGCCACTGTCGATGAGGTAGCGGGCCAACTCGGGCACCATGTCCACATGGGAGTGTGCGCGAGACAAAATCATCTCGTTAACGAGGGCCATATCGTCAGCGGTCGCGGCCATAAGCCGTTCAACCGGGTTCATCGCTGGCGCTTCTTTGGTCTGGGGCAGAACCGACACCGTCGTAAAGTCCTTGTCGCCTTGGTGGCAAATCGGGTTGAGACTGTCGCGCACTCCCATATAGGATAACGCGAAGTAAGCCATCCGGATGCGATGTCCCTAGACCAGCCCACCGACTTTGTAAAACATCAAACACTAACGCGCGACGCCTTTTTGGGTGGACGCCTTACCCTGTCTCAACCTCAAAAAGGCTTTAGGGCCGGGCTAGACAGCGTTTTGCTTGGCGCCTCTGTCCCTCAGCACACGGCGCATCTGCTCGATTTGGGGGCTGGTGTCGGCACTGCCGGGCTCGTTGCCATGAGTCTCGATCGCACCCATCAACTCACTTTAGCCGAACGCGATTCGGATATTGCCCTGATTGCTGAGGCCAATATCCGCGACAACGGCTTTGCCGAGCGCGCTCGGGTCATCACAGCCGATATCACCTCACCCACAGCGCGCCGCGACGCAGGTTTCCCCGAAAACGCCTTTGATTGCGTCATCGCCAACCCGCCCTATTTTGACGCAGGGCGTGGCACGGCCGCATCGGGTGCCTACCGGCAAGGCGCACGACACATGGCACATTCAGAGCTTGAACTCTGGGGCAAGGCCGCGGCCGGTGCCGCGCGGGCCTCGGGCCTCGCGATCTTTGTGTATCCAGCAACCGGTCTTGCGGCTCTCATTGCCGCCTTCGATCAGCGCTTTGGTGCTATCGAAATTCTGCCCCTTGCGCCGCGGCCCGGCCAGCCTGCCTCACGTGTTCTTATTCGCGGGCGCAAAGGCTCGCGCGCGCCACTCACGCTCCACGCCACGCATTATCTTCACGGGGATCAAGGCAATGAGTTTAGCCAAGAATTTTCCGCAATCCTTATGGGGCAGGGGCCCTTCGACTGGTAATCGGGCCTTGCGCACCATAAATAAGGTCGAACAGTAGGGGCACACGCATGACAAAAGCAGATGATCGAAAGCGAAATTGGTTTGCGAAGTTTTTCAAGCGCAACCCAGTCGTGCCTGTCGTTCGCCTGCACGGCACCATTGCCGCCGAGTCCCGTCCCGGTCGTTTGAACATCGCCGGTGTCGAGCCGCTCCTGCAGCGAGCCTTTACGATGAAGTCCGCGCCTGCCGTGGCGATCATCATCAATTCCCCCGGCGGATCACCGGTCCAAAGTCGCCTGATTTCCAAGCGCATCCGCGAACTGGCCGATCAGCACAAAAAGCCGGTTTTGGTTTTCGTTGAAGATATTGCCGCCTCCGGTGGCTACTTTATCGCCGTCGCTGGCGACGAAATCTTCGTCGATCCGTCCTCGATTGTCGGCTCAATCGGGGTCATCATGTCCGGCTTTGGTTTCGTTGAAGCCATCAACAAGCTGGGCATTGAACGCCGCGTCCACACCGCTGGCCGCAACAAATCCACCCTCGATCCCTTCATGCCGCAAAAGGCAGAAGACGTTGAGAGGATCAAATCGGTGGAATTGGAAATCCATCAGGTCTTTATCGATCACGTAAAAGCCTATCGCGGCGCCAAGCTTAAGGCCGACGACGATACGCTCTTCACCGGTGAATGGTGGACCGGCTTGCGTGGTGTCGAACTGGGCCTTGTCGATGGTATTGGCGACATTTACGCAACCTTGCGCGAGCGCTTCGGCCCCAAGGTTGAGCTAAAAATCATCGCACCCAAAAAACCGATGTTCGCCATGCCGCGCCTCGGTCTCTCCGCCGGCACGCTTGTCGACGAACTCTCCACTTCCCTAGATGACCGCGCCCACTGGTCGCGCTTTGGACTTTAAGCCATGCTCCTCCGCATTCTGCTGTTCACCTTTCTGGCCGTGGTCATTTATCTCGGTGTGCGCCGCATCTGGAAGGATTGGTCGGGCAAGATCAATGGCGACGCCGAACGCGCCAAGCAGCTTCGTCGCGAGCGCGACAAGGCCGAGCGCAGCCGTCCCGATGTGATCGAACTCGAACAAGACCGCGACGGCACCTACCGCCCCAAAGGCAAAGACGATCAGCGGTAATTAGCGGGCAAGAACGCGCTGACACCACGCCATCAGCGCATGATCGTCCGTGGCAAAGGACCAATATTGGGCCAACCAGCGCTTTGCCTCGCCATAACCCGAGCTAAGCTGGTGATCGTCGAGCCAGTCCTGCGCCAAGGCGCGATCTTCGTCGGTGAGGCCTGGTGAGAGCTCGGCATCGAGATAGGCAACAGCCGCCCAGGCATTAAAGCGTATATCGCCGACCATGGTCGACGGCCCAAAGTCCAACACGGTGGTCAGCGCTCCATGCTGACTCAGAGTGTTGGTGAGTGCGTAATCGACATGCACCAGTCCGGCTGTGTAAGCGCCAGCAATCTCGGCCGACACCTGTGGTAGGCCCAAGTTTGACAGTTCGCGGCTGTCCACCCTTGTGAGCTCCATAGCCCCATTGAGATGGGCCCCAAGAATGGCGCGGCGTTCGTCTCCCGTCGCAGCTTGTAGGGCGATATGGGTCGGAGACCCGAGCAGGCGCGGCTCGATGCTTACAACCACGCCACCTATTTCTCGAACGTCACAGACGGTAGGGGTCTGAAACGGCAACTGGCTCTGGCCAATGACCGCAAGCAGCTTTTGCCGCCGTAGTGCGTCCTCCAACCGGGCGTCCGCTCGATGCAGCCGAGCCACCCGGTCAGCCCCAAGAGCGTAGACTTTTGCCTCGCCGCCTTGCCCCAGCATGATGATGCTTTCGGCTCCTAGCGCCTCCAAAATTTCAATATCGCGCATCTACCCCCTCAAATGTCTACGCAAGTGGTTCAAGAGCGACACTGACACCTGCTTCACCGCTTGACCGGCTCCCTTGCCATCAATAGTTTCCGCCGCACTAGCAGACGGACCCAGACATGACCTCTCGCCCCGCCCATTTGGACCCTAAGAACTCTTTCCAGGGACTTATCCTGACCCTCCAGAACTTCTGGGCGTCGCATGGCTGCGTGATTTTGCAGCCATATGACATGCAGATGGGCGCTGGTACTTTCCACACGGCGACCACCTTGCGCGCGCTCGGCCCTAAGCCGTGGAAGGCCGCTTACGTTCAGCCTTCGCGTCGTCCAACCGATGGTCGTTATGGCGAGAACCCGAACCGTCTGCAGCACTATTACCAGTTCCAGGTGATTTTGAAGCCGTCGCCGGAAAACATCCAGCAGCTCTACCTCGACTCGCTGGCTGCCATCGGCCTTGACGCTTCGGTCCACGACATTCGCTTTGTTGAAGACGATTGGGAAAGCCCAACTCTGGGCGCTTGGGGCCTAGGTTGGGAATGCTGGTGTGACGGCATGGAAGTTTCCCAGTTCACCTATTTCCAGCAGGTCGCTGGCTTTGAGTGCTCACCGGTTCCGGGCGAAATCACCTATGGTCTTGAGCGCCTCGCGATGTATGTGCAGGGCGTTGAGAACGTTTACGACCTCAACTTCAACGGCCGCGAAGGCGACGAAAAAGTCACCTATGGCGACGTTTTCCTGCAGAACGAGCAGGAGGCCTCGAAGTACAACTTTGAAGCTGCCGACACCGACATGCTCTTCCGTCACTTCGAAGACGCAGAGCGTGAGTGCAAGGCGATCCTTGCCAAGGGCGCAGATGGCAACCGCCAGACCATGGCGATTCCGGCCTATGAGCAGGTCGTCAAAGCCTCGCACAATTTCAACATGCTCGACGCCCGCGGCGTGATCTCGGTCACCGAGCGCCAGAGCTACATCCTGCGCATTCGCGAATTGGCCAAGGCCTGCGGCGAAGCCTGGCTCCAAACCGCCGGCGGCGGCGCAGAGTAAGCGGTCGACATCGCAAGAGTTTTGAGAAGCCGGTGCGTCTGCATCGGCTTTTTCTTTGCATTGCCTTTATGCATTTCAAGGTATATTCTGGCGCTCTGGAAGGTTAGGCCGCACACGCTGCAGGGGCTGACATGGATGGCTATAGTGTCGTCTTTCATCCTGACTATGTTCCCGAATTTCGCGTTCTGCCCCTCGCCGTCAAGGAAGCTATCGGGGAGGCTTTCGATCTTTTGCGCGACAAGGGACCGACCTTGGGGCGCCCGCAGGTCGACACTTTGAACGGATCAAAATTTCGGAACATGAAAGAGCTCCGCGTGTTTACGCCAAAGGGAGCATGGCGCGTTGCTTTTGCGTTCGACCCAGACCAAAACGCGATCGTTCTATGCGGCGGAGATAAAGCTGGAGTGGCTTCTGCGCGTTTTTACAAGCAGCTGATCGCGAAGGCTGATCAGCGTTACGAGTGGTGGTTATCGGCTTGAGGCCGTTGTGGAGAGGCGAGATGAGCATGAAACCCGGCGCAGTTCACTGGAGCGATATGCGAGCCGAACTTCCTGCGGATATGCAGGGACGTTTGGACGAGAAACGTGCGCGTCGGCTAGCCGGTGAAGCGATGGCCGAATTGCGCCGCGCGGCAGGCGTAACCCAGGCAGAAGTCGCAATCGGTGCCGCCATTCCCCAAAGCAATGTGTCGCGAACTGAAAAAGGCGACGACATGCTGCTCTCCACGATAGGCCGCTATATGCATGCAATTGGTGGCAGTGCAGAGCTTGTTTTGCGTAACGCAGAAGGCACTGAAATCCACATTGCTCTCGATGCAGTGAGTGCCGATCTGTCCAAGCAATCCAGGTAAAAAGAAAGCCGGTGCTCATCACACCGGCCTTTTTCGTTTTACTCAGCCGCGACAGGCGCTTCGACAGAAACCACCGTCAACAACTGCCGCTTGCCGCTGCGGTCGTGCCAGGTGATCGCTTGGCCGGTTTTAAGCCCGATCAGCGCCGCGCCCACTGGCGTCATCACCGAAATCTTGCCCTGTTCAATGTCCGCATCAGCCGGGTAGGCCAGCGTCACAGTCTGTTCTTGCCCCGAATTGGTCTGATAGGTCACGCGGCTGCCCATCTGGGCCACTTCAGCCGAAATCTTCTTATCCTCAACCACGCGCGCGCGGTCGAGTTCGGTGAGCAAGCGCTCTGCCACGTCCGGCATGCGGTCAAGCCCAGCCAGCGCGAGTTCATAAAGCTTGGTGTGGTCAGCCTTGCTGATCACGATTGCAGGCGACAAGTCGCGACGGATTTCGGTCATTATGGCGACCTCCCCGAGAGCATAGTCCGGCCGCGCAAAATCCTGCGCAGCATCGGGCCGTTGAAAAAACTGAAAATGAGATGTGCCGGGAGACGAAGTGCCTAGAGCCCTAAGCAGGCTCCGGCGCGGGCATGCCTAGGGCATCTATCCTTCGACAAGGATGGTGCAGCGATGGATCGGGCTCATACTCATAGTGTTTAAGCTAGGTGTTGGGCAGAATAAGTCAAGTCCAACCGCGCCGTAGCATGTTGCAAACAGACCTGTGACCTGCCAGTCTCCGGCCAATTTTCTTGAGGAGTTCGCCCATGGAATGGGTCATTTTAGGCATTGTCGCGATTGCTGCGGTCTATGCGATCACCATTTACAACAGCCTCGTTTCCAAGCGGCAAATGGTGCGCGAAGGCTGGTCGGGCATTGATGTCCAACTCAAGCGCCGCACCGATCTCATTCCCAATCTCATGGAAACCGTAAAGGGCTATATGGCCCATGAGAAGGAAACGCTGGACGCGGTGATCAAAGCTCGCGCTAAGGCCACTTCTGCTGCCGCCTCAGGCCCAGAAGCCCGCGCTCAGGCGGAAGGCGAGCTGAGCTCTGCCCTTGGTCGCCTGCTGGCCATTGCCGAGGCCTATCCGGACCTTAAAGCCAATACGACCTTCCTCGAATTCCAGTCCGCGCTGCAAAAGACCGAGGACGAAATCCAGATGGCGCGTCGCTATTACAACGGCGCTGTTCGCGATTATAACATTCAGGTCGAAAGCTTCCCGTCCAACGTCGTTGCGAACACCTTCAAGTTTGAAATGGCAGAGTATTTCGAACTCGAAAACGAAGCCGAGCGCGCTGTCCCTACTGTGAAGTTCTAAGATCGATGTCGGCCCTTCTGCGCTTTTTCTCCGCTGTCATTCTGACTGCTCTGCTGGTCATGTCCGCCTCGGCACGCGAAGAAATTCGCTCGCTTATTGCCGATGTCACCTTAGCCACCGACGGCTCCGTGCATGTCACGGAAACACTTGTGGTCAATGCGGAAGGGCTCGACATTCGCCGCGGTATTTACCGCGATATACCCGTCACCATGCGCAGTGACGATGGCAGCAAAATCCGCATTGGGCTGGAGGTTGAGGCCGTCACCCGCAATGGCTCCGACGAACCATTCCGCGTTGAGCGCATGGGTGATTTCCGCCGCATCTGGATCGGCGATTCCGAAGCCTTTGTGCCGCGTGGCTTACACAGCTATACTATCACCTACACCATGCCGCGCATGGCCCGCCCCAGCGCCGATGGTGATGAGCTCTATTGGAACGCAACGGGCAACTACTGGATCTTCCCGATCCTCTCCGCTGAAGCGCGCGTCCGTCTGCCCGATGGGGCCATCATCCAGAATGCCGTCGGCTACACTGGCGACGCGGGCTCCAGCGAGCAAAACGTCACCATTTCCCGCCGGGGTGATAATGCCGCGATCATTAAGTCCAATCGCGTGCTTGGGCCGGGTGAGGGGCTAACCTTTGCCATCTCGTTCCAAAAGGGCATTGTCACCTATCCGCAAGGCACAGATGCTCTGTGGCAAAACATCTCCGACAATCGCGACGTCCTCCTCAGTATCGGCGGTGTCGTGCTGCTGCTGCTCTACAATTTCACCGCATGGCTGCGGGTTGGGCGGGATCCGGCCAAGGGCACGATCATTCCGCTGTTCTACCCGCCCGAAGGCTTCTCGCCGGCCCTGACCCATTATGTGAACCACTGGGGTTTTGCAGGCGACGGTTGGAAGGCCATGACCGCAGGCATTTTCAGCCTTGGGGTCAAGGGGCTCGTGAAAATCGACAACACCAGCAAAAAGCTGGTTGTCACCAATACGGGCCGCAAGCCCGACGAAGCCCTGCCTTCAGGCGAGCAGATCCTTTTTGACTATTTCACCAAAAAGGGCACAGTGACCTTTGATCAGGCGAACGGCCCTGAAATCGGCGAAACCAAGGGCGCTTTCGTCAACGCCATCACCCTCGAAAATCGCGATAAGTGGTTCAAGGCCAATTTCGGCTTTGCGCTCGTCAGCTATGCGCTCACCGCGCTCATGCTCGGCGCCATGGTCTTGTTCGACATTATCGAGATCGAATGGCTGGTGCTCGCTGGCGTGATCGGCATCTTCGCCACCTTCATCAGCGCCATGCTGTTCAATGTTCTGATCAAGGGCAATTGGATCGGCCGCATCATTCTGGTGGTCTGGGGCGGAATCTTCATTGCCAATGCTGGCACTGGCTTTGCCGACATGTTCACAGATTTCCCCTTGGACAGCGCTTTTATTGCCGCAGCATCCATGGTGCTCATTTCGATCATTTTCACCATTCTCATGCGCGCTCCCACGGTTCAGGGCCGCAAGGTCATGGATCAGATCGACGGGTTCAAACTCTATTTAGAAACCGCCGAAAAGAACCGACTCAATATTGATACTGAGCCGCCAATGAGCGTTGAACGCTTTGAGCGCATTCTTCCCTATGCCATTGCTTTAGGCGTAGAAAAGCCGTGGTCCGAGCATTTTGAAGCGGAAATGGCGCGGATTTCGCCCGATCCAGAGCGCGGCTCCAGCTACGCTCCAGGCTGGTATTCTGGCGGCAAAAACTTCTCGTCCAGCTCCGTTTCTAACGCGATTTCCGCAGCTTCCGCGGGCATGGCTGCAGCCATGGTCGCCTCCCAACCGGTGCAGGCCAGCTCTTCCGGCTCCTCTGGCGGGGGCTTTTCTGGTGGGGGCGGTGGCGGTGGCGGAGGCGGTGGCTGGTAGACAGCCCCGCTTTGCCACGATAATCAGTCCCCCTGCCTGCCTTACCAATCGCGGTTTCCGACCATGCCCGAACTTCTGCTTGAAATCTTCTCCGAGGAAATTCCCGCCCGCTTCCAGCGTCGCGCGGCTGAGGACCTGAAGAAGTCTGTCACCAATGCCTTGGTTGATGCAGGACTGGTCTATGAGGGCGCGCAAGCCTTCGTAACCCCGCGTCGTCTGGCGCTCACCATTGCTGGCCTTCCGGCCCGCTCGCCCGATACGCGCGAAGAAAAGAAGGGCCCCAAGGTCGGCGCCCCACAGCCCGCTATTGATGGCTTCCTGCGCGCAGCAGGCCTGTCGTCCATCGACGAGGCCACTGTTCAATCGGATCCGAAAAAGGGCGATTTCTACATCGCTATTATCGAAAAGCCCGGTGCCGATTCCGTCGAGCTGCTGTCGCAGGTCCTGCCAAAGGTGATTGCTGATTTCGGTTGGGCCAAGTCCATGCGCTGGGGCTCGGGCACGTTCCAGTGGGTGCGTCCACTGCGCGCCATCACTGCCACCTTCGGCACCGAAAACGACGAACCTGTCGTTATTCCATTCACCATCGCTGGCATTGAATCGGGCCAGACCACTTTTGGTCACCGCTTCCTCGCGCCTGAAGCGATCCGCGTGCGCCGTTTTGAAGATTACGTCATGTCTCTGGAGCGCGCCAAGGTTGTGCTCGACATCGACCGCCGCAAGGACATCATCAAGACCGACGCCGATAACCTTGCCTTTGCGCAGGGCCTTTCCGTCATTCACGACGAAGGCCTGCTTGAAGAAGTCGCTGGGCTCGTCGAATGGCCAAATGTCATGATGGGCTCGTTCGACCCAGCTTTCCTCAAGGTGCCGGAAGAGGTGATCATCGCCACCATCCGCGCCAATCAAAAATGCTTCTGCATTCGTGATGCTTCGGGCAAGCTGGCTCCGAACTTCATCATCACCTCCAACCAGATCCCAACCGACGGTGGCGCCACCATCGTTGCGGGCAATGAGCGCGTGATCCGCGCCCGTCTCTCCGACGCTGCCTTCTTCTACGAAAACGATCTGGCCAATCCGCTCGAAAACGGCCTGCCAAAGCTGGAAGATATGGTCTTCCACGCCAAGCTCGGCACCCAGAAGGAAATGGTTGATCGCCTCGTCGCGCTCGCTGCCGAAATCGCGCCGCAAGTTGGTGCTGATGTCGAAGCGACCAAGCGCGCGGCTCTCCTCGCTAAGGCTGACCTCGTCACGGCCATGGTCGGCGAATTCCCTGAACTTCAGGGTCTGATGGGCCGCTACTATGCCGCCGCTCAGGGCGAAAAGGCAGAAATCGCGACCGCGGTCGAAATGCACTACAAGCCGGTTGGTCCGTCCGACCGCGTGCCATCCGAACCGGTTTCGATTGCTGTCGCTCTGGCCGACAAGCTCAACGTTCTTTCCGGCTTCTGGTCGATCGATGAAAAGCCAACCGGCTCGCGCGACCCGTTCGCTCTGCGCCGTGCCGCCCTCGGCGTCATCCGCATCATCACCGAAAACGGCCTAAAATTCCCGCTCAAGGTCGATGCTGATCTCCTCGGCTTCTTCCATGATCGCCTCAAAGTCTCGCTGCGCGATGCTGGCGCGCGCCACGATCTCGTCGACGCCGTCATCTCTGCTGACAGCAACGACATTCTGCAGATCACCCAGCGCGCTGAAGCGCTCACGGAACTGCTCTCGTCTGACGACGGCAAGAACCTGCTGGCGGGCTACAAGCGTGCCGCCAACATTCTCGCCGCAGAAGAGAAGAAGGACGGCAAGTCCTATGCTGGTGCGGTCAACGCTTCAGCCTTGAAGGGCGCCGAAGAAAGAGCTCTCGCCTCGGCGGTCGAATCCGTCAACGCCGCTGTTTCTGCCAAGGTTGCTCAGGACGATTACAAGGGCGCAATGGCTGCACTCGCCACCTTGCGCGCTCCGGTTGATGCCTTCTTTGAAGCCGTGCTCGTCAACGACGCCGATGCGTCGGTCCGCGAGAACCGCCTCAACCTTCTGGCCTGTCTGCGCGACACCATGCGTCTCGTCGCCGACTTCGGCAAAGTTGCTGGCTAAACGAGCGGCTTCCCCAAACACCTCTTTCCTCTCCCTTATGGGCTTCGTAGCGTCAAGAGATCGGTCCGGTGGACCGATCTTAGCGGAGAAGGCCATCAGAGCTGTGCTCGAATGGCTTGGGTAGGGTGAGGGGGGCAGCACACGAACCCTTCGCCCCTTCACACCTCGCCCTTTGGGGGAGAGGTCGACGCGAAGCGGCGGGTGAGGGGGCCTTCCTTAAAGACACTGCTACCTTCCAACAAAAATCCTTTCCCCCGTGGCACGATGCCGTGCGGTGCGCGTTATCCCTGCGATAAAGTTCTCGGAGAATTTCAATGAGTGTTGGCCTACTTGCACTGCTCGATGACGTGGCAGCACTAGCGAAAGTTGCGGCTGCATCTCTGGATGACGTTGCCAGTCAGGCCATGAAGGCCAGCGTTAAAGCTGCTGGCGCGGTCATCGACGACGCAGCCGTCACCCCTAGCTACGTGAAGGGCTTTGAAGCCAAGCGCGAGCTGCCCATCGTCGGTCGCATCGCCTGGGGCTCGCTCAAGAACAAGATGCTGTTCTTGCTGCCAGCGGCGCTCATACTGTCTTATTTCCTGCCGTGGATGATCACCCCGCTCCTTATGATCGGTGGCGCTTACCTTTGCTACGAAGGCGCTGAAAAGGTCTTCCACATGTTCGCGCCGCATGAGGCCGAAAAGCACGAAGCTTCCATCGAGCACACAGCGGTCGACCCGACCTCACTCGAAGAACAGCGCGTTGCTGGTGCGATCAAAACCGATTTCATCCTCTCGGCCGAAATCATGACCATTGTTCTCTCGTCAATTGACGTTGAAAACTTCTGGTACCGCGCAGGCATTCTCGCCGTCGCCGGTGCGGGCATCACGGTCGCCATCTATGGCACGGTTGCTCTGATCGTGAAGGCTGATGATTTTGGCCTGTTCCTGTCGCAGAAGGCCAAAACCCACACCGGTCGCGCCTTTGGTCGCGGTATCGTTGTGGCCATGCCGCACTTCATGCACGTCCTGAGCATTGTCGGCACAGCAGCCATGACCTGGGTTGGCGGTAGCATTATCGTCCACGGCCTGGCTGAATTTGGCTTCGTTGGCATTGAGCACATGGTCAAGGACGCTGCTGCTTGGGGCGCGACGCTCCTGCCATCCATCGCCGGTGTCGCCAGCTGGTTCGTGACTGCCTTTATCGACTTCTTCATCGGCCTCGCCGTCGGCGCTCTGATGATCCCAGTCGTCAGCTATGTCATCAGCCCGATCCTGAAGGCCGTCAAAGGCCTCCTCCCAAACCGCACCAAAACCGCCTAACCCTTACCTCTCCCTTCGGGGAGAGGTCGACGCCTCGCGTCGGCTGAAGGGCCCAAAAATCCCCGGGGCACTGCCTTTTCTTACCTCTCCCTCTGGGGGAGAGGTGGACCAAAGGTCGGGTGAGGGGGCCTTGCCCCTACCTGCAGCGCAACCAATTTTTCCCAACACCGCCCCACTCCCTCCCCCTTGCAGGGAGGGTAGCAAAGCTAGGCCGTAGCGCCGCTGGGGTGGGGGAACAATCCCCCTAAAAACCTACCGCTTAAACGGCGCCATGCCTTCGCGGGCCAGCTCATCGGCGCGTTCGTTGAGCGCGTGGCCTGCGTGGCCCTTCACCCAAAACCATTCGATGTCGTGGCGCTTGGTCGCTTCATCGAGCGCCTGCCAGAGTTCGACATTCTTGACCGGCTTCTTGTCGGCGGTCTTCCAGCCGTTGCGCTTCCAGCCATGCATCCAGCTCTGCACGCCATTTTTGACGTATTGGCTGTCGGTGTGCAGTTCCACCTTGCACGGACGCTTGAGCGCATTGAGCGCTTCGATGGCGGCCGTGAGCTCCATCTTGTTGTTGGTCGTCAGCTGCTCGCCGCCCTTGAGCTCCTTGCGGTGCTCCCCGAGCTGCAAAATAGCGCCCCAGCCGCCGGGGCCGGGATTTCCCGAGCACGCACCGTCGGTATGAATAATAACTGCGTCAGACATGGGCTATGGGCGCTTCAATATATGGAATTGGCAGGGCAGGCCGTAAACGTCGACGGCTTGATGGGTCTTCTGCATGCCAATCTTTTCCAAGACGGCACGGGAAGGGGCATTGTCGACATGGGCCATGCCGATGAAATGCTCGCCCTTGTCGTTAGCAAAAAACCAGTCGCGCAGGCCAGCGGCAGCTTCCTTGGCAAACCCCTGTCCCCAGAACTCTTCGTAAAGCGTGTAGCCGATCTCGGCTTCCCCGGTGATTGGGTAAATGCCAAAGCCTGCCCGACCCACCATCAAGCCGTCTGATTTCCGCCGGACCCGCAGCTTGCCGAGCTGGCGCGTGTCAAACAGCTCGATCCAGCTCGCGACTGCTTCTTCGCACTGGGCGCGCGTATAGGGCACGCCTCGCGTCGTCAGATAGCGTGTAGCGCGTTCCGAACCATGCAATCGAACAAGGTCATCGACCTGATCGAACCTCCAGCCTGAAAGGATCAGCCTATCGGTTTCGAACAGATCGAGGTCACTCATTTTCCAGCTGCCGTTTCCAAGTTACGAAGCACTTTGGGAATGTTGAAGGCGATGTTTTCTTCCGCCGTCGTGGTGGTCTTCACCTTGACGTCGTAGCGCGCAGCGAAAGCGTCGATCACTTCTTCCACAAGGCTCTCCGGTGCCGAAGCGCCCGCGCTCACACCCAGCGATTTAATATTGCCATAGATCGACCAGTCAATCTCGCTGGCGCGGTCCACCAGAACGGCATGCTTACAGCCTGCGCGCTTGGCCACTTCCACCAGCCGCTGCGAGTTCGACGAATGGGGCGAGCCCACTACGATCATCGCTTCCACTGTTGGGGCCACAGCCTTGATCGACTCCTGCCGATTGGTGGTCGCGTAGCAAATGTCTTCCTTGTGCGGACCGTTGATTAGCGGGAAGCGGGCGCGCAGCGCCTCTACGATTTCGCGCGTATCATCCACCGAAAGCGTCGTCTGCGTCACAAACGCCAGCGTCGAAGGATCTTTCGGCTCAAAACCGCCGACATCATGCACGGTCTCGATCAGCGTCACGCTGCCCGGCGGCAGCTGGCCCATAGTGCCAACCACTTCGGGATGGCCAGCGTGCCCGATGAGCACGATCTCGTGACCTTCTTCAAAGTGTCGGGTCGCTTCCACATGAACCTTCGAGACCAGCGGACAGGTCGCATCGAGGTAAAACATGTTGCGCGCTTTAGCGTCAGCTGGAACTGATTTCGGAACGCCATGCGCGGAGAAGACGACCGGTGCGTCGGTTTCTGGAATCTCATCGAGTTCTTCGACGAAAATCGCGCCCTTTTCCTCAAGCCCTGCCACCACATACTTATTGTGTACGATGGCATGGCGAACATAGACCGGCGCGCCGTATTTCTGCAGCGCCAGCTCTACAATCTGAATTGCGCGATCCACGCCCGCGCAGAAACCACGCGGAGCACAGAGGGTGATATCGAGGTGCGGCCTTTTATCCATACCCGATGAGATGCTTTCAGCGCGTTGGCAAGTCAAGTGCTGTTGCAGCCGCGGCAGGCATGCGCCATATGTGTTAGACGCGTGGCGAGGAGCCTTCTCTTGAGTTTGGCGCAGGAAATGTTTGCGATTGCCCCGGCGCTGGGGAAGGCGAACCTTGGAGCTGCTCAGCTAAAATTGCTGACAGGCAAGGCGCGCTGGATTTTCCGCGTCGGTGAAGCAGGCTTCCCCACAGTCCCCACGATTGCCATCACCCGCGCCGCTTGGGATGAGCTGCAGGCCGAACGCTCCCGCCGGGACAGCCGCCTGCGCACCCATTGGGTCGCCTGCCTGTTTAAGCTGGTCGAAAAGGACGGCAAGCCCCCCGTCTTGGTGGTCCGCACTTCCGCTGTCCTCCACAATGGCGGTCTCATGCCCGCCAAGACCGGCATTGCCGCCCCCTCCGCGCCCGAAGATTCGGTCGATCCAAGCCGCCCACTGGCCCGCGCCATCAAGGAAGCGTTTGAAAGCTACGGCCCAACTGGTCGCGGCTGGGCTGGCGCACGCTCGGATGTCGATCGCAGTCGACAGATCGTTCTTGTGCAGGCCTATGCCGAAGGCGAGATCGAACAGTTCCTCACCCGCAATGCCGCAACCGGCGTCATTGGGCCTGCCCCGGTCAACGGCCATCCCCTGCCGCGCTTGCCTGAAAGTGTCGCTGCGCTGGTTTCTCTGCTCGATGCGAAGGCGGGTCGCCACATGACCTGCGCCGTCGCTGTGCATAAGGGCCAGGTGCGCTTTTTGTCCGCCCGCCCCATCGAGGCGTCGCCAGCGGCCGAACTCACCGCGGCCGTGGATCGCGTCGAGCGCAAAGTCTGGACGCCACAAAACGCCGTCTCGCGTGTCGACCCGAGCCGCCTCGGGCTCGTGCTCCATCCGCGCATCAAACTCACCCATGATGTTGCCCCCATAGCCACCGGCTTGGGCGTAGCGCCGGGCGCTGCTAGCGGCATCATCACCTTTAATGCTGAAGACGCTGCGCGCCTGCGCGCTCGCGGCAAACATTGCATTCTCGTCGTCAACGAAACCGGCCCCGCCGATATCGAAGGCATGAAGGCTGCAACCGGCATTCTCACCGCTCGTGGTGGCATGTCGAGCCATGCTGGCGTAATTGCCCGCATCACTGGCAAGCCATGCGTTGCTGGCCTCCGCACGCTCTCGGTCAATGTTGCCGAAATGGTCTGCCACATCGGCGACCGCGAGTTCCGCGCGGGTGATCGCCTCACCATCGATGGCACCGATGGCAAGGTCTATGTCGGCACGCTCCCGCTGGCCCAGCCCCAAATTGGCGGCGCAATTGGGCGTCTCCTCGGTTGGTCCGATGCCTCCCGCACCATCGCCGTCCGCACCAATGTTGAAACTGTCGAATCCGCGCAAACAGCGCTGAGTTTTGGCGCCGAAGGCATTGGTCTGGCCCGCTCCGAACACATGTTTTTCTCGCCCGAGCGCATGGTCGCGCTGCGTCGCGTCATTCTCTCCGAAGACGAAGACGCGCGCTCCAAGGCCATTGCCGGGCTGATCGATTACCAGACGGGTGATTATTCGGCGCTGTTTTCGGCCATGCATGGCCTGCCGGTCACGGTGCGCCTCTTTGATCCGCCGCTGCACGAATTCCTGCCACGCACCGATGAAGAGATCGAAGAAACCGCGGCCTCGCTTGGCTTCTCTGTCCGCGCCTTGCGCATGCGTCTCGAACGCATCGCCGAAATCAACCCCATGCTGGGCCATCGCGGCGTCCGCTTGGCCATTACCTATCCAGATCTTTTGCAGATGCAGGTTCAGGCTGTTCTCGCGGGCGCACGCGCGGCCAGCGAAACTCAGGCCGAGCCAGTGCAGGTCGAGCTGATGGTGCCCTTCGTCTCGACAGCGACTGAAGTGGCTTGGGTCCGTGAACGCACCATGGCCATTCTCGAAAACTCCGGCCTCTCGCGCTCAGATCGCGTGCGCTTTTCCTTCGGGACAATGATCGAGCTGCCGCGCGCCTGCCTGCGCGCCGGCGACATCGCCTCCATGGTCGATTTTATTTCCTTTGGCACCAATGATCTGACCCAGACCACTTTCGGCATCTCCCGCGACGACGCGCCTGCCTTCTTGGCCGCTTACCAGCGCAAGGGCGTTTATGCGCGCGATCCCTTCGTCAATATCGACGAAAAGGGCGTTGGCGAAATGATCCAGATTGCCATCGAGCGGGGCAGGGCGGTCAATCCGCGCCTCAAGATCGGTATTTGCGGCGAACACGCGGGCGATCCCATCTCGCTGCAGTTCTTTGCCGGGCTCGGTGTCAATTATGTGTCCTGCTCGCCCTACCGCGTCCCAATCGCCCGTTTGGCTTTAGCGCAGACCAGCGCTTAACAAACACGGGTCGCCACCCCATATTGTTATCTGTTACCTCTTACTGCGTAACAGATGCTGACTATGGAAGTGGACGTGACCTCGTGCGACGACTGTTTGGATTTATAGCACTTTCGTTTGGCCTTGCCTTCGCCGCACCTGCTTATGCCCAGTCTGGCGCCTCCTGCGCTGCCATCCCCGCCAATGACGAACGCCTCGCTTGCTATGATGGCCTGTTTCGCACCGATATCAATGCAGCAGCCGTCTCCAGTTTCACTCTCCAGTCTGAACAAATGATCCCGGCGCGCCCATCTGGCCGCGCTCATGCCGAGATCATAGTCAGCTGCGAAGCTGGCAATTTGGGTGTGGCCTTCCGCTTTGCGGGCAACACCATGTCGTCCCTCGGCCGCGATGTTGGCATGACCTTCCAGCCCGATCTGGAACGCGCTCGCTCGCAAACTTTGCAGGTTGATCCGACCAATACACAGGTGCTGATTAGCAATAGTGCTGACGTGCGCACCTTCATCGATGGCTTGCGTGGCGCTCAGAACTTAACTGTTCGTGTGACCCCGGCCAGCAGTCGTTCTCTCAATGTGCGATTCAAAGTTGCAAATTTTGCTCAAGATGTTGCTCCGGTAATCGCTGGTTGCACTCAGTAACTTACGTTACCTAAACTCATCTAATCGCATGTCGGCGTTTATTTTGTCGCAGCCTACAATCGCGTGAACCATAACTTGGTCACACAATGGCCACGTCATCGTCTCTCTGCGTATTTACTCCGCGCTAACCTTAATAAGACATCATCTGGACGTCGGCAGTTTGAGTTTGGCTGCCCGTTCCAGTTTGTTGCGTAGCGTTGAGTATCATTTATGGCCCTTTCCCACCGGCCTGAGGCGTCTGCACGCCCGGTCAGCGCGGTTAGCCGTGGACGTCCATTTGCCAAAGGCTTGGCCCTGAGCGCTTTTGCGTCACTGGCCTATGTCGGCTTGATTGGCGGCGCGCTTGCTCCAACCGCCGATGCGCCCAAACTGCCAAACACCGCCCCCACTATTGATGAAGAGCTCGCCAGCCTGACCTATAATGGCGTCGATCCGATCATCACCGGTTCCGTTGACCACCTTTTCCAGACCGATTTCTTCACCGGCCCCAATCGCGCGGAAAAAGTCACGCGCGTCCGTCAAGAAATCGACATGACCGCCATCAACGAAATGTTCGAGAAGGCGCGCACCGAGATTGCCTCTCTGCGCGGTACCTCCATCGATCACTCGCCCGTCGATGTCGTCGCTGAAGTCACCATGCCCGAGCCGCCCCGCGTTGCCGTCGCAGGTCTACACCCCAGCGCTGCCGCAGCCCTCGATGCGATTGCTGGCATAGCGCCAAGTGTTGAAGGTGCGACCGTTCAGGGCAGCATTCCGATGCCCGAGGCCATGCCCACGCAGTTGGCCTATGCTCGCGCAACAGCGCCGGCGACGGTCACCCAGCTTCAGGGCACGCCAATGGCCGACGTGTCCGACAAGGAAATGTGGTGCCTGGCGACGGCTGTCTATTTCGAAGCCCGTGGCGAAGTCTATCGCGGTCAGGTCGCGGTCGCGCAGGTCGTGCTCAACCGCGTTAAAGACCATCGCTACCCTAATACGATTTGCGGCGTGGTCTTCCAGAACCAGCACAAGCGCAATGCCTGCCAGTTCTCCTTTGCCTGCGATGGTATCCCCGATACCGTCACCGAACGCCAACCTTGGGCAACGGCGGAAGAGGTCGCCCAGAAGGTTGTTTCCGGTGAGCTCTATCTCACCGAAGTTGGCTCGGCGACCCACTATCACGCCAGCTATGTGCGTCCCGCTTGGGCACCGCGCATGGAAAAGCTAACGCAGATCGGCCTCCACCACTTCTATAAGTTCAAGAAGGGTTGGCTGTTCGGCTAACACAGTCTGAGGGTCGCGCTCGTGATACATGTGCGCGTCCCGTCCGTCCGCACCTTGAGATCGCCGTTGCGCACGGTGAGGATTGATCTCGCATTGAGTGAATTCAGCCCAATCCAATAGCCGCTCTTCCAGCTTGCTATCGCATTGCCATCCTCCGTCACCTCGCGCACGGCAATGCCCGGATACTGGATGTGCTTTGAGGTCAGAGCGTCGCTCGAATAGGTGCCGGTGCTCGTGGTGCCAATGCTCACATAGCTCACACGCCCGCCTTCTATCTTCCGGATCGTGGTCGATTTCAGCACATCGGTGCTGACGCTCGTGTCGTAATCGATCTCGTAGTGCCGGTCGTCAAACTTGACCAGGCGGCTGGTGTCGAAGCCGGTCGGCGCGCCTTCAGGCAAAACATCAAGCACAGGACCGGGACCGGCGACGGCAAAGCCGACCGATAGAGCAATCCCAACGGCCACCCCAATCGCCACATGGCGTACCTGACTATCCATCTCCGTTCCCTCGCTTGTCTCACTTCGAAACGCATTGTTAACGAAGTAGTAACCATATAGGCGCGGTCGAGCGAACACTCTCTTAAAACTTAGTTAATTTTTAGAGGTCGGAAAACTAGCCGGAAATCTGGGCGCTAATAGTTTCAAACGCTTGCATGAGCTGCTTGTGCGCCTGCTGTGTCGGCCAAGGCCGGATGAGCCGTTCGAAATCATCGACTTCGAATGCTGCAAGTGTGGGTGAGCCAAAAAGTTTTTCGGCCTCGGCGGAATCAAAACCTGCGAGATAGGTCGCCTCAAAATAGGCCGCTTCCACGTCCGCCTTTTTGACCTGCTTCTTAAGCGTGGCATTCATGGTCGCCGGCAAAGAGAAGCGTAGAAAGATCGCTGACATCAGCCGATCTTCGACCGCCTTATAGTTGCCGCCCATCGCCGCTTTGAACGGCGAGATAATATCGCCCATTACATATTCGGGTGCATCATGCAGCAGGCATTGCAACTGCTGTTGCGGTGTTGCCTCTGGGTTGGCTGTCCGGAACAGCTCCAGGACCAACACCGAATGCTGGGCGACCGAAAACGGGTAATCACCGACAGTCTGTCCATTCCAGCGCGCCACTCGCGCGAGGCCATGGGCAATGTCGGAGAGTTCTACATCAAGCGGCGAAGGGTCCAACAGATCGAGCCTGCGCCCCGACAACATCCGCTGCCAAGCGCGAACTTCCGTGCGTGCCATCTCTCGCCCCCGCCCTGTGATCCGTACCGTTTCCTAGCAGAACCACTCGATTCGATCACAATCTCTCTTCCTCGCCTCTACGGGAGGAGGTCGACGTTCAGTGTCGGATTAGGGGGCTTCAAGTTAAGGCCGTACAAAAAGCTATATTCCCACCGTCATTGCCCGGCTTGACCGGGCAATCCAGAGCGATGCCAGCTCCTACTGGATACTCCGGTCAAGCCGGAGGATGACGGTTAGGCTTTTCCTGCGCAACAAGCCCGGCGCACCAGCCCAATCCCTCCCTCGCTTGCGGGGGAGGCTAGGTGGGGGGCTTTCCGAGGCCCAAAAGCCCCTCACTCTTCCGCCGCTACATCCCCAAAGCCATAGCTCGCCCAGCCCGGTAGGCTCACCGTGACCGGCGCACCATTGACCGTCACCGCGCCGACATCACTGACCCGATCAAGCCGAACAATCGCCACAGCACGCCCATCGACCACCTGCCCAAGTGTTCCTGCGTCACGCCCCGACGCCACCACAGCATCGCCCGCAACCCCAGTCACACCAGACACAATCACCGGACGACGCCGCGCCGTGCCGCGATGCTTCATGCGCGAGACAACTTCCTGTCCCACGTAGCACCCTTTGACGAAGTCGATCCCGTCGAGCATATCCATGCCGAGATCGTGAGCAAAAGCGTCATTGGCGGCAAAGTCATTGCCCTGCAGCAATACGCCATTGGCAATACGCGCCGCGTGGTACGGCGTGTCGTTCTGATCCCACTCCGCAGCGGCCTCAGCTGTGTCGATCACCCGGAACCCAATCTGGATCGGTCCAAACCGGTCGCCGTGGCACACGGCGCCCTCCACAGCATCTGCTGAAAACCCCACGCTGTGTGAGGCGCGCAAATCCGAAATCTCCAAATTCGCCCGCAGCTTATACATGCGCATGCGTTTGAAAAAATCGTCACCGACGCTCTCATGCACATCGAGCCAGATGCCATCTTCGGCCCAGCCTGCCAGTCCCTCCGCCAAAATCTTGCCCTGGGGCGAGAGTAGGGCGAACCAAGCCGCCGACCCCGCCTCGCTCGGAATATGCCCCGTCAGCACATCATTGAGGAGGCGATGCGCGTCCGGGCCTGAAAAACGAAAAACGGCACGATCTGCGCGGTGATGAATTGTCATGATCCCTTGCCTCCGGGAGCGGGGGTCGCATATGTCAGCTAACGGCTGACCACATAAATATGGGACTTGAGACATGGCGCAGTACGACACGATTTTCAAGAACGCGACTGTGGTCAATCACGATGGTGAGGGACAGGCAGACATCGCCGTCAAAAACGGTCGCATTGTCGCCATCGGCACCATCTCGGGCGACGCGGCAGAAACCGTCGACTGCAAGGGCCTCCATATTCTCCCCGGCGTCATCGACACGCAGGTTCACTTCCGTGAGCCAGGCCTCACCCATAAGGAAGATCTCGAAACCGGCTCGCGCGCCGCCGTCATGGGTGGGGTCACCGGCGTGTTCGAAATGCCGAACACCAATCCGCTGACCATTTCCAAGGAAACCTTTGACGCCAAGATCGCGGCGGGCACCAATCGCATGCACTGCGATTTCGCTTTCTACATTGGTGGCACCCACGAGAACGTCGGCGAACTCGCCACGCTCGAAAAGCTCCCCGGCTGCGCCGGCATCAAGGTCTTTATGGGTTCCTCCACTGGCTCCCTGCTCGTGCAGGACGATGATGGCGTTGAAGCCATTTTGCGCGCCATCTCCCGCCGCGCCGCCTTCCACTCGGAAGACGAGTATATGCTCGAAGAGCGCAAGCATTTGCGCGTTGAGGGCGATCCGTCCTCCCACCCCGTCTGGCGCTCGCCAGAAGTGGCGATGAGCTGCACCACGCGCCTCGTCAACATTGCCCGCAAGGTGGGCAAGCGCATCCACGTGCTGCACATCTCGACCAAGGAAGAAATGGTCTACCTCGCCAACCACAAGGATGTGGCCAGCGTCGAAGCAACCCCACACCACCTCACCTTGGACGAAACCGCCTACACTAAGCTCGGCACCTATGTGCAGATGAACCCGCCGATCCGCGACGCGGAACACCGCGCGGGCATTTGGGCTGGCGTTGAAAACGGCGTTGTCGACGTTTTGGGCTCCGATCACGCCCCGCACACGCGTGAAGAAAAAGACCATGCTTACCCGGCCAGCCACTCGGGCATGACCGGCGTTCAGACCCTGGTCCCAACCATGCTCGACCACGTCAACAACGGTAAGCTGAGCCTCCAGCGCTTTGTCGATCTCACCTCCCACGGCCCAAACCGCCTGTTCGGCATTGCTAACAAGGGCCGCATTGCGGTGGGTTATGATGCTGACTTCACCATCGTCGACATGAAGCGCCGCGAGACCATCACTAACGAATGGATCGCCTCCCGCGTTGGCTGGACACCCTATGATGGCGTCTCCGTCACCGGCTGGCCGGTCGGCACCATCGTTCGCGGTCACAAGGTCATGTGGCAGGGTGAACTCACCACCCCCTCCATCGGCCAACCCATGCGCTTCCTCGAAGCTCTTCCGCAGGGCTAACCAAGCACTCTCTTCTCTCTCGCCTTTCTTACCTCTCCCATAGGGAGAGGCCGGGTGAGGGGGCCTTGATCCGAACCCCGGCGCTCTTCTCCTCCCCCGCTCGCGGGGGAGGCTGGGTGGGGGTTTTTTCTCCCTCCCCCTTGAGGGGAGGGCCGGGGTGGGGGCTTCTCTTACCGCTCTCCGACAGAGAAAATCAGCAGGCCAATCAGCCGCCCCCAACCATAAATTCCACGAGGTTGCCGTCCTCGTCGATCACCACGCGCCATCCCGTCCAGCCCCCAAAATCGACAGCGCTCTCGTATTCCTGCGGCGACAGCACGCGGTAAGCGTCAACTGTCACGCGCGGCGTTGCCTGAGAAAAGTCGACATGCTGGAGATAGGGCCAGACATAGAGATTGGTCGTCGCGCTGGTCGGGATAATGGCAAAGGGCAGGTCGAGCAGATCGCGCATCATGCCCAGAATTTGCCGTCCGCCGTCGTCCTTGGAATTCTCGCGAAGGGCCACCTCCACATCCTTGGACAGAGAGGGAAACTGAGCAGGCGTTTTCTGCGCCGCCACGACACCCGCAATCTGCTTGACGTCGCCGCTGACGGCGGCGCGGATCAGTGCATCCCGCTTATGCTGCACGGCATCAGGGAGCCAGGACGTATCCTCACTCACATGCATCTCGGGAATAAACGCGACATAAGTACTTTGCGCTGGCGAGGGCGTTACCATCGCTATCGAACTCGCTAGGGCAACAACGAGTATACGCATGATTTTCTCGTCTGTTGGAGGTTAGATGAGATGATCATTGCATACTGATTTAAACAAACAGTCCGTGCAGTGTGTACAAGTTTCGATATTAATTTGTCAGAAGTATTTTGGCATACTGAGTCAGTATTCTGTCGTAACTGAATTTATCAGTTGCTGCCTCGTTGATCGGCATTACTTTCGCTGTTGCGGAGAATGAGCTACTTCTCCTCCCCCGCTCGTGGGGGAGGCCGGGTGGGGGCTTCTGCCTTCTTCTTGCGGGTGCGGTGGGGAACGTCTCTTCTCCCTCCACCTTTGCGCACTGACCCCTTCTTCTCCCTCCCCCTTGAGGGGAGGGCCGGGGTGGGGGTGCTCTCCTACAGTCTCCCGGCTGCAGCAGCCTCGCCTCGGCCCCCTATCCCCCAAGCCCCACATTCGTTTCGCCTCGCACATAAGTCCCCACACCAGCGTCACCGCTCTGCACGAACCGCGCCAGCAGCAGGCCCGATGGCGTTTGCTTCTGCTCCACCAGCTCAAATCCGCGCGGCGCGCTGGTGTCGCCAAAGAGCTTACGCCCTTGGCCAACGATCACCGGCGCAATAGTCAGTCGCATCTCATCAACGAGGTTCGCCGCCACCAGCGAGCGCCCAAGGCGTCCACTGCCGTGGATCTGTAGTTCGCCCTCGCCACTTTGCTTCAGCTCCGCCACAGCCGCCTCAACATTGCCCGCCAAAACGGTCGCTGGCCCCCAGCTCGTCTGGATCCCCGGAGACGACGCCACATACTTCGGCAGCGTGTTGAGCCGCTTGGCGTTGACATCATTGGGGTCGGTTATCGTTGGCCACACAGCGCCGAACTCCTGATAGGTCCGTCGCCCGAAGAGAAACCCTGTGGCCGATGCGGCCCAGGTCTCAATCACCCGCTCAAATGCGGCATCGACAAAGGGAACGAGCCAGCCGCCGCGCTCGAACCCGTCGGTGCGATCTTCGTCCGGCGAGCCCGGTCCCTGATAGACACCATCGAGCGAAAGAAAGTTCAAAAGCACAATGCGCATGCTCGGCTCCCATAGTGACAACAAGAGCAACGCTAATGCGCAGTTTTCCTGAGGAATAGAGAGGATTGTCTCTGGCTCGGGAAGCTGCCCTCTAAACTGCCATCACACCGCGAAATATTGTTGACCCCAAGCCCCCTCAAGCCGCCACGCACGCCCTTTACCTCGCCCCTAGGGGGAGAGGTCGACGCGCAGCGTCGGGTGAGGGGGCCTTTCCTCCCCTTTACAGTGTGGAGCCAGGGTGGACCTCTCTTCTCCTCCCTCGATCACGGGGGAGGTCGGGTGGGGGTTACCTACCTCCACCATGGGGTATCGCAGCATCAGGCACGGAGCCATCCGCTCTTTCCCCCCACGTCCCAAAACACGCTATACTCCGCCCAATCCCCCAAACAGCAAAACGCCGCGCCGGTTCTCACCCGCGCGACGGTCCTACACGTCTGAAATCACTGAATCTTCGCGCCCAAAAGCGCCCCGACATGCCTATGCCGCGCCCCTCAGGACGCCCATAAGTGCCAGTCAAAAGCCACAAATAGGCCTATTGCAGCACGCGCTCGAGATTGTATTCGCCATTGCGCAAGCGGTTCGGCAATTGCTCGACCAAAACCGCAGCAGCATCGTCGCCATGCAGTTTCACAAATGTCGCGAGAGCGGCAAAAAGCGAGGCATGTGCCAGAGCGATGGTTTCAACACCATCTTCTTCAGCGCTGTTCCAAGCCTCGGCCAGATACTCCAAAGCGATCTGACTTTCCGCTTGGTTGCGGTCGAAAGTGTTGGTGTCGGCCGATGGGGCGAAAATTGACTTCGGAGTGCTCATGCTCGCGCTATAACACGAGTTTTCGCCCATGGCGCGTAAGATGTGACCCAAGGGTTAACACGATATAAGGAATTGTAAATTTCTTCACTCAGCGTAACGGGTATGGATGTCCCGTGCAATTCGTTCAGCCTCAACGGTTAAGCGCGAATGCGCTTCGCGCGACGAGGCCGTGCACTGCTTGTGGGTGCGCGAATATGCCGTAACCCCGTTATTAAATGCACCTGTTAAGCGCTGCCGCCGATCATCATCGGGCTCATCCAGCTCGATCAGCTCCGACATTTGCAGTCGCCAGTCTTCACTGCCAATTTTGCAAAGCGGGGCAAGGTAATAGAGCGAACCCATGACCTCGGACAGCCGCTCCATTTGCCGCTGATAGGGTGGATCAATGGCCAGAACCGGTGTGGCGAAGCCGAACACTGCCAAGGCGGCCAAGGCGACGTTCCATCGGCTTTTCGGAACAAAAACAGGTCTGGTTCGGGGCAAACTGCGCATGCCCTACCTTACCAAACCTGGCCCAAATTTCTAAAACATTCTTGGATGATTCCATTGAGCCCAGCCGTTGTGCGCAGCGCCAGCATCATTCCGGGATCGGCCCATTTGTAGTCCGTCACCTCGTCCGAGGGCGTGATGGTTCCGGAGAAGTCGACCGTGGTGAAAATTGCCAGGCGATAGGCTTCATTCTGCCCCAAGTGCTGCGTCATGACATGGCGCGGAAATCGAATGGTCACGCCAAGTTCTTCTTGCAGCTCGCGAATTGCACATTGCTCAATAGTTTCATTGGGGTCGAGGCGACCCCCGGGAAAAGTCCACAGGTGCTGATAGGGCGCGTGGGCGCGCTTGATCAGCAGGACTTTGCCGCCGCGCACGAGGGCTACGCTGGCTGCGTTTGGACGATCGTTCATGTGAGAAAAGACCAGATTTGCGATTTCTTGCGAGAGACACTAACTCAAGCAGGTAAAGGAGACCCTCATGTGCGGACGATACGCCTCTACCCTGCCGCCTGAAATGATGGCTGAACTGTTCAGACTACTGAACAGTATCGAGACTGTACCGCGCTACAACATCGCACCAACACAGCCCATTGTTTCTATTTGGGAAACTGGTGGTCGTCGTGAGGGACATTTTGCCCGTTGGGGTCTGGTACCCGGCTGGGTCAAAGACCCGCGTGAGTTTTCTTTGTTGGTCAATGCGCGGGCTGAAGGCATTGCCGATAAGCCCGCTTTTCGCGATCCGCTCAAGCATGGCCGCTGTATCGTTCCGGCCTCGGGCTATTACGAGTGGCACACCGGCCCCGATAAGAAAAAGCAGCCCTATTACATCACGCGCAAGGATGGCCAACCGCTTGCTCTTGCGGGGCTTTTTGCCACTTGGTCAGGTCCCAATGGCGAAGAGATTGATAGTGTCGCGACCATCACCGTCCCGGCAAATCCGCAGCTCGCCGAGATCCACCATCGCATGCCTGCGATCCTTTTGGATGAAGCGCAGCAGGACCTCTGGCTAAACACGCGCGAAGTGCGGGCGGGTGAAGCCACACAAATGTTATCCCCGCTCGCAGATGGTCTGCTAAAATTCCACCCGGTGTCGACCCGCGTAAATTCTGCGCGCGATGATGATCCGGGGCTAATCGAGCCGATCACGCAGAGCGAGCCTGAGCCGCCAGCGCCGCGCTCCCGCAAAAAAGCTGCGGGCGGCGGCGGTGGTTCGGGGCAGATGGACTTGTTCTAGTTACAAGATCCCATAATAGCCCAGTGCATCGATGATGCTGTCCTCTTCATATTTGAAGTGGCTCAGCAGCAGTTTTTCAAAGGCGCGGAACACTTCAACCGCGTCATCGAAATGAGCGCGTGTTGGCTCATCCGAGAGGCTCATGATCTTGGTGATCATCAGCTCCAGCAGATGGTGCACGGTCACATGCTCGGCTTCCAAGCGCTCCACCACAGCCTTCAAAGCTGGGCTGCGGGTCGCCAGCGCCGGAAAAAGCGCTTGATCTTCAATGGTGTGGTGCTTGTGAATGAGGTGGCAATACTGCCCACAAACATTCCCAAAGCGCTTGTAGTTTGCCGTGATGGGCAAGCTATCGACTGCATCACGCACTTCAGAAGCCGCGACCTCGCCCGCGGAAGCACGCTCGATCAATTGCCCCAGCGTGCTCAGGTGCTGGCGCAAATAATCATGAATATCGCGCAAGTGGTTCCCCGCTTCCCGCTGGTCAGGCGTCACGCCTTCAATTACGGGAACAGGAGGACGCGTTGCGTCGTCGAGGAATTGGATATCTTTGAGTAACATTGCTCAGATGTGCAGTCCGCTAAGACCATATTCAAGAACAAACATTTCCCATACCAAGGCACATCAAAGTCACTGGCGCCTCACAAGCGACGGATGAGCTTGGCGGGAACGCCGCCGACCAGCGTATCTTCTGTCACGGACTCTGTCACCACCGACCCGGCGGCCACCACAGCCCCGGCACCAATGCTAACCCCCGGTAAAATCGTCACATTTGCGCCGATCCACGCGCCATCGCCAACGCTTATGGGGAGCGGCGTAACCACGCCGCAGCGCTTTTCGGCCGGGCCTATAGCGTGCTGTGCTGTGATAAAACTCGTGCCATGCCCAACCGTCACCCGTTCGCCAATGCTCACCGGTCCGGTCAGATCAAAATAACATCGTCGCGTCACATAGCTATCGGCGCCGATGGACAGTTTCGTCCCCAAAATGGCGACCTGTGTTTCAAGCCGAACATTGCGCCCGAGCTTGACCCCGACAGCACGCCACAGCCACCGGCGAAACGGATAACCCATGGCTCCATCGGGGAAAAAATTGGCAATGCAGTTCAGCGCCCAAATACCGGCACGCCGCAAATGTCGCCCAACCACGCCTGCCAATCGAGCCCCCTCAACCGCCTCATCAATTGCTCCAGCAATATCTGGCGCAGCGCAAGTGGATTGTGGGCGAGGTCTATCCCAGCATCTTGCCCGGGTTCAAAATTCCATTGGGGTCCAAGGCGGTCTTGATCGCCCGCATCATCTCCAGCGCCACCGGGTCTTTCACCTGCTTGAGCAGATCAACCTTGAGCTGACCGATCCCATGCTCTGCTGAAACAGAGCCCCCGTGGCGCAACACCACCTCATAGATGATCCCATGCATGGCCTCATCATATTGGGCCATAAAGGCTTTTGGGTCTGCGCCGACAGGCATTGAGAAGTTGAAGTGAATATTGCCATCGCCAAGATGGCCAAACGGCACAGGGCGAATGCCGGGCGCAAATTTCTCAGCGGCAGCAATGCCTTCACGGATCAGCGCTGGCACCGCAGCAATCGGCACCGAAACGTCATGCTTGATTGAAGCGCCCTCCTTGGATTGGCACTCGCTCATCTGCTCGCGGAAATCCCACATGCGATTGCGATCTGCCAGCGAGGTGGCGAGCGCCGCGTCAGAAATCATCTCGCGCTCAAACGCGGCCTCCAGCGCCGACTGCAGCGCCCCCGGTTCCGTTCCGGCCATGCGGGTGACTTCCACCAGCGCATACCAAGGCGAATGGCTCGCTGTTCGGTCTGCATCCAACATGGCGTGACGCATTTGGATCTCGAGCCCGATATGGGGGATCAGCTCAAAGGCATTGAGGCGACTGCCCAGCCGCTCGCGCATCAGTTGGAACAGCACCAATGCCGCTTCCGGATCGGCGACATTGACCAGCGCTGTTTCGTGATCTTCCGGCTTTGGGAAAATTTTGAGGCTCGCGGCCGTGATAATGCCCAGCGTCCCTTCCGCACCAACCAGCAAATCTTTTAAGTCATAGCCGGTGTTGTCTTTTTTGAGCGCATTAAGGCCTTGATAGAGCCGCCCATCCGCCAGCACCGCTTCAACGCCCATCGTCAATTCGCGCGCATTGCCATAAGCCAGCACATTGACGCCGCCCGCATTGGACGAGAGCACGCCACCGATCCGAGCCGAGCCTTGCGAGGCCAGCCACAGCGGAAACATGGAGTTCACAGCATCGGCGGCCTTATGGGCGTTTTCGAGAATGACACCGCTTTCAGCCACCATCACGCCCGCTGCCGTATCCACCGACCGGATAGCATTGAGCTTGGCGGTGGAGAGGATAACCTCGTGCCCATAGAGCGGCACCTGCGCGCCCACGAGGCCGGTGTTTCCCCCCTGCGGGATAATGGCCACGCGGTTCTCATTGGCCCAGCGTAAAATCGCCTGGACAGCCGCCACGTCCGGCGGAATGACCACAGCTGCCGCGCTCTGGTGGAAACGCTTCCGCGGTTCCTTGAGATAGGCCCCCATGTCGTTCGTGTCAGTGATAACGGCATCACCCGAAACAAGGGCAGACAATTGGGTGGAAATTTCACGAGCGCTGAGGGTCAATTGGGCCTCTTTTGTGGACCGTTCTGGGGTTCGGTGAACTTGCCCCTTACAGCAAGCATGTGCCACAACCTTGCATACGACTCCAGATAAGGACACGCATCTAAAGCGTGATTTGCCATGACCGCCCCGAATTGGCCGGATTTCTACTTCGCCCGCCATGGTGAAACTTCGTGGAACCGCGAGCGCCGCTATCAGGGTAGCCGCGATATTCCACTCAACGAAACCGGCAAGTTGCAGGCCAATGCCAATGGCATTCTGCTGCGCGACATGTTGGAGCGCGATGGGGTCGATCCGACCCAGGTTCAGTGGTTCGCCTCCCCCCTAGGCCGTGCCTCCGAAACCATGGATCGCATGCGCACCGCTTTTGATGTCGCGCTGCCGCCAGTCATCCATGATAAGCGTTTGATTGAAATATCCTTTGGCGCTTTCGAAGGCCTGCTGCATGACGACGTCGCGCAGAAGTTTGCCGCCTATGCGCCGGGAGAACGCGACGCCAGCTATTGGGAGTTCCGCCCCGAAAACGGCGAAAACTACGACGATGTTGCAGCCCGCCTGCTCGACTTCGCCAATGACGTCACCCCGCATGCTATCGTCGTCGCCCATGGTGGCGTGCTGCGGGTTCTGCGCCATCTCATCGCCGGAGCCGACCGCAAGGAAGTGCTCAATTGGCCCCCTCCGCAGGGCGTCATCGCCCACTTCGCTGGTGGTAAAATGGAGCTGTTCTCGGCTGAGGACACTTGGTCCGCCGTCGACGTCTAAGCCTATTTGACTGTTCAAACGCGCGGCGGGTTGAACGCCCGACGCGCGCTTTGCCCTTGCCCTTGAGCTTGTGCCTGCCTAGAACAGCCCTGACCACGGGGACTACGCATGTCGTTCAACACTTTCGGCCATCTTTTCCGTTTCACCACTTGGGGCGAAAGCCACGGACCCGCTTTGGGCGTGGTGGTCGATGGTTGTCCGCCCGGCATCACCCTGACACCGGAAATCATCCAGCGCGATCTGGACCGCCGTAAGCCCGGCCAATCAAAGTTCACCACCCAGCGCCGCGAGGCCGATGAGGTGAAAATCCTTTCGGGCGTTTTCGAAGACGAACGCACCGACGGTCCGCGCACTACTGGCACCTCGATCTCCCTGATGATCGAAAACACCGATCAGCGCTCGAAAGATTATGGCGACATCCGCGACAAGTATCGCCCGGGCCACGCTGACTATACCTACGACCAGAAATACGGCATTCGCGATTACCGCGGTGGTGGCCGCACGTCCGCGCGCGAAACCGCAGCGCGTGTTGCCGCTGGCGCTGTTGCCCGTCAGGTCCTGCAGGGCATTACCATCCGTGCCAGCCTCGTTCAGATCGGCCCGCACAAGATTGACTACAACAATTTCGATTGGGCACAGGTCGACCAGAACCCCTTCTTCTGCGCCGACGCCAAGGCTGCCACCTTCTGGGCCGAGTATCTGGATGGTCTGCGCAAGGACGGCAATTCCGTCGGCGCCGTCATTGAAGTCGTCGCTGAAGGCGTTCCGGCCGGCTGGGGGGCCCCAATCTACGGCAAGCTCTCGGCAGACCTCGCCTCGGCCATGATGAGTATTAATGCCGTAAAGGCCGTCGAAATCGGCGATGGATTTGATGCTGCGTCCCTCACCGGCGTTGAAAACGCCGATCAAATGCGCGCGGGAGAGGGCAAGCCTTACTTCCTCTCCAACCACGCTGGCGGCATTTTGGGCGGCATTTCCAACGGCGATCCAATCGTTTGCCGCTTTGCGGTCAAGCCGACCTCCTCGATCCTGACCCCGCGCCAGACGGTCAACACGCAGAACGAAAACACCGACATCATCACCAAGGGCCGGCACGACCCTTGCGTTGGCATTCGCGCCGTTCCAGTGGGCGAAGCTATGATGGCGCTGGTTCTCGCTGACCACATGCTCCGCCACCGTGGCCAAACCGGCCGCGAAGGCGCAGTCGGATTTGACCGCAATTAAGCAGGCGACAGCCTCGTTCCCAAGAGAGTGTGGCGCGCTTTAATCGCGCCGCGCTCCGCCAAATACTCGACATGGGCCGCAATGGTCATGCGTGCCGCCATCCGCACTTTCGGCGACTGCGTGGGATAGATTTGGGCCACCACTTGCCCGATTGTCCGAGCTCCACCCTCAACGGCCGCAACCACTTGGCTATTGCGCATTTCACGATGCGCTTTGAGCGCGCGGGCATAGTCCGGCCCGTTTTCAATCTCGCCCCCATGCGCGGGCAGATAGCGGCGATAGGGCAGGGCGATCAGCTTATCGAGCGAGCTGAAATAGTCCGCCATCGACCCATCGGGCGTCGACACTAGGGTTGAATTCCAACCCATGACATGATCGCCCGTGAGAACGGTATCTGTGCCCACAATGCCAAGGGCCAAATGATTGGCGCAGTGGCCCGGCGTGGTGTGCACCACGATCTCGACGTCTCCTGCCATGACGAGGGCACCGTCTTGCAGAACGCGATCTGGGACGAGAGTGAAATCACCTGACCGTGCAATGCGATTAACTTCAAATCGCCGGAGCGGTCGCGAAAGGCGATGGGGGCCATTCGACCACAGCGGGGCGCCCAAACGCTGACGCCAATAGGGCGCGGCAGCGCTGTGATCGCGGTGGGTGTGCGTCAGAATAATTGCGTCCACTGTCCGTCCTGCGATAGCGCGCTCAAGTGCATGATAATGCGCCTGATCTTCAGGTCCTGGATCGACTAAGGCCAGTCTTTCATGGCCGATCAGAAAACTATTAGTGCCCGTAAATGTGTAGGCGGAAGCGTTGGGTGCAGTAGTTCTGGTAACGCTTGGGTGTACAACTATCGAATGACCGGTATCGGCGCTAAATTGGGTGTTAAAAGCTAAGGCTTGCATCGGATCACACTAGGCCGTTTATATCGATTTCTCTGTTTTTGCAGATATTCTGTGCACGCGAATGCCACCGTGAAGTGGAAGTTACGGCATGACAGCTCTAATGCCTACCGTGAAAAATGGCGTGGTTTTCAATACCTTGCTCGGGGCTGTGCTGCCGCCTGGCCAAGGCGCGCGATGGGCCCTTTCGCTAGCCACGATTTTGGTCGGCGCTGTTCTGATCGCGCTGTCAGCCAGAATAAGTGTTTTCGCGTGGCCCGTTCCGGTCACGTTGCAGAGTTTCGCCGTCGCTCTCCTTGCTGCTGTAGGTGGCGCCAGAATTGGCGTTGCGACCGTTGCGGTCTATCTGCTCGCCGGCGCATTGGGCGTGCCTGTTTTCGCCGGAGGAGGATCGCTCAACTATATGAACGGGCCCACCAGCGGCTTTCTCATCGGCTTTCTGGCGCAAGCTGCCATCGTTGGTTATGTCGCTGACCGTGGTGCCACCCAGCGTCCATTTCTGCTCTTCACCGGCATGATGCTGGGCAATTTGCTGATGTTTGGCTTTGGTTTTGCATGGCTCGTCATTATGTCTGGCGCGCAATGGGTTGATCAAACCAATGTATTTGCATCCGCTTTCAGCAAAGCCGTGCAGCCATTCATCATTTGGGATGTTCTCAAGATGGCGCTGGCGGCCCTCTGCGTGAGCGGCGCTTGGGCGCTGTTGATCGCACCCAGTGGCGAAGGTAGCGCTTAAACGATATCGAGGCTTCGTGACTTGCGCAGCACCGAAGCCGAACGCAAGACCTCGCCTAGTTGCTTAAAGTGTATCGCACTCAATAGGCTCAGCAAGGCTACCGCACTCATCAGGGTCAGGCCAATCTCTCCGCCAGCACTGCTTGCCAGCGGCACAAGAGCCGCGAGTAGGGCGATCAAAGTGGCAGCGACTAGACGCCTACGCACGAAATTCGTGAGCCGACCAGTGCTGAGCTGACCTTCGGTTTCAATGGCGTAGACGACCCAACCGTCGATCAATTTCTTGACGACATAGATGGCATTGGGATCGACCACGGAGCGCCGAAAGAGCGGGTCGATGGCGCTGTCCACTCTCACATTACGTAGCACCGCATCATCGTCGAGGGTGACACTTTCGTAGACCACAAAGCCTTCGTGCTGCACGGGTTCGTTATGCGCCTGAATGCCGGAATATATGAACTCGACGCCTGTGCGCTCATCAATATTCGGAAAATAGTACATGACAATGCCTCATCCCAATGCCGTCACCCTAGCTGTCGAAGGTTGATCAAAGTATTTTTTGGGTGATCGCATTTGAGCGCCGCAGCAAAGAGAAAATTCACCTTCAGCATGGGCTTCCATGGGGGCGTTCCCTGCAGTCAATTCTGGGCTCACCCCAGATCAGGTTTTGCGGCTTGCATTCGTTCACGCTGCTCGCAGGTACCCTAGCGTGGCAGTAAGATACGCGGATCGCCAAAAGCTATTGCTTTGCGCGATTTGGACCTGCGCACCGAACCGCCTGATTTTTCGAGGCTTTTAGCGCAGTTAAGCCGATGAAACGGCTCCAGTCAGTCCGCTCATGCTGCCAAACAAAGGTCCCACTCGCCTTCGCAATAGCGAGTAGGAAGGGCTTCTGCCGCCGACGAAACCCTCCGGCCCGGACTTTGCGCGCTAGAGACTTAGTATCTGGGCGCGATCAAGTCGTTGAGAACTTTTCATCACCGATTTCATCATGTTGCGAAGCACAAATAACTCGTGTAGACACCACCTCACGTTGGGGTGTCGCCAAGTGGTAAGGCACCGGTTTTTGGTACCGGCATTCCTAGGTTCGAATCCTAGCACCCCAGCCAGTAATTCACTAAGTCACTGATTTTATTACATAAAGACCCTTCGTTCGGGACGTCAGTGATCAAACCTGTATTACAGGGTGTGCCACATGCAAAAAGGAGCATGTCGCTTGCCTGCCATTTCCCACTGCCATCGTCGCAACGCCGCTTACTATTGGCGCCGTTGGACACCCAACCCCCACCGCTCGCTTCTGCAAATAGCTCTCGGCGTTAAAGATATTGGAACTGCACGCCGTTTATCGTTCACGCTGACAACCAGAAGCGAGGACGTGTTCCCGCTCTATACGGCGGGGAAAATGAACAAAGCCGAGCTGACAGCGTATTTGCGTCGATGTCTCGATGAGGCCCGAGATTTTCCGCCCCTCGCGACAAAGGACAATTTGGCTCATGCCCTGGCACTGCGGACGATCGCCATTCGCGGGCTCGACGCTTTCCTGACTGACAACGATCGCATCGCCCTTGACCGGGGCTGGGGTCAGCCTGACCTCGGCAATCGCGTTGAGAGCGCTATCAAGGATGTCAGACGCCAGGAACCTTCACCTCAGCAATTTGTGGAAGACAGCATCACAGCGTCGCTTTCAGTTGGGAGAAACCCGAGTGGACATGACGCTGAGCAGGCTGCACGGGCGCGTTGGCTTGCAGAGGCTGCAAGGGCGTTTGAAGCAGCCAACGACTTCAGCGTTGCCAACCTTAATGTCGACCAGTATGTCGCCGGCATTGCGGAAGGCAAAGGTCTTTACGCGCCGATGGGCAAAGACAAAAGTCTGCGCTCCTGGCTTTACCAGACAATCTCGTATCTTGAGCGCCTCAATCCTCACGAGGAACGCAGCGAGTTCGAAATCGAGCTGGGCGATTTGTTGGATGACACGGAGGGCAATGGACCGACGCTTCTTGCCGACCTAATCCGCCACTCAGGTCCTCGTCATGGCGGCATGGAGTACGACCACGAATACCGTGAGCGGATGATCGAAGAGGTTCGCCGAGTACGGCATGGGTTCCCGCTCGTTGTCGAACAAATGAGAAATTCTTTCGGTCCGGTTGACGCCCTAGGTGCGACGCACAATGGGCGATCATTGCATGGATTGCCGCTTGTAGAGCCGACTCGGCCCAATGCGGCCGGATTGTCTCCCCAATGGTCTCAGGATCCGGAAGAGGCTCCCAAAACCATTGATGAAGTTGCTGAAATTGTCCTCAATCGCAAGAACGGCAAAAACAACTGGGACGTTAAAACCGCGAAGCAGGCGCGCTACACTTTTTGGCTGTTTTCAAAGCTCATGAAAGAAGAAAAGAACAAGACCTTTGTAAACCAGATCCGTCAGCCTGATGTTGAGCACTTTAATGAACTTCTCAGATCGATGTATATTCACTTTGGCAAAAGTCCAAAGGACAAGCTGAGGAGTATTGCCGAGATACGCACGCTATCTGCATCCAAAAGTGCGTCATCGGTTGGACTGGATGTCGTCACACGCGAAAGACACCTCAATTTTTTAGGAATCCTGTTTAACCTCGCCAAGGAGACTGAACAGGTCGACACGCGGATCAACCCGTCCGTCTTCGTTGGAGTTAAGCTTGTCCGTGCTCGCGACGAGCGGCCGGTTCCGATCAGGAGCTCAATGAGCGAGCTCTTCCATGCACCGGTATTTACCGGCTGCCAAAGTTTCGAGTATCTCGACGAACCCGGTCTCAACATCTTCCATCGCGCAGCCTATTGGGCTCCGATAATTGCATATTATCAAGGCATGCGTCGGGAGGAATATTGCGGGTTGGAAGTGAAGGACGTCATCGTAGATCACGGCGAACACCCATATTTTCATCTGTGCTTTAACAAGATCCGCCGCCTCAAGAACAAGCAGTCAGTCCGTAATTTGTGTATGCATCCTGAGCTTATTCGATTGGGCTTTTTGGACTATGTCGCCACCTTGCGAAATATCGGCGGTTGGCGTTTGTTCCCCGACCTTTATAGCCCCAGCTCGTCGTCGCCGTTAGGCGACCGGCTTTACGACGAGCTCAAGCCTCTCAGAAAAAGAATGGGGCTGACGCTGCATCAGTTTCGGCATTTCTTCAACGATGAGCTCAAGGCCAAGCAGGTTTTTCCAGAATATCGCAAGGACATGATGGGCCATGGTGGCGACTCAGAAACAACAGAACGCTACTGTAAGCCGGTCATGATCGAACAGCAGTTGGTGGAGCTGTTGAAGATTGAGGTCAGGACCTCCCATCTTGAGCCACAGCCCATTCGATTGCTGCCTTGGGTGAAGGCAAAGCGCCCGGCGCCCTGGGCGCGACCAGGTCGGTCAAAGAACGCTATGACCGCCACCAAGTCCGAATAGGTCTTTATTTCCGCTCACCCACATGCTCCGGCTCGCTGGGTGCATGTGGGTACTTCCATGGATAGAGGGCTACGCTTCCCGCGCCATGGGGCCAACTGGCGCGTCCAGCAACGCTTCGGACGGCTCTGGGTCGAAAAAAACTGGTTAGCCCCTAAAGTGCAGTCGCCTACGTATTCCATTTTGGTGGTGGACATGCAGGCGACGGCCCATCGGCTTGAACAGGGAGAGACCAAAAATGCTAGCTAGCTTGATAGAATGTGTGTTGGGCACGCTCTTGCCCCAGAATATCTAAGCTTCTCCTTGCGTTGCGAAGCTGAGGAGTTCTGAAGGCATTGATAGATGCACGTGCTAGCTATCTAGCTAGCAAGTTACATGTCCTATCGAAGCCGAACGCAGCAGCATTGGATTGTGGGCTCATTGCCCGGATTATGCTGCTCTGAACATAACGATGGACAGGCGCATCGGTATGGTCACTGGGCTGCCAGTGGCGTGGCCAATGTCCCGGTCAATTTGTTACCAATGTTAAATTCGCATTGGGTCTTGAGCAGCAGCCAGGTAATGACGCGATCAAGCTTCAGGCGCTGAGCTCTGGCTCTGGACTTCTTTTTTTGATGCTTGGCTGCCGGAACGGCATCCCTGAAGAGATCGGAGATATCTTCCGTCCCCGATAGGGCCGGCTTTCCGGCCAACCGGGTCGGTTACTCCGAGACCAATTGGTGGAAGGAGTAATCGAACTGATCTGCTTCTGGTTCTCGGATGAGCCAGCAGCGGACCGCTTGCGGTATTGGATCTGGGCAAGAGGCTTAGGGGAGGCGCTGGTGCGGCGCGGTCCCGTTGGGTGCCTTGGCCAGCAGCCAGAAGGCGAGCGATGGATGCAGAGCCGAGATCATGTGGCGATGGTAGGCGTGGAATGGGTGCAGCTTGCCGACTGACGCCTTGAGCCTCGTCATCTTGGTGCGCAGCTCCGGACTGAGCACAGCAGCAAAGGCCGGCACGGCATCGGCAACATGCTCGATGAGCGGGACCCAATGCTTGCCGGAGCGGGCGGTAACAATCGCAGCGGCGCAAGCTGCCACCACCTTGCCGGCCACTGCCTTTTCCTCGCCAGTGGCGTTGGTCAGCCGCTCGACCGCCTGCAACCAGCGCAGTAAACGCGGAAGCTCGTCCTTGATGGACTGCCTCAGATCGCGCGCACCGATCAGCTTGGCCAAAGCGCTCCATTCCGCGGAGACGAGGGTGAGATCAGCCCCCGACGCGACCGTGCTGGCGATCCTCTCCGTTAGCCCGGGCGCCTTGGTCTGCAGCTTTTCCGCCAGTGCCGCGGCATAGGTGCGTTGTCCTTCGGCATGACGCTGCCCCTCCGGCATGAAGATGACGTCTGGTCCAACCATGCGGCTGCGCCAGCGATTGTAGATGGAGAATGAGTGCTGGACGCATGGCTCGAGCGAGAGCTCGCGCAGATGCACGACGCTGGTTTCTTCCGAGCGCTCATAGCTCGCTGCATCAACAGCAAGAATCCGACCACCAGCCGCCAAATACAGATCGCGAAAGCTTTGGTTGTTGAGTAGAGCGAGCTCGTGGGCGCTGGTCACCCAGACCAGGGTGATCCGGGCCGCCTGGTATGCTGCGGTGCGCTCACAGATCGTGTTCAGCGTCATACGAGCAAGCTGCAGCTCAAATGCGATCGGCTTGCCCTTGTAGGTGGTGAAGACATCTGGTCTGCGGTGCCCGTCACCAATCTTGAGGAAGTGCTTGTCGACGATGGGCTCGGAAAAGTCTGGGTCGCACCGAATGCTGTCGGCAAGGAGATTCTTGAGCCGCCAGTGAGGCTCACCTTCTTGCAATCCGGCAAACTGGTTCGCACCGGTGGAGCGCTGTGCTTCAGGCGTGTACCAGGTGCAGCCCTCCGGGGTACGGTGAGAATGCTTGAAGAAGGCTCCACGACCGTCTCCTGTAGAGCTTTCGCGGCTGGACGAAAGATGGAGAGGACTGTTGCACTGACCGCACCGGAACAGGATGTTGCCCTCGGCACGCTCAAGCGCAATGGCCCGCCGCACGGCAGTGAGATCGACGGCGGTCATCCCGTCCAGCAGAGCATCGACCGGCATCATCACCGGCTCGGCGCCGCGCGCATCGATGACCTTCTTGATGGCACGGCGGGTCTTGCGATTACCGACGACAGCGGGAACCGAGCTGCTGCGCGGCGCAACAGCACCGCCGTTTTGGGCGACGGCGGGAAGGTTGGGAGCAGTCTGGGAGGTGACCATAGATAAGAGCCTTTCGATTTTTTGATTTTTGCAAGAAATGGGGTTCAGTGGACAATTGGACGGCGAAGGGTTGCCTCTGCGGCGTCGAGAGCCTTGCCGAGCTTGCGCAGGCTCTTGATCTGGCCCCTGGCACAAGCGCGCGTCAGAGCAGCAGTGAGTTCGGGCTCAAGGTGACGGCGAAGGACCTCGGCCTCGGCCATCGCGGCCAAGTCCTTGGGCGTCAGTGCCGGGATCTGGATGACTTTGCAGCGATCGCGCACAGTCCTCGGCACCCTGTCGAGGTCGTTGGCGAGCAGGATCCAGTTCAAGAACCGCAAGTCGAGATCGATCTGCAGGAAGTGCTCGCGCACCCGGATGGCGGTGGTCGGCTCGAGGAACGGCAGCAGGGACTCTCCCGGGTTCTCCCGTGCACCGCGGCTCATGTCGGCGAGCTTGTCGATCTCGTCGAAAGCCACGATGGGATTGCCGACCCCGTGCTGGACTAGGCCCTGGAAAATGTCGCTGGGCCGGGATGACTTGAACACCGAGTCACCGCCGGTCAACGCCACCGTCGTCATCATGGTCGCGCCATCGAGGAAGATGATCGGCAGCCCAGTGGCTTCAGCCAACAGCCGAACAATGGTTGTCTTGCCCGTGCCCGGAGGCGACACGATCAGCAACGGCCGGAAGTGAAAGTAATTGGCGCCGCGCAACAGCGCCAAATGAGAGCTGTCGCGCAGTGCCTGAAGGAAGGGACGGAACGCCGGTGCACGGACGAAGAGGGCACTCACGACCTCGTCGACGGCGTGCTCGGTTGCCGGCCCGATCAGCTTGACAGGCGTATCCACCTCAAGCTTGAGCCCAGCCCTCTGCGGATGGTCAGTGCCTTCCCCACCGCCACCGCTGATGCTGTCCTTGGTCAACGGGTCGGTGAGCCGCAGATAGGTGACAGGACCGGTCGGCAGGAACACCGTCCTGGGCTTGCCCATCTGGACAGAGCTGATTGCACGATCCTGACGGTCGACATCTTCAAGGGTGAGGCCGTCGGGGTGAAACCACCGCCATGGATTTATGGCGTCATCGTCGCCCTGGTCGGCGAGAGTAGAGGGATGCAGGTCCTCCTGCTCGTAATCCGTGAGTGCGTTGGCAAGATCGAGCGGGTCGAAGTCTTCATCCCCATGCGAACGCGGCTTGAACATAGACGCGGGCTTGGGAGCAATGTCGGCACCGTCACCGGAACCGTCATTCGACTCTTTGTAGACCGCAGGCAGCGTTTTTTGATTTTTTGCAGTTTTCGTCATGTTGACCATCATCAGGACGAGCCGAACCGTGGCGTCCAAAGACGCGGGAGCAGGCTCGAAGGGAACACTGGACACGCAGCAGCGCTTCCTCAGGCGATTGGCCTGAGATCAATCAGCAATGATGCGTGGGGGAATGGAGCGGCTAAGCGCGCGCCGTTACCGGCCAGGCGCTGTGCATCGCACGTGCGCCAAGCCATCCAATCGACCAATGGTCGCAATGATCGGGAAGAGAAGGGTTGCTGCGAATCTCGTCGCAGCCATAAAAGTGATCAGCCATCTGGCTTCTCCTGTGAACGCAGGGATGGTCACCTGGTCAGGCCGTCGGAGTTGTTACCAGCAACTCTGGCGGCCGCCTTTTGGTGGCCTTGAGTCCGGGTGGACTCGGCAACTAGCGTGACACTGAGCGTGAGTTTGTCACGCCTCTTTCCCGAATATAGTTAACAACAACGTATAGGTCGCACGTTAGGTGTCAGCTAAACGCGCCTTGTAACCGTATCGGTGCGGTTGTGATTGGAAATACTTTTTCCAATAATCGGCGTAACGAAGACAATGTTATAACGCGGCATGAGTTCAACAATGTTATAACGTGAAGTTCGCATGATGCGTTTTACACAGGCCAATTTGTTGTTTCCAAGTAGTTGTGTTTTCCTTTTGGTCGAAGGCAAGGATTTGTCTTGTTTGGGGTGAGGTTCGCTCTGGCAAGAACCTGGCGGTGCCAAGTGTACTCACTACACCAATTCCATTGGTTTCGTTCGGACCAGCGCATCCGCGCTGGCCGTCCCTGGATCGACACATCCGTGTTCGGTCCAGGAAAAGTCTCGCGCATCCGCGTCGAGACTCTGCCACTGGGAAAGGTAAGACGATGGCGGACAAGACAATGGCGATCTTCCGTGCGACCAAATTGAAGTCGCGGGAAGAGATCTCCGGGAGCGTTGCGCACCTGATGAGATGGAGGCATGCTGCCAATGCTGATCCGGATCGCACTGCCGATAATCGTATCATCATTGGATCCAGCAACCCGCTGGCCGAGATTGACGCGGCGCTCGAGGGCGTGTGGGCGCGGAGCGATTCCGTGCGGGCCATTGAGGTGATGATCAGTGCATCACTGGAGTGGTGGGAGCGCGCGACCCCTGAGATGATGGAGCAGTGGATCGCTGCAAATGTGAGGTTCCTCGTTGGAGCCTTTGGGGACGGGACCATCGCCCACCTCCAGCTCCACCTCGACGAACGCACGCCCCATCTCACGGGATACGTCGTCCCCGTGGTCAGGGGCCGGTTGAACGCGAAGGCCTTCCTAGGCGGCAAACAGAAGATGCGGGAGCTTCAGGATAAGGCTGCTGCGGCCGTCGCCCACCTCGGCATCTCGCGCGGGGTGAAGGGGTCTCAGGCCTCCCACGTTTCGCTCGCAAAATTTTACGCTGCTCTCGATGACAAGGTTGAAACGCCAGATCCGGAAATCGTGCCCATGCTCGTTAATCTTGCAAAGACGTCCAACCAGAATGCCAATGCCGCAAAGGAAGCAACAGCAAGGTTGCGGGCGATCGACCTGCGTGATGTGCTTCGCGTCGCTGGGCTTGAGCCATCGAAGCGGGACAAAAAGCGCTGGGTCGACGGAGAGGAGCACTTTGCCATCACCATCAACGGCACCAAGTGGTTTGACCACCGTGCGGATAAAGGAAAGGGCGGCGCGATCGATCTCGTTCAGCACCTGCTTTCCTGCGACTTCGCCACAGCACGAGCTTGGCTCGCATCGCGCTTCGATGCCGGTCAGATAGTTGCCGACCAGGTCGCTTTGGTTGAATCCAGAGTCACAGCTGAGATTGCTGCAACGGTGCCAATCGACTTTGTGCCGCCTGCGCCCAGCCCAGAAAACTGGCCAAAGGTTAAACAGTACCTCGTAGAAGCTCGAGCGTTGTCGGTGAAACTCGTCGAGGCCTACCACGAACGCGGCGACATTTATGCAGATGCACGGGCAAATGCAGTCTTTATCGCGCGCGACGACACTGGAAAGCCCGTGGGTGCGGAACTGCGCGGCACGCATTCAGCTCGCGAATATAAGGGGCATGCGCTTGGAAGCAGGAGGGATCGTGGCGTCTTCTCGATCGGCAATCCCGCTGCCGCAGTTGTAGTGGTGGTCGAGAGTGCGATTGATGCGATGTCCTACGCTTTGATCAAGCTCTACCAAGGGTTCAAAGACATCCTCAAAACGACACGCATTGTGTCGACGGGAGGCGTGCGGGACAGAGCCCCAGCCGGCACGGAACGCAAGCATGTCCTTTGTGCCTACGATGATGACAAGGCTGGCAACGCAGCTGGAACCTGGGGCGAACGTCTCCATCCGATCGGCTTCAAGGACTGGAACAATGAACTGCAGGATATTGTCAGCTGCCGACGGGACCCGGCGAAAGCGCGCATAGCTGCGGAAGCAGAGTATGCCGCGATGTTGGCCGCAGAAGCCACCTTCCTTTCTTCCTTCCCAGAGGTAGAACCCGACGACGCAGGCGGCGTCGGGGTATATTACGACACGGAATTAGAGGCTCAACCGAAGCCGGATAATGGGGAGGCAGGCTACGGCTTCGAACCTTAGGCAATTGTAACAGGCGGCTCAGTGGTGATGGACAATTCGTATGAATTATCCATCGCTTCCGGAAAAGCTATCGGACAGCTAAACGACAAAAAGGGCACGCCCTTTGGCTCAAGGGGTGCCAGTAATCAGCGCAACTGAACCTGTGACCCTTGCCGTGTGAAATCCCGCCCCCTGCCGGCAAAGTGGCTATTTTTCTTCGGTTACTAAAGGGAGCCAACGTCAAAGACTGAGGTGGGTACTGCTTTTGTTCACGCAGAGCAGTAACGCGAACCTGGAGCGCTGTCTAAACTGAGGGATTTTAGACGATGAGCGTGCGTGCGATGGCGCGGGGAGTTATGTCCAGCCTGCGCGCAGAGCCAAATAGCCCACCAAGCCAATCAAATCCAACCCATGATCTGCGTTGTAGAGGGAGCCCGGCAAGGCAACTGGATAAGACCCTAAGTTTGATGCTTAGCGGCTTAGGACAAAACAATATTTCATTGGGACAAAACATTATTGCGAGTGCGTAACCCTTCGCCTAAACCGCCATGCGCGTCGTCCAACGTTTCCAATCCCGTTAACGTTGGACGACGCGCATGGAGCCTCTAATGAAAAACCTGCGCACCGCTCTGGTCCTTCTCGCGACCATTGCTGCGCTGATTATATGGAGCGCGATTTTACCCGTGATTGGGTTGCTCAATATCTTCGGTTTTCTGCACGCCTAGCGCGCTCAAATTCCCCGACGACCACCGACAGAGTTGACGATAGGGATCGCCCTTTTGGGCAATCGACGCGTCAAAATCCCGCGAAAAATTATGGGAACTGAATAGTGCTTTTCGTCCTCATGTGGAGCCAAGATGCAGCCTTGGTCCAAGTGTCTCTCTGCATGCCCACCGTGAGAAACGCATGGGTTCCATGCAAATGCGCCTGGACAAAGAATATGCCTTCAAGGATTTTATTGTAATTCGGCCGCTACCATTTGGCGAAATCTCCGCTGGGCTGGGTTCTCCAAGCTTTGCTTTATGTGTAACTAAGCTCAGGTTAGTTGGGGACAGTACTATGCGCATTACGATGATTGGCAGCGGCTATGTTGGCTTGGTCAGCGGCGCCTGTTTTGCGGACTTCGGTCACGATGTGACGTGCGTTGACCTCAACGAGCAAACGATTTCTGCCCTCAAGAACGGCCAGATCCCAATTTTCGAGCCGGGCTTGGAAGCGCTTGTTTCAGAAAATGCTAAAGCCGGTCGCCTTACCTTCACCACCGACTTGGCGCCCGCCGTGGCTAATGCGGAAGTTGTCTTCATCGGTGTCGGCACCCCGTCGCGCCGTGGCGATGGCCATGCTGACCTTTCATATGTTTATGCCGCCGCAGCCGACATTGCTCGGGCCGTAACAGGCTTCACGGTCGTCGTCACGAAATCCACGGTTCCTGTGGGGACAGGTGACGAAGTTGAGCGCATCATCCGAGAGACAAACCCCGCCGCCGATGTCGTGGTGGTTTCGAACCCAGAATTCCTGCGCGAAGGCGCAGCCATTGAAGACTTCAAGAAGCCAGACCGCATTGTGATCGGCCTTGAAGACGAGCGCGCACGCGACGTGATGAGCGATGTTTACCGGCCGCTCTATCTGAATCAGGCGCCGCTGATGTTCACGGGGCGCCGCACTGCCGAACTCATAAAATATGCCGGCAACGCCTTTCTGGCTATGAAGATCACCTTCATCAACGAGATGGCTGACTTGTGCGAACGAACTGGTGCAAACTTCCAGGATGTAGCGCGCGGCATAGGCCTCGATGGCCGTATTGGCAGCAAGTTTTTAAACGCTGGGCCGGGCTATGGCGGCTCATGCTTTCCCACGGACACGTTGGTGCTTGTGAAGACTGGCCAGGATTATGACGCTCCCCTGCGGCTGGTGGAGGCCACAGTCGAAGTCAATGACCGCCGGAAACGCGCCATGGGTCAGAAAGTCATTGCGGCTATGGGTGGCAATGTTCGCGGCAAGACCATTGGTATTCTGGGCCTTACGTTCAAGCCAAACACCGACGACATGCGCGACGCCCCCTCAATTGCCGCCGTCCAGGCACTCCAGGATGCGGGCGCAAAGATAAGCGCCTTCGATCCGGAGGGGATCGAGATGGCAAAGCAGGTGATCAACAACGTCGACGATGCCGATGACGCCTATGGCGTTGCCGATGGCGCCGATGGACTTGTTCTCGTTACGGAATGGAGCGCATTCCGCGGGCTCGACTTGAAGCGTCTTCACGCGGCGATGAACGGCAACACCTTTGTCGACCTTGGAAATGTGTACCGGCAGAAAGAAGCTGAGGCTGCCGGGTTATCATACACCAGCATTGGACGGGCGATTGGAGCGGACCAAACCGTTGGCACGATAGCCGCTGAGTGAATGGCCTCCTCAATCCTGTTAGTGATTGCGTGAATTTTTGGGTGGAGTGAGGCCTTGGATATATACAAATCAGCTTTGGACGGCGTGGTGGAGATCGTCCCAAGTCGTCACGGCGATCATCGTGGTTATTTCTCGGAAACGTTCCGGGACGATTGGTTTCAGGCGAACGTTGCCAACTTTTCGTTCGTGCAGGAAAATCAGTCGCTCAGCCGCGCTCCCGGCGTGCTGCGCGGCCTCCATTTTCAGACCAACCCTTCGGCTCAAGGCAAGCTTGTGCGCTGCATCTCCGGCTCGATTTTCGACGTCGCCGTCGATATTCGGGTCGGTTCGCCCTCCTTTGGCAAATGGATCGGCGTGACCCTCACTGCTGAAAAAGGCAACCAGCTCTGGGTGCCGCCGGGGTTTCTCCATGGCTTTTGCACCATGGAGCCTGACTGCCTCGTCGCCTATAAAGTGACGGCGTATTACGACCGCGAATGCGACAAAGGCGTGAGCTGGGACGACCCGGCGATCGGCATTGTCTGGCCAGATGTTGTCGATCCCACCCAGCTCTCGCCAAAAGACACGCAACAGCCGCGCCTCGCTGACCTGACAACTTACTTCACCTTCGAAGGACACTGACATGCGGGTTCTTGTTACCGGTGGCGCCGGCTTTATCGGATCCTCGCTCGTCCATTACCTTGTTATCGAGAAGGGCTACGAAGTCCTCACGGTCGACAAACTGACCTATGCGGGTAATCTCCAATCGCTCAAACTGGTCGACGGCCGGCAAAACCACCGGTTCTTGAAGGCCGACATTTGTGACCGGCGGGCAATGGATGAGGCGTTCGACACCTTCCGCCCAGACCGTGTCATGCATCTGGCCGCTGAAAGCCATGTCGATCGCTCAGTCACCGGCGCGCAGGCCTTCGTCCAGACGAATGTCATCGGCACCTTTACCCTCCTAGAGGCGGCGCGGACTTACTATGGCAAGCTCTACGCAGAGGCTCAGGGGCGCTTCCGTTTTCTGCATGTGTCGACAGACGAGGTCTACGGCTCGCTCGGCGATGAGGGCCTGTTCACCGAGACCACGCCATATGACCCAAGCTCGCCTTACTCGGCCTCAAAGGCGGCGTCGGACCATTTGGCCAAGGCTTGGGAACGCACCTATAAGATGCCGATCGTGGTCTCGAATTGCTCGAACAATTATGGACCCTATCACTTTCCCGAAAAGCTGATCCCGCTGACCATTCTCAATGCTATCGCGGGCAAGGACCTGCCCGTCTATGGCAAGGGCGAGAATGTGCGCGACTGGCTCTATGTTGAAGATCACGCACGGGCGCTCGATGTCATCATCGAGCGCGGCCGCATAGGCGAGACCTATAATGTCGGCGGTCGCAACGAACGCCGGAACATCGATGTCGTGCGCCGCATTTGCAGCGTGCTCGATGAACGCTCGCCGAGCACGAAGCCGCGCGAAGAGCTCATCCGGTTCGTAACAGACCGTCCAGGTCATGACGCGCGCTATGCGATTGATGCGACCAAGCTCGAGAATGAGCTCGGGTGGCGCGCTTTGGAAAACTTCGATACGGGCATCGGAAAGACGGTAGATTGGTATCTGGAAAATAGCTGGTGGTGGGAGCCGCTGCGCGATCGCTATGCTGGCGAACGCCTGGGTGTCCTGCCTGCTGCATCGGCGAAGGTGGGCTGATGCGCCTTCTCGTCACCGGCAAGACTGGACAGGTTGTCACCGCCTTGATCGAACGCGGCGCCGTGACCGGCGTCGATATTGTTGCTCTCGGGAGGCCGGAATTTGATCTGGCCAATGCCCACGCTGGCAGGAATGCGATCGCGGCGGCCAAACCAGACGCCATTGTGTCCGCTGCAGCCTATACGGCAGTCGATAAGGCGGAGACCGACGAAGCCGCAGCAGAGCCTGTCAACGCCACTGGACCAGGAGTGGTCGCTGACATTGCAGCGCAACTGGGCGTACCCGTGATACACCTGTCGACGGACTATGTCTTCGACGGCAGCAAAGCCGAGCCCTATGTCGAGACGGACCCGACGAACCCAATTGGTGTTTATGGACGCACCAAATTGGCTGGCGAGCAGGCAGTGATCGCTGCAACGAGCAACCACGCCATTCTAAGGACGGCCTGGGTCTATTCGCCCTTTGGCAATAATTTTTTGAAAACGATGCTTCGCTTCGGCGCCGACCGCCCCGAGTTGCGCGTGGTTGCCGATCAGTTAGGAAACCCGACGTCGGCATTAGACATCGCCGACGCCGTTCTCCGGGTGGCGCTCAACCTGACAGAGCAACCGGACAATCATGATCTCCGCGGCGTCTTCCATATGGTAGGCACCGGCGACGCCAGCTGGGCGGACTTCGCCACAGAAATCTTTACGATCTCCAACGCGTTGGGCGGACCATCACCAAACGTGTCGCGCATCACTACAGAGGAATATCCAACTCCGGCGCGACGACCGGCCAATTCGAGACTGAACACATCCAAACTGCAGAACATCCATGGTGTGGCACTGCCCGCCTGGCAAACCTCAACCCGCGCCACGATCGCTCGGCTCCTGGCCGGCACCGTTTGATGCGCATGACGAATTCTTTGGAGCAGATACGATCATGAAGGGCATCATCCTTGCCGGCGGCGGCGGCACCCGTCTTTATCCGATCACCAAAGCCGTATCGAAGCAGCTCATGCCGGTCTACGACAAGCCGATGATCTATTATCCGCTCACGACGCTCATGCTGGCGGGCATCACAGACATCCTTATCATCACGACGCCTCATGACCTTGAGGGCTTCAAGCGCCTTCTCGGCGATGGATCGCAATGGGGCATCTCGCTGTCTTATGCGAGCCAGGAACAACCCAATGGCCTCGCCGAGGCCTTCATCATCGGGGCCGATCACGTCGCCGGCGGGCCCTCGGCGTTGGTGCTCGGCGACAATATCTTCTACGGCCACGGTCTGCCGGAATTGATGAAGGCCGCGACAACACGCCAGACCGGCGCCAGTGTCTTCGCCTATCATGTCATCGACCCCGAGCGGTATGGCGTCGTCGAGTTCGACGCTGACATGCGCGCCGTCTCGATCGAAGAAAAGCCGGCCAAGCCGCGTTCCAACTGGGCGGTAACGGGTCTCTATTTTTACGATGAGCAGGTCGTCGATATTGCCGCAAATCTGAAACCATCCCCGCGCGGCGAACTTGAGATCACGGATGTGAACCGGATCTATCTCGAGAGGGGCGAGCTGTCAGTGGAACTGATGGGTCGTGGCTTTGCATGGCTCGACACCGGCACGCCCGATAGTCTTCTTGAAGCCGCCCAATTTGTCGCAACGCTTGAAAAGCGCCAAGGCTTCAAGATTGCCAGTCCCGAAGAAGTTGCCTATCGCATAGGCTTTATCAACGATGAGCAACTGGATGCTGTTGCCGAGGAACTCAAGAAGAGCGCCTATGGGCAATATTTGAAGTCCATTGTGGCGGAAAAGCAATGAAGAGCAGCGCTAAAACCGTCAACATTCTTGGAATAAGAGGAATTCCGGCCGCACATGGTGGCTTCGAAACATTTGCGGGTCATTTGGCCCCCTACTTGCGCGACAAAGGCTGGCAGGTAAACGTCTATTGCCAACTCGACCCGGATTCCCAAGGAAATCTTCAACAGGACTGCGAAGATGATTATGAGGGCATTCGAAGGATCTTCATCGGATCTCGGAATGGCTCTCTCGGCACTATTCTTTTCGACTGGGAATGCATTCGAGACGCCAGAAAGCGACCAGGTGTAAATTTAGTACTTGGGTATAACACAGCCATTTTCAGCGCGCTCCTACGGGCAAGCGGCAAGCGCGTTGTTATGAATATGGATGGCGTGGAATGGAAACGCGCAAAGTGGTCATGGCCCATAAAAGCTTGGTTCTATCTCAATGAGCTACTGGGCTCACACCTTGCAAATGTCCCAATTGCTGATCATCCCGAAATCGCCAATCACCTAAAGCGTCACGCCTGCTTTGGGGCTGAGGTCATACCCTACGGCGCTGAGAAAATTTTAAATGCCCCCGTAGAGCCTCTGGAGGCATTGAATTTAGCTCCAGGCGAGTATTTCGTTTCAATCGCCCGGATTGAACCAGAAAACTCCATCTTAGAGATGGTCCGGGCTTACTCAGTACGACCAAGACTAACAAAGCTAGTGGTGCTCGGGAAGTTCGACCCCTCAAACGACTATCATAACGCTGTACTTGCTGCCGCTTCCAACGATGTGCGTTTCGTCGGCGCCATTTACGACCAGAAAGTAGTGGCATCTCTACGGTTTCACAGCTTCGCTTACGTCCACGGACATCAAGTCGGCGGCACTAACCCCTCGCTTGTCGAGGCGTTAGGAGCCGGCAATGCGGTCATAGCTCACAGTAATCGCTTCAATCGTTGGGTTGCTGGTCCCGACCAGTTCTATTTCGAGAGCCAAAGTTCGCTTGACGAAATTTTCTCGGATTTGGAAGCCGATAGGTCGACGATCAAATTGGCCAAAAGCGCCGCTTGGACGCGCCACCAAGAGCTCTTTACCCTTTCCAGCATAAACCAACAGTACGAGTCGGTGTTAGAGAGATTTCTGAATTGAGGACTAAGAACATCAAATCCGATCCACACAAAATTCTGGCGGTGCATCAGGGCTACGAATTGTATGGGTCAGATCGAACTTTCATCAGCTCTCTAATGGCGCTGCGCAGAAGCTTTCCCGAAGCAGAAATTCGCACGATAATTCCCAGAGATGGCAGTTTATCGAGTGCCTTGGAAGCTAAAGGTTTTGTGTGCCAAATCGAGGATATATGGGTTGCCAGAAAGTCCAATGGGTTCGCCAAGACCATCGTGCGCACGTTGCTGTTCCCCTTCTTTTTCATAAGGGCGATCAAAAACATAGCGTGGTCTGATATCTGCTACATAAACACGAGTGTCATATTTGACTATACTCTAGCGGCTAGATTCTGTCGATCAAAGTCATTCATTCATGTCCATGAAATTCCCACCGGCATCGTAATGAAGGTAATTTCAGTAGTGCTGAAAATATCTGGCAGCGTATTGATTTATAACTCACGAGCAACCCGCGAAGCTTTCACTGGGCTAGCGAATTCAGAGAGTTATGTTCTTCTCAATGGGGTTGACGTACGCCCAAGCTCAGACATCAGTCTGCCTAAAGCTGATCCTCGTATAAATATCCTCATGATAGGTCGCTTGAACGAATGGAAGGGACAGGACCTACTTTTGAAGGCTGTCGCGTTATTACCCTTATCAGTAGCTAGCAGCGTTAGGATAACTTTCGCTGGCTCAGCTTTTGGAGAATCTTCTTACGAAGACAATCTTAAAGCTCTGGCCAAATCTCTGAACGTGATAGCCGAGATTAATTTCCAAGGGTTTGTCGCTGACCCCACTGTGCTGTATGCGTCGTCTCACATTGTGGTTGTCCCGTCAAAAAAGCCAGAGTCCTTTGGGCTGGTGGCTATTGAGGCGATGGCGCATGGCCTACCAGTTATTGCTGCCAATCACGGTGGTCTCACCGAGATAGTGGTTGATCAGGTTACTGGACTGCTATTTCAACCGAACAGCGAAACCGACCTCGCGAGCTGCATCGCAGATCTATATCAAGACAGGACTCGCGTAAGAGACATGGGCGTTGCTGGAAACGAACGTTACAATGAACTGTTCACCGAAGAAAAATATCAGAAAACCCTGACCGAGATTCTAATGACCGCATAGCCGGTGCCACCGAGTTCTTGAGGATCGATTCTCTGTGCATTGGAAGAACAGTTCAACTTACTACGACAAGCTTCTGGCGATCTGTGAGCCACGTTGGGCGGAGCCAAGTTGAACTGAGCTCCCATTGACCGCGGCTGGTGCGGCTAACTTAGAAAATGCTACGACCGATAGCGCGATAACTGTAAATGGGGCATTATCGAAAGGAAAGCCGGTCTCGCTAAGGTTATAGACGATCAGAAAGATGGAGGCGACGAGAGGCCAATACTGGCTGCCTTCTTTCCTGAAAGCCTGTCCTAAAGATGTCGCCAATAAATAGAAAATTACAAAAGCTAGTATTAAGGCCTGTGCAAGTCCTCCATCGACGGCTGATGCTATATAACCGTTATGAAAGTGACTTGGCTTCCAGATTTGCTGGGCAGCGAAGTCGTTGGTCCATGGGTTACTGCTAAACCAAAAAGCTCTGAAGCCGTTACCAAGCAACGGCCGCTGTTGGAATGCCTCAGCTGCAATCTGCCAGAGCTTGGTTCTTCCTGATAGTGAAAGATCTCGACCCAGATAGGGTAATAGCTCCTCTATGAGACTTGAGGCAACTATCGTGAGGGGAAGGGCCACGGCGGCGCCAACTAGGAGGACACCGTAACGTGCGAAGGTACCTCTCACCGCCTTGTTGATCAAGTGGATACCACCGCCCGTCAAAATTACCACGACGAGACAGACATACGAGGTTGAGGAGCGAGTTAACGCAAGAAACACTATAGAGAGCGCAATTTGTAAAAAATGAAAATGTCGTTTGTCAGCTGGAATGAATATGAAAATTGACAATGCAAATACACTATAAACTCCCAACTCGTTTTTATGTCGGAATGCGCCCCTCATGGCCCCTTCATGGCGGCCTTGCATGAATGACATGTCAGTAAAGGCGATAACCGCGATAATGTTAGCTGATAGGATTAGCAAGGCTAACAGACGGAGCCGTGCTTTGACTACTACTGACGTTTTTGAGCTTAGAACCCAAATGCCGACTAGAAGCATAGGCACCATTCTGAACAGAGCCTCAGCTGTTGCACTCGGCGCAACTGACCAAAAATATGATGCCGCGACGAAACCCATAAGTAGCCATATAGGCCAGGAGCGCCTTAATAAATTTTCGTCGACCCGCCTGGCTAATACCAACACACCAATAACTACGGAAAATCTTGTAAGATAGCTCAGTACTTCGACAAATGTAGGATTTGAAAACTGCCGCGAGTCTTCTCCACCAACTGTCGATGCAAGGTACTGGAAAGCCCCAGAAGCAACCAAAAAAATAAAGCCCGCACAGACATTTTCGATTGTGGAAACAGTGAAATAAAGACGCTTCAACTCGCGCTCCAGAGTCGTTTATGTGCGATTAGAACCGAGACGCAAACTGTTGCATCAAGCGATATTACAGCCGGATCAAACTGCAGCTAGATCAGGGGTATGGTAGCCGCATTCTGCCGCTCAAAACTTAACCGTCGCTAGACCACCCTATCCGCCTTCGGCGTAGTTCATATCATACCCAACTTTATTACGGAACGGCATATGCGAGCAGTAAACGACTACCCCATCGTGTCAGTAGTAATTCCTACCTTCAATCGGGGGGCGGCGATCTCACGATCTGTAGAAAGTGCGGCAAATCAAGACTGGCCCAACATAGAGATTATTATTGTCGATGATCATTCTACAGATGATACCTGGCAATACATCCAGACAATTAAGTCACCCCGAGTGCGTGCGGTGCGGCACGAAGTAAATGGTGGCGGCGGTCGAGCCCGAAATACCGGAATAGATGAAGCAAAAGGCGATTTTATTGCCTTTTTGGATTCTGACGACTATTGGTCACCCGATAAAATTTCTCGGCAGATGGAAGTCTCCACATCCAGAGGAGACAAGACCGTCGTCTACAACCGCATTTCGATGGTGATTGGTGCGAGAAACGAGCGAGTTCCCAAATATGCCTGGGATGAAAAAATTCCGATTGAAGAATATTTGGTCATTCACGAGCAGTCGATGCAGACTAGTGGCCTTTTGCTTCATAAGAATTTTGCGAAGTCCGTTCGCTTCGACGACGACCTACGGAAGCACCAGGATATCGATTTTGTTTTAAGTCTGAATTTGCACGGCGGTAAGTTTGTCTTCTGCCCTGCGGATACAGTTTTTTATGAAAACAGCTCTCTCCAAAACCGTGTTAGTACAAACCCAAAGCCGGAACTAACTCAAATTCTGCTTAATAAGTGGGTAGGAAAGATAACGCATCGGACTGTCTGCTATTATAAGGCTGTAAACATTGCGCCTATGCAAGCGCGCCGCTCGCTGAGTAGATCATTCGCAACCTTAGCATCTACGCTGCCACATTCCCTGCCTTTTGCTAAGAGAATAATAGAGGGCTACATATTTTGGAATCTGTCTGAAACCTCTTACAACAACTTCAGGTCCCTCTACAGAACCATTCTGAGAAAACGATAGTAATGGGCAAAATTCGCTCTGCCATTTCTCCTTATAGTAATTACCTCAGGCATTTATTGCGAGTCTTGAAACTGGAGCTGCGATGGGCGCTTCGCCATACGCGTAAAAAATCCCACAATTTGTCTTCGCCGTTGATAATTTCACTAACGTCGCATCCTCCGAGATACGGCACATTAGCACGGACACTTAAGTCATTACTCACACAGTCTATTGGATTTGAGTCAGTTGTATTGTGGCTGGGCGGAGACGATTTTGACAAGCTCCCGAGGTCAGTTTTAAATCTTCAGGCCAGTGGGTTAGTTATCAACACTTGCAACGACATTAGGTCGTACAATAAACTTTATCACTCTTTGCTAAGATATCCTGACCACCATATCATCACGGCAGATGATGATGTTTATTATTGGCGTACTTGGGCGGAGGAGATAGCTAGTATTCGACGAAATCCTGATGAGATTCTAGCACACCGGTGTCACCTCATTAGAATTTCTGCTAACGGCACTCCTCTTCCATACGACATGTGGGAGCAAGAGATAACCACGCCGGCCTGCTCGCCCTTAGTTTTTCCTACCGGAAATGGAGGAATTCTATATCCTCCCCGCTGCTTTGGTGACGAGTTTTTTGATGTCGAGGCCATAAGATCATTGGCTCCTACAGCCGACGATGTTTGGATTTACTGGATGGGCCGACGAGCGGGGTTCAAGTTTCGACAAATCTCTGGGCGTCGGAAATTTTGGAATTGGAGCGACTCCCAGTCCGTCAGCCTTATGCACGTGAACCTTGGAGTTGGATCAGGCAATGATTCACAGATATCTCGTATGGGTCAAAAGTATGGTTGGCCATTCCGGTGAGCACATTAGTTTTTCAGGCTGTCCGCTGGACAGCGGCCGCAAGCCTTACGCGGGCCATGCTTGCGGTTTTACAGGTATATATACTTGCGAGAATAATAAATCCCGCCGACTTCGGCTTATTTGCGTTGGTTATGGTTATTGTTAATGCCGTCGCCTTGTTGTCGGATGGGGGGTTAAGCAGCTCTATTGTTCATTTCCAAGATGTTAGTAGAGATGAACTTTCATCTATATATTGGCTTAATGTTCTAATAGGCTCTGTTCTGGCAGGTGCTGTATTTTTGGCTGCACCTGCAATGGCTGTTTTTTTCAATTCGCCCGATCTGGAAGCTCCTGTTCGATGGGCGAGCGGAACTTTTGTGATAATCAGCTTGGGTCAGCAATATCGCTCGCTTGCCGAGAAGCGGCTCTCATTTGATTACCTAGCTAAAATTGAGGTCATTTCGGCTGTTGCGGCATTTTTTGCTACAATCCAAGTGGCATTAAGCGGTGGGGGCACGTGGTCACTTGTTGTTGGCCTATGGACTTCATGCACATTTACAACCGCGCTTATGCTTATTTTCGAAAACCGCGAAAATCGTGCTAGATTGCATTTTAATATCAAAGAAACCAGCAGGTTTGTAAAGTTTGGTGCAAGTTACGTTGGTGTGAATATAGCGAATACTATTTCACTTCAAATGGATCTGGTTTTATTTGGGAAATTTTTCTCTAGTCACATGCTTGGGTTGTACTCTCAGCCTCGGGATATGTGCTTGAGAATTATGTTCTTGATCAATCCTATAATTACGCGCGTTAGCTTTCCCATGATAGCGCGATCTCAAAGCAATGTTCTGGAGGTAAAGCGCCTTTATTTATCTGTGATAAGGATGACGTCCTCGATAAACATGCCTATTTACGGATTTATTGCAGCATTCAGTTCAGATGTTGTCTTAGTCCTGCTGGGACCAAATTGGCTAGAGGCCTCTAGCTTACTAAGAGTTCTCGCACTGTGGTGTATGTTCAGAGCTCTTGGCAATCCACTGGGAAGCTTGCTCTATGCGACGGGTCGGACGACAATGGCTTTGTTGTCGTCAATTACAGTCGCAATTTCTTTGGTGGCCTTGGTATTGATGGGAGCGACGTTTGGACCGGTCGGCGTACCGGCGGCCCTCACACTCCTTTACGTCGTACTCGTACCGGCGTTCTGGGCTTTCATTATAAAGAAGGTGTGTGGTGCATCTTTCCTAGAATATACAGCTCAGATTCTTTCACCTCTTTTGTGTACCGCGCTGTCCGTTTCTGCAGCTCTACTCAGCACAGGTTGGATCTCGGATGTCTATCTGAGGTTGGTAGGAGCTCTGACAATCAGCGGAGTTTTGTACTTAGCTTTTAGCGCCCTCTTAAATCGACAATGGATAGGGGCGATGAAAATGCTCCTGTTAGGTCGGCGCCGAAATGCTGCGCGATAACCACATTGTCCGCAAATCTCTAAACCCGCTTGGGTGCGGGAGGGATTGAACCGTAACCTCTGCCGTGTGAAGGCAGAGGTCGCTGCCCATCATTGCCGCGGGTATTCACTAGACCAGTTTCATTCTTGCGACGACAACTGAGTGCCTAGGCCACGCACAGAATTCCACAAGGATTTGGACACTCACGAGTGGACGTCTGCCTGCCGCGGGCGAGTCCATGCCGCCCAATATCTGGTTGTGATGTATGCCAAGGAGGTGTATTACAGCACTGTATTACAGGCTACAGAATTTCGAAAGAAAGCGCTTTATAATCAATAGCTTGTAGCTGCGAAAGACACCCTTAGAATCCTAGCGCCCCAGCGGCAGTGCTGAGTGGTTTGAGCGGCAGTGTGCCCAGTATCAACCACTAGGGTCATGTGCCGCGCCCGAGCTGTACGGCTTCTTGCCAGATCGTCCAGATGAGTATTTTGATATCGAGCTTGAATGAGAAGTTGGCGATGTACGCGAGGTCGTGATCGACACGTGCTTTGGCAGCTTCTGTTGTTTCTACGGTCCCGCGAAGGCCGTTAGCCTGGGCCCAGCCGGTAAGGCCAGGTTTCATCTTATTTCGCATGTGGTAGTAGGGCACCAACTCGTCGTAGCGTACTTCGCCGACAAGCATGCCTGGCACTTGCGGGCGGGGGCCGACGAGGCTCATGTCGCCCAAGATGATGTTGAAGAGTTGCGGCAGTTCGTCAAAAGATGTGCGGCGCAAGAAGGCTCCAACTCGGGTAAGTCTTGGATCTGCTGCCTTGACGGGTTTTAGACCGCTAATGTCAGACTCACCCCAATTGAGCGTGCGGAATTTATACATCCGGAATTCTTTGCCGTTCAGCCCATCGCGGTTCTGAGCGAAGAGTACAGGCCCGGCAGACGTCACCTTGATCAGCAAAGCGATAATGACGAGAAGCGGGCTCAGCGCCACCAATGCAATCACGCTGAATACTATGTCGGTCAGTCTCTTGGCTTGTAGGAGCCAATGGGCCGTTCGAGGCGCGGCAGTTAATTGCGGTTGGCCATGAATAAAATGTAGCGGTAGGCCAGACTGTAGGGCCTTGAACGCATCGCTATACGGCGTCGAAGGCTTATCGTTACCCGCAACAGAAGGTGTATGATTCCCGTGATACTGGCCCGCCAGATCCGCGCTTCCCATATCATTTCTCATGTTGCGACTAGTCCTAATTCTCATCGTAACTCAAATTGAGTTTCAATTCATTAACTTGCGATAGTTCGGATCGCGCAACTCGTTTGTATTCAAAGCTTATAAGTGGTGCATTTTTTATTTCAATGGGGTGAAATGCGTGATTTTTGATTACTTAGTTTGAGTGCGGTCTGTGTTTCTGGCGCCCTATCGTGCGAAACTCCCGAATGGAGACGCCTCGATCGCTACACTTGTGAGTTAGCTTCTGGGATGAAAGCAAATTCGCGTAGGGATTTCGCTAGAATAGAGAGCGGGCTGCTACAGCACTGGGTGGCATAAATCGACGTGCAGATTCGCGCTATCGAGCTGGGTTTACAGGGTGTTGAGGTGCCTTCGCTTACTTCCTGTAAATCCCTTACGCGGTGTAATAACCGCCATAGCGTTTGCTGTAATAGCGCGAGCTAAATCCTTCTTGCTGGTTCAGAACAGACAGGATGATTGGCGGGTAGTCGCATCCTTCGATCAGCCTTGCGACAGCCCGTTTCGCTTCGGATTGATTTGTGGCTGACCAGCGCGTGACAAAGAGAATAGCGTCCGCATATGGGGCGATATGCGTGCCATCAACGACCGGCCCCACAGGTGGCGTATCGATGATTGTGATGTCGAAAGAGGCTCGGCAGGCGTCTATGAGTCTTCTGAAATCGTCAGACATAACCAACTGATCTGTTGGTATATCCGAACTTCTGGAACCGAGCAGCAACATGGCTGACGACTTCGGATCACGCACCGCCATCTGCTTGTCGGGGGAGGTGCCGAGCAATGTTTCTGCCAAGCCGGTATCAGGCGTAAGCCCAATGTGGCGGTGCAGTGACGGTTTACGCATGTCGGCGTCGATCAGAATGGTTCTTTTACCGCTCAAGGCGTAGGCGCGCATGAGAGAAAGGGACAGCGTAGATTTCCCTTCACCCGGCGAGGTTGATGACACCATGATGACGACGCCTTTTCCATCAGACGGCGCGCCTTTACGGCGAATAGCGTTATCAATCCCAGAGCGCAGTCGACGCAAAGCCTCTGAGTAAATCGACAGGGGGGCGTCGACCAGCATGTCGGCAACAGAGTGCCCTTCGGTTTGGTCGACGCCCTTTTGGCGAGGAATTTCTGCCAAAACTGGCACCTTCAACACGGCGGCAACTTGATCCTCGGAGGTGAAGCCTCCCAAATAATGCTCGTAAACGAACGCCAGGCCGATACCCAGGCCAAGCCCTGCCAGAGCTGCCAGCAGCAGGATTAAGCGTGGATTGGGGAAGCTGGGCGACAGGGGCGCCAGTGCTGGCGCCACAATGCGACTATCCGCAACTTGCAAATCGGCCTGCACCTGCAGATCTGAATTTCGCGCAAGAAGCGTCTGATATTGTGTGCGAACCAGTTCGCTCGACTGCTGCAGTGCATAGAGCTGCGTGAGAATGTCGACGGGCAAATTGGACTGCATGAGGCCAGAGCGCAGGTCGCGACGCAGCGTATCTGCCTGAGATTGCAGCGATGGGAGTTCGGAGCGTAGAGCTGCGAGTTCGGTGCTCGCCTGCAAGCTCATCGTTTCCTCCAAGTCCTGTAACTGGGCTCGGAGGTCGATGGCTGAAATTGATCCCGCATCGGTTTCGGAGAGTTGACGTGCCAGTGTCGCACGCTGTTCGTTCATCGTATTGATGGCCTCAGATTGAAGCGATGTGACCAGGTCGCTCCAATTGCGCTGTTCGAGAGACGTTTCGACCGCGCTCGCTAGCGTGGTTACCTCTTGATTGCGCGAAATGATCTGACTGAGTTGGGTGCGCAAATCGCGCACGCTCTCAAAGCCTTCTTGGCCCGCCATGCGATCAATGTTGGAATTTATGTAGTCATCAAATGCTGTTTCGCTCGCGACCAGCAGTTGCTGGGTCTGGTCGAGACGGGCTGCGATAATCGCCTGCGAGGAGCTAATCGAGGAAATTTTTGAGCGGAGTTGTTCATCGATATAGGCGGCGGAGAGTGCATTGGCGAGGTCAGCTGCTCGTTGTGGATCGCCCGAGGTCACGCTCGCTGTCATCAAATACGTTAAACCGCGCCGTTGCACGCGAACAGCATCCGAGAACTTTCTAAGCACCTGCTGGAGAGGCTCATCAACACGTTTAGGAGCGTTGCCAGGGATGAGGGCGCGGAAGAAGTCACCGATGCCGCGCCCTCCCACTGAAACGCCAAACTCAGGATCGTCGATCAGGTTCTCGTTGACGATGACAGCGAGGAGCACAGCGTTCGAGCGTAGAATTTCCACTTCGCTGTCCACGCGTGCGTTGTCGGCAGACGGCGCTGTCGCGGAGTATTCAGAATCCAGCAGGTTCTTGCGTGACGTGTCGACCATGACGAGACTTGAAGCCGTGTAGACAGGCTTCATGGCGACCAAAGCGAGAATGGCCACGCCAAGCACGACTGCAAGTGTTAAGGCAATCAGCCGAATACGGCGTCTCAGTAGATTGGCGATGCCACGCAAATCAATTTCGACTTCGTCCACAGGTCTTATTCCCCAGTATCGCGCAGTAAGCGTTTTTAGTCTTTATGCGGCAGTTATTTGAATGATGCGCGGCGGCGCATTATTTTCTAATCGAATAGCGCTCAATGTGCCGGTGCTGTATGCGCCAGTATCAACATTGATCCGGCCAGGGTAGATTTCGGGCTGTGCCACAATTTCATGTCCATGGACGATAATTTTTTGGTCTGCGCGGATGTCGTCGCGCTGTCCCGCGTACCAAAGCAGATCGCGTTCTTCTTGAGTTGCCCATGCAATTCCAGGTCGGCCGCCTGCATGCGCAAACACAGTATTGCCGACACGAATGGTCAGTGGCAGGTTTTGAAGGAATTGAATGTGCTCGGGCGGTATCACAGTATGAATGAGCTCAGCGACGCGTCGCGAGCTGCCAAGCGCGCTTTGAATTTCGCGCTGGCCTATGCCATAGCTGCCGAGGGTTTCAATGCCGCCAAATCCCAGCCAGCGTTCAAAGACACGGCTGTTTTCTAAGGCATCGCAAAGAGTCATTTCATGATTGCCGAGGATGGCTCGACGCTCCCACCCTGCCGGAGGGCGCGACAACATATGGTCTATTGTTTGTGCGGAATGAGGGCCGCGATCAATGAGGTCGCCCAGCTGAACGATAAGCTTCTGCCCAGCAGTCTGGTTGCCGTCGCCAATTATTCTCGCTTCAAGCTGTCGAAGCAGATCGAGGCGCCCGTGGACGTCGCCGATGGCATACATCAAGCTGTAGCTGTTATCGAGCTCTATACGCACCCGCGGAGACTTGGTGCGCTGAACGTTGGGGCGACCGAATAGTGATTTTAGCCGGTCTATGATCAATTGGCTGGCTCGCTCGTTGTAAGAGGCGCTGATTTCTTGGTGCTGAAATCGAGACCCAGACCAACCACGAACAACAGCATCAGCACGACGCCCTGTATTTCCATCGAGAAATCGACGAGCGAGTGCGTTGCAACCACCACCAGTGCCGACAAGGATATCGCCGGCAACCACCAGTCCTCGCTGCGTTGTTTGATGAGAACCAGGAGGCGTGCGGCGATGATCGCAAAAATGATCAGAGGCAAGGTCCCGACGACGAGACCGAGCTCACTCCAGAGGGTCAGGTAGGTATTGTGCGCCTTGTCCCAAATCAGATCGGGGCTAACCGGCCACCGATGGAATAGGGGGTAGACGAGTTCAAATGTGCCAGCCCCAGTTCCCCAAAGCCAATGTGCCTCTATAAGCTGCGCCACTTGGGCATAGAGTTGCTGTCGAACGTCGGAGTCGGATTCTGTACTGCCGAGGCGTTCTAGCGTTCCGCCACCGAAAACGAAGAACGCTGCGGCACTGACAACAATGAAAGCAATTGTGACCATCAACCCAAGGCCGCTGCGAGCTAGGTTGGTTTTCGCTAACGCGACTATTATCAGAACCGAGCCACCTGCTAGAGCGGCTGCGAGACCCATTCTCGATTGGCTTGACAGAAGCGCTGCTAGAATGAGAACTGTGCCGACGAGTTGAAGTCCGACCATCACAAATTTTTCGTCGGCGCGAGGCAGGCGTTGGCCGAGCTTGCTGCGCTTGCTCAGGGCGGCGCGTAGCGTGAGGCCGACACCAAGCACAAAGCCGATCGCTAGAAATGTTCCGTAAGAATTGCGATTGACGAACGTCCCGGTTGCAACGCCGTGGTAAGCCCATTTTTCCAAAAATAGGAGGCTGTCATTCCATAGTGTCAGCGCGATGAGCCCGAGGACTGCGTGCGCAATTATCGCAGCAAAAGCGGCCTCAGCTAAAAACAAGGCGCGCTGGCGATTGGCAGAAACCTGAAACACCAAAAAGAAAAACAGAGCGTAGGTAAAGTAGCAAAGCGCAGAGAAGACTGTCATGCCGACAGAGGCAGTGATGTGCTCTAAGGCGTATCGGTTGCCGTCAACATCAATCAAGGCCGCGCTCCCGCCCCAAAGGGAGGTTGGCAGGGCTTGGAAGATGATGAACCCACCCACGATAGTCGCCAGCAGGGTCTCTGGTATGAGGCGTGAAAGGCCGACACGCAGAGGATTGCCGGTGAACATTAGGGCGAGGCAATAGATAAGCGCGACGAGGCCGACGATGGCGCCGTTGATTGACCACGCCGAGGCGTTGTTGGCGCCAAGCGAAAGAGGGGCGAGTGTTGCAAGAGTGACTAGGCCAATTGCCAGGATATGATTGAGCGTCGACGAGCCTAGATGCGTCGCTGTAATTGAGCGTTTTCTCACAAGTGTGGTGCCAGCAAGTGTCACGGCATCACCATGCCGGAAGTTTGAGTTGTGCGGCGAACGTTATTGAGGAAGCGTACTTGGTCTTCGGGGGGCAATTGTTCGACGATAAGGGTTATGCGCTCGCGGAACTCGGGCTGCGTCGTATATCGACGTGCGACCGAGGCGACGCCGCGCGCGGATTGCGCTAGGAGTTCGAGGTCTTTCTGGTGACCGGAGAGTGCTGCAAGGGAGAGGGTGCTGAAATGGTCTTCAGCCAGTTGGACTCGACCTTCAGCAATCCATTGTTCATGTCGACCAGTCTGCTGTGCCTGTATCAAAGCGGCTTCACCAGCCTTGGGTTCGCCGAGCTGGTACGAAAACAGCGCCTTGGCATACCATCCCAATGCGTAACTTGGCATCCGCGTAATGGCTGTGTCAGCCTGATCCAGGCAATTCCAACGCGCCAAATCCATGCGTTCTACGGGCTGGAGTGCGCCGTAAAGGCCGCCGACGACATTTATGCAGCGGCGCAAGATAGTGTCGGTCGATTTGTAGGAGGGCGGCAGCCAATGGTCGTTGGCGAGAACTGTTTCAAAGAAATTCTCGTCCGTCGCACCGACTTGCGCTAGGCCAGCAAGCTCTCGTTGCCCCACAATCACGCTTGTCGCCAAGAGCGAAACAGATACAAAAACCAGAACGACGCGGCTAAACATTGGGCGTTTCCGAGTAGGTACCAAGTACACCCGGTACGGCAAGTTCAAATTCGTTCACCCTGAGACGTGTGGCCGAAGTGTTCTCGGCCACACAGTTCATAGAGCGATCAAATCAGTTTGGGCTGGAAGAAGACGCAACCTGCACGACTACTGGATCAATTGTGCCGCCAGTACTTGCGACTTCAGCAATCTGCGTGAAAGCGTTGGCCTGAGCTGGGCTCGCTGCATACTGCACTGAGTTGCCTGCGGCAGCGGCAATAGTGGCCGCTGGAACGCCCGAGTTCACGAGCGCAGCAACGACGGCGCCCATTGCTGCGCCAATTTGTGCTGCGCTGAGGCCCTGTGCGCGCATGGCAGCTACATAGGCATTCTGCGCAGCGATACACGCGTTTGCGCTAACCGCGCATGCAGAAGTAACTGACGCTTGGGTGACTGGCTGTGCATAAGCAGGAATAGCAAATGCAACGGTTAGAACGAGCGCGGATAGTCCGCGCTTCAATACTGTATTCATTGGAAACTCCCGCCATAACTTTGGTGGGATCATATCAGTACTGAATGGGTTCTAGCAACTCAGTTTTATCATGATAATTCCAGTTTCATGGCGTGTGCCGCGGTTTGTTTGTTTCGCGCGCATGCTGATGAAGTGAATGTATTCGTGGGTATTAGGCTGTTTCGGGTGCGGGGTTGGTGTTGTTTTGCTCTGTTGTAATTCTGTCGTTCTTTTGTTGCTTTAATTTCTATTGCGTTTGTTTCAAGTTGTGGCCTAATTTTGGCAAAAGTGAATGCTATCTCATTGAAAATCCAGCGCCATTATCCGCGTTGCGGCGCTATGGGGGTGCATGGGCTGCTCGTTTCGGCGTGCAGTGAGAGGTGTGTGGACTGTGGTGCAGTCGTAGTTAGGTCTTGATTCCGGGTGGCGGCACGGGTGGTCTGCCTTAACGTCTGTTACGCCTGCGAAAGTTTGTGCGGAAACCACTTTGCTGGGTTCTTATTGCGCTTGCAGGAGGCGGCTCGCAGTGTTGTCTCTGTGAATAATGCCTCGCCCCATGCTCGGTGTTTGGGCCTTTTTTGCCTAACGTTTAGCCGAAAATACGGGGTGGATGATTTTTCCTCATCATGGCCCGCTAAGTCTCTTGCTGCACATTGGGAATGTATGCAAGTATCCCATAGTACACGTTGTATACAGGTATCCGTGTGTGCACAAAATGGAGGGAACCCCTGAGTCTCGTCACGGAATTTGTTCGATCACCATCAATGGCGACCGCGTTCACGCGTCTGTGTCTGCTGTCGGATGGTAGGGCTGGATTTTAGACCGGTGAAACTTGCGCGGGTGTGTTTAGGTCGGTGGTGGAGGGAAACACTAACGACCTGCTGGGCGATGCAGGGTTGCAGCGCTCGAGCGTGGCCATGTTTGAGGTCGCACACTCTGCTAGTTGAACCAATCGTCTCGATCCGATTTTTACATCGTATCTGTTCTGCTGCTTCTGGGCAGTGTGCTGAGCGGTGTGTTTCAATATAGAGAATGTGAGACTATCGTGAATATCAAGACCCTTCTTCTCTCTTCTGCTTTCGTTTTGGCTGCTGCTCCTGCCTTCGCCCAAGACAAAGAAATCACCATCCAGATCTGGGGCTCGACCTGGGAAAATGGCATCAAGGCCATTTCGCAGCAGTTCGAAGCGGAAACCGGCATTAAGGTCAATGCGGTCACCCAGTCCTCGTCGGGTGAGGGTCTCGTCAAGCTGCAGGCAGAGCGCTCGAGCCCATCGGTTGACGTATGGTTTGCAACCAACACCATCGCCAGCGAAGCGGGCCAGGACCAGGAACTCTTCGTCAAGATCCCGAAGGACAAGCTGACCAACAGCGGTGAGCTGATCCAGGGCGCGCTCTCTGATGATTGGGTTGGTATTTATTACTACCCAATGGGTATCGTTTATGACGCTGACGTCGTGACCGTACCGCCGACCTCTTGGGAAGACCTCTGGAAGCCAGAATACAAGAGCCAGATCATCGCTCCAGCGATGTCGATCTATTCGGGTTCGTTGCTGATGGTTGCAAACCAGATCAACGGCGGCACCATCGATAATTTCGATGCTGGCTTTGAAGCTCTCAAGAACCTGAACGACAACGTTTCGCTCTATTATTCTTCGGACTCGCAGGCACGCCAGTCGATCGTTCAGGGTGAAGGTTCGATCCTTATCGGCCAGAGCTCGCACATGAACGCGATCGCCAAGGAAGGCCTCAACATGAAGATGGTCGCGCCAAAGCCGGCGCCGATGTACTTCGACGTTATGATGATGACCAAGGGTGACAGCCAGGACGAAGCTGCGCAGTTCGTCAACTACATCATCTCTAAGGGTGCGCAGGAAGAAATGCTGGCTCGCGTCAACATGGCGCCTGTGAACAAGAATGTTGCCCTTCCTGAAGAACTCGCAGCGGCTCTCCCAGCTGATGGCGAAGGCTTTGTGATGGACGGCCGTCTTGTCAACGAAAACGTCAGCGACTGGACCGTGCGCTTTGACGAAATCGCCCGCTAATCCCTAAAGACATTTAGGTGTTGCGATAGATCAGGTGGTTCGCCACCTGATCTTTTTTATATCCCCCACTGAGCTGCTGCCTTATGCAAAACGCCTCTACGCTCGCTGATCTTCTCGCCCGTCCCCTTCCTGAAATCGCTGCGGCCCTCGCCGAGGGCAAGGTATCTTCGGTCGATCTCACGCGGGGCTATTTAGAGCGCATTGAGGTGCTCGGTAGCCAGTATGATGCCTATGTGTTCGTCACGGGAGAGGCGGCGCTCAAGCAGGCTGCTTCTTGCGATGCGGCGTATCGGGCAGGGCGTATTCTCGGCGTGCTGCATGGCGTGCCGATCGCGCTCAAAGATCTGTGTGAGACCGAATTCGCTCCCACATCGAATGGCATGGCTATTCACCGCAATCGGCAAACGCAGCGCGATGCGGCCGTTGTCTCCCAGCTTTTGCAAGCAGGCGCGGTGGTTTTGGGTAAGCTCGCTATGGCCGAGGGTGCGTGCTCGACGCATCACCCGCTTATGCCCGTGCCGAAGAACCCTTGGGGCGGACAGTTTCGAGTTGGCTCATCCTCCTCTGGCTCCGGCGTGGCTGTCGCCGCAGCGCTTGCTGCGGGTGCAGTCGGGAGTGACACCGGTGGCTCCATCCGCTTCCCGTCGGCCTATTGCGGCCTCACGGGTTTAAAGCCGAGCCGTGGTTTGGTTAGTGTTGAAGGCGTTTGCGCCATGGCGCCGAGCCTTGACCATGTCGGTCCCATGGCGACGACCGCCGAGGGCTGCGCTCTGATGCTCAAGGGCATGGTTGGGGGTAGCGACGAGGTTCCGGCGGCCAGCCTCGAAGGTTTGCGTTTGGGCTATAGCGCAGAGCTTCTTGAAGGCGGCTTGGACGCTGAGGTTACCTCGGCCTATCGCCGCATGCTGGATGCTGCGTCGACGGCCGGTATGGTGCTGGTTTCATGCAAATTGCCGAACACGCCTGACATTTATGAAGTGTGGTCGCGCCTCTGCGCTAGGGAAGTGGCGCTAGGTCATGCCGAGACTTACCCGTCCAAACGAGATGAGTATGGCTCCGCTCTCGCTGCTTTGGCCGGGCAGGGTGCTGCGATCACGAGCGAACAACATGAGCGCGATAAGACGCGTCAGGCGGATATTGCGGCGACTTGGCAGGCATTCATGAGCGAGATGGATTGTCTGGCTTTGCCAATCCATGCGGCCGTCGCGCCGGTGCTGGACAATCCCCTAGGCGCGCCAAATGCGGGTGTTGATAATCCACTTCGGTTCACGGCTCCCGCCAATGTGTCGGGCCTGCCTGCACTCGCTTTGCCGGTGCAGGTCGATCGACGTGGGTGTCCGATCGGCCTCCAGTTGATGGGGCCGATGCATAGCGATTTCGCGCTTTTGAATATCGGTGCCGAGCTTCAGCGCGGCGTGCTGCCGGCGCTTTTGAGCTGATCGTTCCAATGCTTGATTCTTGGGTCAAATTCGCGCCGATCACCATGTTTCGCCAGTCGGAGCATAATTTTCCACGCTGCATCCGGCTGGGCGGAACGCATGCGGGGCCAGCACAGCGCGCGTCTGTGCGCCAAAGTCCTTGGAATTTCGGTGAAATTTGAACGTCTGCTTGAACATATCGCGCGGGTCGAGCGGCTTTAAGGGCAGTGCCCGGGCATGTCGAAGCCCTTCGGTCCACTCTTGCAACGCGCTGTTTTGTATGCTTGTATCCATGTATACAGGAAGGGAATGACGATGGGTGTCGCTACTGAATTCCGCGAAATTTTTGCGGCTAGACTCGATACGATGCTGGCGGACATCGCCGAGCTCGTTGGTGTTGAAGCTGGGTCCTACGACGTAGAAGGCGTAACGCGCACGTCGCAGTGGATCGGCGAACGCCTCAAGAGTCAGGGTTTTGAGCTGAACTATGAGCAGGTCCCGGAACGCGGTGATCGCTTGTGGGCAGTTCGCAAGGGCACTGGTCAGGGTCGCTTGATGATCCTTGGTCACGCCGACACAGTTTGGCCGCGTGGCACGCTTGAATCTTGGCCATTTGCCATCAAGGGCGATCTGGCTGAGGGGCCAGGCGTTGGTGATATGCGTGGTGGCCTCGTTCTGGCACTCAACGCTATCGATGTGGCGACCACTGCCGGTTTCGCAGATTTTGCTGAGATCAAGTTCCTCGTCGTCAGCGACGAAGAGCTGGGTAGCCCGCTTTCGCGTGGCTGGATCGAAGAGCATGCACAGCAGGCTGATTGGGTTCTTACCCTTGAGCCAGGCCGTCCGGGTGGTGGTTACTTCACCTCGCGCGGTGCCGTTGGTGCGTTCTATGTTGAAGCCAAGGGGCAGACCGCTCACGCTGCAGCGAACTACCTCAAGGGTGCATCGGCAATCCGTCCGCTGGCTCAGCTGGTGCCGCAGATTGAAGCGCTGACCAATCTCGAAAATGGCACCATCGTCAACGTTGGTATCTTCCAGGGTGGAGATGCGCGTCAGGTTATTCCGGGCCACGCTAAGCTGCACGTTGATATGCGTGCGCGCACTCCAGAAGCTGCACAGGCACTTCAGGCAGAAGTTGAGCGTCTCGTTGCTTCGGTGGCGACCGATCGTGTTTCGGTTGAGCTCAAGGGTGGTTGGACACGTCCTGCGTGGGCGCGTTCGGCAGAATCTGCTGCGCTTTACCAAATCGTTGAAGCCGCTTCCCGTGAGATCGATGCGCCTTGCTTTGAGCTGACCAATATCTCGGGCGGTTCGGATGCGAGCTTCTGTGGTGCACTTGGCGTGCCAACCATCGATGGCATGGGTCCAATCTGCAACGATATCTGCTCGCGCGACGAAACAATCGTGGTGAGCGCAATTGCTGGCCGCGGAGCCGTCTTTGCTACGCTCATCTCTGAGTTGTGGAAGAACGGGCAGGGAGCAGTTAAAGGGTAAGTTCGAGCCACAAGCTCGAATGCCCCCTGTCGCGTGATGGTGGTGGCGGTTAGACAGCATCATAGCGAAGATACGGGGGTATATTGCATGACTGTGGATGCACTTGACGAGCTGGTGGGACGCCGGCTGTCGGCGGTGAGTTCAGCCGATGTGGTCTATGAACTCTTGCGGTCGCTGATCCTGGACGGGCGTTTGGAGCCTGGCCAGCGTCTCCGCGAGGTGGAAATGGCGCAGCGGCTCGGTGTGAGCCGTACCCCGCTGCGCGAAGCCTTCACGCGACTTCTCGGTAATCGTCTGCTGGAGCGGACATCATCCGGGGTGGTCGTGGCCAATGTCAAAACGGCACTTGAAGGTATTCGGGCAATCCGCATTGCCTTGGAGGGATACGCAACGCGACTTGCAGTCCCTCTGTTGGGTGAAAGCGATTTTGCGTTTCTTGAGGCGTCTATCGAACTGGCAGTGGCCTTGCCTGAAGAAGCGAGAACCGAACGCGTGCGTAACAACACTGCGTTCCATCGGAGGATTTACGATGCGTGCGGCGTTGCTGAATTGCAGAACGCCATTGAAAATTACGCCGGGTTTTTCATGAGCGAAACCAATATCGCGGCTTTGAGCCGTGAGAACACACTTGGGGCAATCGACGAGCACAGGCAATTGCTCGCGGCCATCCGAGTGCGGGACGCTGATGAAGCTGAGAAAGTGATGCGCGCGCATTTGATGCGCGGTTTCGTCATGCCTCTCGGACCTCAATAAACGACGACTGAATTATCCCGACAGCATATCTGGTGCTGTCGTCGGCGGTGAAAACTGCCGGATAAGATAAGGGTCGTGTCTGGGGCCTCGCCCGGCAAGTACTCACAGCAGGCGGCTTTGCCGCCGCCGCCGCATCGCTGAATAGGAATTGACCAAAGCGGTCTCACCCATAGTGAGGCCGGTCAATTCTGGATCTTCCGACAAAATCGCATCCGCTCTGCCTCTCGTGAGGCGAAATGAACTCTGTGCTCGGGCGCCGCAATCGCCCGGACGCACCCCCCTACACTTCTGACGGAACCGGCGGCTATGGAAACTCTAAAAAGCAGTACCTTGCAACTGAGGCAGTTGACCAAGCGGTACAGCAACTTTGAAGCGGTGCGTAACCTCGATCTCAACGTGCCCAGTGGCTCGCTGCTTACCCTTCTGGGCCCTTCGGGCTGCGGCAAGAGCACCGTGCTGCGCATGGTTGCAGGCTTCTTAAATGTAACGTCGGGCGAAATCCTCGTCGACGGTCAGGACATCAGTCGCGTTGAGCCGAACTTCCGCGACATCGGCATGGTCTTCCAGAACTATGCCCTGTTCCCGCATATGACCGTCGAGTCCAATATCGCCTTTGGCCTTAAGATGCGTGGCGTATCCAAGGAAGAGCAGGCCGTTCGCGTCCGTGACGTGCTCGAAATGGTTCAGCTCACCCATCTTGCCGATCGCTATCCGAGCCAGCTTTCTGGTGGCCAGCAGCAGCGCGTCGCGCTGGCGCGCGCCGTCGTCATCAAGCCAAAGCTGCTGCTGCTCGATGAGCCGCTGGGTGCGCTAGACCGCCACCTGCGTGAAGGCCTGCAGGCCGAATTGCGCGATCTGCAGCGCAAGCTGGGCATCACCTCGATCCTCGTGACCCACGATCAGGACGAAGCGCTCTATCTGTCCGATTACATCGCTGTCATGAACGGCGGCTGCATCGAACAGCTCGATACCCCAATCGCGCTCTATGACCGTCCTCAGACCGAATTTGTTGCGCGCTTCCTCGGCGTGCCAAACATCTTCCCAAGCAAGGTCGTCTCGAAGTCAGAGGGTGAAGTGGTCATCGAGCTTGGCGGCCAGAAGGTTGTCGTTCCAACCACTGAAGCCAAGCCAGTTGGCTCTGATTGCAAGATCTCTATCCGTCCATCGCACATCGAGCTGGTGGCAGAGGACGATGCGCGTATGGGCCTCGTTTCCGTCATCAAGTCGGCTCATGAGCTTGGCGAACGCATCGTTTATCACTGCGAAGTCGGTGGTCATAAGATCGAAGCCAACGCGCCTCGCACAAGCAACTCTGCACGCTTTGCTGTCGGCCAGACCGTAAAGCTCCTGCTCGACCCAGCCCACACCATTTTGCTGAGGGACTGATGGAAAGCAAAAACGACCGCAGCAAATACCTGATTTCCCCTGCGCTGGTGATTGGTCTCTTCATCGTCGCAGCTTACGGCTATTTCGCTCTAAGCAGCCTTTTCCTCAAGGGGCCCCCAGGCACCCAGTTCGCTGGTGCCATTACGCTTGAAAATTACTGGCGCGTGCTGTCGTCTGGGTCGAACCAGGCTGTCTTGCTCACCACGCTCTGGGCGTCTTTCGTTATTTCGCTCATCACAGTGGCTGTGGCCGTTCCTATGGCTATGGTCATCGTGCGGGCGAAGCGAGAGTGGGTCGGTACTTTGATTATGCTGGCCATCGCCGTGACCTTCCTGTCCGGCGGTGTCACTCGCGCCTATTCATGGCTCATTCTCCTTGGCAACAAGGGGCTGATCAATCTTGGTCTGACGAGCCTCGGCATAATCGATGCACCGATCCGCTTCCTTTATAATTGGACCGGCGTTGGCATCTCGATTGCCCACTATCTGCTGCCGTTTGCGGTCTTCACCCTGATCGGTGCCGTGCGCAATCTCAACACTTCGGTCGAAGAAGCAGCGCGTAGCCTCGGGGCCAACCGCATCGTTACCTTCTGGCGCATCACCATGCCAATGCTGTTGCCTGGCCTGATGGTGACACTGGTTCTGGCCTATTCGATCGCACTCGCCTCCTTCCTGTTCCCGATGGTTCTCGGTGGCGGCAAGGTTCGCATGATCGCTAACCAGATCTACGACCGCATGTTTGTCGAATACGACATTCCCTACGCAGCTGCGACCGCAGTGATCTTCCTCGTCGGCGCTTTCGCATCGATCTGGCTGATGACCTTTGTGTCCAAGAAAATTGAGAAGGCGGTATCCTAATGTTTAGGCGTGATCTCGAAGGCAAGTACGGCATCGTCGTCACCTTGCTGGCGATTGTTTCGACCGCTTTCCTGCTGCTGCCCGTAGTGTTCGTTGTGCTGCATTCGTTCAGCGCAACCCGCTATTTCCAGTGGCCGCCTCAGGGCTTCTCTCTGGAATGGCACTACAATTTCTATAATTCGCCCATGTTCATGGGCGCAGCCAAGAACTCGTTCTTGATGGCGCTCATCGTCACCCCGTTGAGCTTGGTTATCGGCATCCCGGCCAGCTATGCGCTGGTCCGCACCGAGTTTAAGGGCAAGGCTTTGATCCAGCAGATCATCCTTTCCCCGCTGATCATTCCGGGCGTAGTGACGGGTGTGTCCTTGCTATCGCTGCTGTCGGCTGCTGGCTACAAGATCGGCTTGTTCGGTCTTTGCCTGGGCATGCTTGTTCTGGCTCTGCCATTCTCCATCCGCGCCCTGTCGGCAAACTTGCTCGGTCTTGATCCGCGTATCGAAGAAGCAGCACGAAACCTGGGCGCCGGTCCGATCCGCACCTTCTTCTCGATCGTGCTGCCCCAGCTCAAGTCCGGCATTCTGGCAGCCTCGGTTTTCGTTTTCGTGGAAGCGCTCGATAACTTCTCGATCGCAGTGTTCCTCTCCAACGACAACACCAAGGTCCTCCCGGTCGCTGCCTACCAGTACATCAAGGACTTCGATGATCCGACCGTCGCGGCAATGGCGACTGCCTTGGTCGTCATGTCGGTGGTCATTGTTGCCATCCTCGAAAAAGCCATGGGCTTCCAGAAGAGCCTGCGCCTGTAACGGCGCAACACTCTCCTCGAAACCAAATCTAATTTGCGGCCCTCAGGGCCAATATACGGTGAATTGAAATGACTGAAATCGTCCGCATCGAGCGCCTTAAGCGCACCTCCATGGTCTCCATCCACAACGGCATCGCTTATGTCGCCGGCATGTGCGGCAACAAGGGTGACAGCATCGAAGACCAGACCCGCCTCTGCCTGCAGAAGGTCGACAAGTGGCTGGCCGAAGCTGGCACCGACAAGTCCAAGATCCTGCGCGCTGAAGTCTGGATCTCCGATCAGAAGCATTTTGATGCGATGAATGTCGCTTGGGAAGAATGGGTCGACCCAGAGAACCAGCCTTCGCGCGCTGCAGGCGTCTGCCCGCCAGCTGCTGAAGGCTACGATGTTGAAGTCATCGTAACCGCTGCGATCTAAGGGGTCTTTCCCAAATGCAAGTAAACGACAGCAGCAAGCTGACGGTTGCGGTTATCGGCGGCGGCGTGGTGGGTCTTTCCACCGCGCTGTGGCTCCTGCGCAAGGGCTGTGACGTCACTGTCATCGACCCAACGCCACCGCTTCCGGGTGTGTCTTTCCGCAACGCAGCCTCGTTCGGCAATGCGTCGACCGTGGCACCATCGGGCATTTTTCCATCGGCTTCGCCGGGCATTCTGCGTGATGTCCCAGGCATGCTGCTGCGTCATGATGGTCCGCTGACCCTATATTGGCGCGACCTTCTCGATCTAGCGCCTTGGCTGACAGCCTTCCTCTCGGCCTCGCTGCGGAGCCGTCAGGATGGCATCATCAGCGCTCTGAGCTCGCTGATGCGCGTGCTTGAAGATGGCAATGCCCCGCTCATGGACGAAGTGGGCAACGTCCGCTTCGTTAAGGGCAAGGGTTCAATCCACCTCTACCGCTCTGAAGCGGAAGCGGCGCGTGCCAAGAAGTCGAACGAACGCCGTCGCGCTGAAGGTGTTGAAGCCACCTATCTGACCCGCGACGACATCGCAGGCATGGAGCCAAACTTGGCGCCGGGCTATGTCGGGGGCACCATTTTCCCGGGCTGCTACATTATCGACAGCCCAGAAGAATATTGCCGCGGTCTGGCGCAGAACATCATCAAGCGTGGTGGTCGTTTCGTTCAGGCCAAGGCTGGCAACATCACCAGCACCGCTGATGGCGTCCGCGTCGAGGCCGGCTCTGAAACCGTCGTGGCGCAGCGCCTCGTGGTTTCCGCTGGTGCATGGTCCCGTGCCATCTCCAGGACTGTCGGCGATCGTCTCAATATGAATACCGAGCGCGGTTATCATGTTGCCTTCAACAACACCGAAGGGCTGATCAACCATCCGCTGATGTACCTCTCGGATGCCTTCTTCCTAACGCCTCTGTCTCATCAGATCCGCGCAGCCGGTACTGTGGATCTGGGCGGTCTGGATAAGAAGCCAAACCCATCGCGCCTCAAGGTGCTGGAAGACAAAGCGCGTAAAATGGTGCCCGCCCTCGGCGAGCGTCAGGACACGTGGATGGGCTTCCGCCCGTCGACCCCAGACAGCATGCCCTTCATTGGTCCATCCAAGAAGGACCCGCGCATTGTCTACGCCTGCGGCCACGGCCACCTTGGTCTGACGCTCGGCGGCATCACTGGCAAGCTCGTTTCCGAAGTTCTGATGGGCGAAAAGACCAGCGTGGATATCACGCCGTTCTCCCCATCGCGTGCATTGTTCAGGCTCAGCTAATGACCTTCTCTATCGCACTTCGTTGCCCACAAACCGGTCACTTCGGCATTGCTGGCACCACTTCGTCGATGGCCATGGGCGCGCGCTGCCTGTTCGTCAATCACGACGCAGGTGCCGTTATCACCCAGCACCGCACTGATCCGCGTTTGGGCATCATGGCTCTTCGCTATCTGCGTGCAGGCCTCTCCGCTCAGGAAGCTCTCGATGCTGTCGCCACAGCACCAGGCATTGAGTGGCGTGAGCTTGCGATCGTCGATCGCTATGGCAATACCGCGGCGCGTCAGGGCAGCCATCAGGAGCCAATCCATGCCAAGGCTTTTGGTCTGGGCATGGTTGCTGTCGGCAATATCCTGCGCAACGACACCGTTCCTGCAGCCATGATCGCGGCGGCGGAAGCGGCCAGCGATAAGCCGATTGCTGAGCGTCTGCTCGCCGCTCTCGACGCTGGCCTTGCCGCTGGCGGGGAAGTCTTCCCACTCGGTTCGGCGGCGCTCCGCGTCTCTGAACATGATGACTTCTGCGTGGTTGATCTGCGCGTTGATAAATCGGCCGAACCTCTGACCGATCTGCGCCGCCTCTGGGACGCTTATGCGCCCCAACAGGCTAATTTCGTTGAACGTGTGCTCAACCCCGATATCGGTGGTCGCGCCACAAACTCATTGGACATTCTGGCTAAGGAAGGGGCGCAGGCATGAAAGTAGCTGCAATCCAAACAGTCATGGGCCTGTCTCCTGAGGAGACAGTTCCGGCAGCAGAAGCAGCGATGGAAGCGGCAATGCAGGCAGCTGAAAAGCCTGATTTCCTCGTCCTGCCTGAGTATTTCAGCTATTACGGCCTCGATCAAAAGAGTGCTGTGGAGTTGGCTCAGCCGCTCGCCGAAACCCCCGCTTATCGCATGGCTCAGGCCTTTGCGAAGCGCCACAAAGTGTCGGTTCAGGCTGGCACCATTCTGGCCAAGGTCGAAGGCGAAGAGCGCGTCGAGAACGTCACCGTGGTCTTTGGCCGCGAGGGTGAAGTGCTGGCGGAATACCGCAAGATCCACCTCTTTGACATTGACGATCTCGGCAATGGTCCTTTCCGCGAGTCCGACTACATCAAGCCCGGCAATGACATTGTTACTTGGGAATTTGATGGCGTCACCTTCGGTACGGCTATCTGCTTTGACGGTCGCTTCCCCGAGTTGTTCCGTGCTCTGCGCCTCAAGGGCGCTCAGATCATCACGCTTCCAGCCGCTTACACCATGATCACCGGTGAAGCGCATTGGGAACTCTTTGCCCGCGCTCGTGCGGTTGAGACCCAGTGCCATCTCATCGCCTGCGGTCTCGGTGGTTCGGTTGTCGTCGATGGCGAAACCAAGAGCTCCTACGGCCACTCGGTCATCGTTGACGCCTGGGGCACTGTGCTCAAGCGTGCGGGTCACGGCCCCGAAACGCTGACTGCCACCCTTGACATGGCACAGGTGGAAAAGCTGCGAAAAGGCATCCCGGTGATCCGTCAGCGTCGTCTCGTCGGCGAAACGGTTACCCCCGCCAACTAAGCGGTCGACAACCACTCACAATCATTGCGCCACCGAGCCCCACGGCTCGGTGCATGGGAGAGCTTTTGCATCAGCTTCTCCCGAAGCCTGAAACAATTGGGGCTAGTGCCCAGCAAAAAAGGTCTTGAGATACAATGGAAAAGGTAAACACGATCGTCGTCGGCGGCGGCCAGGCTGGCATTTCGATGAGCGAGCACCTGACCAATCTTGGCATTAGCCACGTGGTTCTGGAAAAGGGCCGCGTCGCTGAAAGCTGGCGCACCGCTCGTTGGGACTCGCTGCGCGCAAACGGCCCGGCTTGGCACGACCGTCTGCCGAGCAGCAAGATCGAGAGCGTTCCACAGGACGTCTTCACCCCCAAGGACAAGCTCGTTGAATACCTCGTCGAGCATGCAGAGCGGAACAACGCGCCGATCCGCACTGGCGTTTCGGTGATCTCGGTCACGAAGCTCCACAAGAAGCAGGGTTACCACGTCGTCACTTCTGATGGCGAATACGAAGCCATCAACGTTGTCGCCGCAACTGGCGCTTTCCAGACCCCAGTCTATCCAAAGATGGTGCCAGAAGACGCACCCGTCATGCAGATCCACTCGGTCAACTACCGCAACCCAGAGCAGCTGCCAGAAGGCGCAGTTCTGGTTGTTGGTGCGGGCGCTTCGGGCGGTCAGATCGCTGAAGAACTCGTTGCTGCTGGCCGCAAGGTTTACCACTCGATCGGTCGCCACATCCGCCCACCGCGCTTCTACCGTGATCGCGAAGGCGCATACTGGACTGGCGTTCTTGGCCGTTGGGACACCGTCAATCGCGATGTGAAGCGCAACATTGCGCTCGCCATCTCAGGCGTCCACACCAAGATGCCAATCGACTACCGCCTGCTCGCCTCCAAGGGCGCAGTTCTGGTTGGTCGTACCGCCAGCTACGAAAACGGCAAGCTGACCTTCTCCAACGATCTCGCTGACAACATCGAGTTCGGCAACAACAGCTACCTCGATACCCTGAACGTCATCGACGCTTACATCGAGAACAATGGTCTCGATCTTCCAGAATATCCGGAAGCTCGTAACCTGCTGCCTACCACGGAATATGAAACCAACCCAATCCTCGAGCTCGATCTGGCAGAAGCCGGCATCACCTCGATCATCTGGGCTTCGGGCTTCAAGCGCGACTACAGCTGGCTCCAGGTTGATACCTTTGAAGAAGACGGCACGCCAATCCACGACATGGGTGTTGGCAAGCAGCCAGGCATCTACTTCCTCGGCCTGCCGTTCCAGACCCGTCGCCGTTCGAGCTTCCTCTTCGGCGTTTGGTACGATGCCAAGTATGTCGGTGACTACATCGCCATGATGCAGAAGTACCACGACAAGTATAACGTCTAAGACTTCGGAACATTCTCATCCCGGCGCCACATGGTGCCGGGATTTTTTTGGCCGCGCGACTAGTTGCCGATAACCTCAGCATAAGTGCCTTGGCGGACGATCTGCCCTTTCTCCAATCGCACGATGACGTCGCAGTTTTTCAACGTTGTCAGGCGGTGCGCGATAATGAGAACGGTAATGTCGCCATCGATGGCAGCGATCGCATTCATCACCTGCGTTTCGGTTGCGTCATCAAGCGCGCTGGTCGCCTCATCCAAAACCAGTACATCAGCATTTTTATAGAACGCACGCGCCAGACCAATGCGTTGACGCTGGCCTCCCGAGAGCCGAACGCCGCGTTCGCCCACGTGCGTGTCATACCCTTCCGGCAATTGCTGAACATAACTATCGATCTGCGCGCGTTGGGCCGCTGCGATGACACGAGCCATGTCGATCTGATGGTGCTCACTGCCAAAGGCGATGTTTTCCGCAATCGAAGCGTCCGTTAGGTAAATGGACTGTGGCACATGCGCGATGCGTGACTGCCACGCGCGACGATTGCTGTCATTCAGCACCTGGCCTCCAACGCGGATTTCGCCGCTCGTCGGGGGCAGGAGGCCCATGATCACGTCAATAAGCGTGCTCTTGCCACTGCCAGTTTTGCCTATAAAGCCAATGCGCGACCCGTGCGGAACGACGAGCTCAATATCACGCAGAATAGCTGCGCCATCCGACTTATAGGCAAACCCGACTTTGTCGAGCGCAATAACTGGTTGCGAAGGCGAGGCAGAAATAGCGGCTTCTGCCACCGTCAATGCGGAAGCGGTCGGCATGGGCAAGTTCAAAAATGCTACGACGTCCGAGACGATGGCTTTGCTGGCGCTCAGCGACGACCAAGCGAGATAGGCCACTTGCAGCTGCGGAAGCATGCGCTGTGCGCCCAAGGCAAGTGCTCCCAATGTGGGGAGAGCCACTTCGAGCCCCTGCGTGCTCTGGATCCACCACGCCAGCCCGACCATAACCAGCATGCCCGCGCCTTCGATGAGGTATCGGGGGGTGCTGCGGATGAAAAGATTCGTCGCCAGAGCGGTGCGTTGCCGGAACGTCGCAGCACGGAAACGCTTGGTATACATCCCCTGTGTGCCATCGAGCAGAATGTCGCGAATGCCGCCCAGTCCTTCTTGCAGGATTTTGACGCGTTGCGTTTCTGCTTCCGCTTCTATCCGACTATTGGCCTCCAGCAGTTTTCGCGTGGTCTTTGTCACCACCACATAAAAAAGCCCAATCGACACTGCCGCGATAAGCGCCGTCGTGACGTCAACCGTGATCAGGGCAGCAATGATCCCGATGCAGATGATCAAGGCCACCATGCCTTGCATGATCGGGGATAGAACACTGGTAATCAGCAGATTGACGCGGCCGATTGCGGCAATGATTTCACTGGAATTGCGCTCGACGTGAAACCGATAAGGCTGATGCAGGGCGCGGTTATAGACCTCGTAGCCGAGGTCTGCACCGGCAGCATAAGCAAAGCGCGTGCTGACCCAGGCCAAGAGCAATCGCAACAGTGTGGCTGTTGCGATGATCGCAGCAAAACCGAAGGATATTTGGGTTGGGCTGAGACCACACACCACGCTGAGAGCGCTACACTGTTCGCTGCCGCCTGTCAGAATGGCGAGAAAGGGAATAATGGCCCCAAGCGTCGCCATTTCCGCAACAGCGCCCACGAGCGAAAGAAGAAAGACCAGAACGAGCTGAACACGGCGGCGTGGGCTCAAAAAGCTCAGGACGCTGATCAACTCCTGTCTGATACTGGAGCGGTTAGTGGCTTTTGGGGGCATTGGCTTCCAAGTGCGACGGCACGACTGTGGCCCGCAAAGAGTATGTGGGGCCACTTGGAGTCGTGCGACAATCTTCAAGCACCAATAGCACTTGAGCGTCAAACGCCGCAACAAAGTGGAAAAGCCGCACTGCAAGGCAATGCGGCTTCATAATTCTAGCGGCGGGGGCCCGGTGCTGCGGCCTTGCTGCCTGCGACGGCGAAGGTGAAGGCAAGGTATGCCGCCAGCGTCGATGTCATGTCCTTGACGTCCATCATCGGGTTGACCTCGGTGATCGCCATTGCCGAGCAATAAGGCGCGAGGCGTTCAACAAACTCAAGGCCCCAAGCCGACGTGATGCCGCCCGGTTCATGCGCCCCTGCGCCCGGCGCGAAAGCTGGGTCGATCGCATCAATGTCAAACGAGAGATAGAGGTGGTCTGCGCCTTCAACCTGTTTGAACACCTGCTCAAGCGTTGCGTCGACGCCCTGCTTGAGGACTTGGCGGGCAGAGATGTGGGCCAGCCCTTGGTCAAACTTGAACTGCCCTGAGGATGGGAAGTTGAAGTGGCGCTCACACACCTGAATACAGTCTGCAGCCTGAATGCGATCGAGCTCAAGCGAACGACGCATGCCGCTCGATTGACTCAAACGTCCCTGCGCATCGCTTTCGTCCATAAGGTCGAGGTGCGCGTCAAAGTGAATGATACCGATACGACCGGGTAGGGCGTCGTGGACGCCTCTGACGACCGGGAACAGCAAGCTGTCATCGCCGCCGATAACAATCGGCACACGCTTGTTGCGGATAGAGCCCGCGACAGCCTCGCTCACGCGGGTGAATGTCGTTTCAGTATCCGCATGAGCGATCTGAATGTCGCCACGGTCGGCGAGCAGATTATCACCAACGGTTTCAATCTGATTGGTTTCGAGCCGGAAGATGCGACCATCCTGAATGCGCATATTGATCCAGCGCGCCGCCTCGCGAACCTTTGCTGGGGCATAGCGCGAACCCGGCCAGCCGAGGGATGCCTCGCCATCAAACGGTGCGCCCCAGAGATCGAAGCCGCGCAAATTCTGATCACTCATTCTGATACTCTTGTGTATACACTCAGGCGCAGAACCAGATGGCCGTGCCTGCTTGGTTCGCGGTTCGCAGGGTGAACGAAGCTCGCACAGGATCACTCAGCGGCAATTTGCGGCTGAGAGGTTTCGTATTACGAAACTTTTTTGCGCTGAAAGCTTGACAAGATCAAGGCTTTTGCGGCCTTACTTGGCTGAATATGCGGCTGGTTTGTGCGTTTGCACGCTTTTCATGCACATTGTTCGAATTCAGGGTGAACCTATAAGGTTCGTCAGGGTAAACCTTTTTGGTGCGTGATGAGCGACGAAAACACAGAAAATGACGTCCCTCCATCGACGGATTCCGCTGATGTTCGCGTCGGTAGCCGCCTTCGTGCGTTCCGCAAGTCCAAGGGCCTGACGATTGATGACGTCGCCCAGCGCGCTGGCGTCACCAAATCCTTCATTTCCCGGTTTGAGCGCGACGAAGTGCAAGCCTCTGTCGCCACACTGCTACGTGTTTGCGACGTGATCGGCGTCAAGCCCGGCGAAATTTTTGAGCCCCCCGCGACGAGCTATGTGCCCAAGGGCGCTGGCGTGCCGATCAGCCTTGGCGGCGAGAAAATGCGCGAATACCTCGTCAGCGGTGCGAGCAATGAGCATTTGATGGCGCTCTATTCGGTGATTGAGCCGGGCGGCGGCTCTGGCCACGAGCCTTATGCGCTCAAGGCCGCTGCGGATCTGGTGCATGTCCAAACCGGTCAATTGCGCATCGTCATCGGCAGCGAGGAATATCTCCTCCTCCCCGGCGACACGCTGACCTTCCCGCCCACCATCCCACATACTTGGGAAAACCCGTCCAAGACTGAAACCTGCACGGCCCTTTGGGTCATTGTGCCGCCGCCAGCGTAATCTTCGGGACACCACGGATACTCTCTATGACCAAGCTGGCTGTCGCCAACATTCATAAACGCTACGGCGATGTTGACGTTCTCAATGGTGTGAGCTTTTCCGCTGCGGCCGGAGAAGTGGTCTCCATCATTGGCTCGAGCGGCTCGGGCAAGAGCACGCTGCTGCGTTGTGTCAATTTTCTCGAGCAACCCACGCGCGGCGAAATCGCGCTCGATGGCGAGGTGCTCAAGACTGTCGCGGACCGCAAGACCGGCAATTTGAAGGCCGCTGATAGCGCCCAGCTGCAACGCATTCGCGCGCGCCTTGCCATGGTGTTCCAGAATTTCTGCCTCTGGCAACATATGACTGTCATGCACAATTGCATCGCCGCGCCCATGCATGTCTTCGGCCTCAGCAAAGCGGAAGCGGTTGAGCGCGCCCGGCTCAACTTGGCCAAGGTTGGCCTCGGCGATCAGTTTCATGATCGTCACCCCGTCCAGCTGTCTGGCGGTCAGCAGCAGCGCGTCGCGATAGCGCGGGCACTCTGCATGAACCCCGAAGTGATGCTGTTTGATGAGCCGACATCGGCGCTTGATCCCGAATTGGTCGGGGAAGTGCTGCGGGTCATGCAGGACTTGGCCGAAGAGGGGCGCACCATGGTTGTCGTCACCCACGAAATGGCCTTCGCCCGCAAAGTGTCAAGCCAAGTGCTCTTCCTCCATCAGGGCGTGATCGAAGAACAGGGGCATCCAGAAAAGGTTTTTGGTGACCCTGAAAGCGAGCGGCTCAAGCAGTTTATGGCCGGACGGTTTTAGGAACACGGCGCGTTACCGGTCAACGCGCCTCCGCTGTGCGGACAGATACGCCGGACAAATACAAGGACATCCAGAATGAAGAAGTCCCTCTTTACCGTTGTCGCTGCAAGCGCGTTCGCCTTTGCCAGCGGTGCTATGGCCCAGCAGGTCACCATTGCCACCGATGCGACCTTCCCACCTTTTGAATCGATCGACTCGACCGGTGCGCTGGTCGGTTTTGACATCGATCTGATGGAAGCGATTTGTGAAGCTGCAGCGCTAGATTGCAACATCATCAATGCCGCTTGGGATGGCATGTTCCCAGGTCTTCTGGCTGGCAAGTATGACGCGCTGATCTCCTCGCTCACCGTCACCGACGAGCGTCGCAAGACCTTTGCCTTCTCCGATATCTATTCCCGTCCAACCTTCCGCTTTGTCGCGAAAGAGGGTGCAGGCCTCGACATTTCCGATGCTGGCCTTGCAGGCAAGACCGTTGCGGTTCAGACCGGCACTCCAATGGATGCCTTCGTCTCCAAGACTTTCCCATCGGCGAACATCGTTCGCTATGACGGCGGCTCGGCCCCTTACCTCGAACTCACCGCTGGTCGTGCAGACCTGCATATGAGCTACGAAGCCCAGATCATCGCATCCTTCCTCAAGGACGAAAGCGGCGCAGGCTTTGAGCTGGTTGGCCCATCCTACACCGGTGCCGATGCCCCTGAGTTCGGCGAAGGCGTTGCGATTGCGCTCGCGCCAGACAACACCGAGCTTCTCGCCAAGATCAATGAAGGTCTGGCCAAGGTCGTTGCCGATGGCACGCTCGCTGCCATCGAAACCAAGTACCTCACGGTAGAGTAAGCCTAAGTGATCCAGGACTACATTGTCACTGTACTGGCAGCTGGCCTCGTCACCATTCAGGTGGCGTTGGTTGCGCTTGTCATCTCTGTAGTCCTGGGCATGAGCTTTGCGCTGTGCAAGCTCTCCTCCAACGCGGCTCTGCGAGGCGCGGCGGAAGTTTACACCACCATCGTGCGCGGCATCCCAGACCTCGTTCTGATGCTGCTCATCTACTACAGCCTGCCCGCGCTCCTGATGATGATCGCCAAGAGCCTTGGCATTCGCACCTATATTGAGTTCGACTCTTTTGTGGCCGGAGCCGTCACGCTTGGCGTGGTCTCCGGTGCTTACATGACCGAAACCTTCCGCGGCGCCATTCTGAACATCCCAGAAGGCCAGATCGAGGCCGGGCGTGCCTTTGGCATGGGGCCGTTCAAAATCTGGCGTTCAATTGTTCTGCCGCAGATGGTGCGCCTCGCCATTCCGGGCTTCACCAATAATTGGCTCGTCCTTTTCAAGGCAACGGCTCTGATCTCGCTGATCGGCCTGCAGGACATCATGTTCCGCGTCAAAGGCGCGGCTGAAGCGACCCGCCAGCCCTTCACCTTCTATCTTGTCGCCTGCGCTTTCTATCTCACGGTCGCAGCGCTATCCCTTCTGGTGCTCCGCTACGTTGCCAAGCGTGCCGACATTGGTCAGAAGCGAGCATAAGCCATGAATTTTCAGCTCATCTGGGACAATCTCGGCTTCTTCGCGCAGGGTGCGCAGCTCACGATTTTCCTCACCATTGCGTCACTGGCTTTGGCATTCGTCGCCTCAGTGCCGCTCGCCTTAGCGCGCAATTCCGCCAATCGATATGTTTCGGGCGCGGTTGCGGGCTATACGCTGCTCTTCCGTGGCACCCCGCTTTTGGTGCAGCTGTTCCTGATTTATTATGGGCTGGCCCAGTTCGATCTGGTGCGCGAGAGCGTCCTCTGGCCGTGGCTGTCCAGCCCGCTGATCTGCGTGATCCTCGCCTTCGTGCTGAACACGACCGCGTATACCACCGAGATTTTCGCAGGCAGCCTGCGCCACATTCCGGTTGGTGAAATTGAAGCCGCAAAATCTTTCGGCATGCGCCCCCTCGCCATGACGCGACACATTTTGCTGCCGGCCATGCTGACACGTTCGCTGCAGCTCTATGGCAATGAAACCATTTTGATGATGCATGCAACCTCGCTCGCATCCACGGTTACTCTGCTCGAGTTGACCGGTGTAGCGCGCAATATCTCGCTCAACCGCTACGTTATGCTTGAGCCCTATGTCGCCATCGGCGTCATTTACCTCGTCCTGTCCCTCGTACTCGTTGGCATCTTCCGCTTCGCCGAACGACGTTGGGCCAGCTATCTCCGTCGCGATCAACAGTCGGCGCGCTAAGAGCGCCCCAAAGGTTGCGCAACAGTCAGGTTCGAAGTGGGTGCTTTCCGGAGCACTGTCGAACCCCTAGAGCAGGAGGCTGCCCCTTGCCTCCTGCTCCATTCTTTTTAGCCTGAGCGATTGCTCAAGCAGTGGTGGGGCGGGCCACGGTCAAATAGCGCATGGGGATCCGCTTGGTGGTCGCCTGCGGGCCTTCGAACTCAAACGGATCGTAGAAGACAGCATTTTCGGCATCATAGAGCATGAAGTGATCGTCATGGACGTGGACGATTGCAACGCCCCGAACCTCATCCCAGCGCGTGCATTCGACCGGCGTGCCGAACTGCCAACCGTCTTCGCCCAAGATGCGGATGAGATCATCCCAGGTCGAGCGGCGCAGATCATTCTCGCCCCAGCCGATGCGAGCCATGATCTCGTCAAAGGGCCGTTCTGTCAGCATTTGCAACACCACCCCGCCGCAGCCATCTTCCCGCGGACGTTGGGTGATAAAACGCAAGGCGAAGTCGGCGGCTGGAGAGGTCATACTAGTCTCGTGTAAACGACGATATTTCCTTCGCTTTTCGACGCTCGCCGGGACGAGGTCAAGCGCCCTGTGCGGTGCTAGGCTACTGAGGGCACGGCCTGTTTGGCGCTTTTATCCTCCAACGATCCTGCCGTGAGCCAGCCAAGGGCGAGCGGGATCAGCAAGGCCGCAAATGCCATGCGTACGCCCAGATACTCAGCCAATAGCCCTGTGAGCATTGGGGCCACCAACATGACCACTTGGATGATGACACTTAGCGTCGCCACGTTTTGCGACGCAGGGGCATTGCCCAATCGCGCCGCAGCCGAAATGGACAGCGGGTAGATGACACAAATCCCCGCGCCCAAAATCGCAAAGCCCGCAAGCACCAATGCCGGGTGCGGCGCAAGACTGACCACTGTGAGCCCAATAATGGCGACGGTAAGCAAGGTCCGGGCGACGGGAACTGGCCCAAACTTATCGATGTATCGGTCAGCGATGAGCCGTCCCAAGGCCATCGTTCCAACCATGGCCGGGAGCGCGGCTGATTCAAAAATGGCTGCGATCTCAAAGGTGTCGCGCATCAAAATGGTCGACCATACCCGGGCAGACCCCTCGATCAGTTCTGCTCCAAGGCCGACCGCAACCAATGCCAACAGCACGAGGCTCGGCATGGCAAACCGCTTTTTCTGTGCGGTCGGCGCATAGGCGCGCGGCGGCGCGGGTTCAGACTTTGCTTCGAGCACAAATATTGCAATCAGCGCTAAGGGAATAATGCTGCCCAAATGCACAAGGGCACTGACGTCAGCGCCCCGGATCACGCCGCCCACGGCTGAGGCCCCGACATAGGCGATGCTCCACGCACCGTGGCAACTGTTCATGATGCGGCGGCCCATCTGCGCCTCAACACGATCCGCTTCGACATTCATCGCCATTGCCGACATTGCAGAACCAAAGCCATGCACCGCCATCAGGATAAAGAGCGGGATCACACCGGGGATCACCGCCATTGGCGGAATCGCGGCTAGGCACAGGAAGAACCCAAGCAGGGTCACAGCTTTGGTGCCGAAGCGCTCAATGGAGCGGCTGAGTATTGGAAAGGCCAGCATCGAGCCCAACGGCGCGCCCATCAAAACCAGCCCGAGTGCCGCGTCGCCCATGCCATTGGCAAGCTGTATGTCGGGGATGCGCGTATGGAGCGTGGCATTGCCAAGGGCATGTAGGGCGAAAACCGCCGTAATCTGGGCTCGTAGGCTTATCATCGCGTCACTGTTCAAATAGCAGTCATTTGAAAATTTACAGTAACCGGTTACTGTAATTGCTTCAACTCGCTATCTCTGATGTTCTGGCGACCATGGAACTGCGCAAAAAAATCGGTATTCGAGACGTAGCAAAAGCCGCGGGTGTCTCCGTGGCAACGGTTTCGCGCGTCTTGGCCAAAGCTGATTACCCCGTCACGGAAGAAACCCGAAAACGGGTCACCGACGTCGCGACAGCCATGGGTTATGTTCCAAACCTTCTCGCCAAGACCTTTGCGACCTCGCGCACCGACACCATTGGCGTCGCCATGCCTGTGCTCAATGCCTATTACGCCAAAATGCTGGCGGGCATCGAAGGCGCGGCCACCGAGGCGGGCCTCTCCATTCTCCTGACCATTGTCGGAGCCAGCGATGAGCGGCGCGAGGCCGCGATTGATCAGTTTGTGGCGCGCCAGTTGGATGGCGTCATCATCTGCTCCGGTGCCAAGGACGGCCCCCTCCGCCGCCCCCCCGAACAAATGGGCGTGCCCGCCGTGGTCATCGGCCAGCAGCCCTCCGAGGGCTATGTCACCGTCACTGTCGACAACCGCCGCGCCAGCTATGAGGCGACCGACCACCTCGTCTCACGGGGCAATCGCACCATTGTTTTCCTCACTAGCAATAGCGACTGGCCAGACTTCCGCGACCGCCTTGATGGATTTCAACAGCGCTTAGCTGAGGAAGACCGTGCCACAGGGCAGGTTATTGAGGGCGTCTATGATGAGGCCCAAGCCTATCGCGCTGTGACCAAGCTCGTGGCCGAGCAAACCACAGCAACGGCCATTCTCGCCGCCACCGATCGCCAAGCGCTGGGGGCTATGGCTGCTTTGGCCGACGCTGGCTTGCGCGTGCCCAGCGACATGGCGGTGGTTGGCTTTGACAATTACCACACCTCCGAATTCGTCCGCCCTTCCTTGACCTCCGTCGATATGCCCGCCGATGCTATGGGCGCAAAGGCGGTAGAACTTGTATGCATGGCAAAAACGGCGGGCGCTGAAAAAATGGCGAGTGTAGTGCTGGAGCCCCGGCTTTTTATCCGTCAATCCTCGGGCAGCTTTGATAACGCAGCCCTGTTGGCGCAGTCTGTTAAAAGCCTCCCCTCGGCTTGATTACTGCATACCATCCCGCCTATTCCTATGGCCGCGCACTGGAGGCGCGGTTAGTCGAGGAACGAGATTGATCGAATTGCGCTCGGTCTCACACCGCTTTGGCGACGTCGCCGTGCTGTCGGATGTGAACCTTACTCTATCGGAAAAGCGCATCGCCATCGTTGGCAGCAACGGGTCGGGCAAAAGCACCTTCTCGCGTCTGCTCAATGGCCTCGTTATCCCCACTGGCGGCACTGTCACACTCGATGGTCTATCGACGGCCAAAGACAGCAAAGCCATTCGCCGCCGCGTCGGCTTCGTCTTCCAAAATCCCGACAATCAGATTGTCTTCCCTATGGTGGAGGAAGATCTCGCCTTCGGCTTGAGAAACCTCAAGCTCTCCAAGGATGAGGTCACAGCGCGCGTTGACGCGGCGCTCGATCGATATGGCTTGGGCGAACTGCGCAATCGCTCAGCGCATTTGCTCAGTGGCGGACAAAAGCAAATGCTGGCCATTGCTTCTGTGTTGATCATGGAGCCTGAGATCATCGTCTTTGACGAACCGACAACCGCGCTCGATCTGCGCAACAAACGCCTCATCTCGCGTTTCATCGCCGAGCTGCCCCAGCAAACCATCGTCGTCTCGCATGACCTCGATCTCCTCGCCGATTTTGATCGCATGATCGCCTTTGAAGCGGGCAGGGTGGTACTTGACGGCACCCCGCGTGAGATCATCCCGCGCTACGAGGAGATGATGGCGTGAGCGTTGGCGTCTACGTCCATCAGCAATCCCCCCTTCACGCGCTCCCGCCCGGCGTAAAACTCCTCGCGCTGGCCCTTGTCAGCACCGCTTTGGTGCTGACGCCCAACATCTGGCTACAGCTCGCGGCTGTGGTCACAGCGCTGCTTCTGTTCCGCCTCGCCAAGCTCGATTTAAACCTGGCCTGGCAGCAAATCCGTCCCGTCCTGCCGATCATCCTTATTCTGCTCGCCGTCCAATGGTTCACCGTTGAGCCGGTGTCGGCGCTCTCGGTCGCCTTGCGCTTGTCGGCGCTCGTTTTGCTCGCCGCTTTGGTGTCCATCACCACCAAAGTCAGCGCCATGATCGAGGCCATAAGCTGGGCCGTGCGCCCGCTCGCTTATCTCGGCATTAGCCCCACCAAGATTGGCCTCACTATTTCGTTGGCCCTGCGTTTTATTCCCCTGATTGCCGAACAACTCGAAGAGGTGCGCGAGGCCCAACGCGCCCGTGGCCTAGAGCGCAATGTGCTTGCGCTTGTGGTGCCGCTTCTGGTTCGGACCCTCAAGATGGCAACCGAGATCGGTGACGCCATTGAAGCCCGGTCATTTGATCCGGACGATGCCAAGAGCCCGAAAGATCTGTTTTCGCGCCTGCGGCCCCCTCCCAAGCCATAGGAAGACCATGAACACTCGAGATCTCGCCTATATCGCCCTCTTTGCGGCAATCGTTGCTGCCCTTGGCATCATCCCGCCCATTGCTTTGCCCATCGGCGTGCCGATCACGGCGCAGGCCATGGGGGCCATGCTGGCGGGCTCAATTCTGGGCGCCAAGCGGGGCGCGCTATCGCTGGTGCTGTTCACAGTTCTGGTCTGTATCGGCCTGCCTTTGCTCTCGGGTGGTCGCGGTGGCTTGGGCGTCTTGGCCAGCCCAACGGGCGGCTTCTTCCTCAGCTGGATCCCCGTCGCCTTCCTCATTGGCTTCCTCACCGAACGCGCGTGGGGCAAGCTCAATTTCCTCAACTTATTCGTGTTCTGCGTGCTCGGCGGCGTTGTCCTCAGCTATGCAATCGGCACGCCTTGGATGGCCGCAGTGGCTGGCATTGGCCTCGATAAGGCGCTGATGGCGATGGCCATTTACGTGCCGGGCGATCTGCTCAAAGCCGGTGTTGCCGCCGCCGTTGCGCTCACCGTCAAGCAGTCCTACCCGCTTATTACCGCTCGCTAATCTTGTCCTCGGTGACGACTACGGGCTAAACCCCGTTCAAAGACCAAGGCTTTGCCAGAGCGATCCGGCAAAGCCACCTGCGCTCTGGCGCATATTCTGAAAGACACTCCCTTGACCACCATGACCGATCCCCACGCCATTTTCGCCGCTGCCATGGCGGAGCCTGAAAACCAGCCGGAAGTGGCCTATGCTGCGCTCCATGCGCTTGCCAACACTTTGGTCGGCACCACCATCTTCACCATTCTGGCCTTGGACCACGAAGAAGGCCTGATGTACCGCGCCTATTCCGACACCCAGGACCTCTATCCAGCGCCAGGTGTCGATGAGATCGGCGATAGCATCTGGGAGCAGACCCTGATCGAAAAGCGCGAAGCGCTGGTGCTCAATTCTGCTGACGAAGTGGCTTCTTTGCTCCCTGAGCACGAGGCCCTGTTCGCGCGTAACGCCAAGTCCATGCTGAACCTGCCAATCGTTGTCGCTGGCACCACTATCGGTACGCTCAACATGCTCAACATCGAAGGCCACTTCACCCCAGACGTGGTGGCCAAGGCCTATGCGCTGAGCGCCGCAGCAGCCGTCGTCCTCGTGCTCTCCTAAGAGCGTTTCGAGATCAAACAAAAAGGGCGGGTGTCGCAACACCCGCCCTTTTTGTTTTACTTGAGATAGATCCGAGGATCGTCGGTGATCACCCCGGTGAGGCCCGCGCGCCAGAAACTGGCAAGCTCCACCGTGTCATTGCTCGTCCAGGCACGAACCTTGATGCCCTTGGCCGAGGTCTGTTCCAAGAGCCCAATGCTGAGCCCCTTGAAATGGGCATGAATGGTGGTCGCCGGAATAGCGGCGAGCAGCGCTTCCCAATCATCAGGAATGCGGCCCCAGAGCATGGCCAGTTCCAGTTCTGGCATCAGCTTATGCATTCCCTTGAGGCAATCAGGATCAAAGCTCGAGATCATGATCTGCATGTGTGCCGGACGCTTAGCGAGCGCTGCGGCAACAGCCGAGGTGAGCTGCTCCACCGATTGGTGATGGGGGTGCTGCTTGATCTCGACATTGATGTTGAGACCAAACGCACCGAGCGCCACGATCACCTCATCCAGCGTCGGGATCTTTTCGCCCGCGAACTCGGCCCCAAACCAGCTGCCACCATCGAGGGCTTGGATGTCTGCAGTGCTCAATGCACCGAGATTTCCGGTGCCATTGGTCGTGCGCTCGACGGTATCGTCGTGGATGACGATCAGTGTGCCGTCGGCATTGAGGGCGACGTCGAGTTCAACCCACTTCGCCCCATCTTCTGCGGCACGACGAAAGGCCGCGATGGTGTTTTCCGGCGCGAGTGCCGACGAGCCGCGGTGGGCCTGAACTTCTTCGCGAATGGGGCCGGTTGGAAGCGTATTGGTCATTAGGCAATCTCAACTTGAGCGGAATGGGACGACTGCGTCTGCGTAGTTGGTGCGTCGTCCGTACGGCGACCTGTGGCAGAGCTATAGGGGTGAATATCGGCGGTGCGGGCGAACACGGTCATGCTCGTACCCTCGGCGATAGCCGGACGGCCTGCAATTGTGAGAATGATCGATTGCTCAGAGTGCTTGAGTTTGAAGTGCAAATGGCTTTCGCCGCCAATCGGCTCCATCAGCTCAGCGACCACGTCAAAACTCAAATGCGCCTCAGTCGGGCGTTCGAGCGTGAAGACATCGGGGCGAATGCCCAAAATGTCCGTCCCCTCAGGGAAGGCACGCAGCGCCGAGAACGAGTTCAGCGCGCTCGTCGAGATCAAATTCATCGGCGGAGAGCCGATAAAGCTGGCAACAAACAGCGAAGCCGGACGATCATAGATCGCAGTCGGCGTGCCGACCTGTTCGATCCGGCCACCGTTCATCACTACGAGCTGGTCGGCGAGGGTCATCGCTTCGAGCTGATCGTGGGTGACATAGACGCTGGTGGTTTTGAGCGAACGCTGCAGACGACGGATTTCGATGCGCATCTGACCGCGCAGCTTGGCGTCAAGGTTCGACAGTGGTTCGTCAAACAGAAACGCCTTAGGCTGGCGCACAATAGCGCGGCCCATGGCGACGCGCTGGCGCTGACCGCCCGAAAGCTGACGCGGCTTGCGATCGAGGAACGGCGTGATTTCCAGAATACGCGCCGCCTCGGCCACGCGACGGTCGATTTCGTCACGCGGGGTTTTGCGGTTCTTAAGGCCGTATTCGAGGTTCTGACGCACACTCATATGCGGGTAGAGCGCGTAATTCTGGAACACCATAGCGATGTCGCGCTCGGCGGGCTCTTTCTGGTTCACCACCTGATTATCAATCGAGATGGTGCCTGAGGTGATGCCTTCAAGACCTGCGATCATGCGCAAGAGAGTGGACTTTCCGCACCCTGACGGGCCGACGAGAACAACCATCTCGCCGTCTTTGATCGACAGATCGACGCCGTGGATTGCGGCGACATTGCCCGGATAGACCTTACGAACTTCTTTGAGCTCAATACCAGCCATTTCGATTATTTCTCCGTGTCCACGAGGCCCTTAACGAACAGGCGCTGCATGAAGATAACAATGAGGACGGGGGGAAGCATGGCCAGCACGGCCGCGGTGATGATGAGGTTCCACTGTGGGTCGACTTCCTGCGCCCCAGCCATTTGTTTAACGCCCATCATCAGGGTGAAATGCTCTTCGCGTGTGGTGACGAGCAGGGGCCAGAGATACTGCACCCAGCCGTAGATGAAGAGGATGATGCAGAGCGCCGCGATATTGGTGCGCGAGAGCGGCAGCAGAATATCGATGAAGAACTTGATCGGCCCTGCGCCATCGACGCGTGCAGCTTCCATCAATTCGTCAGGCACCGTCATGAAGAACTGACGGAACAGGAAGGTCGCTGTTGCCGAAGCGATCAGCGGAATGGTCAGGCCCGCATAGCTGTTGAGCAGGCCAAGGTTTGCCACCACTTCATAGGTCGGAATGATGCGCACTTCGACCGGCAACATCAGCGTTACGAAGATCAGCCAGAAGGCGAGAACGCGGAATGGGAACTTGAAGTAGACGATGGCATAGGCGGAGATGATCGAGATCACCACCTTGCCCACCATGATGATGAAAGCCATCATCGTGGAGTTCCAGACCATGGTCCAGAATGGCGGCAGGCCCGGCGGATCATAGGTCCAGACGGTGACCAGATTATCCCACAAATGCCCGCCTGGCAGCAAAGGCGCTGCCATGTTTAGCGTGGCCTCGTCGTGGGTCGACGCGATGAGCGCGACATAGACAGGAAAGGCGATGATCAGCACCCCCAGCACCAAAACGAGGTGCGTGAGGATGGTGAGAAATGGACGGTTTTCGACCATGAGTGGGCCTTAGTACTGCACGCGGCGTTCCACGTAGCGGAACTGCACGAAGGTGAGGACAATAACGAAGAGCATCAGGACCACGGACTGCGCTGAAGAGGAGCCCAGGTTGAGACCGATGAAGCCGTCGGCGTATACTTTGTAGACCAGCGTGTTGGTGGCCTGGTTTGGCCCGCCTTCAGTGGTCGACGCGATGATCGCGAAAGTGTCGAACATCACGTAGTTGATGTTGACGATGAAGAGGAAGAACGTGGTCGGCGAGAGCAGCGGGAAGATAATGGTCCAGAACCGCTTCCATGGGCTCGCACCATCAATCGCCGCAGCTTCGGTGAGCGCGTGTGGAACCGACTGCATGCCAGCCACGAAGAACAGGAAATTGTAAGAAATCTGCTTCCAGCTGGCAGCGATGATCACCAAGGTCATGGCGTGATCGCCGTTGAGCGCAGAATCCCAATCAATCCCCACATAGCGCATGAAATAGGGAAGAATGCCGGTGGCGTTATTGAACAGGAACCACCACAGAATGCCCGCAACCACGGGGGCCACAGCATAGGGCCAGACCAGCAGCGTGGTGTAGGTCTGTGCCGAACGGATAACACGGCTGACGGCAACGGCCAGGATCAGCGCAAAGCCCATCGAAATGGCTGTAACCGATGCTGCAAACAGCGCCGTGCGGCCGATAGAGGCCAGATAGAGCGGGTCGCTAAACAGGCGCGCATAATGCGCTAAACCGACGAACTTGGTCGAAAGCCCAAATGGGTCCGCGCGTTCGAAAGAAGATTTGACGGCCTGTGCTGCCGGCCAGATGAAGAACACCAGCGTGATGATCAACTGTGGGGCGACCAGTAAGAATGGCAGGCCCTTATTCGGGAATGTCGTACGTTTTGTTTCCATCGTCCGCCGTATCCGCAAAACAAAGAAAGGGCCGGTTTTCGCCGGCCCTTCCGGATTAAGACTGCTTACTGATTGGCAGATTCAAATTCGCGAAGGATGTCGTTGCCGCGGGCAACGGCGCTATCAAGCGCTTCCTTGGCAGACTTCGAGCCATTGAGAACGGCCTGGAACTCTTCGTCGATCACGGTACGGATCTGCGGCATGTTGCCGAAGCGAACGCCCTTCGAGTTTTCAGTCGGTGGGTTGAGGTTGATCTGCTGGATTGCGATGTCCGAACCTGGGTTTGCGTCGTAGTAGCCCTGGCTCTTGGTCAGCTCATAAGCCGCCTGAGTAACAGGCAGGTAACCCGTTTCCTGGTGGAACTTGGCCTGAACTTCAGCTGAAGAGAGGTAGTTCAGGAACTGCGCTACGCCCTTGTATTCAGCGTCTTCGTGACCAGCCAGGGTCCACAGAGTTGCGCCACCAATGATGGAGTTCTGCGGTGCGCCGTCGACGTCGTCAAAGTATGGCAGCATGCCGAAGCCAACTTCAAAGTCCTTGGCATTGGCAAGAACGCCAGCGCGGGAAGCCGAGGAACCCATGAAGATCGCGCATTCGCCAGCGTAGAAGCGTGGCGCATTGTCCGAACCGCCGCTGGTACCACCATACTGGTAGATGCCGGTCTTCTGCCATTCAGCCAGCTTTTCCCAGAGGCGAACGGAGAGGTCGTGGTTAAAGGTCAGTTCGGTGCCGAGACCACCAAAGCCGTTTTCCAGCGAGCCGTATGGCACGTTGTGCAGCGACGAGAGGTTTTCGGTGCCGATCCAAGTGGCCGAATAGCTGATGGCCGTACCGCACGTGGCAGCGCCCGATTCAACGATCTTCTTGCCGAAGTTTTCGATATCGGCCCAGGTCTTTGGCGCGACGTTTGGATCAAGCCCAGCCTTCTCGAAAGCGGTCTTGTTGTAATAGAGAATTGGGGTGGAGGAGTTGAACGGCATCGAAAGCATATTGCCTTCGGTGTCGGTGTAATAGCCGGTCACGACTGGCAGGAACGCCGATGGATCGAAGTTCGAGCCATGTGCTGCCATCAGTTCGTAAACTGGCAGAACAGCGCCCTTGGCAGCCATCATGGTGCCAGTGCCAACTTCGTAAACCTGCACCAGATGCGGCTGCTCGCCAGCGCGGAAGGCGGCGATGGTGCTGATCATGGATTCTTCGTATTCGCCACGATAGGACGGAACGACCTTAAATTCGCTTTGGCTGGCGTTGAAGTCTGCAGCAAGCGCTTCCACGCGTTCGCCCAGTTCGCCACCCATGGAGTGCCACCAGTTGAGTTCGGTCTGCGCAAAGGCAACCGAGGTGCTCAGGGCAAGGGTGATAGCGGCAAGTGCCGCGCGGTTCATCGTCTTCATCTTCTGTCTCCCATAGGACAGGTCAGCATCGACCCAAGTCCCGCCAGACTGGATTTCGTGAACGACATTTGAGCTGCGGATTTTTCCGTTTCAGCTCACCGAATTTGGTGTCGTACCCGCCGACGTTTTCTGCGGGCATGGCTCCTCTAACGATGCTGCTTGACGCTTCCTTGAAGCTTTGGTGACGTTACCATGACAGTGCACAACCATCCGTCGCGGCTGCGTTTGTGATCGAATATGGGGTGCAGGACGCCGCGGTGGCCCGGATTAAGCTGCGGACTCTTGCGGCGCAGGCAAACCCATGTCACACGCCGTAAGCATCGGCCGTGCCTTATAGGGAAGTCGCCAGCGTCTCATGATCACCTGTTTCGATATTGGCGGCACCACGATTAAGGCCGCAGTTGCCCACAGTGCGACGGACATTGTCTCGCTCGGTCGCGTCGCCACACCAGCGCACGACTTTGATGCCTTTGCCGACGCCATCGCGGCACTCATCGCCCAAGGCGGCGCACCCACGGGCTCAGCCATCGCCATTTCCATTGCTGGCGTCGTTGATCCGGCAACCAATGTCGCCACGGTTGCAAATATCCCCTGCATCAACGGTCGTGCCCTCGGGCCAGATCTCAGCGCCAAGCTGTCTCGCCCCGTCATCGTCGGCAATGACGCAGACTGTTTCGCCTTGGCCGAAGCCCATGCGGGCGCGGGCAAGGGTTTTAACGTCGTCTTCGGTGTCATCCTTGGCACAGGCGTCGGTGGCGGCATTGTCGCCGATGGACGCCTCATCCGCGGTGCTGGCGGGTTCTCGGGCGAATGGGGCCACGCCACCATCGTCCAAACTGAAACCCAGGCCTGGCCGCACAAAATTGCGCATATGGCGTGCGGTTGTGGCCAGCTTGGCTGCACCGACACCATCGGCGGCGCTCGTGGTTTGGAGCGCCTTCATGCGCAAATCCATGGCCAAACGCTTTCGAGCCTCGACATTGTCTCCGCATGGGGGCAGGGCGATACTCAATCAACCCAAACCATGACGCTTTACACCGAGCTCCTCGCGGCCCCGCTCGCCCTGCTGGTGAACGTGCTTGGCCCTGACATTATTCCCGTCGGCGGTGGCCTGGGGAATAGTCCCGAGCTTGTGGCTGCGCTTGACGCCGCCGTTCGCCCGCGCATTCTGCGCAAGCTTGATCGACCACTCATCGTTCCAGCCCAACTGACTGTCGATGCAGGCCTCATCGGCGCTGCAAGCTTGGCCTATTCGGAGGGCGTGGTATGACCTTGCTAGAAGTTTGCGTTGATAGCCTCTCGGGCATTCAAGCGGCAGTCGAAGGCGGCGCTGACCGCATCGAGCTCTGCTCATCGCTCGAATATGGCGGCCTCACGCCCTTTGCGGGCTTGGCAAAACTGGCCGCAAGCACCCCGATCCCCGTCCGCATGATGGTGCGCCCCCGCGCCGGTGATTTCGTCTTCGACGATTACGATCTCGCTATTATGATCAGCGATATCGAAACCGCCCGGACCAATAATCTCGGCGTTGTTTTGGGCGCAAGCATGCCCAGTGGTTCGCTCGATATGCGTCGCCTCGAAATCCTCTGCCAGATGGCGGGCGACACCCCCCGCACACTGCATCGCTGCGTCGATCTCGTGCCCGATGTCCAAGAAGCAGTCGAACAGGCCATTGCCCTCGGCTTCGATACGATTTTGACGTCAGGCCGTCAGCTTTCCGCTGAAGCTGGCATTGAAGACATCGCCAAGATGCATGAAGCCGCCAAGGGCCGGATCACCATTATGCCGGGTTCAGGCGTGTCCTCGGTCAATGCCCGTCGCATTCTCAACCGCGTGCCGGTGTCGGTTGTCCACGCCTCGTGCTCGGAGCGCGCTCCGGCAGAGGACACGGAAGGCGCGAAGCGCTTGGGCTTTGTCAGCCCCAACCGCCGCGTCACCTCCCGCGATAAGGTGCTCGAACTTCGAGCCGTCCTCTCAGCGCACTAAAGAGCGCGCTGAGACCACTTCATTTCTGGCGTGTAGGCGAAATTCTTGTCGAACGGGTAGGTCGGGCGCGGCGTATGCTTGCGCTCAGTGCGTTCCACGAATTGGTCGACCACGCCGGGCGATAGCGCCATGATCCCCGGATTGGCGATAGGGCCCAGCTCCGGCGACAGATAGCCCGACTTCACCACCACAATCTTGGCCGTCTTCGGATCAAGCCCAAGCTTGGTGAAGTCGATGATGTTGTGGAACGGGCGACGGCGAATGCTGAGCACCAGATCGATCCCGCCGATGGTCACCACAGCTTCGCGCAGCTTGGCGTCGTCGGTTTCCAGCAAGAATTTCACAACCGCTTCCGCATCGACTGGCGTGCTCGCCGGATCAAGGCTCGCGCCGATGTGCAGCTGAACCTTGGCCCCGACACCTGCCGCATAAGCTGCCTCCGTCGCGGCCTTGTCGGTAATCCCAGCAAACACCACGCCCTGAGCATTCTGCTTGATCAACTCAGCCAAAACTTCGGCACGATCCGATACGCCGCCCCCGGTTGGGTTGTCGCCCGACTCTGCCAGAACAACTGGAGCGGTGGGGCTCGCAATGGCCTTGGCGACGCACTCTTCGATCGAGCCCACCTCCATGCCAAACACAAACTCCTCGCGCAGGTCCCAATATTTCTGCGCCAGCGATTTCGCCGCCACTTCGAGCGCCGCCTTGTCCGTGCCCGTCACAATCGCACAAGCGGTCGAACGCGGCTCGTCCGCCCAAACATAGCCCACTTGGAACGATGCATCCCAAATGCCCATCGGCTCTTCGGTCTCGTGAATGGTGGTGTAGAAGGTGCGCGCGGGCTCATCCTGCGTTGAGGTGCGTTCGCCTGGCAGGAGCACCGGAACCTTCACCCAACCCAGCACAGGCTTCACACCCGTCCGCAGCGCCCGCACCAGCATGGTCACAGCCCGTCGCATCGTGTCCTGCACGTCGATATGCGGAGCAGTGCGATAGGTCGAAAACATGTCGAGATTGTCGATGATCTTCTGGCTGACATTGCCATGCAAATCATAGCTCGCCGAAATCAGCACATCGGGCCCGACCACCTCACGCACCGCAGCGATAAAGTCGCCTTCGGCGTCGAACATGCCCTCAACGAACATCGCCCCATGCATTGGCAGGTAAACGCCGTCGACGGGCAGCGCAGCCTTAATCCCCCCAAGGATTTCGGTCTTCCATGTTTCATAGGTGTCGCGGGCGACAGGGCCGCCAGCAATGGCGCGGGCGTGGAAAATGGTGACGAACTCAGCCGGGAAATGCGTCAGGAAATCAAAATAGATGTCCTTGAGCATGGCCGGGCCCTTCAGCGTGCGGAAGTCGGCCTGCCGGTTCAGAACCGGATTATAAGTGCTGCATTCGATGTGCAGGCCCGCAACAGCAATACGCATGGCTTTTCCTCCCTTAGGTAGAGCTGACTGCCGAACGCTCTCTCAGGCGTCCGGTCAGGAATAGGCTGATGAGTAGAAACGGCACAACGCAAGCGATGCCGAAACGAATGTCAGTGACTTGCGCCACAAATCCAATAAGCGGTGGGCCAACCAGAAACCCGGTGAGCGCAACAAAGGACAGGACGGCCACATTGGCTGAGGCCGCTCGGTCGCCAATGTCCGCCGCCGCAGTCACAGCCAGCGGGAACCCAACCGATAGTCCAAGGCCCAGAATGCCAAAGCCGAGAAGAGCAATCTCGATTGTCGGCGCAAAGAACAGTGTCAGGCCGCCCAGCACAGCGAGCGATCCGCAGAGGCGCGCCGTCCCGACAGGACCAAATTTGCGCTTGAGCGTATCACCGCCAAACCGTCCTGCAGCAACCATGAAGGCAAAGAGCGAATAGCCGAGACCGACAAAACCGCCTTCAGCGCCGAGCGCTTCACGCAGGAAGATGGCAGACCAGTCCGCCATGGCGCCTTCGCTCATGGTGATGCCGAAAACAAACAGGCAAATACCAATCAATGCAGGGCTCGGTAGCGACCAAGCCGATTTCTTGGTGTCGCGCTGAGTTGCCGTATCGGCCAATGCCGGCAAAGCAGCGCCAGCCAATAGGGCAATGGGCAACACCAGCGCCGACAACATCGGCACGGCGTGCTGCGGCGCCACACCAAGTGCGGCAAAGCCAGAGCCGACAAGGCTCCCCACCATGATCCCCACGGCCCAAAAGCCATGGGAGGTATTCATGATCAATTTGCCCGAGCTTTTTTCTTCAAGATCCGCCTGAACGTTGAGGCCAAGTTCAACAAACGAAATCGACGAGCCGGCGAGCATCAGTGCCGCAAAAAGCATCAGCGGACTTGCCGCCAGAACCGGCAGCAACACCGCAAGAGAATAGAACACAAACCCAATCAGAATCGCTCTGCGGGCGCCAATTTTCCCAACGATGGGCCCAGCCACTGGCAAGGTCAGCAACGTGCCCAAGGGCATGCCGAGCAGCGCGACAGCCAAGTCGGCATGGCTCATGCCAAGCGCATTTTGAATTTCTGGAATACGGGGGAGCCAGGAGCCATAGGCGACAGGCTGGAGGAAAAAGACCAGCATGACGAGGCGTTGTGGCGATAGAAAAGACATGAAAAATGTCCGGTTCGAAACGCCCGACGCCACCCGCTCGCACGGAAGGCGCTGAGCTGGGTGGCTGAAGTTAGGAAATTAGATGAGCTTACCCATCGGGTAGGGGAGATAGCCGATAAAGCCGGTCAGCTTCCACTCACCACCGACATTGCGGCAGAAATAGACGGTCTGCCAGTTCAGGCGATCAACCCCGCCATCCGCGCGCTTGATCTCGCCATCAAACTTCTTGTGTGCAATCGCGCGCTCACCGGTGATTTCGATTTCGGTCAGGCTCGTTGCGCGGTGAATGCCGGCTTCTTGGTCTTCGGCATAGTCAACGGACTGGCCTTCGCGCGCCTGCCGAAGCCATTCATCGCGATAGAGTTCAAGGGTCGGATAGCTGATCGTCCAGCCGTCTGGATTATCCTTGCCATTGCCGTTCACGCCGAAAAAATCATCGGCGACAAAGTCACCTTCCACCATAGACCAATCGGCCTTAACATAGGCCTCGATATCGCGCGGAACCAGCATGGTCCAGATTGCACTGCGATCAGGATCGTTGGGAAATGGGTTCTGCGACAGGGACATTATACTCTTACCATAGCGGTTGAGGGACGTGCGTCTTCTCTGTTAAAAATTTTCAGTCATCGACAGGATACCTATTCCCTCTGAAAGGGTTAGGATGATGCCAATCGCATGACTGTGCCTCCGCATTTGTTTCTTGTCTACAAGGATTGTGTGAGCAACGCGCCTAATTCTTAGGCTAAGTTGCAGTTATACAAGCACAACTGGCGGAATTCCGGGCGGTTCAGATTGGTATTATTTTCAACCGTAAACCCAGTTGACAATCCTTACCCTCGCTGACTAGTCTTGAAAATCGTTTACACAAATCTGGTGGGCTGAGGGGCTGACCGGAGAACGATCAGGGTAGGGAATTCAAAGTATGCGCGTAGGTATCGTCGGCCTCGGTTATCGGCTGGGTTATCTCTCCAGAGTATTCACTCTGGCTTCGTCCGAATTTGAGATCGTCGGATATGTGGACCCTGCTCCTGCGGGCCTTCCCTATACACAAGAACATGGCGTCAACGTCGGCCAGGCCTACGACAGCATCGAAGACCTGATCGATCAGGGCAATCTGGACCTGCTGATGATTGGTTCGCCCAATCACACCCATCTCGACTACATCCGCATCGGTCTCGAACGCGGAATGAAAATTTTCTCTGAAAAGCCAGTGGTGACCTCGGTCGAAGACACGATGGCGCTGGCTGAGCTGATTGCTCAGTACGGCTCAGACAATGTCATGGTTGGTCTGGTGCTGCGTTATGCGCCCCTTTATGTCGACCTCCGCCGCGCGCAGGCCGAAGGCCAGCTGGGCAATATTGCGTCCATCGAAGCGTCCGAACATATTCCGCCCTATCACGGTGGCTTCTTCATGCGCGATTGGCGCCGTCACGGCAAATATGCTGGCGGCTTCATGCTCGAAAAATGCTGCCATGACATTGATCTGTATAATGGCGTCATGGGGTGCCGTGCGCGCTACGTCTCCAGCTTTGGCGGCCGTCGCAGCTTCACCCCGGAAAACGCACCGCAAAACGCTGGTATCAACGATCTTGAGGTCTATTACCGCAAGCCTTCCGGCTGGGAAGCTGGCGACAGTGTTTTCGATAGTGATGGTGATCTCATCGACTATCAGGCCGCTATTGTTCAATACGAAAATGGCGCAGCCCTGAGCTTCCACACCAACCTCAACGTACCCCATGACTTCCGTCATTTCGCCGTCATTGGCGCCAAGGGCATGGCTGAAGGTGATTTCGTCCGCAACTACTTCCAGGTCACCGATGCGCGCACCTCTGAGCGCCTCATCGACAAGGAATACATCGTCTCTGACCTCTCCTCGCACTACGGTGCCGATGAGCAGATGGCAGTAGACATTCTCAAGCATTGCTTGGAAGGCGCGCCGCTCCCGGTTTCGGTGACTGACGCTCTTGAAGCAGGCTTGGTCGCTTTGTGCATGGACGAAGCGATGAATACTAAAACCGTGGTCGATATGGCCCCGATCTGGCGTCGTTTCGACGCCGCTCTCGGCAACGACGCGTAAGGAGAACGCCATATGACCAGTACCCGTAGCGCAACCCTCTTCGCTCTGGCACTGCTGGCCCCGGCGTTGATCTACATTTTAACGATCGTGGCCTACCCGCTGGTAGACACGATTGTCCTTTCCTTCACGAACGCATCGTTGAAGGCGAGTTATGATTGGGTCGGCTGGGCCAACTACCAGCGCATCTTTGGTGCGGGCAATTTCACTGAAGTCATCATCCGTACCTTCATCTGGACCTTCTTCTCGGTGTCCATCAAGATGATCGTCGGCATGTTTGGCGCGGTACTTTTGAACGCCGCCATCCCGGGCCAGACCTTATTCCGTATCCTGACCATGCCGCCTTGGGTTGTGCCCATGTCGATCGGCATCTTTATGTGGGGTTGGATGTATAACGGCCAGTTCGGCATGATCTCCGGTCTGCTGCAGAACTTCGGCCTGACCAATGGTCCGATTGCCTTCCTCGCTTATGGCGACACAGCATTCTGGGCAACAATCGTCACCGACGTTTGGATCGGTGTACCGATGGTCACCATCTATTTCCTCGCGGCAATGCAGTCGATCCCGAAGGACCTCTATGAGGCTGCCTGGACCGACGGGGCAGGGCGCTTCTATCGCTTCCGCCGCATCACCGTTCCAATGATGATCCCTGCGATCATCACCATGAGCTTGCTGTCGCTGATCGCAACCTTCAATTCGTTCGACATCATCTGGATCTTGACGCAGGGCGGTCCGTCTAACTCGACGACCACGATGATCATCGACACCTACAAGACTGCAATTGGTAGCCGCAAATACGGCGAAGGCGCAGCGCGTGCTGTGGTGATCTCTATCTTCGTGATTGCCTTCTGCCTCGTCTACTTCCGTGCCGTCCGTAAGCTCCAGCAGGGAGAAGCCAAATGAGTGACGTCGCTCGCACCACCGAAGTCGCGGCTGTCGACAGCCCTGCAACCGTCAAGCCGAAGCGCGTAAAAGTTCGCGCTTCCAAGCCGATGATCGACCGCTACAAATGGTACGAAATCGCGTCGCTCTACGCTGGTATTGCTGTGTTCTTGTTCTTCGTCCTGGCGCCCTTCATTGAAGGGTTCTTGGTCTCGCTCAAGCCACTCTCGCAGCTGTTCTCGACGCCTTATAGCTTCATCCCGAAGAACGGCTCGTTCGACGCCTACTTCACCATGTGGAAGTCTGTGCCGGCCCTAGGCATGCACATCTTCAACTCCTTCTTTATCTCCACAGTCGTCACCATTGTGGTGATCGCGGTGGTGGTGCCTGCGGCCTATGCCTTTGCCCGCTTCCCGTTCACCGGGTCGGCAATGCTCTTGGGTGCGTTCTTGGCCGTGAACATGTTCTCGGGTGCAGTTCTACTCATCCCGCTGTTCCGTCTGATGCGCGGTCTGGGCCTTCTGAACACTTACTGGGCGATGATTGTGCCGGGTGCGGCCTTCCTCATCCCGTCCTCCATCTGGCTGCTGCGCACCTATATGATGCGCATTCCCAAGGAGCTGGACGAAGCCGCATGGGTTGATGGTGCGAGCCGTCTCTACACTCTGCGTCGCGTCATCCTGCCATTGGCTATGCCGGGCATTGTTGTGGTCGCCATCATGACCTTCATCGGTGCCTATGCGCAGCAGTTCATTTTCGCGCTGACCTTCAACTCCAAGACCGAATTCATGCCGCTGCCGGTTGGCCTCTTCGCCTTCTTCGGCAAGCAGGAAGTCATCTGGAACGAGTTGATGGCTGCGTCCTTCATCGGAATTCTGCCGGTCATGATCGTCATCGTGTTCCTGCAGCGATATCTCGTCGCCGGCCTCACAGCTGGTGCCGTGAAACAGTAACTATGGGCGAAGGGGCCCATTTTTAAGGGAGACTAATATGCTGAAGACATCTGGTTTGCTTGCTGCATCCCTGCTGGCTGTGGCCGTTGCCACACCCGCTGCCTATGCGCAGGACAAAGAAATCACTTTCATCAACTGCGGTGACGAACTCACTGAAGGCTATGCTGAAAGCTTCGCTGAGTGGGAAGCTGCCAACCCAGGCTTCAAGATCGTTCCGGAAATCGTTGGCTGGGGCCAGTGCCAGGACAAGGTAACCACGCTCGCTGCTGCTGGTACCCCAGTTGCTATGGCTTACGTCGGTTCGCGCGCTCTCAAGCAGTTTGCTGACAACGACCTCATCGTCGAAGTCCCAATGACTGAAGAAGAAAAGGCGTCATACTACAACTACGTACCGGACACCGTAACCTTCGACGGCACCCAGTGGGGCGTTCCAGTCGCGTTCTCGACCAAAGCTTTCTACTGGAACAAGGACCTGTTCACCGCAGCTGGCCTCGATCCAGAAACCCCACCGAAGACTTGGGAAGAAAAGATCGCTTTCGCTAAGCAGATCACCGAAAAGACCGACGCTGCTGGCTATGGTCTGGTCGCCAAGACCTTCGACAACACCATGCACCAGTTCCTCCACTGGGTTTACACCAACAATGGTTCGGTGATCGATGCTGAAGGCAACATCACCCTGAACTCGCCACAGGTTCTGGCCGCTCTCGAAGCGATCAAGGCAATCGTTCCTTACTCGGAAGAAGGCCCAACCGCTTACGAACAGAATGAAGTTCGCGCGATCTGGCTCGATGGTGGCGTTGCCATGATCGAAGCGTCCCCAGGTGCTGCAAACCTGGCGACTGAAGCTGGCATGAACTGGGGTGTTGCTGACCTTCCACGTGGTCCAGACGCTCAGGGTCCAGGCACGCTCCTGATCACCGACGCTCTCGCAATCTTCAAGGGCACCGGTGTTGAAGAACAGGCTATCAGCCTTGCCAAGTTCCTCACCGACGGTGAACGCCAGTTCGCAGCTGAAATGGCTCAGGGTCTGACCCCACTGCGTCCACTCCAGCCACAGACCGACGAAATGGTTGCTGCCAAGCCATACTGGAAGCCATTCCTCGACGGTATCGAGTTTGGTGGTCCAGAGCCTCTGTTTGCTGACTACATCGGCCTGCAGAACGTCATGATCGAATTGGTTCAGTCGGTTGTCACCGGCGCTGCTGAGCCAGCTGCGGCCCTCGAAAAGGCTGCCGGCGAACTCGAGCAGTACAAGTAAGGTCTGTCCGACCTAGTCGCCGCCCTGCCAACCGGGGCGGCGGCACCCAAGAGAGAATAATGCCGTCGGGAGCCGACAACCATGTCGCAGTTGAGCCTCAAAAACCTCGAAAAGTCCTTTAATGAAGCACGCATCATTAAAGGCATTGATCTGGACGTCGCCGAAGGCGAATTCGTGGTCTTCGTCGGCCCATCTGGTTGCGGCAAGTCCACGCTCCTCCGCATGATTGCGGGCCTAGAGGACGTCACCTCGGGCTCCATCGAAATTGGCGGTAAGCCCGTCAACGATCTTCCCCCGGTTCAGCGTGGCATTGCCATGGTGTTCCAGTCCTATGCGCTCTACCCGCATATGTCGGTGTATGAAAACATCGCCTTCCCGCTGCGCGTTGAAAAACTGCCGCAGGCCGAAGTCGACAAGCGCATCGCCGCCGCCGCCAAGGTGCTCCAGCTGGAAAGCCGTTTGCAGCACCGTCCGGGCCAGTTGTCTGGTGGTCAGCGCCAGCGCGTTGCGATCGGTCGCGCGATCGTCCGCCAGCCTAAGATTTTCCTCTTCGACGAACCGCTCTCCAACCTTGACGCAGCGCTTCGTTCGGAAATGCGTATCGAGCTTATGGAGCTGCACAAGCGCCTCGGCTCGACCATGATCTACGTGACCCACGATCAGGTTGAAGCCATGACCATGGCCGACAAGATCGTCGTCCTCGATCACGGCAATATTGCTCAGGTCGGCTCCCCGCTCGAGCTGTACCACAAGCCTGACAATCTCTTCGTGGCTGGCTTCATTGGCTCGCCCAAGATGAACTTCATCACCGGCAAGGTAACTTCGGCTGATGGCACGACCGCTCAGGTCGACCTAGGTGCTCTGGGCACCATCGGTCTGCCGCGCACCAGCACCGCGATTGTTGGCCAGCAGGTGACCTTGGGCATTCGTCCTGAACACCTCAAGCTCAATGGCGGCGATTTCAAAATCGAAGTCACCCCGAGCATTGTCGAACAGCTTGGCATTCACTCGATTACCTATTCGACCCTGCCTGCTGGTGAAAACTTCATCGGCCTCTTCGAAGGCAATCCGAACCTGGCCGATGGGCAGAAGGTTACACAGGGCTTCGATTTGGCACAGGTTCACCTGTTCGACGCCAACGGTCTGGCTGTGTACTAAGCCGCTACGACATTAGCGGGGTAAGTTCATGCTGGACCTAGTGGGAATGCTACAGACCGAGAAGGATAGCTTCACACGCTCAGAGCGCGTGTTGACAGATATCGTTCTTGCAGACGTCGATGGCGCTCTCAAAATGTCCATCGTGGACTTGGCCGCCCAAGCTGACGTGTCGCCGCCAACGGTGACACGTTTCTGCCGCCGCCTCGGCTGCGACAGCTACGCAGATTTTAAAGTCCGTCTGGCACAGTCCCGCTTCGTCGGTCAGCGCTATTTTGCACCCTCGTCTGGTCCGTCCAGCGTGCGCGAAATCGCCCAAGGCGTCATCAACGGCATTCAATCGACGGTGTACGACACCTTCGAGACTTGCGATTTCGATGCCATCGATAGCGCGGCCGAAGCCATCGTGCGGGCCAGTTTCGTCATGACCTTTGGCTCTGGCGGCGCGTCCTCCATGCTGGCCACGGAAACCGAAGCCCGCTTCTTCCGGCTGGGTCTTAAGGTGGCATCCTCGGTTGACCATCAAATGCAGATGATGCGGGCTGCCTCCGCTCCAGCGGAAAGCGTGGTCGTCGCCTTTTCGCTCTCGGGCAATAACATGCCGCTCGTCAATGCGATCTCGGTGGCCAAGGAATACGGCGCCACCTGCGTAGTGCTCACCCGTGCCAATTCCCCCATGGCCGCGCAGGCGGACATTTTCGTGCCTGTGACCTGGCGTGAAAATCAAGACATTCTCCGGCCCACGCCGAGCCGCTACTCTTTCCTAGCCGTGCTCGACATTCTCTCCCAGACGGTCGCCGCCCGCCTCGGCCCGCAAGCCGTCGTCAGCATGCGCCGCATCAAGCACCAGCTTGTCATCCACCGCGACGGCGACGACGCCCAGCCACTGGGCGACTAAAGCTCCTTACCCGTCTCTTTCGCACCTCTCCCTTTCTTACCTCTCCCTCTGGGGGAGAGGTCGGCCGCAGGCCGGGTGAGGGGGCCTTCAGCCCCTACACAAATCCTCGTACCCTCCACTCCGTCATCACCCGACTTGCTCGGGTGATCCAGACCGTGACCGCGACGAACCAGAACGCCCACCAAGCCAGCCAATGACGGCGCCACGCGAGCACACCTCTCACCTCTCCCTCGGGGGAGAGGTCGGCCGCAGGCCGGGTGAGGGGGCCTTCAGCCCCTACAGAATTCCCCATACCCCTCCACCCCGTCATCACCCGACTTGATCGGGTGATCCAGACCGTGACCGCGACGAACCAGATCGTCCGCCAAGCCAGCCCATGCCGGCGCCACGCGAGCACACCTCTTCACCTCTCCCTCTGGGGGAGAGGTCGGCCCAGAGGGCCGGGTGAGGGGGCCTCCTTTCACCCGAGCCCTAGTCGCCCTTCACCTCTCCCTTCGGGGATGAGGGGCCCTTCCCACCCCCAAGAACTCCCCCATGCCAACACAAAAAAAGCGGGGCCAAAACCCCGCTTCTCAATTCAATAAAACTGCTGCTTACGCCCAAGGATTGGCGACCATTGGCCAAATATCCTTACGTGCCTTGCGGTAGTTGGTTTCAGCCGGCTTGTTCGGATAGGGTTTCCCTGCCGAGCAATAAATGATCTGCGACGCTATTCTGGAAAAGCTGTCGTAGAAATGGTTGGTCGACTTGATCAGCAGATATTTCTGCTTGGTTGGGTCAATTCCCATCACCGAATAAAGGCTTGGGTCAAAGCTCTGCGCGCGGGTCGAGTTGAGGATCACATCGATCCCGTCGAAGTGGATCCAAACGCTATCGCCAAACGGCGCAAAACTATCGCCAAACTTCATCTCGGCATTGCGCACGAGCTTCTTCACGGTCACCGTGCGGTCAATAGGACTGCCCGTAAACGGCGCCGATTTTGCCCCAAAGCGCAGGGGGATTTCTGCCCCTTCGCCCGCTGCAAAACAAATCTGCACCGCAATCGGGTCCCAGATCGTGCCCACAGCAAGGCCAGTTGCGCCCTGCGCCATGAACTCTTCCAAGAGCACGGTGGCATCGCCCGAAGTGCCGCCGCCCGGATTGTCCCATACGTCGGCGATCACCACTGGAAACTGCGTTGCAGCAAGCGCCTGCGCCACGGCAGTCTTTTCGTCCACCTGGCTGACCATGAAGGTGCCGCGCAGATCGAACAGTTCGCGGCCGACCTTTTCGGTCAGTTCCGCGCCGAGGGCGGGATTATTGTCAGTGATGGCGACAACCTTGGTGCCCATTTCAGGCACGTCGCCTGCCATGAAGCCATGTACGACCGAGAGCGAGAGCAGACCCGGAATGGTCTTTTCCATCTCCATCATGCGGTCAACAATGCCGCGCATCGGCTGCTTTGAGGTTGGGAACACATCGATCATGCGGCAATCGAAAATGCTCATATGGGGCGTGACTTCGCCCTTGAGCGCCTTCACCGCGATGTCCCAAAGGTCTCGCGCGCGATCGACGAAATCGGTGTGCGGGAATTCTTTGAAGTAGACGAAGAAATTGGCCTGCACTGCACGCTTGGCGGTGAGGTGGCTATGCGGATCAAGCTCTGCGCAGATCAACACATCTGGCCCAACGATTTCGCGCACACGGAAGAGGAAATCGCCTTCCGGGTCGTCATAGCCCTGCGCCACCATCGCGCCGTGGAGGCCCAGCACCAGCCCGTCCAGCGGCAGGGCAGCTTTGATCTGCTCCAGAATTTCGTCGCGCAGTTCTTCGTAGGTGGCGCGGGCCACCATGCCAGCTGGGTCTGCCCAACTGGCCGAGCCCTCAATCAGCGTCCAGCCTTCGCGCGCGCACACTTCACGGCCAACAGTGATCGGTGCGCTGCATAGTGTAGGCGTCGCCGGGTGCTCACCCGGTTTTGCATAAAGTGATGCTTCGAAAGCGCGCTTATCGACGGCGATGGGAGAAAAAGTGTTTGTTTCGGTCGCTAGGGCCGCAGTGAAGAGGCGCAATTTTCTATCCAAACTTTGGTCGCGCTGAGGTCTTCAAACGCTACACCATGTTTTTGCGCTGATCACGTAAGAAATTTACATTCTGAGTTCGATTTTATCGCCGCAGATGCGAAATTGCCGTTATGCTGCCTTCAATAACGAAATTCCGTTACATAAAATCCGTGTTTTGGAGGTGCAGAATGCCGATCAAGCGTTATGGAGCCGAGAAAGCAGGCGCTGGTGGCCAAAACTTGCCATTTGCCCGCGCTGTTGAAGCCAATGGCTTCCTCTTTGTCTCTGGCCAAGTGTCGATGAAAGATGGCGAAATTGTTGGGCATGGGATTGTCGAACAGACCCATCTGACCATCAAGAACCTCATCGCGATCCTCGAAGAAGCTGGCTACGGGCTTGAGCATGTCGTCAAGTGTGGCGTCTGGCTCGATGATCCGCGCGACTTCTGGAGCTTTAACGCGGTTTACAAGAGCTATTTTGGCGAACACCCACCAGCCCGCTCCGCCGTTCAGAGCCACATGATGGTCGACTGCAAGGTCGAAATCGACTGCATCGCCTATAAAGGCCCATAAGTTAAACCGAGACGTCTCCCATGTCCCAATCGCCGTTTCGCCTTGATGGCAAAACCGTTCTGATTTCTGGCGCTGGCGGCGGCATTGGCCGCACGCTGGTGCAGGTTTTTGCCGATGCTGGTGCAAAGGTCATCGGTGCCGACCGCACCGCCGCAGATCTAGAGGGCCTGCCAATTGCAGGTTCGGTCCTGTTCGATCAGGCCGATGCCAAAGCCACGCGCGCCGCCATCTCCGCCTATCTGGAAGCCAACGGCCCACTCGATGGTGTGGTCGCCAATGCCGGCTTCACCCGCGCTGAACACTTTGGTCATCTCAATGATGATGTTTGGGCCAGCGAAATGGCGATCAATCTCAATGGCGCTTATGCGCTGGTGGATCCGATCACTGAAGCCATGGCCTCGGCGAACAAGGGCAGCATTGTCTTTGTCACCTCAGTCAATGCGCTAGGCCATTACGGCAACCCGGCTTACTCGGCGGCCAAGGCAGGCCTTGTCGCCTATGCCAAGGGCATTGCTGTTGAATATGGCGAGAAGAATGTGCGCGCCAATACCGTGGCGCCCGGTTCGGTTCGCACCCCGGCCTGGGATCATCGCCTCGCGGCCGATGGTACGCTTCTGGACAATGTGTTGCCGCACTATCCTTTGGGCCGCATGGTCAGTCCAACAGAAGTGGCCAATGCCGCGCTGTTCTTGATTTCGGATGCTGCGTCGGGCGTGACCGGCGTCACCATTCCTGTCGACGCCGGTCTAACCGCAGGCAATCTGCGCTTTGTGGATGAGGTCCTGCGCGGTCGCTGACGCTTAGCGCGTCAGGCCTCGTGCATCCACCTTCCACTCACCAATCACTTGGCCGCCTTGCACAATCGTGAGGCGGTCATGCAGGTTCACGACCGGACAGACGTGGTTCGGTACAATTTCCAGAACTTCCCCAACCACAGGTTTTGTCGCGCAAGCTGAAACGTCGAGCATGCCGTGCTCTTCGCTGATGCGCTCAATAATGGCGTCCGGATATCCAAGCACTAGGCCATGGCCCTTGGCACTGCCACCCGCCATGTCGCTGGTGAACGTCTTGCTGCCAGCGTCGATAATGGCGCGGTCTTCTGTCGGACGACTGACGACCGTTGCGTAAAGATGCAAGGCGGTCTCTTCGAGCTTTGCCGCACCCGCTTCCATCATCATCCGGTCATTGAAAATATACGTGCCGACGCGCAGCTCCGTCACGCCCGCACTCTTGTGCGTCTGGAACGCGCTCGGTGTGCCGCCGCTTGAGACCGTGCGGATTTCAAGTCCCTTATCCGCAAACTGCTTTTTAGCCTCGGCCACGAAAGGCGCGGTCTGCTCCGTGGTCGGGTAGGTCATGAGACCTTCGAGAACAAGGTTCTTCTCCGCCGCAACCGCGACCGCCAAAGCCGTGGCCTGTTCTACGGTCTGCACGCCCGTGCGCTTCATGCCGCTATCGAACTCAACGAGAATCTTGATCGGCTTTCCCGCAACCTCGGCAGCAGCAGCGGCGGTCTGAATGCCTTCGACACTATCGACAGCGACGGTCATATCCGCGCGCTTTGCCAGTTCAGCGAGGCGTGCTGCTTTAAAAGACCCGATCTGCGGATAAGAGATCAGAATATCTGTGATCCCCGCATCCGCCATCACTTCGGCTTCCTGCAATTTTTGGCAGGTGATCCCCACCGCCCCGAGCTCCAACTGGCGTTTCGCCAGCTGCACGATCTTATGCGTTTTAATATGCGGCCGCAGTTTCAATCCATGTGCATCGGCATAGGCCTGCATCTTAGTCAGATTGGCATCAACGCGGTCGAGATCGACAACAGGGGTCGGCGTTTCAATAGTGAGCACGAGACACTCTCAGCCTGAAATTTGGGTTGGCTAAAACTAACCTGCCTTGGGTGAGCCGTCAGCCTCAAACAACACAATCGTGACAGTTGTGCTGATTTTCATTCCGTCGTGCATTCTTGAAAATCACCCCTCATTTTCGACGTTCAGCGCCCATCAATTTCACAGTTCCTGCGGTGCAATGTGAATACGATGCGTGGGCCCCGAAAATGCACCAAAGTGCCAAGTGAAGGCCCTGCCACAGGCCCATAAATGCCAGCCAAAAGCCACTCAAACGCCATAGGGTAACAAGACTAGAGACACAAAAGCGGAACCATGGAATATGGCTATAAGTCAAAACGGGAGGGCGTCATGACCAAGGTTGCAATCGTCACTGGTGGAGGAACGGGGATCGGCAAGGCAATCGTTAAGTCCTTGCTTAGAGATGGTTTTTCCGTCGCCCTCTTCGGTCGTCGCCTGGCCGTCCTAGAAGATTCCGCGCACGAACTCGACCCGAGTGGCCAGCAGACTCTCACCGTACCAGTCGACATCGGCGACCGTGACGCCGTCGAAGCAGCCTTCCAAACCGTCATCACCCATTGGGGCCGGCTTGATCTTCTGGTCAACAACGCCGGCATGGGCGCGCCACCTATCCCATTGGAAGATTTGACAAAAGAACAGTGGCACAATGTCGTGTCTGCTAACCTAGACGGGGCATTTTTTTGCACCCAGTTCGCCTTTAAGCAGTTCAAAGCGCAGTCCCCACAGGGCGGCCGGATCATCAACAATGGCTCCATCTCAGCCACAACGCCCCGCCCGAACTCCTCGCCCTATACCGCTACAAAACATGCGATTTCCGGCCTGACCAAGGCTTCCTCGCTAGACGGTCGCGCCTTCAACATTGCGGTTGGCCAGATCGATATCGGCAACGCCCAAACGGACATGACCAAAGCAATGACCACCGGCATTTTGCAGCCGAATGGCCAGACCATGGTTGAGCCAACAATGGACGTCGAACACGTCGCTAAGGCCGTGAGCTACATGGCAAATTTGCCCCTAGACGCAAATGTACTCACCATGACCGTAATGGCCACTACAATGCCATTCGTAGGGCGTGGCTGAGGGCTGTAACTTTGACCGATCCGTATTTTTTGTTGACGGCGATCCTCGCCGAAAGGGCAACGCGCGAGGCTTCCCCCGCGCGTTCCTAAATTTTATTCGGCCATTGGGCGGATGAAGTGGTTCTCGGCAATCTGGTGAATATTAGATTGGGGCATGGCAGAGCGACGGCGAATGTCTTCGATCTGCTCTAGCTCACCCGGTTGCGCCGCATCGAAGCGTCGATCCGGATCCGGCACCGCCGCCAACAAGAGGCGGGTATAGGGGTGCTGCGGATTGGTCAGCACGCTGTCCGTTGCGCCCCATTCGACGATCTGCCCCGCATACATCACCATGATGTCCTCGGCCACGAAACGGGCCGTGGCGATGTCGTGGGTGATATAGAGAAGAGCGAGATTGTCGTTCTTTTTCATATCGTTAAGCAAGTTTAGCACGCCAAGGCGCACTGACACGTCGAGCATAGACGTTGGCTCATCCGCGACGATGACCTTGGGGTTCACTGCCAAAGCGCGGGCAATCGAAATACGCTGACGCTGACCACCCGATAGCTCGTGCGGATATTTCTTCATCACCAGCGCCGGGTCGAGGCGGACGCGATGCAGAAGCTCTTCCACCTTCTCTTGGCGCTGCGCCTTGTTGAGCTGCTTCTGATGCAGTTTGAGCGGGCGCTCGAGATGGTAGAAAATTGTATGCGTTGGGTTCAGCGACGAGAAGGGGTCCTGAAACACCATCTGCACCGACGCACGATAGTCCTTGAGAGCCTTAGCATTGGCCTTGCCGAGCGGCTGGCCATTGAACATCAGCTGCCCATCGTCAGGCGTATATTCACGCATGATCAGGCGCGCCGCCGTGGTCTTGCCCGAGCCGCTTTCGCCCACGAGAGCGAGGGTGCGACCGGCATGGAGGCCAAAGCTGACCGAGCGCGCGGCATAGACCGGATTGGTGGCCCGACCAAAAACCTTGGAGACGTTGTCGAGTGCGAGAACTGGGGTCTGGCTCATGCCGATGCCTCCGGGCGGATTTGCTCGCCATGGAGCTTGGGCATCGAGGCCCAGAGTTTCTTGGTGTAGTCGTGCTGGGGCGAATTATAGATCGTCTGGCTGTCGTTGCATTCGACCATCTCGCCGTTGAGCATAATGCCAATGCGATCGCTGACCTGCACCATCAGACCCAGGTCATGGGTAATGAACAACACCGAAAAGCCTAGGCGCGTCCGAAGCACGTCGATGCGCTGGAGGATTTCGCGCTGCACTACCACGTCGAGCGCTGTGGTTGGCTCATCCATGATCAGCAGCTTTGGATTGAGCGACAAGCAGATAGCAATAACAATACGTTGGCGCATGCCGCCCGAACATTGGTGCGGGTAAGCGTCGAGGCGATCCGGCGAAATGTCGACCAGCTTGAGCAGTTCTGCTGCCCGCTCACGGGCTTCGGCGCGGGTAACCTTGGTGTGAGTTTTCAGCACATCGTAGAACTGGTCTGCGATGGTCAAAACCGGATTGAGCGAGTTCATCGCGCTCTGGAACACCATGGCCACTTCGCGCCAACGGAAGCTTTTCAGCTCCTTGTCGTTGAGCTGCAGCACATCGCGGCCGCCAACGATAATCTCACTGCCCTTACGGATCAGGGCCGGGGGGCGATGCAGGCGGCTAATTGCAAAAGCGATCGTGCTCTTGCCGCAGCCGGACTCTCCAGCGAGGCCAAAAAACTCGCCCGATGCGATGTCGAAGCTGACGTCTTTAACGGCGCTGAAATTCTTGTCCGCGCCGATATAGTCGATGTTGAGGTTACGAACTGAGAGAACGGGATCGGTCATAGCTTGCCCTCTCCAAGACGGACCATTCTGGTCCAGCGTGTCAGCATGCCACCGGTGCGCAGACGCGGATTGGCGATTTCGTCGATGGCAAAGTTGATGAGCGCGAGGCTGAGGCCCAGAAGTGCCAGCGCAAAGCACGGCGAGAGCAGATCCCACCATGCGCCAACCGAGAGCGCCGAAGCGTTCTGCGCGTTGAACAGCATAATGCCCCAGGAGACGGTGTTTGGATCGCCAAGGCCGAGGAATTCAAGCGTGGCTTCGGTGATGACGGCGTAAATGACCGAGCCGATGAAATTGATGCCGACGATGGAAATCAGGTTCGGGAAAATCTCGAGCGCCATGATGCGCCATGCCGGTTCACCGAGCATTTCGGCGGATTTGACATAGTCGCGCTGGCGAATGGAAAGGGTTTCCGAACGGGTGACCCGCACGCCCCAGGCCCATGAGGTAAACCCCAAAATAAGGGCGATTACCAAGGGGCTAGCCTGACCAATGAATGCGGCCAGAACCAGCAACAACGGCAGGTTGGGAACAACGAGGACCATGTTGGTGAAGAAGTTGATCACTTCATCGACCACACCGCCCTTATAGCCCGCAATAATGCCCAGCACGGTGCCAATCACGGTGATGAGCAGACCTGCGCCAAAGCCCACGGCGAGAGAAACGCGGGCGCCATAGATCAGGCGGGTGAACACGTCATGCCCAAGGCGGGTTGTTCCCAACCAGTGGTCCGCAGAAGGCGGCTGGTGCGGACGGCCAACGCGCTGGGTTGGGCTGTATTCCGTCAGGAACGGCGCGAAGATCGCGACGAGGATGATAAGGAACAACAGCGAAAGCCCAATCACGGCTTTCTTGTTATGTTTGAGTTGGTTGAGCAGGTCCATGACTTACGCCTTCTTCAAGCGCGGATCGAGCAGGACATAGCTCAGATCGACGACAAAATTGGAGACCAGCATTGCGGCGGTCATGATCAGCAACTGCCCTTGGATGACGGGATAGTCGCGAGCCAGAATGGCTTGGTAGAGCGTGTTGCCGAGGCCAGGGTAGTTGAACACCACTTCCACCACCAGCGCGCCACCGAGGACTGTGCCCAATGCAATGGCAAGGCTCGACACGGTCGGCAGGAGCGCGTTACGCGCCGCGTACCAGATCATGACGCGATTGTCGGAGAGGCCCTTGGCGCGACCCATGACGATGTAGTCTTCGCCCAACAGGTTGATCATATTGTTGCGCATGGTCACGGCAAAGCCGCCGGTCATGACGAACAGCATGGTCAGCAGCGGCAGTGTGCCGTGGCGAATGACGCTCCAGATGTACTCTCCGCTAAAGGCAGGATCGAGCATCGGATCGGCCGCATAGCCATTGGGGAACCATTTTAGCGTGTAGCCAAAGATGAACAGCATCACCAGCGACACCACAACGGCCGGAACCGAGCTGGCGAAAATCGCCAGCAGGGACACAAAGGAGTCGAATATCGTGCCACGACGCCAAGCGGCCATAACACCGAGCAAGGTACCCAAGACGAAGGACAGAACGGTGGCGAGGCCCATTAGCCCAAGCGTCCACACCAGAGCGCGCATCAGCAGCTCGGTCACGGGCAGAGGGAAAAACTTGATCGAGCGGCCGAGATCGCCGGTAAACACGCTCTTGAGATAGGCCAGATATTGCTCGCCAATCGGCGCATCGATGAAGCCAAATGTCAGCTTCAGAGCGTTCAGATTTTCCAGGCTGAGTTCAGAACCCGCGCTCGCAAACATGATCTGGATAGGGTCGCCGGGCATAAGGCGCGGCAGGAAGAAATTGATTGTCGCAGCAACGATAAAGGCGGCGAAATAGAATGCGAGGCGCCGAAGCAGGAAGGCCATCAGCTGTCATCCCTTCTGTGTCCCGCGAGTTCCGCCGCGGGGATCGGGAGAGCGTTGTTCAACGCCCTCCCTTTTAGTGGTGATTACTGAGCGACCGGGTCGAGGTCGAGCAGCTGCAGAACACGCGCCGGGTTAGCGTTCGAGACAACAGGCGAGTACTTCGGATTTTCGGCATCAGCCCAACCCGTGAAGCGCTTAGTGTTGTACTCGTAGAACGATGGGCTGTTGTAGAGCGGCACGATTGGCAGGGCTTCAGCAATGATCAGCTGAATCTTGTCCATCGCAGTCTTACGAATAGCCGGGTCCTTGCTCTGCTTGTATTCAGACAGGAGCTTGGAAACCTCTTCGCTCGACCAGTGTGGTGCAGTGAAGCGCGACTTGCCGAAATCATCCGGGTTGTAGGAACGGATGTACGGGAAGTACGGATCGGCAGCCGATGCCAGTGCGTTGAGCGTCATCGAGTATTCACCCGAGATCAGCGCAGCAGTCCACACGGCGGCTTCTGGCGTGCTCATCTTCACGTTGAGGCCAGCCTGCTGCATGGTTTCCATGGAGATCTGAACCGCGTCGATCCAGTCGGTCCAACCGTTTGGCACCATGAAGTCGATTTCGAGCTTGGAGCCATCCGGATTGTCACGGAAGCCATCATTGTCGGCGTCAACATAACCAGCTTCGTCCAGAAGAGCGACGCCAGCGTCATAGTTGAATTCGCCGTATTGGCCGAACTGTGCCTTCACTTCCGGATTGCCGAAGGACGCATAGAGTTCGCCTAGGCCCGATGGATCGCCATTGACCAGCGGATAGCCATAGCCAGCGATGTCGACGATGGTCTGACGGTCAATGATCATGCTCAGCGCACGACGGAAGTTGACGTCGGTGTAAGCCTTACGAGCGTTCTCGTCTGGCGAAACCTGGCTCATCTGCAGCGAGACGAGGCTCGATGGGGTGAACCAATATTTGTGGTGCTCCGGGTCCTTGGCAACAAAGGTGTTGTCGATGTCCGGGATGAAGCTGGTTGCCCAGTCGAGCGAGCCTTCAGCGAGAGCCGCGAGAACCTGCGGGTTGTCGGCCAGCTGCGGCATGCGCAGGCAGTCAACGGCAAGGTTGTCATTGTCCCAATAGTGCGGGTTACGGCACTGTTCGTAGACGTTCGGGGTGAAACGGGTGATTTCGGTCATTGGACCGGAAGCCACAGGGGTTTCATTGGCGAAGGTCACCGGATCTTCAATCGACGCCCAGATGTGCTCGGGCACGATCGGCATGTCGACGATGGTGTTAGCGATCAGCGAGTTGGCTTCCTTGAGGTTGAAGCGAACGGTGCGATCATCGACCTTTTCAACCGAGTTCAGCTGCTGGGTGACCGAGATGAAATCGAGAGCCGGGAACTTGGCGATATAGTCATAGGTGAAGATGATGTCGTCAGCAGTGAGGGCTTCACCGTCCGACCACTTGAGGCCTTCACGCAGGGTGAAGGTGATCGACATCAGATCGTCAGCCAGCTCAAAGCTTTCGGCAAGACGGAAGTGCGGCTCGTTGCCGTTAAGGCGATTAAACACCACCAACGGCTCATACATGAAGTGGAGCGTGGTGAAGCGGGCAGATGTCTGACCGAATGGATTGAAGTTGCGAACAAAGGTTGTCGTCTGTTCCGACGAGATGGTCAGCACGTTCTGCGCAAAAGCAGGCGCAGCCATGGTCAACACTGCTGCGGACGTTGCCGCGAGAAGCATGAGCTTCTTCATTTTCAGTCTCCTTGTTTGGCGGCTCGCTTTAGGCGATGCCACTCTCCCTGAAAATTTCTTCAACCTCGGCATGGAGCGCTTGTACGTCCACGCGAGTAGTCCCCAGTCTGGCTTCGGCGCGAGCAATGCGCTTCAGACTTACCTCGCTCAACGGACGAGCAGCTTTGCATGCAGCTTCGCTTTGAGAAAGGTCGCCCTGACTGTGAAGGGCGATATCGTAACCGGCATCGAGCGCGGCAGTGACGCGACTGTCCCATGTGCCTGAGAGGGCGTCCATGGTGAGGCAGTCGGTGATCAGAACGCCGTCATAGCCGAGAGTATTGCGGATGAGATCACAGACGTTCGGGGAGATTGACGCCGGCAGGTCTGGGTCAATCTTGGTGAAAATCAGATGCGCGACCATGGCCCAAGGCGTGTCCTTGAGGCGCATAAAGGGCAGGAAGTCTGTAGTCATGAGATCGGCCACATCGGCATGCACCTCGGGCAGGTCGTGGTGCGGGTCGACCTCAACTCGGCCATAGCCGGGGACATGTTTCATGATCGGCATGGAGCCAGTCTCGAGCAGCGCATCGATGGCGACACGCCCGAGTGCGGCGACCATTTCCTGATCGGAGCTGAACGTGCGCGAAGAAATGATGGCGTGCGTTCCGGCGCGGGCGAGGTCGACCACGGGGGCCGTTCCGGAGCCGATATGCATTTCGCTCATCATCGAGCCCATAGCTAGATGGGATTGACGCAGCGCATGCTTGGCTAGGTCCAAATCTATTTTTGCCAATTGGCCGAAGTGACCTAGCGGACGGAATAGGGGCCAGTTGCCATTGTCGAGGCGCTGCACGCGCCCGCCCTCCTGATCAATATAGACCGGAGCATTGTCGCGCCCAACAGCTTCGCGAAACTGGGCGACGAGGCGGCGAACCTGGTCATTGTTCTGTACATTGCGCTTGAACAGAAACAGGCCAAACGGATTGGCATCTTTGAAGAACGCGACCTCATTTTCCGACAACTCAGGGCTGGGCATGCCAACGAAAAGTGCGAGTGGAGTTGAGGTCGACATAGATACTAGTCCTCGACGAGCGGCTTCTTAATCCGAAGCAGCCCTTGGTAAATGTCTTCGCTGTCAGAGGGGATGGGTAGGGCGCCTACCGCATTTTTATAGAAATCGATCGGTCCTGCCGAGCCAATCACCGCATAGGCGTAGCCTTGGGCTTTCATGGCGACGAGTGTGCGATGGAATAGCGCGAGGCCAATGCCTTTGCCGCGCTGACTTTCGTCAACGCCGGTTGGCCCAAAAAAGCCCTTGGCGGTCGCATCGTAGCAGGCAAAGCCGACGAGCTTGCCGTCTACAATCGCTACGAGACACCCTGGCGGCTGATGTGCCATGGCGACGGTGAGTTCACTGACCCAATATTCAGAAAAATGCTCACGCACCCAATTCTGAATAATATGCATTTCCGGGGGCAGGGCGACCCGAATGGTCGCCTCCACACCTGTAGTGCGCTCGCCAAGCTCTTCTAGTTTGCGACTATAGAGGTTGACCAGAAGGTCCATTTCAGTCCGCCTTGTTCTCGCTGACAGCGCGACGAAGGAAGCCATCTGCACTTGTCAGAGCAGTTGTCGCCGCATCCTTATCGAGGCCAGTAAGGGCCATGAGAATAGCGAGCTTAACGTTATTGCCTGAACGGTCGAGATAAATTTCAGCTTCGGCAGTATCGAGGCCGGTCACTTCGCCGATGATACGCACCGCACGGGCAGCCAGCTTTTCATTGCTCACTGACACGTCGACCATGAGGTTTTCATAGGACTTGCCGATACGGATCATGCTGGCGGTTGTCAGCATGTTGAGCACGAGCTTCTGCGCGGTGCCTGACTTGAGACGGGTCGAGCCGGTCAATGATTCTGGGCCAACCAGCGGCGAGATCGCGATGTCAGCCATGTTGGCGATTGGCGAATTCGGATTGCAGGTGAGCGAAACGGTAACGGCACCGAGCGACTTGGCATAATCCAGCGCGCCGATGACATAAGGGGTACGGCCGCTGACGGCGATGCCGACGACAACATCATTGGCAGTGGCGTTCACACGAACGAGATCGCGCTGACCTTCGCTGCGATCGTCTTCCGCGCCTTCGATGGGATAACGCAGGGCAGTGTCACCACCCGCGATAATGCCAACCACCATAGTGTCCGGCACGCCGAAGGTTGGTGGACATTCAGAGGCGTCGAGAACACCAAGACGGCCCGAAGTACCTGCGCCCATATAGATCAGGCGCCCGCCCTTGCGGAACGCATCAACAATGCGATCAACGGCTTGGGCGATCTGTGGGAGTTCGTGTCGTACAGCTTCCGCAACCTTTGCGTCCTGCGCGTTCATCGCGGCAAGAATCTGCTCGGTCGACATCAAGTCGATCTGCATGGTTTCCGGATTGCGAGCTTCCGACACGAGGTGCTCAAGTTCTGCAATTAGGGTGCTTTTGGACATCGTGCCTTCACTCATGGATTGATTTGATGCTAGGAGCGAATATTCCGGCTGTCAATCAAACTTGGAATTATGTATTCCATATGTGGAAACGATGATCGTGGGGAGCGAGCATGTCAGTTCTCAGGTTGTTAAGTGCCCATTTGGACACGTTAACGCAGGCTGATCGGCAGATCGCACAATTCATTATAGACCAGCCTGAACAGATGTTGGCGCTATCCTCTTCAGGCCTGGCGGAGGCAACGGGGCGTAGCCAATCGGCGGTCGTCAAGTTCAGCCAGAAGCTCGGCTATTCCGGTTATCAGCAGCTCAAGTTGGCGGTGAACAAAGCCAAGGCGATGGAATGGCAGGCGCCCGGTGGCGTCATCCACGGTTCGATCGATTCTGCCGATAACTACATGACTATTTTGCAGAAGTTGATCGGTTCTAAGCTTCTGTCTATGCGCGAAACCACAGCCGCAAACTCCGAGCAAACCATTGATCTGGCGCTTGAGGCTTTGCATGGCGCCAACCGCATTCAACTCAGCGGTGTTGGCGCTTCTTCCCTTGTGGCGCGGGACTTTTCTTACAAGCTGATGAAGCTTGGACGTGTCGTTATGCTCGACAACGACACCCATATTCAGCTGGTGAACGCGGCAAATCTCACAAAGGACGATGTCTTTGTGGCCCTATCCCATTCCGGGCGTAGCTTGGAAACCCTGCGCACGGCGGAAGTTGCCAAGAAACGCGGTGCAACGGTCATTTCGGTGACCGGCCTGCAGCCAAACCCACTGATCGATCTGGCCGATATTCACCTCTTTACGGTGGGTGATGAAGAACGCGTGCGCTCGTCAGCAATAACCTCGCGCGACGCCCAATTCATTCTCACAGATATGCTTTTCATCCTGCTGTTACGCCGCCAGCCAGGATCGACCGATTACATCCATGGCAGCGAGTCGGCCGTGACGATCCTTAAAGTCTGAACTGTCGGAATTCGTCGTCTGAGTTGTAATTTTATATTCTTGACACATGTGGGTTTGTGGAATTTACTATTCCAAGATCACATGTCCTAAGTAGGGCGTTGAAAGACCCGGGAAGTCTTTCTGAGGTGTAGGGGAGATTTAACGTGGCTCAACTTTCGCTACGTGGCATCAAGAAAAGCTTCCGAAGCGTTGACGTCTTGCATGGCGTTGATCTTGAGATTGGCGACAAGGAATTCGTCGTCTTTGTCGGTCCCTCGGGCTGCGGCAAGTCAACACTCCTCCGTTTGATCGCTGGTCTTGATCCGCTCACCGGCGGTGACTTTTATCTCAACGGTCAGTTGATGAATGACGTGCCTCCGTCCAAGCGCGGCATCGCCATGGTGTTCCAGTCCTATGCGCTTTACCCGCATATGGATGTTTACGAGAACATGGCCTTCGGCGCGCGCCTCATGGGGCTGAGCAAAGAAGAAGTCGAAAGCCGCATTGCAGAAGCAGCCCGCATGCTGCGCCTCGAGCCGCTGCTGAAGCGCAAGCCGCGCGAACTCTCTGGTGGTCAGCGCCAGCGCGTCGCTATTGGCCGAGCCTTGGTGCGTAAGCCAAGTGTCTTCCTGCTCGATGAGCCACTGTCTAACCTTGACGCTGCACTGCGCTCCGAAGTGCGCCTCGAGATCGCTCGTCTACATCGCCAGATTGGCGGTACGATGATTTACGTGACCCACGATCAGGTTGAAGCGATGACGCTCGCCGATAAAATCGTGGTCATGAATGCCGGTCGTATTGAACAAGTCGGCTCCCCGCGCGAGCTGTATGAAACCCCGGCCAATACGTTCGTCGCGAGTTTTATTGGGTCACCGCGCATGACGCTCGTTGACGTGGTGCGCGCCGGGGATAGGCTTGAGCTCGCCGGGAATGGCGGCTCCGTCTCTGTTGGTGAGCTGCCCGCGGGCGATGAGTTTAAGCTGGGCCTGCGTTCTGACGCTGTTGGTCTCAGCCGCGATATCACAGCTGCGGGCTTTGCCGCGCACGTGGTTTACACCGAATACCTAGGCGACAACGCCTATGTGTATGTCCGCTTAGTCGATGGCACCTTGCTGGCTGCCCGCACCGGGCCGGACGATCTCTATGAGCCCGACACCGCAGTAACCGTGACGGTGCTGCCTGGTAGCGCGCATCTGTTTTCCGCAACGGATGGTCGGCGCATTTAGCTCCGGCCAAGTACCATTTTAGTAGGTCGATTTCATTGGGAGGGAACTCATGAAGACCAATATGCTCCGCATCGGTTCGGCACTTGCCGCCATGCTGATTGCTGCCCCATCTTTCGCTCAGGACCTGACGTTCTGGTCCTGGCGCCAGGAAGACAAGGCCGCTTACGAAGGCTTTATCAAGACCTTCGAAGCCGCCAACCCGGGCATCACCGTTAAGTTCGAAACTTTCGAAGCAACGAACTACAACACCATTCTCGCCACCGCACTGGCTGGCGGCACCGGTCCTGATATTGCTCAGGTTCGTGCCTATGGTGGCCTCGAAAACCTCGCAGTGGGTGGCTATCTTGAGCCGCTGACGGTTGAGAACGTTCCTGCGATTGCCAACTTCAATCCAGCCGCTCTCAAGGCTGAATCGATGCGCGCTGACGACACTCTGTATGCGATCCCATTCGCATCGCAGACCCAGCTCGTCATCTACAACAAGGCGATCTTCGACCAGCACGGCATTGCTGAGCCGACCACTTGGGAAGAGCTGATTGCCGCTTCGCAGAAGCTCAAGGACGCTGGCGTTATTCCATTCGCTAACGGCACCGCAACCGCATGGCAGAACGAAACCGTCACCTTCGGTCTTGGTTCGACCCTCTTCGGTCGCGCTTTCTATGATGAGCTGGTCGCTGGCACCACCGACTTCAACGATCCGCGCTTCACCGGCGCGCTCGGCGATATCGCAGCACTCGCCAAGGACTATTTCCCAGAAGGCTTCATCGGTCTCGACTATCCGTCGATGCAGCAGCTCTTCGCTTCGGGCATGGCGGCAATGTTCGTCGGTGGTTCGTATGAACTCTCGACCTTCAAGACCATGAACCCAGACATCCAGACCGGCATGTTCGCCGCTCCGGGCAAGGCCGCTGACGACGAAAAGCTCGTCGCCATTTACTTCGACGGTGGCTATGCCATCAACGAAGCTGGCAAGAACAAGGAAGCTTCCTTCAAGTTCCTCAACTACCTCGCTTCGACCGAATTCGGTCAGGCTATGGCTGATGAGCTGAAGACCCTTTCGGCTGTTCCAGGCGTGAAGTTCGAAACCGAAGATCTGGCTGAAATCAACGAGCTTAACCAGAACTCGATTCCGTACCTGATGCTGGCGCACTTCCGCTTTGGCGAACCTTCGGGTTCGGTCCTGATCCAGGGCGAAATGCAGAAGCTGTTCTCGGGCGAAACCACTCCGGAAGCTATTGGTGAAGCGCTCACCACCGGTCTGGCTGCCTGGTACGAACCGTTCAAGAAGTAACTCTTGATCCCTCGCACCGAGGCTTAGCCTCGGTGCATCGGCATGCACCTGCCCTTCCTCTCCCGCTGGTCGGGGGAGGCAAGGCCAGCGCATAGAGCCTGACTATTAAGCCCAAGCGAGCACCAAAATGCCTCAACTCCGTATGACCGGTCGCGGTCTCTGGATCACCATGCTGATTGTGCCGCCGCTGGCTTTCGTGGCGCTCTTTATCGTCTATCCAATTCTGTCCGCCTTCGCCTATTCCTTCTTTGATTGGCAGGGGCTGAAGCGCGGCGACTTCGTTGGTCTTGAAAACTTCCACACGGTGCTCTTCGTCGAGCCTTACCGCAGCTGGACAATGAATGCCTTCAAGAACAACGTCATAGTATTCTTCGCGCTGATGGTGCTGCAGAACGGCTTGGGCTTTATCCTCGCCTATGCGCTCTGGCGTGAACTGCCCGGCGCCCGCTTCCACCGGATCGCCGTCTTCCTTCCCGTGGTGCTCTCGACCATCATCGTGGCTTACCTCTTCAAACTCTTCTACCATCCGATGTTCGGCGTGGTGAATTTGACGCTGAAGTCGGTAGGACTGGGCTGGCTCGCACAACCTTGGCTGGGTCAGTCGGGCACGGCGCTGTGGTCGATCATTGTCGCGCAGGCCTGGCATATGGTTGGTTTCCCAACTCTCGTCTTCCTTGCGGGCATGCAGCGCATTCCGGGAGAAATCCTTGACGCGGTCCGCATGGAAACCGAGAGCGAATGGGTGAAGATCACCAAGGTCGTTTGGCCGCTGGTCGCGCCATCCGCGACAATCGTTTTCACCTTGCTCTTCGTGGGCGCATTCAACTGGTTCGAGCTGCCTTACATCATGGCAGGCCTTGATGGGTCGCCGTTCGGCTCCTCGGACGTGCTTGGCCTCTACTTCTACCGAACCGCCTTCGGCAATGTCTCTGCCGGTCAACAGGACTTTGGCCTTGGCAGTGCGCTGGCTGTGCTCATCTTCGTCTTTATTGCGGTCGTGGCTGCTGTCATCACCACCCGCCTGCGCGCTCGTGAGATCCAGATATGACCTCTGCTTCCGCTGCTGCCGATAACAAATTCTATCAGCGTAAGGGCCTACTCGGCACTTTGGGGCGTGATGGTCTGTTGCAGGTCATTCTGATCGCCAACACCATCATCATGCTCGGGCCGATAGTCATCATGGTCTTTTCGGCGTTCAAGACGACGCCGGAAATCTTCAAGTCACCTTATGCGCTGCCGGACTTTGGGCAGATCGCCAACTTCATGAAGATTTGGACGCAGACCAATTTCCTGCGCTATCTGATGAACTCGTTCATCGTCACTGGTTCGTCAATGGCGCTGATCCTAACGCTCGGGACTATGGCGGCGTATGCGCTGGGGCGTTATCAGTTCAAAGGCTCGACCTTTATTCTGATGTTCTTCCTCGCTGGCCTGACCCTGCCGCTGAAGCTAGCGATCATTCCGCTTTTCATGCTTTTGCGTGATCTGCAGATCCTCAACAATCAGCTCTCACTGATCTTCGTCTACACGGCTATGGGCCTGCCGACGACTATCTTCATTATGACCGGCTTCATCCGCACGCTGCCCAATGAGCTCGAAGATGCCGCCCGTATGGATGGCGCTTCGGAAGCGCGGATCATGTGGTCGATCATGCTACCACTCGTGCGTCCGGCAATGGTGATCGCTGCCATTCAGAACGTCGTGCCAATCTGGAATGACTTCTTCTTCCCGCTGGTCTTTATCCAGAATGACGACCTGAAAACCCTGCCGCAGGGCCTCACCACCTTTATGGGCGAGTACACGACCGATTGGGGTGTGCTCTTCGCGGGGCTGACTCTCTCGGCTGCGCCGATCATTCTGATCTACATCATTCTGTCTAAGCAGTTCATCGCTGGCATGACTTCAGGCGCGGTTAAATAAGTGCACCTTCCAAAAGGCCTCATCGTTTCTTGCCAGGCGCGTGCGGATAATCCTCTGCACGGGCCACGATTCATGGGCGCTATGGCGCTTGCTGCTCGCGACGGTGGTGCTGTCGCGGTGCGGGCCAATGGCCCGGTCGATATTGCGGCTGTCAAAGCTGCGGGGTTGCCGGTGATCGGCATTCACAAGGTGTTTGCAGACGACCGCCCGGTCTACATCACTCCGAACTTCGAGGCCGCTGCGGCTATCGTTGAGGCGGGGGCGGAGGTGGTGGCGCTCGATTGTACCGAGCGCCCGCGTCATGGTGAACATCCAAGTGTGCTCATACGTCGAATTCGTGGCGAGTTAGGTGCCGAGGTCTTTGCCGATATTTCGACGTTGGACGAGGGACTGAAGGCCGCAGATTGGGGGGCGACCTATCTCGCCACTACGCTTTCTGGTTACACCGAATACACCCAGCCTAAGCCAGCTGAGCCAGACTATCTGCTGCTCGAAAGATTGGCGGCCCAGCAAACGCTTCCGGTGATCGCCGAGGGGCGTTACAACACACCTGACCTCGTTCAGCGCGCGTTTAGCGCTGGCGCTCATGCAGTTGTTGTCGGCACCATGATTACCAATCCGCGCGAAATCACCCGGACCTTTGTTTCCCAAGGCGTCCCCAAATGAGCACTGCGGTGCACCTTGGGCTTGATATTGGCGGCACGGGCAGCCGCTGGGTTGCCGTGAATGAAACCGGTGTTGAATTAGCGCAGGGCAAAACTTCCGGTGCAACGGCGCATCTGTTCAACCCAGCTGAAAAACTACGGATCACCGCAGCCTTTGAGGCTATTGCAGCCGAGGTGTTGGCTGCTGGATATGCGGTTCAGTCGCTGACGGTCGGTATGACCGGTTTTGGCTCGGCAGTGCGCGACGATATGCTGGTGCTGGTCTCTGGCATTTTTGCGCTGCCAAGCGACGCTATAGTGCTGATCGACGATATTGTGCTGGCCTATATGGGGGCGTTTGCGCCGGGCGAGGGGCATCTTATCTCTGCAGGTACAGGCTCTATTGGCGTGCATATTGCCGAAGGTGAGGCTCCCAATATTCGCGTTGGTGGCCGAGGTATCCTCATCGATGATGGCGGGTCGGGCAGCTGGATTGCACTACGTGCGCTTGATGCGCTCTATCGCCAGATCGACCGGTTCGGTTCCGCGGCTGAAGCGAGCCCACTTGGTAAACACATGTTCGAGCTTGTCGGCGGGCAGGGCTGGGACTTTGTTCGCAGCTTTGTCTATGCCGGGGACCGTGGCCGGATTGGCCAATTGGCCGTCGGCGTGGCGCGGGCGGCCGATGAGGGCGATGAGATTGCGCGGGATATTCTCGTCCGGGCGGGGCAAGAACTTGCTGCTTTGGGCGAGGCGCTTATTGCGCGGGCCGGCACTAAGCCGGTGGGCTATATCGGCGGGGTGCTCAATTTGCACCCGATCATTTTCGACACCATCCGCGCCTCACTGCCCGGTTCCGATGTGACGCGTCTTGACACCAATGCGGCTTTGACGGCGGCAAGGCTGCAGTCAAGTGGTGATGCTGCTTGGAAAGCGACGCTAACGCATAAGCCGACGCTCGGTTAGCCCCAAGGCCCCGGCGTGGCAGTGCTTGTTGGTGCCCCTTGCGGCACGGCGACAACGCTGACCGCGCAAATGGCATTTCGAGCGACATCAGTGAGCATAAAGAACTCGGCCATTTGCGAGCGCAATTGCTCGTCGACCTGGCCGAGGTTTTCTATAAGGGTGAGGATCGAACGGCCATAGCCATTGGCGGTGAGAAGTGCTGCGAGCTTTTGGCTATCGCTGCTCTCCCCAAGGGCGAGGATCAGTCGTGCCCCCGGTTCTACCGCGCTGAGGGCTGTTTCTACATCTTGGTCGCGGAGATCGAAGGTTTTCACCTGATCCAGGTCCCACAGGAGCTTTGCGGCCGCGTGTTCAAACAAGACCCGATTCCCGGCCAGAAGCGATGAGAGCATCGCTAGCGCTGTCGATCATCAGCACAGAATGAGGCGCGAGACGAAGGGCAGGGACATATGCCGAGCTGGCCGCTTGGGCGAGCTTTTGTAGCGCGGATGCCGGCAGACCGTCTTTGGGAAGGCTCAGCGCAAAGCTGGTGCCTCCGCCGAGCAGGCCAATGCGACCCAAGCGCGGAGACTTTGTAGACGCTGTCTTGTTGGAATATGGCACGAAGAGATCGCTGGCGCGGGCCTCGGGGCCGAGTGCGGCGAGGGCGCTGAGCAGAGCCAGAGTTGTCGACACCGCAGTATCGAAATCGACGGTTTGCGGTTTGCCGCCGCCAATGGTGACGGCCCAGAGATCATTACCTTGTGCCGTCACGCACACATCTGCATCGAGACCATCGAGTGTGATGGCACCCCTGCCATCAACGATGAGGTGAACCGTATTGCCGAGGCGGGCGGCGAGAGGCGCAGTGCGCTCTTTTAAAAGTGTGACGAGACGGGCAGTGGCTGGGTCTTCAGTTGGGTCGAGCCCGAGTAGGGGACTATGGTCGACGAAGAATGCTGGTTCGACCTCGGCGGTTGCCACAATTGCATCGCGTATAGCGGGGGTGAAAACCTCTGGCGAGATGCTGGAAACCTCTAAAGTGCCGCGCGAACAGATGCCAACGCGGGCGGCGCCTAGGGGGAGCAAAATCTCGCTGAGCTTTGAGAGCTGTACTGGCGTAAGTACGCGGCTGGAAATGGGCAGGCGGAACAGCAGCCCTTCGGTCGTGACCAAGGGTTTGAAAATGCTCGGATAGTCGCCACGTTGGCGTGCATCTTCTGGGCTGGTGATAAGTTCGCTAATGGCCATGGGCGCGTCATAGCAAGCTTATTCGGCCAACACTACTGCGACAGTACATTCACTCCGCGTCGTCTTTGACCGCTTCCATCGAGACATGGGTGGAGGTTTGCGCGACATGCGGAAGGGCCGAGAGCTTTTCGCCCAGAACTTCGCGGTATGCGGCTATGTCCTTAGTTCGGACTTTGAGCAGATAATCAAAGCTTGAGGCGATCATATGGGCCTGTTCGACCTCGGGCAGGGCGCGGACCGCTTTGTTGAAGGCTTCGAGCGCCGCCTTGCGGGTGTCACTGAGTTTGACTTCGACAAAGGCAACGTGTGGCAGGCCGAGGCGTTTAGGATCGATCACCGCGCGATAGCCTAGGATATAGCCTTGTTCTTCCAGCCGTTTAATTCGGGCCTGACACGGCGTCTTCGAAAGGTTCACCCGGCGGCTCAGCTCAGCCACGCTGATACGGCCGTCTTTGCTCAATTCGTCCAAGATCTTGCGATCGATCTGGTCGATTTGACTATTGATGGCATCTTTCATGGGTGATTGTCCTGCAGTGCAGCTAAACAATCGCACGTATGTCGCGAAAAATCCATATCATCAGTGAAATCACCTATTCGCCTTCTGGCAATATCATCCGGATTTCTTATTAGGGTCTCGCCCCATGGTTTCCGCTTCTGACGCCCGTCGCGCTCTGCACGAACGCATTTACGCTGACGAGTCCAGCCTCGTCCGCTCGCTGATCACTGCCACCGAATTTACCACGGAAGATCGCAAGGCGATTTCGGCCCGCGCGGTAGAACTGGTGGAAGCGGTGCGCAGCGGCGCCAAGCTTGGCCTGATGGAGAGTTTCCTTTCCGAATACGGTCTCGACACCGAAGAAGGTCTCGCGCTCATGTCCATGGCCGAGGCGCTGTTGCGCGTGCCGGACAATGAAACCGTTGACGCGCTGATCCAAGACAAGATTGGCGGCGCGAACTGGGCGAGCCACTTTGGGGCGTCGGAAAGCAACCTCGTCAATTTCTCCTCTTGGGCGCTAAATCTCACCTCGCAGGTTCTCAGTCAGCCAGAAGTTGGCCCAACCAATGTCATCCACCGTGTTGTAGCACGTCTGGGCGAACCGGTGATCCGTACCGCTGTTCAGCAGGCGATGCGTATTCTAGGAGGTCAGTTCGTCTTCGCCCGTTCGATTGACGAAGCGATTTCCAATGCTAAGAAGCCAGAAGCTCTGGGCTACCGCTATAGCTATGATATGCTGGGTGAAGCGGCCCGCACCGCTGAAGATGCCAAGCGCTACTTCGATGCTTATATGCATGCGATCACCTCGCTGGCCCCACATTGCGTGCATGGTTCGGTGCGCGACAATCCGGGTATTTCGGTCAAGCTGTCGGCGCTGCATGCGCGTTACGAAGTGGCGCAGCGCGACCGCGTCATGACCGAATTGGTCGACGCGACCCGTAAACTGGCTATCGTCGCTGCTAAGGCGAACATGAGCTTCAACATCGACGCGGAAGAAGCGGATCGTCTCGATCTGTCGCTCGACGTCATCGAAGCAGTTCTGGAAACTCCAGAACTGGCGGGCTGGGATGGTTTCGGCATTGTCGTGCAGGCCTATGGCAAGCGCGTACTGCCTGCGATCGACTGGCTCGATGCGCTCGCCGAACGCCTTGGTCGCCGTATCATGGTCCGCCTCGTTAAGGGCGCCTATTGGGACGCCGAAATCAAGCGCGCGCAGGTGATGGGCCTTGAAGGCTATCCCGTGTTCACGCGCAAGGCCGCTACGGACGTCAGCTATATGGCTGCAGCGCGGAAGCTGTTTGCCTCTAAGAACATCTACCCGCAGTTCGCGGGCCATAACGCACACACCGTTGCCGCTATTCTACACCTAGCGCAGGCAGCTGGTCGCAGCGCCGACACTTGGGAATTGCAGCGTCTGCATGGCATGGGCGATCAGCTCCATGAAGTCGTGCGCCAGCAGCACCAGACGACCTCGCGTATTTACGCACCAGTCGGCCCACACAAAGACCTGCTCGCCTATCTCGTTCGTCGTCTGCTCGAAAACGGTGCCAATGGCTCGTTCGTCTATCAGATCGCCGACAAGGACATTCCAGCGACAACCGTTGCCGAAGATCCGATTGCTAAGCTCGAAGCGCTCGGCGACCAGCTGCACAATACAGCGATCCCTATGCCAGGGGATATATTCCCCAATCGCGCTAATTCCCGTGGCTATGACCTGACCCACCCAATCGCTTTCGGTCAGCTCGATGCAGCACGCGAGGCATTCCGCACCCATCAGTGGGTGGCCGCCCCCTATGGCGCGATGAGCCGCGCGGACACTGCTGCAAAGCCAGTGATTAACCCTGCAGACCACAACGATGTGGTTGGCACAGTGATTGACGCGACACCGGAGCAAGTGGCGGAAGCTGCGACCTATGCCGCTAAGTCCAACTGGGCACAGGTGCCGGTCGCAGACCGCGCTGCGGCACTGACCCGTACCGCAGAGCTGTTTGAGGCCAATACGGCAGAATTCTTTGCCCTGCTCACTCGTGAGGCCGGCAAGAGCTGGAATGATGCGATCGCGGAAGTGCGTGAAGCGGTCGATTTCCTTCACTATTACGCAGCGGAAGCGAAAAACCTGAGCGGCGAAGCCCGTGGCCCGTTCGTGGCGATTTCGCCCTGGAACTTCCCTCTGGCGATTTTCACCGGCCAGATCGCGGCAGCTCTCGTCGCCGGTAATCCGGTTCTGGCAAAGCCTGCGCCGCAAACCCCGCTGGTGGCTTACCGTGCGGCTGAACTGATGCGTCTCGCGGGTATTCCGGTTGATGCACTGCAATTGCTGCCGGGTGGTCCGGACGTAGGTGCGGCTCTGACCTCGAACCCAGATGTGAAGGGTGTTGCCTTCACTGGCTCGCTGCCAACAGCCAAGCGCATCGAAAGCTCGATGGCGGAGTACCTCGATCCATCCGCGCCGCTTATCGCGGAAACCGGTGGTCTCAACGCCATGGTTGTGGACACCACCGCATTGACCGAACAGGCGGTGCGCGACATCCTCGCTTCGGCCTTCCAGTCTGCTGGTCAGCGGTGCTCGGCCCTGCGCATTCTCTACGTTCAGGAAGACTGTGCGGACAAGACCATCACCATGATCAAGGGGGCGATGGATGAGCTGCGTCTGGGCAATACCTGGGACATTGCCAATGACGTTGGCCCGGTGATCGATGCTGCCGCAACGGGCAAGATCGATGCTTATGTGACCGAGCGCACGGCCAATATCATCCACCAGATGAAGGCTCCCGCGGGCGGCACGTTCGTTGCTCCGACCATTTTGAAGGTCGACGGTATCGAAGACATGCCGGAAGAAATCTTCGGCCCAGTTCTGCACGTCGCCACCTTCAAGGCCGAGGGCCTACCCAAGGTCATCGAAGCGATCAACGCATCGGGCTATGGCCTGACCTTTGGACTGCATACCCGTATCTCGACCCGCGTGAAGTCGATTGCCGAACAAGTTCATTGCGGCAATATCTACGTCAACCGCAACCAGATCGGTGCGGTCGTAGGCAGCCAGCCGTTCGGCGGCGAAGGCTTCTCGGGCACAGGCCCCAAGGCTGGTGGCCCGAACTATCTGCCACGCTTCACCAAGGGTGCAGGTGCATTGCAGACGGCAGCGATCGAGTTGCCGGGTCCAACGGGTGAAACTAATACGCTGCATGTCTTCCCGCGTGGTGTCTTCCTCGGTCTTGGACCAACGGACGCCGATATTGCGGCGCAAAAGGCCATGGCAGAAGCAACTGGCTGCGTGTTCTTTGCCGACAAGACCGAAAAAGACTGGCGTGCTTGCGGCGAGCATTTCGACGCAATCGCTTGGTTCGGTGACGCCGACACGTTGCGTACGATCCGTCAGGATCTCGCCAAGCGCCAAGGCGTGATTACTCCGCTGCTCACAGGCCCGCAGGATATCGTGCGCTTGCAGCATGAGCGTCATGTCTGCATCGACACCACTGCTGCTGGTGGCAATGCGACCTTGATGGCTTCTGCGGCCGTCTAAACGAGCTTCAGGTTTCGACCTGCGAGGCCCTCCTGTGCTGACCCACGGGAGGGCCTTTTGGTGTGTGGAGCAGGCGTGACGACGCAATTATGGATGGCAGGCACAAAAAAAGCGCCCCCAAGGGAGCGCTTCAAATTTCGTGTGCCTAAGGCCTTAGAGCGTGGTGGCAACCAGTACAGCGAGCTTGGCTGGGGTGCCGAGTACGTTGCGGATGGTTTCAACCTTCTCAGGTGTGAAGTGCCCCTCAACGTCCAGCATGTTCATGGTGCCGATGAGCTTGTCCTTGACGATAACCGGATAGTTCACCACCGACTGGCAGCCCAGCGCGTTGATGGTTTCGTGGTCGAACAGAACCTTGGCGATGTCTTCAATGGTGTTGGCGACATAGCATTCACGCTTGCCATGGACGATGTCGAACCACGGACCATAGTTCAGGGGCTTGGTGCCGGAAGTTGGGTAGGTTTCCGGGTGGCTGGTGTAGGCGCGGCGGGAGACCTCGAGGTCCCAGTCGACCAGCATGACGGTGAAGAGCTTTGCGCCAACAACGTCACGCACCAACGTCTGCAGAGCCGAGAAGGCGTCGTCGGCAGTGGTTGCCTTGGCAATAGCGGCATCGAAGGCCACGACAGCTTTAGTATGGTCAGTCATGTCTCAAAAATAGTCCTGAGATGCGCCCTGGAGAAGGGCAGGGGAATGCCAATGGCCGCACCTAGTGGTTAGCGGCCATCAATTCGCGCGAGTAGGGTTCTTTGAGTTCGCCGCGCTTAAGATCTGCGACGTCAGCAATCTCGACAATCTGACCCTTCTGCATGACCGCAAGGCGGTCGCAGAGGAAGCTCACCACCGGTAGATTGTGCGTCACCATGAGATAGGTGAGGCCCTGTTCCTTACGGAGGCGCTTGAGCAAGTTCAGAATTTCAGCCTGAACCGAAACGTCCAGCGCCGAGGTCGGCTCATCGAGCAGCATGACCTTGGGTTCGAGCATCAAAGCGCGCGCAATAGCAACACGCTGGCGCTGACCACCCGAAAGCTGGTGCGGGAAGCGGAAGCGGAAACGCTTGTCGAGACCGACATTACGCAAGGTTTCGTCAACGCGCTCATCGCGATTGCCAATACCGTGAATGGCCAAAGGCTCAGTGAGCACGTCGTCAATGGTCTTGCGCGGATGCAGCGACCCATAGGGGTCCTGAAACACCATCTGGACCTGACGTGATACGCTGCGGTCAATGCTGTGGCTGCGCGGCTTGCCGAGCACCGAGATCTCGCCGGTCCATTCCGGTGCAAGACCCGCAATGGCGCGCAAAATCGTGGATTTGCCCGAGCCACTTTCACCAACGAGGGCAAAGCTTTCGCCCTCAGGAATGGATAGGTTCACCCCATGCACGACCTTGCTGTCGCCATAGGAAATGTCGAGGTTCTTGAGTTCAATCGCGGTCATGTGCCAGCCCATAGTGTGCGGTCGAGCACAGGAAGTTCGTCACGGGTTTCGTTGAGCACCGGCATGGCGGCCAGAAGGCCTCGCGTATACGGATGCTTGGCATTGTGCAGTTCGCTGGCCACGCATTCTTCAACAACCTGGCCTGAGTTCATCACAAGGATGCGGTCGCAATAGCGGCTGACGAGGTTGAGGTCGTGGCTGATTAGGATCAGACCCATGCCTTTGCTGGTGACAAGGTCGTCGATGATGTCGAGCACCTGAGCCTGCACCGAAACGTCGAGCGCCGAGGTTGGTTCGTCCGCAATCAGCAGTTCAGGCTTGGGGATCAGCATCATGGCGATCATGATGCGCTGGCCCATGCCGCCCGAGACTTCGTGCGGGTAAAGCTTAGCGACGTGTTCTGGATCGTTGATACGGACAGCATGCAGCATTTCGATAATGCGTGCGTGAACATCCTTACGCGGTAGCTTCTGGTGTGTGACCAGAGCTTCGGCGATCTGATCGCCCACGGTCATGACCGGGTTGAGCGAGAATTTTGGGTCCTGCATGACCATGGAAATGCGTGCGCCACGAATGGCGCGCATCTGCTTGTCGGACTGGGCCATGAGGTCGATGCCATCAAACTCAAGCTTGTCGGCAGTGACCTGACCGGGCTTGCGGATCAGCTTGAGGATGGAGCGGCCCGTCATCGACTTGCCCGAACCACTTTCGCCCACAATGCCCAGCCGTTCGCGACCCAGGTTGAAGGACAAGCCCTTCACCACTTCGACGCGACCGGTATTGGTGGGGAAGCTGACGCGCAGGTTTTCAACTGTGAGAAGAGTATCCATTAGCTCTTGCCCTCGCTCTTGGGGTCAAGCACGTCGCGCAGACCATCGCCGAGGAAGCAGAAGCCCAAGGAGACAATGATGATGGCGAAGCCCGGCATGGTGGCGACCCACCACTGATCGAGAATGAAGGTACGGCCACGCGAAATCATGGCGCCCCATTCTGGCAGCGGCGGCTGTGCGCCAAGGCCGATAAAGCCAAGACCGGCAGCGGTAAGGATGACGCCCGCCATGTCGAGAGTGACGCGAACGATCATTGACGAGGTGCAGAGAGGCAGGATGTGCTTGACGATCACACGGACTGGACCACCACCGGATAGGCGCACTGCCGAAATGTACTCGGCATTGCGAATGGTGAGAGTTTCAGCGCGCGCGATACGGGCATAGGCCGGCCAAGCGGTGATGGCGATGGCGATAATGGCATTGTTGATGCCAGGGCCAAGCGCCGCCACGAAGGCGAGAGCCAAAATGAGCTTAGGGAGCGACAGGAAAATGTCGGTGAATCCCATAAGGATTTTGTCGACCCAGCCGCCGAAATAGCCAGCAATCGCACCTACCAAGAGGCCGAGTGGCGCCGAGATCAGTGCCACCAGCATGACGATGGTGAGGGTGATCTGCGAGCCATAGACGACGCGCGAGAAGATATCGCGCCCAAGCTCGTCGGTGCCCATCCAGTGGTCACCCGAAGGCGGCAGCAGACGATTTCCAAGGTTTTGGCCGGTTGGCGAATAGGGGGCGATCCATGGCGCGAAAGCTGCGGTAAACAGCAGCACCAGAATGATCACACCACCCAGAACGGAGAGGGGATTGCGCAGCAGAGCGGTGAAGACGCGATAGGCGCGACCCACATTGGCCTGAAGCTTCGAAGTCGGGGAATCGGCCAGTAGCCAATCACGAGTGGTCATGAACGGGCCCTCGGATCGAGGACGCGATAAAGCACGTCCGAAACTTTGTTGATGACGATGAACACGGCGCCGATGACAAGGGTGGACCCCAGCACAGCATTCATGTCGGCGTTGAGCAGTGCAGAGGTCAGATAGTTACCAATGCCGGGCCAGGAGAACACGGTTTCGATCATCACCGAGCCTTCAAGCAGACCCGCATAAGACAGACCAATAACAGTAATCAGAGGCACGAGAATGGGCTTGAACGCATGGCGCCAGATGACGACGCGCTCCGGAACACCCTTGACGCGAGCCGTGGTGACAAACTCCTGGCTCAGCTGATCGAGCATGAAGGAACGCGTCATGCGGGCGATGTAAGCGAGCGAGAAGAAGCCGAGGACAGACGCTGGGAGAATGAGGTGAGAAACCGCATTCCAGAAGATGTCGAAATCGCCGGAGATGACGCTATCGATCAGGATCATGCCGGTGATCGGGGGCACTAGACCATCATAGAAGATGTCCAGTCGGCCCGGACCGCCAACCCACTTCAGGTGTGCGTAGAACAAGGCAAGGCCGACGAGACCAAGCCAGAAGGCCGGAACGGAATAGCCCAGTAGGCCAATGACGCGGATGACCTGATCAATCCAGCTGCCCTGCTTGGCGGCAGCTGTGACGCCCAGCGGAACGCCCATCGCGACGCCAATGAGAATGCCCAAGGTGGCCATTTCAAAGGTCGCGGGGAAGAAGCGGCTGATGTCGTCAGCAACGTCACGACCAGTGGACACCGATTTGCCCAGATCGCCTGAGAAGACATTACCGACATAGGTGATGAACTGCTGCCAGAGCGGCTGATCTAGCCCCATCGCAATCTTGGCGGCGTCGTATTGAGCCTGCGTTGCGCGGTCACCGACGACTGCCAGAACCGGGTCAATCGGGATCACACGGCCGATAAAGAAGGTTATCGCCAAAAGGCCAAGAAAAGTGAGGAAAAGAGTTATGACAAAGCCGGCAACCGCCGAAATCTGACGCTTGAGGCGCCGATTCCGGTTTTTGTTCGGGCTTGCTGATGGTGTCGATGTTTGGTCGAGCGCCACGTAATTTCCTTTATTAGAAACAGCAATTTAGCACCGCAAAAAAGTTCATTTTGCGGTTTCAATGGCTGCAGATTTCGCTTTCACCATACTAGCAATTTTGCTTATATCAAAAAAATTTTGGTGGGATGGGTATGACAGAAGCGGTCGCGAAAGTGAACCAGGCGGATCACCCGAAGGTTGGTGCACTCATTCGCGCACGCCGTCGTCAGCAGCAATTGACCCTTGTGGAACTAGGGCAGGCCGCAGAGGTTTCGGTGGGCTATTTGAGCCAAGTCGAACGCGACCATGCCACACCATCTTTGGGAACCTTGGCGCAGATTGCGCGCGCCCTTGAGGTGCCAATCGACTACTTCATCTCCGCGCCCACGACCGCCAACGCCTTGACGCGGGCAGGGGAACGCAATCGTTTTTCGGTCGACGGATCCTCGGTCGTCTACGAACGGATCGGCGCAGATTTTCCAGGCAATCAATTGTCGAGCTTTCTGCTGACTGTGCCGCCGGGCTATCGCTCCGAAACCGTTGCCCATGAGGGCGAAGAACTTATTTTTGTTCTGGAAGGGTCGATCACCCAACGTCTCGACGGCGAAGATATGGTGATGAGCGCAGGCGACAGCCTGCACTATCGCGGCAACCTTCCGCACTCGTGGTTCAATTTGTCCGATCAGCCGGCGCGCCTGCTGTGGACGGGAACCCTTACACTCTTTCGCTCAAACGCCGGCCCGCGTGCTGGCCAGAGCACAACCAAAACCGGCGCAAACAAGCCGGCTCGTAAAATAAACCCTAAGGAGAAACGCTCATGAAGCTCTTCCGCGCTGCCTTGCTGGCGACTGCGCTCACCCTGCCTGCGGCAGTTGGTGCAAACGCAGCAACCCCTGCAAACGCCCTGGTCATTGCCCAGAACATCGACGATATCGTCGCGCTGGACCCGGCACAGGCCTATGAATTCTCGGCTGGCGAAATCAACGCCAACCTCTATGACCACCTGGTGCAGTACGCAGCAGAAGACACCACTGTTCTGGCACCGGGTCTGGCGTCTTCTTGGGTTGCAGACGAAGCGGCAAAGTCGTTGACCTTCACCATGCGTGATGGCGCAACCTTCGCATCGGGCAACCCTGTCCGTGCAGAAGACGTGCACTACACCTTCAAGCGTGTTGTGACCCTCAACAAGACCCCGGCGTTCATTCTGACCCAGCTCGGCTGGACCCCAGAGAACATTGACGAAATGGTCACTGTTGACGGCAACACCGTTACCGTTCGTTGGTCGGGCGATTTCGCTTCAGCATTCGTTCTCAACGTGCTTGCAGCACGTCCGGGCTCGATTGTTGACCAGGTTCTCGTCAGCGCCAACGAAGTTGACGGCGACTGGGGCAATGCTTGGCTGAACACCAATTCGGCTGGTTCGGGTCCATTCGTTCTGACCGACTACCGTGCGGCCGAAATGGTCCGTATGCAGGCCAATGCCAATTACTGGGGCGGCGCTCCGGCAATGGAACAGGTCATCATCCGCCACGTGGCTGAAGCCGCAACTCAGCAGCTTCTGCTGACCTCCGGCGACGTTGACATGGCCAAGAACCTGACCCCCGACCAGATCGGTGGTCTGGGCGATGCGGTTAAGGTTGAAACCTATCCGCAGTCGGCTGTTCACTTCCTCTCGTTCAACCAGAAGACCGAAGAGCTGACCAACCCAGCTGTTTGGGAAGCTGCACGTTACCTCGTCGATTATGACGGCATGACCCAGACCTTCCTCAAGGGTCAGATGGAAAAGCACCAGGCCTTCTGGCCAAAGGGCTTCCCAGGCGCTCTGGAAGACACCCCGTTCACCTACGACGTTGAAAAGGCAAAGCAGATTCTGGCTGACGCTGGTGTTGCAACGCCGCTCAACGTGACGCTCGACGTCATCAACTCGGCTCCGTTCACCGACATCGCGCAGTCGCTACAGGCTGGTTTCTCTGAAGTTGGTATCAACTTCGAAATCCTGCCAGGCACCGGCGCCCAGGTCATCACCAAGTACCGTGAACGTACCCACCAGGCGATGCTGCTGTATTGGGGCCCAGACTTCATGGATCCGCACTCGAACGCTAAGGCGTTCGCGTACAATTCCAACAATGCCGACGACGCATATGCAGCGACCACCACTTGGCGCAATGCTTGGGCCGTTCCGCAGGAAATGAACGACAAGGTCACTGCGGCTCTTGCTGAAGCTGACATGGACAAGCGTAACGAGATCTACCTCGACCTGCAGAAGCAGGTTCAGGCAGATGGCCCGATTGTCATCATGTTCCAGGCAGCCCTGAACATCGGCATGGCGAACAATGTCAACGGTTACGTCAACGGTTCGAACTCGGACTTCGTTTACTACCGTCTCGTCACCAAGAACTAAGTTCTTGTGATGTTTGTCTGATTGCTTCCGCCTCTCCCCAGCAATGGGAGGAAGGGGCGGGAGCAGCTAGGCCCAAAAGACAAAAAACCGAAGCCGGCCTCGGGCCGGCTTTGGACTTCTTAAACCTGCAGGATTTGCATCATGAACCCCATTCTCGCCGCCCGCCTCGAAAAGCTGCGCGAGCGCATGACCGCCACATCCACGGACCTCGTGGTGATTGGCCCATCCAGCCATATGGTCTATCTGGCCGATCTCTCGCCGCATGGCGATGAGCGCCCGGTGATGTTGATGGTGAGCCAGAGTTATGCCGGGTTCCTCATGCCTGCGCTGAACGCCGATGCGGCGCGTCAGCACACAGATTTACCGTTCTTCCCTTGGTCAGACGCTGAAGGCCCGAACGCGGCATTGGAGCAGCTGCTGGACGCCACCGGCATTGACCGCAGCGCACCATCGGTTGTGCTTGACGAAACCATGCGTGCTGACTTTGCGCTGCTCGTTCTTGATGCTCTGCCGGGTGCAAGCCGTCGCTTCACTGCAGATACTGTTGGCTATCTGCGTTCGCGCAAGGATGAAGCCGAAGAGGCCGCGATCAAGGCCTCGCATCTGCTCAATGACCGTGCCGTTGAAGCTGCCTTTGCTCAGCTCAAGGAAGGCATGACCGAGAGCGAAGTCGCTGACTTCATCAAGGGTTTCTACAAGGCCAATGGCGCTGAAACCGTGTTTTGCTCGGTCTGCTTTGGTCCGAATGCTGCGTTCCCGCATCACCATACCGGTGACACTAAGCTCAAAGCCGGCGACGCGGTATTGATCGACACAGGCGGTCGAATTGGCGGCTATCCTTCCGACATGACGCGCATGGGCTTCTTTAAGACCAAGCCCGAAGGCTATGACGACATCCACTCTGTGGTTGATGCTGCAGTGGAAGCTGCGCTCGCGGCCGCAGTTCCCGGTGTGCCGGCCCGTATCGTTGATCAGGCCGCGCGCGATGTGATCACAGCGGCTGGTTATGGCGAAAAATTCGTACACCGCACTGGCCACGGCCTGGGCATCGACGTGCACGAAGCGCCTTACATCACCGGCGCGTCGGAGACCATTTTGGACAACGGCATGGTGTTCTCGATCGAGCCGGGCATCTATCTGCAGGGCCGGTTCGGTTTGCGTCTTGAGGAGATTGTCATCATCCGCGATGGCAAGGCCAAGATCTTCTCGGAAATGGCGCGCACCGCCGTTGCTGCGGGTTAAATCTGCCACACAAGCCGGGTGTCTACGACTTTGGTCGGGGACACCCTTGCTTAGTTCGTAGCGAAGTTATTGACACCGCTGCGAGCGTGACCCATTCAATGGCGGTCTTCAGAGACATCTGATGACCCGTTTCTGCTCAAGCCACACGTCTTCTGCGACTTGGGCTCGTCCGTGTTGCAGCGCGTTCATTGCGCGCCCGAATAGAGATTTGTGTTTGCTATGACCAAGCCAGAATTCCGCGTTTTTAACTCGGGTGAAGAAGTTGCCGCTGCTGTCGCCCGCCACCTCGCAGAAACCCTGTCGGCAAAACCCGCAGCAACCTTGGGCTTAGCAACTGGCAAGACTTTTATCTCGATTTATGCCGAGGTTGTTGAACGCTTCAAAAAGGGCGAGATGACCTTTGCGCAGGCTGCGAGCTTTAACCTGGACGAATATGTTGGCCTGCCTGCAGGTCACCCTGCCTCTTTCCGCAGCTACATGGAAGAGAATCTCTTCCGTCACGTCGATCTGCCTGCTGCGGACGTGCATCTGCCGAGCGTTGAAGGGGAAGTCGAAGCCTCCTGCGCCGCCTACGAAGCCGCTATCGCTGCCCGTGGTGGCATTGATTTGCAGCTCCTCGGCATTGGCCAGAACGGTCACATCGGTTTCAACGAACCCGGTTCCGCTTTCGATAGCCGCACCCGTCAGGTTGAGCTGACCCAGTCGACCATTGAAGCCAATACCTCGGACTTCCCTGCTGGCGAACTGCCGCCGCCAAGCGCTGTGACCATGGGCGTGGGTACCATCGTCGATGCCAAGGAAATCGTGCTGGTGGCGCTGGGCGCCAATAAGACCGAGGCCCTCAAGGCCGCGTTTGCATCGGCACCGAGCACTGACTGCCCTGCCTCGGCTCTTCAGGCCCACGGCAAGGTCGTGGTCTATTGCGACGCCGCTGCCAAGGGCGACATCGAAGGCTAAGTTTTGCTGAAGACTTAGATTTTGAAGGGGCAGGGGGAAACCTCTGCCCTTTTCTTTGGGTAAAACTACGCCGCCTCGAAGCGGGTGGCGCGATGGGCGAGCGGAGCGGTGTTGCGAACGCGGCGGAAGACTTTTGCGAAGTAGTTTCCGTCGGCAAAACCGGTCATGGCAGCGATATCGACGACGCTCATTTCGGTGGCGAGTAGCAGACGCTCAGCTCGGGCGATGCGGCGTTCCAGAACATAGGTCGACGGGGGCGTGCCGACGGCGGCCGTAAAGCTGCGCACGAAATGGGCTCGGCTCATCCCCGCTAGTCCCGCAAGGCGATCGACATGCAGTTCGCTCGCCAGATTGTCCTCAACATAGGTGATGACACGGTCTATGGCCGGTGGGTGCGTTTGCGCGGAATGAGCGTGCGCGCGGAACGCGGCGTCATGCAAGGTTGTTAGCGCCGCGTAGCCGAGGCTGGCCGCTTGACCGGGGCTGACCGATGGGGTGGTGAGGCAAGCGAGTGTCGTCGCTACCAGACGGTCGATTTCACTCTCAGATAGAGTAAGCACCGGACCGGCGTGGGACAGAATTTCGAGCGCCAGCCGCATGGCCTCGCGCCCGCTGATGACCATCCAGAAATACTCCCAATGGCCGCCGCGATCGAGAAAATAGTGATGGTCATGGGGCATGGTGACGAGCATGGTTTTGCCCGGGGTTAGCTTGTGGCGAACACCAGCATATTCAAGAATGCCTTCCCCAAATGTGGTGTGCTGCAGAACGAGGAAGGGCGCAGTGCCGCGCTTCATTCCGTCCCATGAATAGTGCTCATTGCGCCGTTGTTCATAGCCTGCGCTGACAGCCATGCAGTGCAGGTTCATCCCGCTGCGCGGCGGCGTTAGGCGCTTGAGATCAAAACCATGATCGATGAGTTGGCTGAGCATAAAATTACCCGAAATCGCACAAGCTTTCTCTACACCGCATAAGGCGTGTGGGCTAGCTCTATTGGTAAGGTGCAGTCTCGGCGCTCGGGAGGAATTATGTCGTTTAAGGTCACTGTTATCGGTGCGGGCTCGGTGGGGTTCACCAAGACCCTGATCTCAGACTTGTTGAAAGTGCCGGAGTTCGTGGAGTGCGAGTTCGCGCTGACCGATACCAATCCGCACAATCTCGATATGGTCCGGCAGATTATTGAGACGATCGTCTCGGTCAATAAGCTCCCCGCCAAGGTGACGGCGACGACCAACCGGCGTGAGGCCATTGCTGGGGCGCGCTATGTGATGAGTTGCGTCCGTGTCGGTGGGCTTGAGGCTTTTACCCACGATATCAACGTGCCGCTGAAATATGGCGTCGATCAATGCGTGGGCGACACCATCTGCGCCGGTGGTATTCTCTACGGGCAGCGCAATATTCCGGTCATTCTCGATTTCTGCAAGGATATCCGCGAAGTAGCGGAGCCTGGCGCGCTGTTTCTCAACTATGCCAACCCTATGGTGATGAACACTTGGGCGGCCGACCTCTATGGCGGCGTCAATGTCGTGGGGCTGTGTCACGGCGTGCAGCATGGGGCGCATCAGATCGCCAATGTGCTGGGCGTGACGGACGATGAACTGGACTATGTCTGCGCCGGGATCAATCACCAGACTTGGTACATCGATGTACGCGCTAAAGGACGGAAAATTGAGGCGGATGAGCTGATTGCTGGCTTTGAAAACCACCCGGTTTATTCAAAGCAGGAGAAGGTCCGCATCGACGTCCTCAAGCGGTTTGGTGTCTACTCGACCGAGAGCAATGGCCACCTTTCAGAATACCTGCCCTGGTATCGCAAGCGCCCGGAAGAAATCAGCCGCTGGATCGACATGAGCGATTGGATCCACGGGGAAACCGGGGGCTATCTGCGCTATTCAACTGAGCGACGGAATTGGTTTGAAACCGATTTTCCGATGTTCAAGGAGCAGGCCAATAAGCCGCTCTCTGAGCACAAACGCACCTCTGAACACGCCAGTTATATCATCGAAGCAATGGAAACAGGCCGTACCTATCGCGGGCATTTTAACCGCCGCAACAATGGGATTATTACCAATCTCCCCGCTGACGCGATTATTGAAAGCCCGGGTTTCGTAGACCGCTTCGGCATCAGTATGGTGGAGGGGATAACTTTGCCAACTGCTTGTGCGGCCACATGTTCTGTCTCCGTGTCGGTGCAGCGCATGTCGGTAGAAGCAGCGATGACGGGCGATCTCAACCTTCTGAAATTGGCAGTGTTGCACGACCCACTCGTTGGCGCGATTTGTACGCCGGACGAGGTCTGGGCCATGGTCGACGAAATGGTCGTCGCTCAGGCTCAGTGGTTGCCGCAATACGCCGATGCTATCCCAGCGGCGGCTGAACGCGTGGCGAAATCCACGGTCAAGACACGTGACTGGGAAGGGGCGGCGCGCAAGCGTGTCCGCTCCGTGGACGAACTGCGCGAAATGCGTGGTGCGCACCACTAAGACGACAACTTCCTCTGTTCCTCAAGACGCCCCGTCCTCCCGGCGGGGCGTCGCCTTTTTGACTAAGCCGCGATTTCAAACGCCGCACGCACAAGGCGCTTGGTGTAATCGGTCTGCGGGTTCAACAGCACTTCATTGACCGGGCCTTGCTCCACGATTTTTCCGTTTTGCATCACCATAACCCGGTGGCAGAGAGCGCGGACAACTTTTAGGTCGTGGGAGATGAAAAGGTAGGAAAGGCCGCGTTCGTTCTGCAATTTGCGAAGCAGTTCAATGATTTGCGCCTGCACCGAAAGATCGAGTGCGGAAGTAGGCTCGTCGAGGAGAATGAACTCCGGCTCGAGCGCGATGGCCCGAGCAATGGCAATACGTTGGCGCTGACCACCGGAGAACTCATGCGGGAAACGCTGGAGGATGGTGTCGGGCATGCCAGCGTCGCGTAGGGCCTGCCGCACGCGGTCGAGCCGCTCTGCGCGATTGGCGCCTATGCCATTGACGATCAGGCCCTCTTCAATGATCTGGCCGATCGACATGCGCGGGTTGAGCGATGAGAACGGGTCCTGGAAAACGATCTGCATACGCGAGCGCAGCGGTCGCATGCCGTTTCGGTCTAGACCGTCGATCCGCTGGCCGTCGAAGGTAATCTGGCCGCCTTGATTGCCGATGAGACGCACAAGAGCCTGACCAAATGTGGTCTTTCCCGAGCCGCTTTCGCCAACGATTCCAAGGGTTTCGTGGCGCATAAGTTTAATGTCGAGATTGTCCACGGCCTTGAGTTCGTAAAACTCGGCATTGAAGAGCCCGCCGCGTTTGAGCGTGAAGCTGACCTTCACATTTTGACCTTCGAGCACGGTGTCGTGCGCGCCGTCTGCGAGCGGCTCAGCGGTGCCCTTGGGTTCGGAGGCCAGCAAGTGCTGGGTGTAAGGGTGTTGCGGGTTTTGGAACAGCGCTTCAGTGACGTTGTGCTCCTGCACACGACCGTTCTGCATCACATAGACATAGTCTGAGAATTGCCGGACGATGGTCAGGTCATGGGTAATGAGGATCACCGCCATGCCGTACTTGTCCTTGAGATCCTTGAGAAGATTGAGGATTTGGGCCTGAACGGTAACGTCTAGCGCGGTGGTTGGCTCGTCGGCGATAAGAATGTCCGGGCGATTGGCGAGAGCCATGGCGATCATGACACGCTGGCGCTGACCGCCCGACAGCTGGTGCGGATACTGCTGGAGGCGCGCCTTGGGATCAGGAATTTGGACCTCGGCCATCAAGGCCTCAGCCCGGGTCATTGCCTCTTTGCGGGAGACGCGATTGTGCAAATGGATCACTTCGCACAGCTGCTGCCCGATGGTGTAAACGGGGTTCAGGGAGCTCATAGGCTCTTGAAAGATCATGGCAATATCATTGCCGCGAAGCTTGCGCATCGCCTTATCGCTCATGGCGACAATGTCTTTTCCCGCCAATGATATGCGCGTTTGGGGGAGAATGCTGGCGCGCTTGGTGAGGAGCCGCATGATGGTGCGGGCGGTTACGGATTTACCCGAACCGCTCTCGCCCACAATGGCGATGGTTTCGCCCTTGTGGAGTTGGAAGGACACGTCGCGGACAGCGTTGACGATGCCATTTTCGACTTTGAAATCAACGCCAACATTGCGAGCGTCGAGGATGAGCTCACGTCCATGTTGGCCGAGGTCGAGGCGTTCGGGGGGAGCGAGGTTCTCTTGTGTCATGGTCGCGCTCCTCAATAGGGGTCTATGGCGTCGCGCAGGCCGTCACCCAACGCGTTGAAGGCAAAAACGGTAACAAGAACAAAGCCTACCGGCGCGAGGATCCAAGGGTAGGAGCCTATGACGGAGAAAACGCCGGTGTCTTGCAGCATTAGCCCCCATGAGATGAGGGGCGGCTTCACGGCAAAGCCGAGGAAACCCAAGAAGCTCTCCAAAAGCACCACGGTCGGAATAGCCAGCGTCACCGAAACGATGATGTGGCTCAAGACGTTAGGGAGGATATGGCGCAGAATGATGCGCCGATCCGTGGCCCCAATAGCGATTGCCGCGCGGACATATTCGATGCGGGCCAGCGACAGGGTTTTGGAGCGGACTTCACGCGCCAGCTGCGCCCATCCTAACACTGACATTACGAAAATTACGAATGATAAGAATAGGTTAGATGGTGCGGTGACCGGTATTAGCGAGGTCAGCGCCAGATAAAGTGGCAGCTGGGGGAAGGCGAGAACGAACTCAACAAAACGCTGCAACCACGCATCAAGCCGTCCACCGATATAGCCGGAGGTAATGCCCACCAGCGTGCCTACTGTTGTGGTGAGCGCGACCACTGCGAGAGCGATCATAAGCGATATTCGGGAGCCGAGGATACCGCGGGACAAAATATCTCGGCCCATGCGGTCGGTCCCCAAAAGGTGGAGCGGGCGACCGTCGGTTGAGCCGAAGAAATGGATATTGGCGGGGATGAACCAGAGCATTTGGTATTCATACCCCCGGACGAAAAAGCCAGTGGGCGTTGGGTCGTCCTTCACTGCGCCGGTGAGTGGCTGATAGGTAACTGGGTCAAATTCGCCAGTATCGCCAATGGGGTAGACCCAAGGGATTAGACTGAAATTGCCGTTTGGATCTTCAAAGGCGATGAGGTCTGGCGGCGCGAAGGGGAGGTTTGCAGCCTTCGGGTCCATGGGTGCGAAGAAGTCGGCAAAGATCGACATGACCAGCAGCATGCAGACCAAAATCAGTCCGATCATCCCCATGGTGGAGCGACGAAAACGCCGCCAAACTAAGCTTGCATAGGTCTCATTGCCCGAGCCGTGACGGCTCACGACGATGGGCGTTTCGTTGGCATTTTCGGGGCCAGATTGGTTCATCTGGCTGGCACTTTTGGGCGCGTCGTGGGGCGTGCCGTTGGCATTGGTGGTGTCGGTCATTCTGCACGCCCTCCCAGACGAACACGCGGGTCGAGCGCAACCAGAAGTAGGTCTGAAATGATGTTGCCGATGATCAGGGTCGTGGCGACGACGAGCATGAAGCTAGCGGTGACGAAAACGTCGCCAACGCCCATGGAGCCGACAATGGCCGGGCCGACCGTTGCGAGACCAAAAACGATAGCGACCTCGATTTCACCGGTGAGCATGTAGGGCAGGGCGACTCCCTGATACGCGATGAGCGGGTGGAGCGCGTTAGGGACAGCGTGTTTCATGATCACGGCGCCCTCGGAGAGACCCTTGGCGCGAGCCGTCTCGACATATTGGGCGTTAAGAACGTCCAGCAAATTGCCGCGCATGACACGCATATTGTAGGCGAGGCCGCCGAAGGTGGCGACGAAGATCACCGGCCAGACATGCTGCACCAGGTTGACGAACTTGTCCCAGCTCCACGGCGCGCCGCCATAACGGGCGGAGAAGAACATGCCGACTTCTGAGACATTGAGCTTAAAGACCAGCACATAAAGAATGATGATGGCCATGAGGAAGCGCGGCACGGTCATGCCGAGGAAGGAGATGATGCCGAGGAAGGTGTCGGTCCACGAATACTGGCGGGTCGCGGCGATGATGCCGAGGAGCGAAGCCAGGATATGGCAGACCAGCGCTATGGCGATGGTCGGGGGGAGGCGCTCGGCGATCACATTGCCGACGGGCTTATTGTAGTAGAGCGAGTGGCCGAAATCGAACCGGGTAATAATGCCGGTGATCCAGCGGAAATATTGAACGACGATCGGATCGTTGAGGCCATTGGCCTCTCGATAAATCTCTGCCTGCGCCTCGGCGAGGTCGGGGCGAACCCCGCCCTGATTGATGAGCATGGACTTGATGTAGTCGGCATAGTCGCCGGGTGGTGCTTGGATGATGGCGAATGTGACGATGCTCAAGAGGAGGAGGAGCGGGATGGCTCCCAAGATGCGCATCATAAGGAAACGGAGCATGCATGGCCTCGCTGGGCTGAGGGGCTGGCCCCCTGTCCTGACCCTTGGGTCAGACACCGGTCTCGTGGGGTAGAGCGGCGCGCGTTTAAGGGGATAAAGGCGGTGAAGGGTGGCGGTGGGCCACCCTTCGATGTTGCAATCAGACGGGACCGGCAGAGCCAGGTTCGCCTGGCAGCGTTTCTGGATGCAGCTCGTGGTCAGCCTGCTTGTCCGCGGGGACATAGAGGCGTTCACGGATGACGCTATCTTCAGCCCAGTTGAACATGAAGATTGGCGCACCAGCCGGAATGTTGGCGAAGCGCTTGTTGACGATCAGCGCGCCCGGATATTGGGTGAGGCCGATCGAGTAGACGTTCTCGGTGTAAAGCCTCTGATACTGCTTCATCAGCTCAGCGCGTTCAGCATTGTCATTGGTGGCAATGAACTTGTTGACCACAGCGACCAGTTCTTCTTCGAACGGCAGCAGATCAAGCGTGCCATCAGTTCCGCCACGGTGGAATGGATGAACGCGTGGTCCTGTGGGAGCAAGTTCGGCCGTATTCTGGACGATCGAGACCATCGAAGCGCCTTGACGATTGACCGCCCAATCAAACTGACCTGCGGTAGCAGCGTCGTCTCGGGCATTGCCCTGCTGGAAATTGGCGATGACGCGTAGACCGAGCGGTTCCATCATCGCGATGACGCCTTCGGCAAGATTGGTGTCAGTGCCATAATCGGAGTTGGCGAGGAGAGTGATTTCCACGTCTGCGCCGTTTGCAGTGTCGGCTGGGAAGTTACGGACGCCGTTGCCGTCGGTGTCGACGAGGCCGAGACCATCGAGCAGCGACTTCGCGACTTCGAGGTCATGCGGGTAGTAGACGGTGGAGGCAGCGTCGTAGAAGGACGTGCCGGCATAAAGCCCACCGGGATAGATGGCGGTGAACGGACCGCGGACGAGCGATTCACCAAGACGTTGACGGTCGAGACCGATCGAAATTGCCTTGCGGAAGTTCAAGTCGCGGTTGAGTTCGCGGACGGCCTGTGCGCGGGTATCAGGCTCACCCCATCCATTGCCGGAGAGGTTTGGCTGGAGCGCATAGCCGATTGTGCGCGCGCCGAACTGGAGACGCGCTGGTGCGGTGTCTTCAGCCGAACGACGGAGCGATTCAACGTAGTTTTCGGCCTGCTCAAGGTTGGAGAAGTCGCCCGAGCCAGCAACAGCCTGCACGTCACGATCCGACCAAGTCGAGAGGCGGTAGTGCATTTCGTTGAGGTAAGGGAGCTGGTTCCCTTGATCGTCGACCTTCCAATAATAGGGGTTACGACGCATGACGACGATGTCGTCTGGGCGATATTCAACCACAGCCCATGCGCCCATCGACGGCATATTCATGAACTCTGGCGGGAAGGCGTTTTTATACTGCTCGTAGGTATTCGAGGAGTATTTTGGATGCTGCGGCTTCTGGATATGCGCAGGGCCGGGGCAGAAGGTGCCATAGGCCATGGCCCAGAGGTACTGCTTGGGGAAGGCCTCTTTGAAGGTCCATTTAACGGTGTAAGCGTCAATGGCTTCTAGCGTCGTGCCGACACCAAAGTTTCAGGCGTTGCACCGTTGAGCGGGGAGACGTTTGCATCGAGAACGTGATGTTCCCAATAGAACATCAGGTCTTCACTATCGAAGGGGTCGCCATCAGACCATTTCGCGCCTTCGATCAGGTGCATGGTGAGGGTGTGACCGTCTTCTGACCATTCCCAGCTCTTGGCCAGGTTCGGCATGGGTTCAAGCTCTTCGGCCTTAACCGTGAAGAGTGGGCCTGTGCGGGTCAGACATTCGGAAAGACCGATGTCGATGCCGCCCCAGCCCTGAGCTTGGCCACCGATGTAGTTCCAGCCTTCTGGGCGGCCGCCGATGACGTGGCGCATGACGTCGCCGTAAACGCCAACGCCATCCGGCATGTTGGCCGTTTTGTAAACCAGCGGTTCCTTGGGGAGACGCTCGGCGACAGGCGGCAGCGTGCCAGCTTCGACGAATTTCTTGGTGACCCAATCGGGCTCGTTATATTTATCGAGCGCACGGAACTCCTGAATGTCAGACAGGCTGACAAAGTTGGGTTCACTTTGCGCTGCAAAGTCTGGTGGTGCTGGCAGAGCGCCAGAATGTTCTTGAGCAGTTAATGCAGTTAGCGATACGGACAGCAGTAGTCCTGCCCCGCTAAGGGCATAGATATGCTTTCTCATGATTTCCTCCCGCGATGCGAAGACAGCGTGACGCTCTCGGGTCGGGTCTCCTCTTCGACCCTGAACTTCGCTCGGACAGAAAGCCTAACTCTTGCGTATGTTGACGCAATCCGGAATAGTAATGGATAGTTTCGGGTTTCTAAGAAGTCTGAATAATCTATGACGCCACAACAGATTACGCCATCACCGGGTCGAGCAGCAGGTCTTGCGCCGCGCCCAACGCCACGATCCGATCGCAGCTTTTATGCTTCGGGCAAAGCTTTCGGACGCTTTGGTATTCGCTCCTTCAAGCCGCAGATTATGGCCGAACCGCACACTCATGGACATATCGAGTTTAATTGGCTGACGGGCGGTTCGATGGACTATGTTTTCGACGGTGGGCCGCTAACCGTCGGGCAAAATAGGCTGGTAGCGTTCTGGGCGGGGATACCGCATCAGACGGTCGGGTTGACCGGAACGGACCTAGAAAAGCAACTCAATATCTACCTGCCGATGGATGCGTTTTTGGAGATGCCGCAATTGGGGCGGCTGACCGAAACGCTCATGGGCGGTGGGGTAATCCAGCTTTCGCCCGACTGTATCGGGCTTGAAACGTTGGAGCGCTGGCATGGCGATTATCGCTCGGGCAATGCCTTGCGCTCAGATCTTGTGCGCTCTGAAATCGGCACCATGTTTCGTCGCGCCGCTATTGTGGGCTGGGACACTCTGCTGCCCGCTTGGGTGGAAAAGAGCTCGGCCCGCAGCCGAACGGCGAGCCCGGTGCGCTATGTGGTGCGCATGGTTCGGCACATAGTTGAGAATATCACCGATCCGCTCAGCGTCGACGATATTGCCAAAACCGTGGGTCTGCATCCCAACTATGCCACCAACCTCTTCACCAAGGTGATGCATATCTCGATCCAGAAATTCGTTATTCGAATGCGGCTGATCCGGGCGCGCAGCTTGTTGTTCGATACCGACATGGCGGTTGCCAATATTGCATTTCAGGCCGGGTTCTCGAGCCAGACGCAATTTTATGAGCATTTCCGCAAGGCGTATGGGATGACCCCGAGCCACATGCGCGAGAACCGAATTTTTTAGTGTTTCGGCCAGGTGACGGAATTGCGGACGATGAGCTCGGCGCGCAGGAGGATTTCCTTTTGCTTAGGCCGCGCCTCGCTCAGTGTTTCCAGAAGTAGACCCATGGCGGCTTCGCCAATGGTGGAGCGCGGCTGCTTCATGGTCGTGAGCGAGGGGGCCATGAAGCTGGCAAAGGAGATATCGTCGAACCCCATGACCGAATAATCCTGCGGCAGGCTATAGCGGCGGGTATTGAGGCAGATGGTGACACCCAAGGCGGTCGCGTCGTTGACGCAGAAAAAGGCGGTGGGGAGGATGTCGCGCACGAACATGAGTTCGGCCGCAGCGCGACCGCTCTCGGTGGTGCCGTCGCCATCCATGATGAGTTTGGGCTCGATCGGAAGGCCCGCAGCCGTGAGCGCAGCGCGATAGCCTTCTTCGCGGAGGCGGCTGGTTTCGCGGCCCGATTTCCCGACGAAAGCAATGCGCTTGTGGCCCTGTGCGATGAGGTATTCAACCGCGACACGCGCGCCCTGAAAATTATCGACCCCGACGAAGGGAACATGTGCGCCAACCACCGGCTCGCTGACGGCGACCATGGGCGGGAGGCGCGAGGCTTCCTGCGTCTGGGCATAGCCATAGGGCAGGTGGCCGGTGAAGAGGATCAGCCCGTCCGCCTGGTTTGAACTGATGAAGCGCAGATAGTTGGCTTCACGCGCCGGGTCGTTCTGGGTATTGCCGATGAGCAGGCCATAGCCGCGCTTGCTGGCCTCGGTTTCCAGACCAACAAGAATGTTGGAGAAATTCGGGTCGCCAACGTCGGGGGCGAGGATGAGGATCATATTGGAGCGGCGCATGCGCAGGGAGCGGGCCATCGCATTGGTCGTATAGCCTGTCTTGGCGACAGCTTCAGTGACCTTCAGGCGAGTCTTTTCTGCGACCTTGGTGGGTTCATTGAGAGCGCGGCTAACAGTGGCAATAGACACGCCTGCCATGGCGGCGACGTCTTCAATAGTTGCCAGCTTGGTCTGCTGCACGTTCTCTAAACCCTTGCACAACGGACTGGATTCAAATCCAGCACAAAGCTCAACAGCGGTATAGGCGCGTTGCTAAGTTGCATAGTCATTTGTGCAGACTGTAAACCTTTACATGCATCATGAAAAGGTTTACATCACTATTCAGTCAATGAGTGCCAAAGATGCACCGTGGCGGGATGGAGGAGAAAACGATGCAGGGTGAAGCCCAGTCATCGCAGCCGGTCTTGGCGGCTCATCGCGTTTCGAAATCATTCGGCGATGTGCCGGTGCTGTTCAGCATCGATTTTGATATTCGTCCCGGTGAAGTGCACGCCATTATTGGCGAGAACGGCGCTGGCAAATCCACGCTGATCAAAATCCTGTCTGGCATTGAGCAACCAACCTCCGGCACGATCGAATATCTCGGCGAGACTGTGGTGCTGCCTCCGAATGGAGAAGCTGCAGCTCTGGGCATTGTGGTCATCCACCAAGAGCTATTGCTGGCTGAGCATCTGACGGTGGCCGATAGTGTCTTCCTCGGACGCGAGCTGAAGAACGGTCTGTTTCTCAACGCCAAGGCGATGCGCGAGCAGACCCAGGCCATTCTCAATACACTGCACGTCAACATTGATCCTGACACGCGGATCAGCGCGCTCTCGGTTGCGGACAAGCAAATGGTCGAGATCGCCAAAGCGATCAGCCGCGAAGCGCGCGTGCTGATTATGGACGAGCCGACGGCTGTTCTATCCGTGGGCGAAACGGCAACTCTGTTCGAGCAGATCCGCCGTCTCACGGCCAAGGGCGTGGCGGTGATTTTTATCTCCCACAAGCTCGACGAAATCATGGAGCTGGCACAGCGGGTGACGGTGTTGCGGGATGGGCAATTGATCTCCACCGTTGGCACAGAAAACCTCACGCCAGACGCGATTGCGCAAATGATGGTCGGGCGGGAGCTATCCAATCTTTATCCGCCCAAGCATGAGCCTGATGTCGATGCGGAAGTGGTGCTGTCCGTCCGTAATCTGGCGGGGCCGGGCATTGGCAGTACCTCCTTTGACCTCAAGAGGGGCGAAGTTCTTGGCTTTGCTGGGCTGATCGGTTCAGGGCGCACGGCGATGGCCGAGGCGCTGGTGGGATTGACCAAAAAGACCAGTGGCGTGGTGCGGTTCGACGGTGAGCTGCGGGACTTCGCCGACGTTTCAAAATCGGTTGATGCCGGGCTGGCCTATATGACCAAGGATCGTAAGGGGAAGGGGTTGCTGCTCAACGGGGGATTGCAGCCCAATCTGACCTTGCTGACGCTGAAAAAGCACCTCAAAAACTGGTTCCTCAATAATAAGAGCGAAGAAGAGGCGCTGGCGCGCGCGACGCGGCGTTTTGACATTCGCGCCCGTGATCCCTCAGTGCAGGTGGGCAAGCTCTCCGGCGGTAATCAGCAAAAGCTGATGCTGGGCAAAACCATGGAGAGTGATCCGCAGATCGTCATTATGGACGAGCCGACGCGCGGGATCGACGTCGGTACCAAGCAGCAAATCTATCACATCATCGCCGCGCTGGCCGCGGAGGGGAAATCCATCATCCTGATCTCATCGGAGTTGCAGGAAGTGATTGGCCTTAGCCATCGGGTGGTGGTGATGCGCCAGGGGCGGATCGCTGGGGTTTTGGAAGGCGCAGAAATCACCGAGGGCGAAATTATGCGTTACGCCGCGGGCATTAAACAGGGTGGAGAGCATGACCGTATCAGTGCCTGAAGTGGCGACCAAACCCGCAAAAGGGTTCAGGCTGGATCTCAAGACGCTCGGGCCGCTGTTGGCGCTAATCTTGTTGGTCATCCTTGGTTACGTGCTCAACCCGCTGTTTCTGGCGGAAGGCAATATCACCAATATCCTGACCCGCTCGGCGTTCATCGGCATTATCGCGGTGGGGGCGACCTTCGTCATTACTGCAGGCGGTATCGACCTGTCGGTTGGCTCGATGGCGGCTTTTATCGCTGGTGTGATGATCATCATCATGAACTGGACCGTGGCCAGCATGGGCGCCTCGGTGTGGACCGTGCTCATCGGCATTGGCTGCTCGATTATTCTCGGTGTTGGTGCGGGCTTCATCAACGGCTTCCTGACGACCAAGGCTAAGATTGAAGCCTTTATCGTGACGCTCGGGACCATGGGGATTTACCGCTCGCTGGTAACCTATTTTGCCGATGGTGGCACGCTCTCGCTCAATTCTGGGGCGCGCGAGATTTACCGCCCGGTCTATTACGATAGCTTCCTGCGCGTGCCGTATCCGGTCTGGGTGTTTATCGCCGTGGCCATTGTTGGCTGGGTGCTGATGAATCGCACCGCGTTTGGGCGCTATTGCATGGCGATCGGCTCGAACGAACACGTGGCGCGCTATTCGGCCATCAAGGTCGATCGGGTGCGGACCTGGACCTATATTTTGCAGGGCCTCTGCGTGTCGCTCGCTACCATCATCTATGTGCCGCGTCTGGGCTCTGCTTCGGCGGCGACGGGTGTGCTGTGGGAATTGGAAGCGATTGCCGCGGTGATCATTGGTGGGACCATGCTCAAGGGCGGGTTTGGCCGGGTCGGCGGCACGGTGATCGGCGCGCTGATCCTGACCTCAATCGGCAACATTCTCAATCTGACCGAGATCATCTCCAACTACCTCAACGGAGCCGTTCAGGGGGTGATCATCGTCGCCGCAGTCTATCTGCAGCGCGGGTCGTTGAACACGCGTCGCAAAAAGGCGGCGGAATGAATTCCGCGCTCAAAAAAGCGCGGTAGCAAGGCGTGAGGAGCGCCTTTAACAAGGGAGAGTAGAATATGACTATTAAGGCATTGGCACTGGGCCTGTTGGCCACCAGCATGCTGACTGGCGCGTCTATCGCTCAGGAGAAAATCAAAATCGGTGTCTCCATCCCAGCCGCCACCCACGGCTTTATGGGTGGTTTGAACTGGCATGCCGCTGAAGCGGAAAAGCGTCTGGAGGCAGCGCACTCCAACATCGATATTATCATCGTCACGGCGGACGGCCCAGAAGATCAGGCGAGCGATCTCGAAGATCTGGTTTCGGTGCAGCAAATCCAGGCGCTTGTGGTTCTGCCGTTTGAATCCGAACCCCTGACCGAGCCTGTTCGTGCGGTAAAGTCGACGGGTGCATTCATCACCGTGGTCGACCGTGGTTTGACCGATCCGTCCATTCAGGACGTCTATGTTTCGGGCAATAACACCGAAATGGGTGTGAACTCGGCTGAGTACATGAAGACCCGTCTCGGGGAAGGCGACAATATCGTCATCCTGCGCGGTATTCCGACCGTGCTCGACACAGAACGTTTTGACGCTTTCATGGGCGCCATTGAAGGTACGGGCATCAACGTGCTCGACAACAAGTTCGCCAACTGGAACCGCGACGATGGCTTTGAAGTGATGCAGGACTTCCTGAGCCGCTTCCCAGACATTGATGGGGTTTGGGCGCAGGACGACGACATTACCCTAGGCGTGGTCGAAGCCATCAAGCAGGCTGGCCGCGAAAAGGAAATGTTCGTTGTCGGCGGCGCTGGTATGAAGGAAATCATCAAGGGCGTGATGGACGGCGACGAACTCGTTCCTGTCGACGTGCTCTATCCGCCAGCACAGATCGCGACCGCTATGGACGTGACCGTGGCGCACTTCACCTCCAATGGTCCAGTGACGGGCAGCTATATTCTGGGCTCGCCGCTGATCACCAAGGAGAATGCGGCGCAGTTCTACTTCCCAGACAGCCCATTCTGATCGGTTATCCTCCCAGGATGAGAGAAGGGGCGCTTGCGGGCGCCCCTTTTTTGTTTGCGAGTTAGGCCGCTTCGGGCGTGTAGCCGGCCTCGCGAATGGCCTCTTCGCCTTTGGCCTTGTCGCCAGAGAACGTGACTTTGTGGGTCGGAACGTCGATCTCAATGGCGCTGCCGGGAAGCGCCTCTTCGAGCGCCTTGCGGATGGTGCCAGCGCAATGACCACAGGTCATGTCGTTGACTGTGAAGGTGGTGGTGTCGCTCATCTTCAGTTTCCTTTGTGGGCTGGAACGCCAGCCAAATCATCCAGAATGGGGCAGTCGGGGCGGTCGTCGCCGTGGCAGCAGTGGGTCAAATTGGTCAAGGTTTTGACCATGCTTTGCAGCTCGGTAATCTTGGTTTGCAGCGCATCAATATGGCTGGTGGCAATGGTTTTGACCTCAGCGCTGGCGCGGGATTTGTCGCGCCAGAGCGACAGCAGTGTTCCAGTTTCTTCGACCGAAAACCCGAGAGTGCGGCAGCGTTTGATGAAGCGCAGGACGTGGATCTCATCTGGGCTATAGACGCGATAGTTACTGCCGGTGCGCTTGGGCGCCTGCACCAAGCCGATTTGCTCATAATAGCGGATCATTTTGGCGGTAACGCCGGAATGCTCGGCGGCTTGTCCGATGTTCATAGGCTTACTCCGGAAAGTGTTCTCAGGCGCTGGGCATTGGCGATGACGAAGACCGAGGACAGCGCCATCGCGCCCGCGCCGATCATGGGTGAGAGCAAAATGCCAAAGCTGGGGTAGAGCGCGCCCATTGCGACGGGGATGAGCACGGCATTGTAGCCGAAGGCCCAGAAGAGGTTCTCCCAAATGTTCTTGAGGGTTGCTTTGCTGACCGTGATGGCGTCGACGACGCCTTTGAGGTCGCCGCCCAATAGTACGACATCGGCGCTTTCAATGGCGGCGTCCGTGCCGGAGCCAACCGCTAGGCCAATGTCGGCTTCGGCCAAAGCGGGGGCGTCGTTTATGCCATCGCCGACATAGGCGACGATTGTCCCCGAAGCTTTCATGGCCTTGATGGTGGCGACCTTGTCGGCGGGCAGAACCTCTGCGTGAACCTCATCTATGCCAAGCTGGGTGGCAATGGCTTGCGCGGTGAGGCGATTGTCGCCCGAAATCATCGCGGTTTTGAGGCCCTGCTGATGGAGGGCGGCGATAACGGCTTTGCTCGAGGGCTTGATCGGGTCGGCCACGACAATGGCGGCGGCGAGCGTGCCGTCAACGGCGAGGAAGACGGGTGTCTTGCCTTGCTGGGCGAGATCGTCAACCAAGGCCTGCGCCGATGAGAGGTCGATGCCGGTGAGGAGTTTTGAGGAGCCGACGCGCACCGTGCGCCCGTCGATAGTGGCCGTGATGCCGCGTCCCGGATCGCTGTCGAAAGCCTGGATCGTGGGCAGGGTGAGGCCTTCCGCATTGGCAGTCGAAACGATGGCGGTGGCGATTGGGTGTTCAGAGCGTGCTTCAGCGGCAGCGGCCAAGGAGAGGGCGGCGGCGCGATCGAAGCCATTGAAGGGGATGAGGTCAGTGAGGACCGGTTTGCCGAGGGTGAGCGTGCCGGTTTTGTCAAAAGCGACAATGCGCGCGTCGCGCAATTGCTGGAGGGCTTCGCTCTTGCGGAACAGCACGCCGAGTTGGGCGGCGCGGCCCGTGCCAACCATGATCGACATGGGAGTGGCCAGACCCATAGCACAAGGGCAGGCGATGATGAGCACGGCGACGGCATTGACCAAGGCGAAGCTGAGGCGCTGCTCGCCGCCAAAGATCATCCAGAGCGCAAAAGTGATGAGCGCGAGACCGATGACGACAGGCACGAACCAAGCGGTGATCTTGTCGACCACGGCTTGAATGGGGAGTTTTCCGGCCTGAGCGTCTTCGACCATTCCAATGATATGGGCGAGCATGGTATCGGCGCCGATTTTAGTGGCGCGAAAGCGGAAACTGCCGGAGGTGTTGAGGGTGCCGCCGACGACAGCGGAGCCGATGCGTTTGGCGACAGGGAGGGGTTCGCCCGAGAGCATGCTTTCATCGACATGGCTTTGCCCGTCCACAACCTCACCGTCGACGGCGATTTTCTCGCCGGGACGGACTTCGACAATGTCGCCCACGCGCACATCGGCAATGTCGATTTCATGCAGCGCGCCGAAGCGTTCGACGCGAGCGGTTTTGGCCTGCTGCTGGACGAGGGAGCGAATGGCGGCACCCGTGCGCCCTTTGGCTTTGGCTTCGAGCCAGCGGCCCACAAGGATGAGCGTGACGATGACGGCGGCGGCTTCAAAATACACAAAGCGCGTTTCGGCGGGCACAAGTCCGGGCGCGAAGGTGACGACGCTGGAATAGAGCCAAGCTGCGCCTGCGCCGAGAGCGACCAGCGAGTTCATTTCCGGCGCGCCACGGAAGAGGGCGGGCAGTCCGTGGCGGAAGAACCTTAGGCCCGGCACGAAGAGCACGAAGGTTGCGAGGGCAAAGTAGACATACCAAAGCGTCTGCATGGGAACGATGCCCATCAGCCAGTGGTGAAAGGGCATGTAAAAATGCCCAAGCATTTCAAGAGCAAAGAGCGGTGCTGTGGCGATCGCTGCGATTGTGACATCGCGCTTGAGCACGGCTGCGTCTTCGTCGTGGTGGGAGTGGGCGTTGGTGGGGGCTTGCTCGGGGCGCAGGACTGCCTCGTAGCCGATCTTTTTGACGGCCGCGATCAGCGCTTCGGTGTCGCCACCGGAAATACGGGCGCGTTCGGTTGCGAAGTTGACAGTGGCGGCGTCAACACCGGGGACTTTGAGCAGAGCTTTTTCCACTCGCGACACGCATGAGGCGCAACTCATGCCGGTGATGTCGAGCGTTACGGGCTTTTCGGGATGTAAATTCTGGACGTTTGCTTGCATGTCAATGAACCTCGCCCTGAAGCATATAAAGGTTCCAATGATGGTAAGGTCAAGTGGCCTGAATGTATTAGTTTGCCCATTGTTGGTCTGCGACCGGTTGGCACAGCGTCATTTATCGTTCTTATAGTTGTGTGGGGGCGGAGCTATAAAAGACTCTGTAGAGGGCGCGTGGACATGCAAACGGTTCGGAAAGATATCCATAACTCGGAGATGCCGGTGCTTTGCCAAAGTTGCGAAGCGCGTCACCAAGGCATTTGCGGGGCGCTCAACGCCGAACAACTTTCCGCACTCTCCCGCAGCACACGCCGTGTTCGTAAGGACCCGGGCGACCCCCTGATGGCTGACGCCGAGCCTATTGAGGCCTTTGGCAATGTGCTGCGCGGGGTGATCAAGCTGACCAAGGTTTTGGAAGATGGCCGCCAGCAAGTGGTGGGGCTGCAGTTTGCGCCTGACTTGTTGGGCCGCCCCTTTGCCACCGAAAGCCGGGTGAGTGCAGAAGCTGCCTCTGAAGTTGATCTGTGCATGATCCCCAAGTCTGCGCTGGAAAATCTCATCCAACAGAGTGCGCCACTTGAGCATCGCATCATGATGCAAGCGCTGCGCGAGTTGGATGAAGCGCGCGACTGGATGGTGACGCTGGGCCGGAAAAGCGCGGCAGAAAAGGTCGCGAGCTTTTTGTACTTGATCGCGACCCATATTGACCCGACCGATGATCAGGATGGGGCGCAGTTTGATCTGCCACTCAGCCGCGCCGATATTGCCGACTTTTTGGGGCTGACGATCGAAACCGTCAGCCGCCAAATGACCAAGCTGAAAACCGAAGGCGTTATTGCCGTCGAGCACTATCGTACGATCCATGTGCCCGATCTGGCTTTGCTCCGTCTGCGCTGCGGCTAAACCAACTCACCATGATTGAGCGTGAGCACCCGATCCACCGTCCCCTCGGGAATGGTGGCGTGGGTGACGAGCACGACTGTGCGGTCGCGCGTTGCCTGCGCGAGCACGGCGAAGAAGGCTTCCTCGGTTTCACGGTCAAGCGCATTGGTTGGTTCGTCGAGGAGGAGCACCGGTGCGTTGGACAGCAGAACGCGCGCCAAGGTAAGGCGACGCGCCTGACCCATGGAGAGCGTGCGGCCAGCTTCCCCGATGATGGTATCCAAGCCCTTGGGCAGGCTGCGGACATGCTCATCGAGCTGCGCCTTGGCGAGGGCCGCCCATAGATCGTCCTCGGACGCCGTATCGCGACCAATGAGAAGATTGTTGCGAATGGTGTCGATGAACACTGGGCTGTCTTGGCTCAAAAGCGCGAAATGGGCGTGAACGTCCCGCGTGGCGAATTGATCGAGTGGGATGCCGCCGACCGAGATGCTGCCGGAGGTCGGTTCGACCAAGCGCAGGAGCAGGCGCAAAAGCGTCGACTTGCCGCCGCCACTCGGGCCAATGACGGCGATGCGTTCGCCGGGCGCGATGGTGAGGTCGATGTCGTTAAGAACCGGCTGGTTTGCCCCATAGCTGAAGGAGAGACCCGTAAGCGTAATCGGGGCGTCGCTCGGCCATGCTTTCGGCGCAACGGGTTCGGCAATGGGAATATCGATATTGGCGAGGGCCTGCAGGCGCTCGGCAGCTGCCATGGCGGCCGTGGCCTTGGAGGTGCTGCGAATGATGACATTGGTGGCCTCAAAGCTGCCGATGACGGCAAGCAGGAGGGCAGCCATCAGCGGGGCGTCGATTGTGCCGGCTTGCAGTGCGACGAGACCGAACCAAAGCGTGCCGACAAGCGCGAGACCTGCCGCGATCTGGACGGCGAAGCTGCCGGAGGTGGTGTAGAGGCTGAGGCGCCGCTTCAGCGCACTGGCTGTGGCGGCCGCTTCGGAGAAGCGATCCTGCGTCGTGCCAAGCGCACCGAGCACCACAATGTCAGCATGGCCGGACACAGCGTCGAGCACATTCATGCGCATGGCAGCGCTGGCTTCAACACTAGCACGACCGGCGCGGCGCGACAGGGTGATCATGGCAAGGGGCACGAGCAGGGCTGCTGCGGCCATGCACAGCCCATAGATGAGCGCAGCACCGGGCAGGAAGAGCGCCAATATGACCGTCATCACCGTGCCGACGAAGAGCGCTGCGACCAGCGGGCCGACACCGACCAGAAACGCCGTGTCCAGCGCATCCACATCGGTGGTGAGGCGGCTGACGAGATCGCCGTGACGCAAGGATCGGTCGGGCAGGGGGAGGCGGGGGAAAAGACTGGCAAAGAGCCAGCCACGCAAATCCGACAGCAGCTTGAGGGTGGCGTTGTGACCAACGAGGCGCTCAAAATAGCGCGCCAGAATACGTACGAAGGACAGTGCGCGAATGCCGGCCGATGGCACGAACAGATTGAACGCAAGACCAAGCGTGGTCAGTGACGTGGCAGTGATAAACCAGCCGGACACGCCGAGCAGAGACACGCCCGCGATAAGGGTAACGAGCGCCAAGAGTAAGGCTGCCGAAAACGACTTCCAGCGCTTCAGGAAGAGCGGGGCGAAGGTGAGGATGGCTTTCATGCGACGCCTTTCGCGCGGGCGGAGAGCGGCGCTTCAACAAGACCGGTGGGCGTGACGCGCCACGCTCTATCGAGATTTTTGGCAACGGCAGGCGAGTGCGTCGCGACGATGAGGGTGCGGCCGCGCGCATAGCGGGTTATGGACTGAATGATCTCTTGCTCGAGCGAAGCATCAAGGTGAGCGGTGGGCTCGTCGAGGATGATCAGGCCAGCATCGCGCAGGAAGAGGCGCGCCAGCGCGACGCGCTGCGCCTGACCGCCCGAAATGCCAGCGCCGTCTTCGCCGATGATGGTATCGAGACCGAGCGGCAGGCCCGCCGTAAAGCCGAGGACACCAGCCAGTTCGGCGGCCTTTTCAATGTCAGCGCGACTGGCGGCAGGGCGGCCCAAGGCGATGTTGTCGGCAAGCGAGGCGTGGATAATGCGTGGCTTTTGCGTGAGGATGAATGTGCGGCCGCGCAGGGATGGCTCGGACCATTCGGTCAGCGGGCGGCCATCGAGTACAATATCGCCTTCGGCGTCGCGCAGACCAACAAGGGCTTCCAGCAGGGTCGACTTGCCTGAGCCACTGGGGCCGAGGAGGGCAATGTGCTGGCCCGGCTCGACGCGCAGCGTGACGTGTTCGATGACGGCGCGCATGTGATCGGGTGTGCGCAGGGTGACGTTGTTCGCCTCAAGGGCGATGGGCTTGCCGGAGAGCGGTGCGTTATCCGTGTGGTCGACACGCTCGTCTGACAAAGCACCGAGATTGGCTTCGATCTCATTGAGCGCAGCCTTAGCCGAGGCGCGATCATGATATTGCGCGGCCATGACACGCAGCGGGTTGTAGACCTCTGGCGCCATTAGCAGGAGGAACATGCCCAGCTGCAAGGTGAGGGGGCTCGTGCGCAGGTGGAGATAATCAATGAAGGTCAGGCCGACATAAAGCGCCACGCCCGCGACGCCGAGAGCGGCGAAGAATTCGAGGACGGCCGACGACAGGAAAGCAATGCGCAGGACCTTGAGCGTGCGCTGGCGCAGCGCTTCGCTGGCAGAGACGATGCCTTCGGTTTCAGCCTCTTCTCGGCCCAAGAGCTTGAGGGTGAGAAGACCACGCAGGCGATCGCTGAAACGCCCTGAGAGGTGGCTGAGGGCTTTGGCCTGACGGTCGGTCGCGACCTGCGCGCCCCAGCCGACAAGGGCCATGAAGATTGGAATAAGTGGCGCGCTGACGAGGAAGAGCACGCCCGCCACCCAATCGATGGGCAGAATAATCGCGCCAAACACCAGCGGCAGAACGATGCCCTGCGCCGAGGCGGAGATGTAGCGCGCAAAATAGCTTTCTAGCGCTTCGACCTGATCGACAATGGAGGCGGCGGCAAGGCCAGAGGCTGCTGAATTGGCCGCGCGAGGCGGTTTTGCCAGAAGCTGGCTGAAGAGCGTCTGACGGAGGTGAAGCTTGATCCGTTCAGCCGCGATGATTCCGGTGTGATCGGCGATTGCGGAAAGCCCTGCACGGGCCAGAACTATCCCCAGAAGAATGAAAATTCCTGGTAACAATGTGCTGATCGGTGCGACATTTTCGATGGCCTGACCCAGGGTTGAGGCCAAAATCCATGCCTGCCAGACCAGCAACACCCCTGCCAAAATGGGTGCGGCGATAGACAGCCAAAGCGCTGCTCCCCCCTGTGTTTGCAGGAGTTTTAACGTGTGCGAGACCGAGTTTTCTGGCCGGCGTGCGCTGGGAGGGGAGCTGCGGGTCATGCGTTTGAACATACACGGCACTTTTCGGGGAGCATTGATCTGAATCAAGGTGTCAGATTTTAGATGCGTTACAGGACAGGCATTGGCGACCTTGCTTCCGGCCGCCCTAACGAAAGGCAACAATGCCATGATCGACATGTTGGTCGTTGACTTATCGCGATGGCAGTTCGCTGCCACCGCCATGTATCACTTCATATTTGTTCCCCTGACGCTCGGGCTCTCTTTCATGATGGCGATCATGGAGAGCGTGTATGTCATGACTGGCCGACAGGTCTGGCGCAAGGCTACCCTGTTCTGGGGCACGCTTTTTGGCGTGAATTTCGCCATGGGCGTGGCCACCGGTGTGGTTATGGAGTTCCAGTTCGGCATGAACTGGAGCTATTACAGCCATTATGTCGGTGACGTGTTTGGGGCGCCACTCGCCATTGAAGGCCTGATGGCCTTCTTCTTGGAAGCGACCTTCATCGGCCTGTTCTTCTTCGGCTGGGATCGTCTGAGCAAGGTGGGTCACTTGGTTGTGACCTGGCTGACCGCAATTGGCGCCAATTTCTCGGCTCTCTGGATCCTGGTTGCCAACGGGTGGATGCAGAACCCGGTTGGGGCCAAGTTCAATCCTGACACCATGCGTATGGAAGTAACCGACTTTATGGCGGTGATTTTCAACCCAGTGGCGCAGGCAAAATTCGTGCACACGGTGAGCGCAGGCTATCTCTGCGGCGCCATGTTCATTCTCGCCATTTCGGCACTGTTCCTCGTGCGGGGCAAGCATGTCGAACTGGCCAAGCGTTCCGCTGTTGTGGCGGCCAGCTTTGGTCTGGCCTCGGCGCTGTCGGTGGTCGTGCTCGGTGACGAAAGCGGCTATGTCGCGACAGAACACCAGCATATGAAGATCGCTGCGCTCGAAGCCATGTATGAAACCGAGCCTGCTCCGGCTCCGTGGTCGATCATCGCCTTCCCCGGCTCGAACGGCGAAGACGTTGGCTTCCACATCTCGGTTCCGTGGGTTGGTGGTCTGATCACGACGCGTTCGTTCGATCAGCAACTGCCGGGTATTCACGAACTGGTTGAGCGCGCCGAAGATCGTATCCGAATGGGTCTGATCGCTTATAACGCTCTGGCTGAAATTCGCGCCGACGGCACGAATACCGATGCTCGTGCGGTCTTTGAAGAGACCTGGCCAGATCTGGGCTATGCGCTGCTGCTCAAGAAGTATCGCGTTGATGTCGAGAACGCGACTGCTGACGAAATCGCGCTGGCTGCTGCCGACACCGTGCCAAGCGTATGGCCGCTGTTCTGGACCTTCCGCATTATGATGGGTCTCGGGTTCTTCTACATCGCCTTCTTCGCGCTCTGGTTCTACCGCGCGTCGCGGGGCTGGATCGACACCAACAAGCCGCTGCTGTGGTTCACGGTGTTCATGCTGCCAACGCCTTGGATCGCGATTGAAGCAGGCTGGTTCATCGCCGAGTTCGGCCGACAGCCTTGGGTCGTGGAAGGGGTTCTGCCCACATTCTACGCCGCCTCGGGTCTGAACGTGCTCGACCTGGTCCTGTCGCTGACCTTCTTCGTACTGCTCTACAGCGTGCTCTTGGTCATCATGATCATTCTGATGGTCAAAATCATCAAGGCGGGTCCGAAGGATCAGCTCTTCACTCCGGAAGAAGATGAGGACTACGTCATGGCTGCCCTTCCGGCGACCAAGGAAAACAAGGAGATCGTCGCATGAGCTCGATCCCTCTCGACTACGAAACACTCCGCCTGATCTGGTGGGTACTGCTCGGTGTGCTGCTGATCGGCTTTGCCGTGATGGGTGGCCGCGACATGGGGGTGGGCACTCTACTCCCCTTCGCTGCCAAGACCGATGAAGAACGCCGTATTTTGCTCAACCTGATCGGCCCAACCTGGGAAGGTAATCAGGTGTGGCTGGTTCTCGGTGGTGGCGCGATCTTTGCCGCGTTTCCTCCACTTTACGCGGTAAGCTTTTCGGGCTTTTACCTTGCCATGCTCGTGATCCTTCTGGCGCTGATCCTGCGTCCAGTGGGGTTCAAGTTCCGTGGCAAGATCGATAACCCGACTTGGCGCGCTGTGTGGGATTGGTGCCTATTCATCGGTGGCTTTGTGCCAGCGCTGATCATGGGCGTGGCGGTGGGCAATGTGCTCTTGGGCGCACCATTCCACTTCGATGACACCATGCGCATCTTCTACACGGGCAACTTCTTCCAGCTGTTGATGCCGTTTGCACTGCTGTGCGGCCTAGTCAGCGTGGGCATGATCAGTGCGCAGGGTGCGGCTGTTATTGCCGGACGCACCCAAGGGGCAATGGCAGAGCGGGCGCGCATGTTCGGGCTCTATGCTGCTGCTGGAACTCTTGTGCTCTTCGCGCTGGGTGGCTTCTGGGTTGCGTTCATGAGCGGCCACGTGGTGACCAGCGTGATTGACCCGGCCGCGCCGATCAACCCGCTCGCCAAGTCGGTTGAGCTGGTGCAGGGCGGCTGGATGCTGAACTACAGCAAATATCCTTGGATGGTGATTGCGCCGATCCTGGCCTTCGTAGGTCTGGTTGTAGCGGTGCTCGGTTTTATCGGCCGCAAGCATGTGATCACGCTCCTGGCAACGAGCGCGGCGATCTTCGGTATCATCTCGACAGCTGGTGTCTCGCTGTTCCCGTTCCTGCTGCCGTCTTCGACGGTTCCCGGTTCGGGGCTGACCCTCTGGGATGCCTCGTCGAGCCATCTGACGCTGTTCATTATGCTGGTTGCGACCGTTATCTTCCTGCCCATCATCGTTGCCTACACCGCTTGGGTGTTCCGCGTGATGCGTGGTCCGGTTACGGCCGACAATCTCACCAAAAACCCCAACGCCTACTAGGAGCAGTCGTATGTGGTATTTTGCATGGATCCTCGGCCTCGGTCTGGCCTGCGCCTTCGGCATCATCAATGCCATGTGGTTCGAGATGAAGGACGACATTCGCGTGGCCCGCGCTGCGCGCATGGCTGATACAAAGAGCGAGTAGGCAGGCCTAATTATCTGCCTGTAAATTAAGCAGGGCCGCACATCATGCAGATGATGTGCGGCCCTTTGCTATTGTGATTAAGGCGGGTCGCCTCATTTTTGCCGAGTTTCGCTGGGTTTTTTTGAATTTACCCTTGCTTAACCAAGATGCCCCCATCACTTGCATCTAGTGCATAACGGATGTGCAGATTGGCCATCTTCTAATCACTACGACTTAGGTCTACATAGGGGTCATCAACCGAAGGGGAACCGAAATGAACATCGCAAAGAAGCTTTCTGACTACGCCCGCTACCAGCGCACTCTGCGTGAACTGAACAGCCTTGACAGCCGTCAGCTGAACGACCTGGGCATCACCAAGGGTGACATCAAGTCGATCGCACGTGGCACCTACGTAGCCTAATAAGCGAACGTCTCGGTCGCCTAAGGCGGCAGAGAAAAGACTATCCGATGAAGGCGTCCTGCAGGGCGCCTTTTGTCGTTTCTGGGGGTGGTCTAGCGTGTCAGATCGGCGGTGACACAGTTGAGCGCTGAAACGAGATCATCGGGCTTGATGCGGATCTGCAATCCGCGCTGACCGCCATTGAGATAGATCTCGTCGTAGAGCGTTGCCATTTCATCAAGCGCCGTCGGCACGAGCTTGCGCTGGCCCAAAGGGCTGATGCCGCCGACCTTGTAACCGGTGAGGCGCTCGGCATCGACGGGCTTCATCATATGCGCCGACTTGCCACCCAAAGCCGCAGCCAGCTTTTTCATATTCACTTCTTCATCCGAGGGGACGATGGCGCAAATTGGCTTGCCATCGAGCTCGGCCATGAGCGTTTTGAACACTTCGGCCGGTGACACGCCCATGGCCTCGGCCGCCTGCAAGCCGACGCGTTCCGCATTTGGGTCGTAGTCGTAGGTTGCGAGTTCAAAGGCAATACCGGCTTTGGTGAGCGCGGCAGTGGCGGGCGTGGTCTTTGACATGGCCGTCGGCTGAGATGAGAAAGCGAAACAGTGGCCTCACTTTATGCGATCGGGGGGAATTGGCGAGAGGTTTTCGGCACGCTCATCCCGGATGGCGTCGAGCCCGATATCGCGGCGCAAATGCGGTGATAGAGGTTCCGAGGACATGCAGAGCGGGCCGGCGCCGCGCTTGGCCGAAGTATTGATGAACAGCAGTGCGGGAAGTTCGAGAAGTGCAAATGGAAGCATCAGAACACATCCTTGCCTTATGTCTTTGACTTGGCCATGCTCTGCTTTAGCGCGAGTATACGGCGATTTTCCAATTGAATGCCGGTGGGGAAATATAAGGTAAGCTTATGTCTGATATTCCGCCTCTGACCTCCGTACGGGCTTTCGAGGCTGTCGCGAGACAGCTTAGTTTTACGCGCGCCGCTGCAGAACTGGGCATGTCACAGGCGGCGGTGAGCTATCAGATCAAGCTCTTGGAAGAGCGGATTGGCGCAGCACTATTTGTGCGAAAAGCGCGGCACGTGGAGCTGAGTGAAGTGGGGCAGCGCCTCGCGCCGGATGTGATGCAGGCCTTCGATATCCTGCGCAATCGTTTTGCGCAGACGCATCAGCATGTCAGCGGGACATTGGCCATATTGTCTCTGCCGACTTTTGCCACGCGCTGGTTCGCCGCCAATATCGGGCTGTTTCAGGTGGCTCACCCTGACATTGCTGTGCGGTTCAACAGTCGGGTGGAGAATGTCGATTTTCAAAAGGACATGTTCGACGTCGGCATAATTGCGTCTTGGGGCGAGCTGCCGGAGGGCGTCATTGGGCACGAGCTACTGAGGGCAGAGTTCACGCCGATTATGAGCGGTGACTTTATCGAAAGGCATCGCATTCGGGAGCCGAGAGACCTGCTCCGCGTGCCAGCGATTTCGCCAAGTGACCAATGGATTGGTCATTGGTTTGAGCTGATGGGCGTTGATGGATATCCGGCCAAGGAGCGCGGCGTGGTGACGCTCGACTCGCAGGTGCTGGAGGCGGCAGCGGCCGGGGCAGGGAGAGGCTTTGCCATGATTACACCTGCTCTTTTCCGTGATGAATTGGCGAGTGGGCGACTGGTACAACTGTTCCCCGAACTGGGCTGGGACGGGTGCACCTATCAGCTGGTCTATCCGCAGTCGCGACGAAATTGGACCAAGGTGAAGGTGTTTCGCGAGTGGATATTGGAGGCGACTTCGGGGTTTAGAGTTTAGGATACTACTGGTAGGCGAGGGCGTTGCTGTGCAGCACGCAGCTCGTCAGCCACGGGCAGATCCGCGGAGGTAGGGCCCGCTCGACCTTAGGTGGAATGCTGACGTAGTCTGTCTCTGGCGCGCATAATCTATGCGTGAGGGAGGGCAGGGGTATGGACAGCGAAGAGCTTAATCGCGTGATCGTTCGGGCCAAGGCCGCAAGCTATGTCGGTGGTGGGGCCAAGGTGACACCATCGCGTCAGGGCGCAAATGAGATCGCCTGGGAGGAGGGCGATTGGCGCTATCTTGATAGCTATTTCGGCGGAACAGATTTTCTAGGGCAAGAAGTGCTCTGGCACCGCAATGAGCCGATTTGGGCCATGAACTACTACGGCTATATAAAGCGGCCGGATTTGATCGATGCAGGGCAGGCAGGCGCCATCATCCAAGACTCCCTATCGGCGCTCTACCGCAAAGGGCGGTTTCTCGGTGGCTTTGTCTGGCTCAGTGGCGGCTGCACCTATCAAGATCGCAACGACGGTGGGCCGGAGCAGTTTCGCGGACGCGAGGCTATTCTAGTCGGTGGGGTGGAAGCCTATGCGCTGGAGTATTTTGGCGGGCTGGTGAAGGCCTAGGAGTGCCCCCTCCCCTTGGGCAGGGGGAGGGGAAGACCAAGTCCGGTCAGACGATGCCGCTGGAACCGGCGGCGATTTCTGGGCGGATTTCGGCGACACGCTGGCGATACCCGGAAGCACGGTAGGTGGCCAAAAGATCAATCGCGCCGCCTTGTTCGTAGCGCGCCATGGCGAGGATCGGTTCGACATCGGTGCGATAGGCCAGGCGCAGGGCTTGGGTCGCGCCGAGGGCATCATTGCCGTGCTGGGCTTCGGTGAGAGCCTTGCGATCCACCAATAGTGCCTGCGCATAGGCGCGCTGCACATCCGCCGCCGAGAGCATGAGGCTTTCGATCGGGTCAGTGACATTGTGCGACTGGTCGAGCATGTGGGCCGGGCGGAAATCGGAATATTTCTCTTCGGCGTCGACTAGCTCGTTGAAGACGAGGAACAGGCGGTATGGGTCGATGGAGCCCGCATCGAGATCGTCGTCGCCATATTTGCTGTCGTTGAAGTGGAAGCCGCCGAGCTTGCCGAACTGGGCAAGGCGCGAAACGATCATTTCAATGTTGACGTTGGGCGCATGGTGGCCGAGGTCGACGAGGCAATAGGCCTTGTCGCCAAGCTCTTTGGCGATGAGATAGTTGGTGCCCCAATCCTGCACGACGGTCGAATAGAAGGCAGGTTCGTACATTTTGTGTTCGGTATAGACGCGCCAATCCTCGGGGAGGGCGGCGTAAATCGCCTTCATTGAATTGAGGTAATGCTCGAACTGATTGGCGAAATTGACTTGGCCAGGGAAGTTGGAGCCGTCGCCAATCCAGACGGTGAGGGCCTTTGAGCCAATGGTTTTGCCGATCTCAATGCATTCGAGATTGTGCTCAATGGCCTGATTGCGGGTGGCGGAATTGGCGGCAGAGAGAGAGCCGAACTTATAGCTCTGCAACTGCCCGGCGGCATCGGCAAAGGTGTTGGAGTTCATGGCGTCAAAGCCGAGGCCAAAGCGGGAAGCGGCTTGCTTGAGACGGTTTGGATCGGCCTTGTCCCATGGAATGTGGAGCGAGACGGTGCGGGTCGCTTGGGTGAGCTGGGCGATAACAGAGCAATCTTCGATCTTATCAAAAATATCGCGTGGTTCGCCCTTGCCGGGGAAGCGGGCAAAGCGTGTGCCGCCGGTGCCGACGCCCCATGAGGGGACGGCGACAGAAAAAGCGGCGACTTTGGATTTAATCGCGTCGATGGAAATGCCGCGACGGTCGAGGCGTTCGCCAAGGCTGTCGTAGTCATTGCGCAGATCAGTAGAACGCTTGGCGTTTTCGGCTTCGACGGTCGAAGCGGCGATGAGTTGTTCGGTCATGTGTTTCCTCCCTTGCGGCCTCTCTCCAGCCGCTGGGGTCTACCCCCACCCAACCTCCCCCTGTGAGGGGGAGGGGTTGTATCGAGTTCTGTTGCTGACTCGTGGAGCCAAGCTTAACGCGGGAACGACTGGGCGTTGCCAGCGTCGACGTTGAGAATATTGCCAGTGGATTTGGCTGAAGCGTCTGAGGCGAAGAAATAGATCGCTTCGGCAATGTCTTCGGGGAAGACAGAGCGTTTCAGCATTGAGCGCTGGCGGTACATTTCCTCAAGACCGTCCTTGTCGGTCTTATAGGTCGAGGCGCGCTGTTCGAGCCATTCGCCAGCCCAAATCTTTGAGCCGCGCAGCACGGCGTCTGGATTGACGACGTTGACACGGATCTGCGCTTCAGCGCCTTCGAGCGCGAGGCAGCGGGCAAGGTGGATTTCGGCGGCCTTGGCGGTGCAATAGGCGGCCGCGTTTGGCGAAGCGGCGAGACCATTTTTGGAGGCGACGAAGATAACATTGCCGCCGATCTTCTGCTGACGGAACAGCCGGAACGCTTCGCGCGAGACGAGGAAATAGCCCGTGGACAGGATGTCCATGTTCTTATTCCAGAGCTCGAGGGACGTGTCTTCAATCGGGGCCGAAGAGGCAAGGCCTGCGTTCGAGACGAGAATGTCGAGCCCGCCAAATTCGACCACGGCATGGGCAAAGCCGGCAGTGACCTGTTCTTCGCGTGTGACGTTGATATTGACCGGGCGGACCACATCGGCGCCGAAGACGGACGAGAGTTCGGCAATGGCGCTATCGAGCGCGGTCTGGTCTATGTCAGCGAGGACGACGCATGCGCCTTCACGCAGGAGGCGAATGGCGGTCGCCTTGCCAATACCACCCGCGCCACCTGTGACGAGAGCGATCTTGCCAGCCAGCGACTTTGGCTTTGGCATACGAGCGAGCTTGGCTTCTTCAAGCAGCCAATATTCGATGTCGAAGGCTTCCTGTTCCGGCAGACCCTGATAGGTCGAGACGGTGGACGCGCCGCGCATCACATTGATGGCGTTGACGTAAAACTCGCCGGAGATGCGGGCCGTGGCCTTGTCCTTGGCGAAGGTGAACATGCCAACGCCCGGCATGAGATAGACGACCGCGTTCGGGTCACGGATGGCGGGCGAATTGTCGTGCTTGCAGCGCTCGTAGTATGCCGCGTAATCGGCGCGGTAGGCGGCGATCTGATCGGCAAGGCCGGTAATGACCGCATCAACGTCTGGATTGGCCGGGTCGAAATCGATGACCAGCGGACGGATTTTCGTGCGCAGGAAGTGGTCGGGGCAGGAGGTGCCCAGCGCCGCGAGCGGCTGCAAATTCTTGGAATTGACGAATTCCAGCACGGCGTCGCTATCGTCAAAATGGCCGAGCTTAAAACTGTCCTCGGAGATGAAACCGCGGATTTTCGGCATCAGCTTGGCGGCAATAGCGCGGCGTTCAGCGGCAGGGAGGGAGGTGGTGACAGCGCCACCAAAGATCACCTTGCCGGCTGCCTGGTTTTCAAACCATTCGATTGCCTGATTGATAATGGCAATGGTGGTTTCGTAGCAGCTTTTTGGATCGTCGCCCCAAGTGAAGAGGCCGTGGCTTTCAAGGATAACGCCCTTCGCGAAGGGGTTTTCATGGCAGAATTTTTCAAGCCACAAGCCAAGCTCGAAGCCCGGCTTTTTCCAAGGGAGCCAGCCGATAGTGTCGCCAAAGATCTGCTGAGCGAGCTCTTTGGAGTTGCTGGAGGCGGCAATGGCGATGATCGCATCGGGGTGCATGTGATCAACATAGGGGCGCGGCACATAGGCGTGGAGCGGAGTGTCGATGGAGGCAGCGCGCGGGTTGAGATTAAAGGTGGCGTGGGGAAGATAGCCGACCATCTCGTCTTCATGCTCAAGGCCGCGATAGAGCCCCTTCAGAGCGCGCAGCTTTTCCATATAGAGGGTCGAAAAACCATCGAGCTTAATGGAAGCATTGTCGCCACCGGAGCCCTTGACCCAAAGGACTTCAACGGTGTCGCCGGTGAGCGGATCTTTCTGCCAGATTTTGGAGGACGTATTGCCACCACCGAAATTGGTGACGCGCTTGTCGGAGCCCAAGAGATTGGAGCGGTAGACCAGACGTTCTGGCTCGCTTAGCGATGCGGCTTTGGCATCGTCCCATAGGTTTTCGAGGCGCTTCGGCGCAGTGGACATGGCAATTTCCTCCCCAGAAGCGGCCCTTTCCTATGAGCCGCAATTCTCTTCAACTCGCTTCCGTGGGCATAACCCGTAGATGGACGCATTGTTCGCCGCAGAGCGCGGTCAGTCAGGGGTGAAAATAGCTCACCAATCCTGCAAGGTGTCAATCAGCTTCAATCAGAATCTTTCATGAGTGAATGGAAATGATCGAAACCTTGCGAATGATGATTGACTCTGCTTGGAAGAGGTGGAAGCACTAAGGGCAGGGAGAAACAACTTGCACGAAACCGAACGCCATCGCGTTATTCTGGCTGCTGCGCAATCGCGCCCCGTCGTGACGGTGGCGGAGTTGTGTGACATTACCGGTTCGTCGGAAGCGACGATCCGCCGGGATATTGCGGCGCTGGACGAGCAAGGCAAGTTGCGCCGGGTGCGAGGGGGCGCGGAAGCGCTGACCCCGCCAGCACAGGGTGGGCTGATGGGCCGCCCATTCTCGGTCAATGAAACGATCAATATCGCGCAAAAGCGCGCTATTGCGCGAGCAGCGGCAGAGCTGTGCGCCGATGGCGAGCCGGTGATTATTAACGGCGGCACAACGACCTATCAGATGGTGCATTATCTGATGGAAAAGCGGCTGAGTGTGTTCACCAACAGCTTCGCCATTGCCGAGTTTCTCATCCACAATTCGCGCAACTCGGTCGTCATTCCGGGCGGCACGATCTATCGCGAGCAAAACGTCATCCTGTCGCCCTTTGGTGGCGTGGTGGCGAGCCATTTTTACGCCAAGCGCATGTTCATCGGCTGTCAGGGGATCGGGTCACATGGCCTGATGGAGGCTGACCCCATGGTGGTGCAGTCGGAACTGGCGCTGATCGGGCAGGCCGACGAAGTGATCGTTTTGGCCGATAGTTCGAAATTTTCGGGTCGCTCGAGCCTCATTCTTTGTGGGCTCGACCGAATTTCTACCGTCATTACCGACGGTGGGATCCGCGACGCAGATCGCTTGATGCTTGAGGAAGCAGGGGTGAAGCTGGTGATCGCGGATGCGATGGGACAGGCGGAACCGCAGGGGGACGCGGCCTAAGCCCAAACACAGACTAGGTTTTCGTTTCTGGGAGGAAATAATGAAGCTCTGGACTCTTCTTGCAGCAACAGCTGCAACCGCTGTGATGCTGGCCGCGCCAGCCATGGCACAGGATAAGACCCGCATCGCGTTGGTCGTGAAATCGCTCGGCAATGGCTTTTTCGATGCCGCCAATAAGGGCGCGCAGGAAGCTGCCGCTGAATTGGGCGATGTGGAAGTGATCTACACCGGCCCAACGGCTGCAACCGCTGAAGCACAGATCGAAGTGGTCAACTCGCTGATCGCTCAGCAGGTTGATGCGATTGCGATCTCGGCAAATGATCCGGACGCCCTCGTGCCAGCGCTCAAGCGCGCCATGGAACGCGGCATCAAGGTCATCTCGTGGGACTCTGGCGTTGCTGCAGAAGGCCGCCAGATTCACCTCAACCCATCCGACGTTGGTCTGATCGGGGAAACCATCATCAAGCTGGCGGCGGACTTCCTGCCTGAAGGCGGCGATGTTGCGATCCTTTCGGCGGCTTCGACCGCGACCAACCAGAACGCATGGATTGAAGCGGCTAAGGCAGCCATTCCAGCCAAGTTCTCCAACATCAACCTCGTGGCCACCGTTTACGGCGACGACGACAGCGTGAAGTCGACCGAAGAAGCGCGTGGTCTGATTGCAGCCCATCCGAACCTTAAGGCGATCATTGCACCAACTACCGTTGGTGTTGTGGCAGCGGCGCAGGTGGTGACCGACCAGAATTTGATCGGCAAGATCAACGTCACTGGGCTGGCTCTGCCAAGCGAGTTCAAGCAGTTTATCGACAATGGCGCGAGCCAGGCGGTGGCGCTGTGGAACCCAATTGATCTGGGCTATTCGGCAGTCATGCTGGCGGACGCCCTAGTTGATGGTGCTGAAGCTAAGCCGGGCGCGACCTTCTCCATCGGCAAGGTGGGTGAAGTCACGCTCGACGACACCAACTCCGCTGCAATGGCCGCGCCGTTCCAGTTCGATAAGAGTAATATCGAAGAGTTTTCAAAGATCTACTGACCCCTTCCTAGCCTCCCCCTGAAACAGGGGGAGGGACTGGACTGGTGTTGGGAACGCAATCTTTTCAAGACAACGAACGTGCTCCTCCCCCGCTTGCGGGGGAGGCAGGGTGGGGGCGTCAGGTTACTTGCAAGGCCCCGTCACCCCACCCTCAATCCCTCCCGTCAAGGGGAGGGAGTTCGAGCGAGTTCAGGATGTGAGCGCCAAGGACCAAGAATATGAAAACGCCCATTCTCACGCTTGAAAACATCTCGAAAAGCTTTCCCGGTGTGCGGGCGTTGCATGAGGTTTCGTTGGAGCTTTATGCCGGTGAGGTGACGGCGCTGATTGGCGAGAATGGCGCTGGGAAATCGACGCTGGTGAAAACCATGACTGGGATTTACCAGCCGGATGGCGGCACTATTTCAGTCAATGGCAAGGCGGTGACCTTGCCAACGGCAGTGTCGGCTTCGGCGGCGGGGATTACCGCGATCCATCAGGAAACCGTGCTGTTTGATGAACTGACAGTGGCGGAAAACATCTATCTCGGTCATGCGCCCAAGACGCGCTTTGGGCTGATCGATTGGGCGACGATGAAGCGCGAGGCGCAGCTGACGCTGGACTCAATGGCGGCAGGGATTGATGCGACGACGCCTCTGAAAGAGCTCGGCATTGCCAAGAAGCATCTGGTGGCGGTGGCGCGGGCGCTGAACGTTGAAGCGCAAGTGGTCATTATGGACGAGCCGACCGCGGCGCTGAGCCAGAAGGAAATCGAGGACCTCTATGTGCTGATCGAGCTTCTCAAAGCCGATGGCAAAGCGATCCTCTTCATCTCGCATAAGTTCGACGAAATTTACCGCATTGCGGACCGCTACACCGTGTTCCGCGATGGAGAAATGGTGGGCAAGGGGTTTATCAAAGACACCCCGCAAACGGACATCGTGAAGATGATGGTGGGCCGTTCGGTGGACCACATTTTTCCGGTGCGGACCGCGCAGATTGGGGAAACGGTGCTGTCTGTATCGGGGCTCTGTCACCCGACAGAATTTCATGACGTCAGCTTTGAGGTGAAAAAGGGCGAGATCCTGGGCTTCTACGGGCTGGTCGGGGCAGGGCGCTCTGAGGTGATGCAGGCGGTGTTCGGTCTGACCAAAACCAGCGCCGGGAGCATCAGCCTAGAGGGCAAAACACTCATGCCAAAATCCCCGGCCGACGCGGTGGAGGCCGGGATTGTTTACGTGCCTGAGGAGCGCGGCAAGCAGGGCGTTATCACCGGCGAGCCGATCTTTAAGAATGTCTCGCTGCCGAGTTTGGACAAGACCAGCCGCAGCGGCTTTTTGCGCATGGCGGCAGAGTTCGCGCTGTCGCGCACATATACTGAGCGGCTTGATCTGCGCGCCTCATCGTTGAGCCAGAATGTATCGACCCTATCGGGTGGCAATCAGCAAAAAGTGGTGATCGCCAAATGGCTGGCGACGCTGCCGAAGGTGATCATTTTGGACGAGCCGACCAAGGGCATCGATATTGGTTCGAAGGCGGCGGTGCATGAATTCATGGGCGAGCTGGTGGCGCAGGGATTGAGCGTCATCATGGTCTCGTCCGAGCTGCCCGAAGTGTTGGGCATGAGTGACCGGATCGTCGTCATGCGCGAGGGGCTGGTGGTCGACACGCTGGTCAATGATGGGTTGCAGCCGGAGACGCTGGTGCGCCTGGCCGCCGGTATTGCTGAGGAGCAGGCGGCATGAAGAGCCTTTTCAAACACCGCGAAATTTGGCTGGGGCTGGCAATTGTCGCCGTGATCTTGGCTGTGACGCTGCGCTTTCCGCGCTTTGCTGAGCCGGGCAATTTGCTCACTGTCTTCAACGATACGTCCATTTTGATGATGTTGGCGCTGGGGCAAATGGCGGTCATTCTGACCCGCTGTATCGATTTGTCCATGGCCTCCAATCTGGCGCTGACGGGTATGATTGTGGCTATGGCTAATGCGGCTTTCCCTTTTATTCCGGTGCCACTGCTTATTCTGGGCTGCGTGGTTGTTGGCGCGGCGCTGGGAGCGTTCAATGGGTTGCTCGTCTGGAAGCTGAACATTCCGGCCATTGTTGTGACGCTGGGAACGCTGACGATTTTCCGCGGGATGGTCTTCGTCATTTCGGGCGGTGCTTGGGTGAACGCAGCGCAGATGAGCCCAGACTTTATCCAGCTGCAGCGCAGCGTGTTTCTGGGCCTGCCGGTGTTGAGTTGGTTTGCGATTATGGTGGCGGCGCTGGTCTATGTGTTGATGACAAGGACCCCGCTGGGCCGGGCATTCTACGCCATTGGCGTTAATCCGACGGCGGCGGTTTACACCGGCATCGATGTCGGCAAGACGAAGTTTTATGCCTTTGTGCTGGCCGGGGCGATTTCGGGGCTGGCGGGCTATCTCTGGATTTCCCGCTATGTGATCGCTTCGGTGGAAGTGGCGAGTGGCTATGAACTCAATATCATCGCAGCTTGTGTGATCGGCGGGGTGTCGATTGCTGGGGGCATTGGCACGGTTGGCGGGGCGCTGTTGGGGGCACTGTTCCTCGGCGTCGTCAACAACGCGCTGCCGGTAATCGGGGTGTCGCCTTTCTGGCAGATGGCGATTTCCGGTGCGGCGATCTTGCTGGCGGTGGTGCTCAATGCGCGTGGCGAGAGGAGCAAGGGCCGGGTGATTTTGCGGGGGGCGTAGTTACCCCCACCCAGGCCCTCCCCTCAAGGGGGAGGGAGTTGGACCGAGTGCGTGTCGGGTAGAGGCTAAAATGTTCATCGTCTCCCTCCCCCTTGAGGGGAGGGATTAAGGGTGGGGGAACATGAGCATCAAGCGGGCGCGGGAATTGCGCAAGAACATGCCGGAGCCTGAGGCTAAGCTTTGGGATGCGTTGCGAGAGATCAAACCTCTCGGCTTTCATTTCCGTCGTCAGGTGCCGATTGGGCCTTACTACGCAGATTTCGCCTGTCACCAAGCCAAGCTGGTGATCGAAGTGGATGGGGATAGCCATGCGGGGCGCGAGGCGAGCGATGCGCGGCGAGATGGGTTTCTGGAGAGCGTCGGGTTCGAGGTGCTGCGCGTGGGCAATGTTGATGTGATGCAGAATTTGGATGGCGTGATGCGGGAAGTGGTGGATTTGCTTGAGCAGCGTGACGGGATTGGGCGCAAGGACACGTAGGTCTCTACCCCCACCCCGGCCCTCCCCTCAAGGGGGAGGGAGGCGGGCTGGTGGGTGTGGAGAGAGCCGTGCCGGGAGGAAGAGATGACAGACATAGTGACAAAAAAACTCCCGGACCGATTGGGGAGTACTTGGAAGGCGGGGGTGTTGAGTTGGGAGAGCTTGCTGGTTCTCGTGGCGATTGGGATTTTTATCGCGAATAGCTTTGCCTCTCCCTATTTCCTCAACGCCTGGAGCCTCTCGGACCTCACATTCAATTTCACCGAAAAGGCGCTGATTGCGCTGGCGATGGCGCTGCTGATTATCGCTGGCGAGATTGATCTCTCGGTCGCCTCCATCATTGCCTTGTGTTCGACGCTGATGGGACTGGCGCTGCAATATGGGGCGGATACGCCCGTGTTGGTGGCTGTGGGTGTTGCCGTTGGGCTGGCCTGCGGCGCCTTTAATGGCGTGTTGGTCACTCGACTGAAACTGCCCTCCATCGTTGTCACCATCGGCACAATGAGCCTGTTTCGTGGGATCGCGTTCATCGTTCTCGGGGACCAGAGCTATAAGGGGTATCCGGCCAGTTTTTCGTGGTTCGGGCAGGGCTATGTGTGGTGGGTGATCTCGTTCGAGCTGGTGTTGTTCGCCGTTTGCGCGGTGATTTTCTACGTGCTGCTGCACAAAACCAATTTTGGCCGACGTGTCTTTGCCATTGGCAATAATGCGACGGCGGCGCAGTTTTCCGGCGTGCGCGTCGATCGGGTGCGGTTCATCCTCTTTTGCCTCACAGGTCTGATGAGCGGCATAGCGGCAGTGTTGTTGACCGCGCGTCTGGGCTCAACGCGGCCCTCCATCGCGCAGGGCTGGGAGCTGGAAGCGATCACCATGGTGGTGCTGGGGGGCGTGTCGATCCTCGGTGGGGCCGGATCTATCCTTGGCGTGGTGATTGCTGCACTGATTATCGGGCTGGTGACATTTGGGCTCGGGCTGCTCAATGTGCCGGGCATTGTCATGAGCATTTTTACTGGTGGGCTGCTGATCGTCGTGATCGCCCTGCCAATTCTCTATCGGATGATGAAGGAGCGACGGGCGTGATTGCGGACGCAGGATTTGAAAAACACGCTTTCAAAATGAAGCTCAATCCGGGCATGGAAACCGAATATAAAAAGCGTCACGACGAGATTTTCCCCGAGCTGGTGGAGCTGCTGCATGAGGCGGGGGTGAAGGATTATTCCATCCATCTCGACGAGGAGACCAATACGCTGTTCGGCGTTTTATGGCGTCGCGTGGATCACACCATGGACGATCTGCCGAATACGGCCGTGATGCAGCGCTGGTGGGCGCATATGGCCGACATCATGGCCACCAATGATAAGAATGAGCCGCTCTCGGTGGATTTAAAGCCAATGTTCTGGCTGCGGTAAAAACAAGGCCCCGGAGATGATCCGGGGCCTTTGCATTTGGGTCAGTGGCCTTCGTGCTTCTTGCGGACGGAGCGAACGGAGAGCCAGACGAACAGCACAACGAGCGGCGCGAGGATTGAGAGCGCCATCGTCTTGTCGATGTTCCAATGATAGAGCGGACCGCCCAAGAGATAGCCGACAATGCCAAGCGCATAATAGCTGATGGCGATGGTCGAGAGACCTTCAACGGTGCGCTGGAGAAGGAACTGGCTGCGCGCGGTGCGGGCGATATTGTCGAGCAGCGAGGCATTTTGCACCTGCATGTCAACGCCAATGCGCACGTTCAGCAGGCCAATGGCACGTTCGATTTTTCGCGATAGGACACGCAAGCGCTGCTCGATAGCGGCGCAAGTGGCTAGGCCCGGCTCAACGCGGTTGGCAATATAGCGCGACAGGGTCGAACCCTTGTCGGTGCCGCTTTCGCGCAGACCTTTGAGGCGCGAATTGAGGACTTCGCCATAGGCGCGACCAGCGGCAAAGCGATAGCCAAGGCGTTCCGCCATTTGGCCCGAGCGCACCGACAATTCATGCAGGCCGTGGAGCACGCCCTTGGCGCTGGCTGGATCGACCACTTCAGACAGCGAATTGATGACGGTCGAGAGTTCGCTCTCCATGCCGCGCAGATCAGGCGATGCGGCGCGCGCGAGTGGCAGGCCGAGCAGCGCTATGGCGCGATAAGTTTCGACTTCGAGCAAGCGACGGGTGAGAATGGAGCGGCGCAAGGGCGTCAGCGCTCCCGCCGCAAACTCGATGCGGGTGAATTTTTCGGCATCGGGAATAAAGTCGGTCACGACCTGCGCTTTACCGTCTTCAACGTTCGACAGGCAGAGGCTGGCAAGCGAGAAGCCCGGGATCAGGCGATCCGGAATGGTGTGATCGGCAATAACGTCGATACGAACCGCGCCAAGCAACTGGCCTTCGCCAATAGCCTCAAGGCCAATGTCGTTCGGGAAATTATCCGCGCCGGTCAGGCTATCGCGCCATGTGATGGTGACGAACTCTGTATGAAACTCCCAGGTGACGGAGCGGGTGGGCGTTTCAAAGCTGTATTGACGGCTTCCTGCCAGTTCGAGTTCGACGCCCGACGCGAGGCGGAAATCGGCAAATCGCTGGAACGCGCGCTGCATAGCGCCCGGCTCGCCCGGCATGACCAGAACCAAGCGGCGCAAGCGGCATTCGGATGGCAGGATTTCGACCGGACGGGCGTGAACCTCGTCCATAATGGCGTGACGATCCGGGTGGTCGAGCGGAATAAAAGTCATAACTACAAACTCGTCTCGGCGAATTGCCAAGGCGCAAGAAGGCGCGAATTATGCCTTTGGCACAATGAGGCGAATGCGCACAAGAGGTATGCAAGTTGGGGGCGGCGTACCCACCCTCAATCCCTTCCCACGAGGGGAGGGAGGCGGAGGCGCGAGATGCCCCGGCCCAAAAACATGAACGCAATCTGAATGGGGGGATCAGGCTGAGTTCAATTGGGAGCAGCTAGTGTCATCTCAACGCTAGAGATCACCGAGAGGAGACGGCGATGAACAAGGCACAGGAAAAGGTTTTGATGGCATCGCTCTGCGGCCTCGTATTGGTCGCAGCAGGGGCCTTCGCGGTCCAGCCAGCAATGGCTGCCGGGTATCATGTTCAATCGACCGCTCAGGTGAGTGGTGTGGCCAGCTGGGATAATCTCAATATCCGCAAGTGGCCGGCGTCCTACTCGCAAAAGATTAGCGCAGTTCCAAACGGTACGGATGTTTGGGTCGAGCGTTGCATCGACAATTCTGCCAAGAATTCCGCCGATTGGTGCCTTGTGGAGGTTTACCATATGCGCGGCTGGGTGAACGCCTCTTACCTCACCCCCACGGATCAGTGGTTCTGATCACAAGCTTTCTGCCTCCAACCCATGCATGTTGACTTTTCCGGTTCGGCGCTGTTCCTCCAAGACAGCACGAACCGGAGTTTTTTGTTATGGACGCAAACCCCATTCTCGCCGAAGTCCTACGCGGCAACTGGGTTGAGAACCGTCATCGCGGCGCGTTCATCATTGTGGATGCAACAGGCAATGTTATCGCCTCTGGTGGCGATGTTGAGCGTCCAATTTTCCCGCGTTCGGCCGTAAAATCCATGCAGGCGCTGGCGATTTTCGATCAGCACGCCATTGAAAAATTCCATCACCGTACGGAAGAACTGGCGCTGGCCTGCGCTTCCCATCACGGTGAGGACGACCACACCTCCAATGTGAGCGCCTTCCTCGGGCGCATGGGCCTGAGCGTTGCTGACCTTGAATGTGGCGCGCACATGCCGACCAATGACGCGGCGCGTGACGCGCTACGTAAGGCGGGCGAAAACCCCAGTGCGCTACACAATAATTGCTCGGGCAAGCATTCGGGCATGCTCAGCGTGGCGCTGGCCATGGGCGTTGATCCGCACGGCTATGTCGAACGCGAACACGCTGTACAGAAGGCCGTGCGCAAAGCGGTTGAAACAGTGATCGGCGAGAGCCTCACCGAAGATCGCTGCGGCACGGATGGCTGCTCGATCCCGACCTGGGCGGCGCCGCTGCGGGCTTGGGCGACAGGCTTTGCTAAGATGGCGACGGGCGAGGGCCTGCCGAGCCATTACGCTGAAGGTGCGCAAGCGCTCTTCAATGCAGCGACCAAGCATCCGCACCTCGTGGCGGGCACAGGGCATCTCGATACGCTGATCATGAACGCCTATGCGGGTGAGCTGATGCAAAAAGGTGGCGCGGAAGGCGTGCAGTGTGGCGCGATCCGCTCCAAGGGCTGGGGCTATGCGCTGAAGTGTGACGATGGGAATATGGCGGCAAGCCACGCGATGATTTCGGGACTGCTGCTGAAGTATGCTGATCCGAACAACGCCCAACGCGCGGTTCTGGAGCAGTTCGCGCGCCAGCCGATTAAGAATGTACGTGGTACGGTCGTGGGCGAGATGAGGGCGGTCGACGCATTCTAAGGCGTGGGCGCTGTTTCTGCTGTTATCGCAATATAGACAACGTCCAATGGCAGTGGGGTGCCCGTTGCATCGGCGCCGAGCCATATGGAGCCAATGATATCTTCGACCTCAAGATATTGGCCACTATATTGATTGATTGCGCCAGCATCCTCGATGATCACTGTGCGGGCGCGCGTGGTGAAACCGTCGCCTTCGATCACGTAAACGCCTGGAGGGCAGGGCGCGCGCACGCACATGACAGGCCGGTAGTCGACCAGCATTGGGCCGGAGTAGTCGGGTGCGCGTTGGTCTGCCGAAGCATTTCCAAGGGCTGGCGAAACCAGCAGGGCGGCGATGAGTGGTGTCATGATTTGGTGCATTCGCCCCTCCATATAAAAGCTCTATCGCTAGGTCGCTGAACTGGAGCTGAATGCGCCGGCCGTCATGCGGCCTCATGGCCATACAAAGCCTGAGACCTGACGGTTCGTGCTTGTGAGCGCGCTGCGAGCGCGGCTATATGGATGTATTGAAGATTAGGAGGTTGGCTCATGCTCGTTGACGGCAAAATCTTTCTTGGTGTGAGCGATAGGCCCGAATATCTCAATCTCAAATATGGCAATCGCCACGGGCTGGTGACCGGCGCGACCGGCACGGGCAAGACCGTGACCTTGCAGGTGCTTGCCGAAGGGTTTTCTGCCGCGGGCGTGCCTGTTTTTGCGGCCGACATTAAGGGCGACCTCTCGGGCATTGCCAAGCTTGGCGTGGCGCAGGGCTGGCAGACAGCTCGGGCGACCGACATCGGCTTTGACGACTATGTCGACGACGTATACCCCACCATGTTCTGGGACCTCTACGGCAAGCAGGGCCACCCGGTCCGCGCGACGATTTCGGAAATTGGACCCGTGCTGCTGGCGCGGATGCTTGACCTCAACGACACCCAGGAAGGCGTGTTGAACGTCGCTTTCCGCGTGGCTGACGAAGAAGGTCTGCTGCTGCTCGACCTCAAGGATTTGCGGTCTCTGTTGGTCGAAATTCAGGGCCGTGCCAAGGAAATTTCGGCGCGCTACGGCAATGTGGCGACGGCTTCGATCGGCGCTATTCAGCGTTCGCTGCTGGTGTTGGAGCAGCAAGGCGCGGACGATTTCTTCGGCGAGCGAGCGCTTGAAATCGCCGACCTGATGCGTCGTGACACCGATGGTAAGGGCTTTATTTCAGTGTTGGCTTCGGACCAGCTGATGAAAGCCCCAAAGCTTTACGCGACCTTCCTTCTGTGGCTGCTCTCGGAACTCTTTGAAGAACTGCCGGAAGTGGGTGACATGGATAAACCAAAGCTGGTGTTCTTCTTTGACGAAGCCCACTTGCTGTTCGACGGAGCCAACAAGGCGCTGATCGACAAAGTGGAGCAGGTGGTCAAGCTCATCCGTTCGAAGGGTGTGGGCGTGTATTTTGTAACGCAGAACCCGGCCGATATCCCGGAAAGCGTGCTGGCGCAGTTGGGCAATCGCATCCAACACGCGCTGCGCGCTTATACCCCGCGTGAGCAGAAGGCTGTGCGCGTGGCCGCCGAAAGCTTCCGCCCTAACCCGGCGTTTTCGACCGAAGCGGTCATCACCGAAATGGGGATTGGTGAGGCTCTGGTTTCGGTGCTGGAAGACAAGGGCATTCCATCGATTGTTGGGCGCACGTTGATCCGTCCGCCGAGCGCGCAGGTGGGTCCGCTAAGCCCGGCAGAGCGCGACGCAACCATCGCCAATTCGCCCGTGGGCGGGATCTATGATTCCGTCATCGACCGCGAGAGCGCTTATGAAATCCTCAACAAGCGCGCGAGAGAGATTGAACTGCAGGAAGAGCGTGCGGCCTATGAGGCAGAGCGCGAAAAGGAACTGGCCCGTCAGGCCAAGGAAGAACGCGCTGCTGCGCCGCGCCGGTCGACCCGGCAAAGCCCCACCGAAGCTGCTGCGACGAGCTTTGCGCGCACCGTCGCCAATACGCTTGGCCGCGAGATTGTGCGCGGCATTTTCGGTTCTTTGAAGCGCCGTCGATGAGCTCAAATATGACGCCTACTCTTGCCGTTTTTGCTTCCGATCGTGGTCCGGGCGATCCGCAGCGCGCCTCCATCATGAGTGAATTTGGTCTCGTCTTTGCGCGGAAGGGCGCCAAGCTGATTTGTCTGGCCGAAGACGGCATTGTGCCCGTTCCGCTGATCACCGCCGCGCGCGCTGCGGGGGGCGTGGTGGAAGTGTTGGCTGATGCTAGCGTCACACTGCCACCAGCCTTGGCTGATGTGCCGATTAGCGTCATTCCCGATCAGCGTGCGCGCCATGCCGCTTTGGCGGAGCGGACGCAAGCGCTGGTCGCGCTGCCGGGCTCGCTCAGCTCTGGCCTTGCGCTGTTTGGGGCCTGGTCGAGCCAGCACAATCGCCCGGTAATCATGCTCAATCACCATCGGGCCTTTGAGGTGATCCGCGGCTTTGCCAATGACGTTCTGTCTCATTCGGTCAATAATTTCGACCGCAATATTCAGTTCGCGGAAACGGTCGAAGACTTGTGGGGGAAGACCGTCTGGGCGGTGGAACAGCGCCGGTAGAACCCTTTCGCTCGTCGTTAAAAAGCCCCGCATAGGAAAGCTATGCGGGGCTTTTGGTTTGTTAGCGCGCAAGTGGCTTAGAAGCTGGCGCTGGCCTTGAGCGAGAGGCTCAGGGAGCGGTCTGAAGTGCCGATGCCCGAATAGCTGGCGCTAGCACCGAGACCCAAGCCGTTGGAGAATTCAAACTTGGTCGCAGCTTCAATGGCGCCCGACAGCTGAGCCTTGTCGCCCAGGGTCGACTTGAGGTCGGCATTCAAGCTTGCCGAGCTGGTGATGCCATCAGCCGTGTGGGCGAGGGTCACGCCGGGACCGGCGAAGACGACAGTCTTGGAATAGGTTTCGCCCGCGACGTAGCCACCGTCGGTGTAGCCATTGGTCCATTCAGCGGCGTGGGTCAGGCCCGCGCGCGGCGTAAAGCGAATGCTGTCCTCGCCAAAAACGCCGTTGAGCGTGGCATTGAAGTAAGCACGTGTTGCATCGGTGGTCGCCTCGAGACCGCCAAATGGCACTTGGCTGGTATACTTGGCAGCGCCAACAGCCGCAGTAACATCGAGCGAGAGCTGCTCAGTCAGGCGGGCGGTTATATATGGGCCGACCATCACGCCATAGCCGTCGACGGTTCCATACTCGGTCTTGAACTCGTTCAGCTTGTCGAGCGACACGAATGCACCCACGAGAAGGGATGAATTCACGCGGTAATCGACACCGGCAGCGCCCAGAACGGCACGACCGGAGCCCTTATTGCTTTCGAGATAGCTGAACGATCCATCGACCCAAGCAGCGAACGGGTTGTAGCTCGGTGTCGCGGCCTGCACGGCAGCAGCAGTTGCGGCAGCGCTTGGGGAGGTGGATGCGATGTAGCTGAGCATCTCACCCTGGGTCAGGCCGGTGTCGGTGGAGCCGCCGACGAGGCGCGCGAGGCGCTGCTGCGACGAGATCAGGCTTGCACCCAGAATGTCCGCATGGCCCGCTGCAAAGGTCTCTACCGAAGAGCCGAAATCTTCGTGGCTATAGGCTGCTGCATAGGCAGAGGTTGTGACAGTTGCAGTGAGTGAGAAAGCGAGAAAGGCGAGGCGGGTAAAGGACATAGGGCGCTCAGAATAACACTGCGAGATGCAGCTTGGACGTGCTGTCAGCGCTAACAGAGCCGTGTTTGCCGAGCAATCTCATGGTTAAGAAACAGCAAAGATATCCCCGCCGAAGCGGGGATATTGGAGCTTAGAAACCGGCGCTGGCTTTGAGCAAGAGGCTCAGCGTTTTGGCGCTGGTACCAATGCCTGCCCAATTGGCGCGGGCGGACAGATCAACGCCATTGGCAAAGCCGAGTTGAACAGCAGCTTCCAGAGCCGCGGTGAGCTGTGCCCCATCCCCGAGAGTGGTGTTGGCATCGGCGCGTAAGGTTAGGGAGCGAGTGATGTCGCTATCATGAGCGGTGAAAGTGACGCCGGGGCCGGCAAAGACGCTGCCTGAAGTGCTTGAGGTAGCATCGGTCCAAGCGCCGTTATGGTCGGTGTAGCCAGCAGCCCATTCACCGGCATAGTTGAGGCCTAGGCGTGGCGTGAAGCGAATGGCTTCCTCGCCGAACTGGCCTTCCAAAGTGGCGTTGAGATAGGCGCGGGTGGAATTGAAATTGTCCTCGCCGGAAGAATTGCGCTTCTTGTTGGCGGCCGTGCCCGCGCCTGCGGTGAGATCAAGATAAAGCTGGTCGGTCAAACGGGCGGTGAGATAAGGACCTGCCATCCAACCGGTGCCAGAGAAGGTGTCGGCGGCGGTTTCAAAATTGTCCAAGCGGTCGATGCTGACAAAACCACCGACGAGAACATCAGGGGTGAGGAGGTAGTCCGCGCCAATGGTGGCTGAGGTCGCACGACCGTTTTGCCCACCAGCTTCAAGCAGCGAGAACGTGCCCTCCAGCCAGACGTCATATGGGCTTGTGCGCAGCGCGCCGGATTGATCGACATCGGCAATGGCAGAGAGCGAGGCAGAGATCGGCAGACTGCCGGTGGCGGCGAAGGAAGAGACGTAATTGAGCACGTCGCCGCCATTCATGCCCGAACCACTACGCTGACCATTGAGACGCGAAATACGCTGACCAGTCGGACGGATGGAATTGCCGAGCAGGTTGGTGCGATCGGTGAGAAAGCTTTGCTTGGCCTGTTGACGCGCGCCAACACCCGCCTGTTCGACCGCACAAGTGCTGTCGAGTGTACTGAGCGTGAACGTGTTGAGCGTTTCCATGGTGGCTAGCGAGGTGGGCAAGGTATGGCCCATGGAATAGCGGGTTTTTTCGGTTGTTCGATCCTGCAAGTACAGGGTGAGGGGCGCGGTCGAGAATGGGGCCTGCAGATAGAAGGCGACCCATTTGGTGGACTGATACTGGGCGGTGTCATCTATGGAGCGCAGGATCTTATTGCTGCTGTCGACCAAATAGATGCTGTAGTCGCTGTTAAGCGCCCCCAGCTCGGCTGAGACGGCTAGGCTGATTTGACCTGTGGCGCAGGAGCCTGAATTGAGCGTGACGGTTGCTGATGTCGGGATAACTGCATGCGCTGTGCCGATGATAGCGCTAGAGGCGAGCAGTGTGGCAAAGGCAAGGCGGGTAAAATGCATCTAATATCTCAGGACGTGACGGCAGCAATGCTGCCAGAAATAGTGTTCTAAGTGTTGTTAATCAACGAAAAAACGACAGTTGGTGCAGTTAGGAATGTGTGCAGCTGAGAAGGTGACTGGAAGATGTGGGATGTCACCAATCTTCGCGGTATTAGCCCAGCTTTATACTGTCGGCTGCGGGGCTTCGGGGCTCAAACGGGGCACGAAGGGCACAATATTGTCGTTGAAACGACGGGTCGGGTGCACGTCTGGCTCGGGTAGAATGCCGCGGCGGTCGGGGCCAAAATAGCCGAAGTCAACCGTGCCAACGACGTCGTGCTTGAGCAGGCGCTGCTGAACGCGTTGTAGCAGGTGCCGGGGCGACATGGGCTTAACCACGACCTCATCAATCCCTGCTGAGACCGACTGCTCGCGCGTGTCGGGGGTAATGCGGCGGGTGAGGGCGATGACCGGCAGATCGCGGTTGACAAAGCTTGGGTCGAGGCGAATGGCCTCCACCATTTCATAGGCCGGGCGACCATCACGGTCAAAATCCACCACCAGCAGATCAAGCGGGGCAATGCGCATATAGGCGAACAGCTCAATGTCGCTTTCGAATGTGCGGACGCGCAGGCGCGAGTCACCGGCCAACACCATCGCCAAAACAGCGGTAAGTGCGGGGGTGGCGGCCAATACAGCGACTGTCTTGCCTCGAGCGACCAAGAACGATTCCTTCTTGCGTTAATGCATTGTTAACACGCGAGGATGAGGCAAAGAAGCAGCGCGGGCATAAGTTAAAGGATTGGCTGTAGATAAAGAAAAACCCGCCGATCCGAAGATCGACGGGTTCGCGCAAAAACTCTTTTCAGAGTAATGGCTTAGGCAGTGGCTTCTTCGAACATCTTTTCTACGTGTTCCCAGTTCACCAGGTTGTCGAACCAAGCTTCGAGGTACTTTGGACGCGCGTTGCGGTAGTCGATGTAATAGGAGTGTTCCCAAACGTCGACGCCGAGCAGTGGCTTGCCGCCGTGTACGAGTGGCGATTCACCATTGGCAGTCTTGGTTACTTCCAGCTTGCCGTCCTTGAAGGACAGCCATGCCCAGCCCGAACCGAACTGGGTGGTGCCAGCAGCGAGGAAGTCTGCGCGGAACTTGTCGAAGCCACCGAGGTCGCTGTCGATTGCTGCCTGCAGCTTGCCTGGGAGCTTGTTGCCGCCGCCGTTTGGCTTCATCCAGTTCCAGAAGTGAACGTGGTTGTAGTGCTGGCCAGCGTTGTTGAACAGACCTGCGTTCTTGCCGAAGCTTTCACGAACGATGTCTTCTAGTGGCAGGATTTCCAGACCCGAACCTTCCAGCAGCTTTTCGCCGTTGGTGACATAAGCTTGGTGATGCTTGTCGTGGTGGAACTCAAGCGTCTCTGCCGACATGTACGGGCCCAAAGCGTCGTATGCGTAAGGCAGTGGCGGCAGGGTGAACTTGGTGGTCATAAAAGCCTCCGTTGAGTGTAATCGTAATCCGATGGCGACGCCGAATTTCGACTGACCTTATATCAGCCTGAAGCGGCACAACAATGTTGTGAAATAGACTATTCGTCCATTCCGACCGACTTAATCGCAAAGGCATAGCACTCGGCGGTCTCTTTGAAGCGTTCGAAACGCCCAGAGGCGCCACCATGTCCTGCCCCCATATTGGTCTTGAGATACAATGGTGCATCGCCCAGCTTGGTTGCGCGCAATTTGGCGACCCATTTGGCTGGTTCCCAATAGGTCACGCGTGGGTCGGTGAGACCGGCGAGCGCAAAGAGCGGCGGGTATTCCTGCGCGGCGACGTTCTCATAGGGCGCGTAGGACGCAATGCGCGTGTAGTCGTCTTCGGACTCGATTGGATTGCCCCACTCTGGCCATTCCGGCGGGGTGAGGGGGAGCGTGTAGTCGAGCATGGTATTGAGAACGTCGACGAAGGGCACGTTGGCGATGACGCCTGCCCAAAGGTCCGGGCGCATGTTGGCGATGGCACCCATCAGCATGCCGCCAGCGGAGCCACCTTCGGTGACGATCTTGCCCGCTGAGGTATAGCCCTCACCGATCAACATTTCTGCGGAGGCGATGAAGTCACCAAAGGTGTTGGTCTTGTGTGCAGTCTTGCCGAGGCGATACCAGCGATAGCCCTTTTCCATGCCGCCACGGATGTGGGCAATGGCATAGACAAAACCGCGATCGACCAGCGAAAGTTTTGAAACCGAGAAGGCCGCAGGCATGGACATGCCATAGGCGCCATAGCCGTAGAGCAGCACTGGGTTGGAGCCGTCGAGCTTGAGGCCCTTGCGGTAGAGCAGGGTAACAGGAACCTCTTCGCCGTCGGCAGCCTTGGCGAAAAGACGCTTGGTTTCATAGTATTCCGGGTTATGGCCCGAGGGGACTTCCTGCGTCTTGAGGAGCGTGCGCTCGCCCGTTTCGAGGTTTACGTCAAAGAGCTGCTGCGGTGTCGTTGGGGAAGAATAGGAGAGGCGGAAGACGGCGGTGTCGAACTCGTAGCCCGTCGCCATGCCGAGCGAATAGGCGTCTTCATCAAAGCCGACGATCTCTTCCTTGCCCGTGCGCAGATCGCGGGAGACGATGCGCGGCAGGCCATCTTCACGCTCAAGGCGGAGCATGTAGTTTTTGAGAAGGGCGACGTCGAGGACGAGAACGCCTTCCTTATGGAGGACGAGATCGGTCCAGTTTTCTGGCGCCGGGGCGTCGGCAGAAACGGTAACGATTTTATAGTCTTCGGCCCCGTCCGCATTGGTGCGGATGTAGAGCAGACCATCGCGTTCATCGACTTCATATTCACGTCCAACCACGCGCGGCGCGACGAGGATTGGGTCCCCGCCGTTTTCCGCGTCGATCAGATAGACTTCGCTGGTCTGGTGATCATGGGCGTCGATGATGAGGAATTTTTCCGAGAGGGTCTTGTCGATGCCGACGAAAAAGCCCGGATCTTCTTCTTCATAGATCACTGCGTCGCTGTCCTGCGCCGTGCCGATGATGTGCTGGCGGACGCGGAAGGGGCGGTGGTTATCGTCGTATTCGACGTAGTAAATCGAGGAGCTGTCATTGCTCCAAACAAAGCCGCCAGCAGTGTCTTTGATGACCTCGTCGCGGTCATTGCCAGTGGCGATGTCGCGCAGAACGATATCGTAATATTCCGAGCCCGCGCGGTCCGCGGCCCAAGCGAGAACGCTGTGGGTATTGTCGTGCGATGCGCCGGCAAAACCGAAGTAACCTTCACCAGCTTCAGCATTGCAATCGAGCAGGATTGTTTCTTCGCCACCTTCACGCGGGGTGCGGACGATCAGCGGATACTGCTTACCCTCAAGCATGCGGGTGTTGTAGGCATAAGGACCATCTGGAGACGGGACGCCGCTATCGTCTTCCTTGATACGGCCTCTGATTTCCTTGAAGATTTTATCGCGCAGCGCCTCTGTCGGCTTGCCGAAGTGGGCTTCATAATAAGCATTTTCGGCGTCGAGATAGGTGCGGATTTCACCGTCGAGTGCCGATGGGTCCTGCATCACCGCCTGCCAGTTTTGAGCGCGAAGCCACGCGTAATGGTCTTCAACGGTGACACCGTGATGCGTGTGGCTATGGAAAACGCGCTTGGCGACGGGCGGTGTGAGCTCAGTCATGATCTCTCCAATGGGCCTGCGATGACATGCAGGTGAAGTGACATGGAGATAGGACGCCCCGTCGGGTTTTGCCAGCCCGGAATACGTTGAAAAACGAAACTGGCGTACCGGCGGGGACGGATTTTGCTTGTGACAGTCCAGTCATTCTTTAAGGTCCGAATCTCGCGCGCAGTAAGAATCGAACCCTTTTATAAGAGGCGGTCCGCTTGGAGCTCGATACTCAAGACTATATTGGTATGGCCGCGATCGCGCCTTTTGTTGCAGCGGTATTCGCGCCGCTGCTCGGGCGGTTGTTCGGTCAAATTAGTGGTTTGGCTCTCGCTCTCGTCCCGGCCGCGATCTTTTACTATTTGATCGGCTTTGCGCCAGCGGTGGTTAGTGGCGAAACAATTGCCACCTCGCTGGACTGGATTCCGGCCTATGGGATTGGTTTGAGCTTTTTTGTCGATGGTCTGGCGCTGGTCTTTGCGCTGACCATTTCGGGCATTGGAACGCTCATTATTCTCTATGCCAGCGCTTACCTCAAGGGACATGAACATCAGGGGCGTTTTATTGGCTTTATGCTGGCCTTTATGGGCGCCATGCTGGGCCTCGTCTTGGCCGATAGCCTGCTTGGGCTATTCGTTTTCTGGGAGCTGACCTCGATCACCTCCTTCCTGCTGATTGGGTTTGATCATAAGCGCCAGGCGGCGCGGCGGGCGGCAATTCAGGCCCTGGTGATCACCAATGTCGGCGGCATGTGCCTGCTCGCCGGGGCGATCCTCGTTTATGTGCTCACTGGCACCTGGGAGATGAGCGCGGTGCGTGGCATGGGTGATGTCCTGCGCGAGCATTCGCTCTATCTTGTCGTTCTGCTGTGCTTCCTCGGGGCGGCCTTTACCAAGAGTGCGCAGTTTCCGCTGCACTTCTGGTTGCCCAACGCCATGGAAGCGCCAACGCCGGTGTCGGCTTTCCTCCATTCTGCCACCATGGTGCAGGCGGGGGTATATCTTCTCGCTCGCATGACCCCGAGCCTTGGCGGGACAGCGGAGTGGACGAGTATTCTCACCATTTTTGGTGGTATAACCCTGCTGTGGGGCGCGCTCGGCGCGATCAAGCAAACCGATCTCAAGCAGATACTGGCGCAAACCACCATCGCCTCGCTGGGTGTGCTGGTGCTGCTGTTGGGGCTTGGCTCGAGCTATGCCGTGGCCGGTGTCGCCGTCTATTTCGTGGCGCATGCCTGCTACAAAGCGGGCCTCTTTATGGTCGCGGGCGCGGTGGATCATGAAACCGGCACGCGCGAGATCACCGCCCTCGGTGGACTGCGCAAGGCAATGCCTGTGACTTTTGCGGGCGCTGTGCTCGGCGCTCTCTCGATGATCGGCCTGCCGCTCACCCTTGGCTATTTCGCTAAGGAAGAAATGTATGCGGGGCTCCTCTCTGGCGAGTGGACAGTTTTGCTGACGCTGGCGGTGCTGGTAATTGGCAATGGGCTCTTGGCGGGTGTGGCGATGATCGTGATGATCAAGCCATTCATGGGGCCACAGATCGATACCCCCAAGCATGCGCACGAGGCTCCGATTGCTATGCTGGTCGGGCCGGTTTTGCTCGGCGTGATTGGTGTGCTGCTTGGTGCGATGCCGGGCTTTGTTGGTGCCAATATTCTGGAGCCAGCGGCGAGCGCAATTTTTGGCAGTGCAGTAGACAGCCATTTGTCTTTGGCGATTGATGTCACCTCGCCGCTGATCTGGCTCTCGATTGCCACTTGGGCCGTTGGTGTGGCCACTTATCTGCAAGCGAACAGTTTGCGCAGTGTGCTTCGCAAATTTGACTCGGCGATTGGCTGGACGGCAGACACTGTGTTCGATCGTGTCATGTTCGGCCTCATTCGCTTTTCGGCGCGGGTGACGCAAACCCTGCATCACGGCAAGCTGGAGATCTATCTCGTCGTCGTATTCTGCGCCTTGGGGCTAGCCTTGTTTGGGCCGATGCTGGCTTGGGGCGGGTTCGACTGGCTGGTGCCGACCCGTGACTTGGGTGACTGGAGCCTGCGCCTCGTGCTGCCGAGCCTCCATTTTTACGAGTGGGCGATCTTCATCACGGCGATTATCGGGCTGGTGGCAGTGCTGTGCGCTCCGACGCGCCTCGTGGCCATTCTGGCGCTGGGCGTGCAGGGCACGTCGGTTGCGCTGATCTTCCTGATCTTTGGCGCGCCGGATTTGGCGTTCACCCAGCTGATGGTGGAAGTGCTGTCGGTGGTGGTGCTGACCTTTGTCATGAGCCGTCTGCGGCTTGATGTGAAGGACCATCGACCATTTGAAGACTGGGCGCGCGACGGCACAATTGCCATCATTTGCGGGGCAGGGGTGAGCCTTCTCTTGATGCTGGTGCTCAATGGCGAGTTGAACACGCGCCTGTCGGACTTCTTTATCCAGACCAGCGTGCCGATTGCCCATGGCCATAACATCGTCAACGTCATTCTCGTCGACTATCGCGGCTTTGATACCCTGGGTGAGATCGCCGTGGTGATGGGCGCAGGCATGGCCATTCTGGCGCTGCTGCGTCGCCCCAAGAAAGAGCCTGTGGCGAAGAAGACTCGAGCGCCGCGTAAAGCCAAGAAGGTGACGCCATGAACACCGTCATTTTCCGTACGCTGGCACCGCTGATCGTGGCGACCATGTTGGTCTTCTCCTGGTACATTTGCCTGCGTGGGCACAATGAGCCGGGCGGGGGCTTTATCGGTGGGTTGATCGCGGCGTCCGCCATTGCCGTTTACGGCATGGCCGTGGGCGTGCCGACCGTGCGCAAAGCCCTGCGGCTTGATCCGCTGGCCTTCGCCGGGATCGGCGTGCTGCTGGCAGGGGCCTCGGGCCTATTGAGCGTCTTTATCGATGCGCCGTTCATGACCTCTATCTGGTGGTTCATGAGCGTGGGCGGCAATGAGGTGGCGCTATCGACGCCGATGTTCTTTGATATTGGCGTTTATCTCGTCGTCTTCGGCACGATCTCGGCCATTTCGCTTTCCCTTGAAAGCGACCGTGAGGAGGACCTGTAAAATGGACTATATTCTTGCGGGCCTCGTTGGTCTTTTCATCGCGCTGGGGGTCTATCTGCTGTTGTCGCGTTCGGTGATCCGGATGCTGATCGGCATGACCATTTTCGGCAATGGCGTCAATTTGCTGATTTTTACCAGTGGTCGTGTGACCCGCGAAGTCGCGCCGATTGTGCCTTGGGGACAGAGCGTGCCGGAGGGCGTGATCGCCAATCCATTGCCGCAAGCGCTGATCCTGACGGCTATCGTTATCGGTTTTTCGATGTTCGCGTTTCTGCTGGTGTTGGCGTTCCGCGCCTATCAGAGCCTTGATGCCGACAATACTGACACCATGCGTCTCGCCGAGCCGAAAGACGCTCCGCAGCCGCCGCTGAGCTATTGATCCGATGGCAAGTCCTTCTTCCTCTCCTGTCGATACCACCGGTGCAATGATCGAAATGGCGACGCCACTGGCCGATTGGGTCTTGGTGCTGCCCGTCGCTCTGGCACTGATGGGCGCGGCTGCGCTATTGGCGCTGCGTCAGATCAATAAGGCGCCGCTGATTGGCGCGCTGATCATCGTCGGCGTGATCATCGCCTGCGAAGTGCAACTTCTGCTCGACGTTGTGGCCAATGGGCCGGCGAGCATGACTATGGGCAAGTGGTTCCCGCCTTTCGGGATTGCTCTGACGGCAGATCTGTTTGGCGCGACTTTCGCGCTGGTCGCTTCCATCGTCACCTTCGTGGTGCTGATTTATGCAGAGGCCGACCGCGGGGAAGCGGACAGTAAGGACGCGTTCCATTCGCAGGTGCTGCTGTTGCTGGCCGGTGTGACGGGGGCGTTCCTCACCGGCGACCTCTTCAATCTCTATGTCTGGTTTGAAGTGATGCTGATCGCGTCCTTCGGCCTTTTGGTGCAGGGATCGCGTCCACTTCAGCTCGATGGAGCGATTAAATACGGCTTTCTGAACTTCCTTGCGACAACGCTGTTTCTGCTCTCACTCGGCCTGACCTATGGTTCGGTTGGGACGCTCAATATGGCCGATATTTTGCTGCTGGCGCCGAGCGCGAACCCGGCGGCTATGGCGGGTATCGCTGCGCTGCTGCTCTTGGCCTTCGGCATGAAGGCGGCAGCGTTTCCGGTCAATGCCTGGCTTCCGGCGTCTTATCATACGCCAGCGCCAGCCGTGTCGGCGCTGTTTGCTGGGCTCCTCACCAAGATTGGCGTCTATGCGCTCATTCGCTCGCTAGTGGCCGTGTTGCCGGGGAGCCGCGAGCTGCTCGAGCCAGTTATTGCCGTTCTGGTCATTGGAACGCTGCTGGTGGCTCCGCTCGGGGCGATTGCCGAAACCAATCTGCGGCGGGCTATTGGCTTTTTCGTTATCGGTGGGATTGGCGCAGCCATGGTCGGCCTAGCTATTCCCAGCGAGACGGGTTTGGCCGGGTCGGGCCTCTATATCGTCCACGCTATTTTGACGATGACCGCACTCTACATGGTGGTTGGCCTGATCGAGAAAGTGACGGGGCAGACCAATACGCGCAAAATGGGCGGGCTTTATGCCAAGCATGCGCCACTTTCGGTGTTGTTTCTTGTTCTGGTGCTGGCCGCAGCGGGCGTGCCGCCGTTTCTTGGGTTCTGGCCAAAACTTCTGCTTCTGGAAGCCAGCTTTGCGGATGGCGTTGCGGGCGAGGGGAGCTGGGTGGGCAATTGGTTGCTGTGGTCGCTGTTGATCAATGCCGTGCTGACCCTGATCGCTGGGACGCGCCTCTGGGCCCATGTGTTCTGGCGCAATGGACCGGAGGGTGACACATCAGAGCATGTGAGCAGCACGGTGCTGCCGCTCGGGAAGCGCGGGCAGATTGGCCTCGGCGCGGTGGGCGGTCTTACCGTGGCGATCATCGTGCTGGGCCTGTGGCCGGGCCCTTTGATGGCCAATATCAAGCAGGGCGCGGCCGACATTGTTGACCCAAGCCGCTATATTGCAGCCACCAATCTGGCGGAGGACGGGAAATGAGTACTGTCGCCACAATTATTGTCATGGCCCTGCTCTGGGCCGGGATAAATGGCAATTTCTCTCTCGCCAATCTGCTGTTCGGCGCGGTGATCGGACTGGTGGCGGTGCTGTTGCTGCGACAGAACTTGTTCAGCCCTGGGGTGAGCAAGCGGGCGATGCGCATCGCTCGGCTGGCCGGGAGCTTTGCCTATGAGCTTATGGCGAGCGCTGTGAAGGTGGCCGTACTGGTGATGCGGCCTGACATGCACAAAGTCATTCGTCCGGCCTTTGTAAAAGTGCCGCTGACTGTGAAATCTGAGGCTGAGATTACAATCCTAGCCAATCTCGTGACGCTGACGCCCGGAACACTGAGTGTTGATGTTTCAGAGGACAAGAAGTTTCTCTACGTCCACACGATTAGCCTCGAAAGCCGGGACGCGCTCATCGCTGAAATTTCCAATGGCTTTGAGAAACAGGTCAAGGAGGTGTTTCAGTGACACCCGAAATCGCACTTGATTGGGCAAGTCTGATCGCGCTGACGTTACTGTCTATGGCGTTGCTCTTGTCTGTTGTCCGTATCATTATTGGGCCAACACTGGGCGATCGCGTGTTGGCGCTCGATTTACTCACAGTTATTGCGATGGGCTTGATTGCCGCAGTGGCTGTTCGGACCGGGCTGATGCTGTATTTGGATATAGCTATCGCGGTCGCGCTTTTAGGCTTTCTCGCCACTATTGCTCTGGCGCGATACATCCTGATTAAAGCGGGGCAGAAATCACTTAGTGGACAGGAAGTTGAATGATGCTGTCTCAGCTTCTAATATATTTTGGATGTATTGTTCTTGTTTGTGGTGCGGCATTTTCCTTTTTAGCCGCTGTTGGCGTCTTGCGTCTTCCCGATCTTTATACAAGAATGCACGCGGCGTCTAAAGCAGGTGCGGTCGGTGGCGGTTTGGTGTTGCTGGCCGTTGCTTTTTTAAGTCAAGACGTCGCAGTCTCATTGCGGGCCTTTATTGGAATTAGTTTCTTACTGCTGACCACTCCGGTGTCAGCGCATTTATTGGCGCGTGCCAGCTACTTTGCCGGTCACAGTCCAAATAAAAACACGATACTCGATGAATTTGGCTCAGCGCGCGAAAAATCTCAGGATCGATAAAACGCGACAATACGTTCATCTTCCTGCTGCTTGCGGGGGTTGCGCTAGCTAGTAAACGGTTTTAACAGGTGAAGTATGACGGGTCTGCCCCTGACACCGTCCAAATAGAAAAATAATCGAAAGGTTGAAAAATGAACGACGATACCGGCTCGTTCGTCAGTGCTGAATCTGACTTGGTTGAACTCAGCACCGAAATCGTCTCTGCATACGTGAGCCACAATGCTGTTAGCCCCGGTGATCTGCCGCGTCTAATTTCTGATGTTCACAATGCTCTGCGTACACTGCGCACCAACGAACCTGCTGTTCAGGTTGAAGAGCTCAAGCCAGCTGTTCCTGTTCGCAAGTCTGTTAACAACGACTACATCATCTGCCTCGAAGACGGTAAGAAGTTTAAGTCGCTGAAGCGCCACCTGCGCACCCACTACAACTTGTCGCCAGAAGAATACCGCGAAAAGTGGGGCCTGCCTGCAGACTACCCAATGGTCGCTCCAAGCTATTCGGCAACACGCTCGAAGCTGGCGAAGGACAACGGTCTGGGCCGCAAGGCTTAAGTTACTGTCCTGAAATAAGAATTCTGTAAATGGCCGCTCCTTTGGGGTGGCCATTTCCTTTTGTAATTTACTCTCTTTTGCCGAACTTATCCCCGCTCGCTAGCTTTGCTGGATTATTAGGACTATCGTCCTAGTAGTTATCGGAAGCTAATCATGCACTCATTGAGCGTATCTGCTTCGGATCGGGCACATAACTTAGTTCACATCGCGCCACGCGATCTTTCTGTAAGGCGCATCGTTGAACTGGTCGCTCGCGAGAAGCGCACACCTATTCGACTGCTAATAAACAAATCCCGTTGTCGAGCTGAAACTGCATTTGCGCGGCAACTGGCGATGTATCTGTGCCATGTGTGCCTCGGCCTTACCTTGACCGCCGTGGGGGCAGCATTTGGGCGGGATAGGACCACTGTCTCGTATGCCTGCGCTTTAATCGAAGATATGCGCGATGATCCCGCTTTCGAAACGGAAGTCTTTCGGCTGGAAAGCTTGATTGAAGGGGCCGGGGCATGAGCGGGGCTCTGCCTGACCCGATCCTTCGGCTTGCCAAGGGCAGCGGCCCGCACATGTTTTTACTCGACCATCATTTGGAGGCGGCGCGGCGGTTGACTGCGCTGTTTTGGAGAGCGCGTCTCAATCAGCGGGTGACCATGTCTTATGACCCGACGCGCATTGGCAATAAAGCAGGCGGTGCGCCGCAAGGAGATATGGCGCTGAGTGCGGCCGAAGCGCGGGCACAGTTGAACCGGCTGGCGCAAACACTCCCGCGGGACTGCTGGGCGGTGCTTAGCGATGTTTGCTTCTATCAGCTCGGGCTGCAAGATATTGAAACGCAGAGGCAATGGCCGCGACGGGGCGCGAAGCTGGTGCTGCGGATCGCGCTTGAGCACCTAGCGGAGCGCTGGGGGATCAATGCGCGGGCGGTTGGAGAGGGGCAGGGGGTGACGGGCTGGTTGCCTGAGCGGCCCGCGATGTTCGCGGACTGAGGCGTTAAGGGGCAATTCAACCTAGTACGCGACGCGCAGATGCGGCGATTGCGTGTGAGTTCGCCGAAAAGCCGCTGGCGTAGCGGCTTCGGCGGTTTGGCGACTTAGGCGGCTTGCGCCTGCGCGCGAATGCGATTGACCATTGAGATTAGGCCATTGCTGCGCTGGGTGGTGAGATGCTCACGCAGGCCCATCTCGTCAAAGATAGCCATAGCGTCGGTGGCCGCGATCTCCGAAGCCGGGCGATCGGAATAAAGAGCGAGCAGCACAGCGACGAGGCCCTGAACGATCATGGCGTCGCTTTCGCCCTTGATGTGGAACACCGGGCCAGCATCGGACGGGGTCTGCTCGACGGCGAGCCAGACCTGGGCAACGCAACCGCTGACCTTATTCTCGGGCACACGCTGGGCGTCAGAGAGTTTGGGGAGGGCCTTGCCGAGCTCGATGATATATTCGAACTGGTCTTCCCAATCGTCTAGGAAAGACAGGTTCTCGGCGATTTCCTGGAATTTTTGAGGCTGGGTCATAAAGCACTATCTAAGAGATGGTGTGCGAGAGCGCCAGAGCCTCTTGTCGAGATTAGATGAGATCGGCGGGGCGCGGAACGGGCATGGTGACGGTGACGAGCTTGCCGGCCGCCGGCAGCTCTTCGGGCAGGGGCGGCACCACTGAGTTCAGAGCGACAGTGGCGACGGCTTTGCCTGTGACGCATTCCCAAGAATCGCAGGGAATTGATTCTACGCCCTTGGCGATTTGGGCGGTGCCGACAGCGACAGCCTGTGTTGCAGTCGCGGTGGCGCGATCCCTCAATTCAGCGCTCGGGGCGATGATGATGAAGGCCAATGTGAGCCAAAATGCGCAGCGCAAAAGGAACATGATCGCCAGTCCCCCTAGGGAATCCGTAGGTTAGGCGCACCCTAGCGCGGATTAGCTACAATCTGTTGGACCTTTTGTAGAAAGGTTGAATCAATTGCGACCACGGGGGGTGCCTTGGCAATAACCTGTTTACGCTGTTTTTTGAAACACGGTCGAAACTCCCCATAAAGCGTTAGACGCCCCCCGAGTTTAAACCTGCATTAGAGGTTGGCGGACGAGGTTGCTCACATACGAGACCCGATCAGTCGGGCGAGGGCGGCAGAGCCCACATCTGAACCCAACAGTTCAGACAGGCGTCGGTAGTGTGAGTAGTGTGTTGATGCGTAACTTCAGTCTCTTCGGAGCCAAATGGGGCAATACCCTTGCCTCGCTGGACACGGGTAGTTTCCCAGAAGTCATGCGCTTGCAGGCCATCGGAAATACCGCACGCATTTTCATCGTCGTGGCCCTGGTCGGCATGTTCCCCGCTGTTTACGGCCTAGTGTCGGGCTCGGGCGTTGCCTTTATTCTGGCGGCAAGCGTGCTGGCAGGTGGTTTGATCGCGCTCTCTATGGTGCGCGCGGGCCGCTATGACGCCGCTGCTGCTGCCAATGTTACAGTTCTTATGGCCTCTGGCCTGGTGCTCTCCGTTGCTGATCGCGCCCTGGTCGACGCTGGCCTTGCGGTCGCGCTGCTCGGTCCGGTTCTGGCCGTACTGACCACCAAGACGCGTCTGCGTGTTGTCAGCTGGATCATGCTGGCGCCAATCCTGATGATCAGCATCAGCGCTTCGCTGCTTGGCTTGCCGCGCGTTATGGACAGTGCACTGGCGTTGCAGATCGCGGGCATGTTGGCCTTCGTCGTGAGCTGCGGGATCGTCACCTATTCGGCGCACTGCGTCAGCCAGCGGGCTGACAGCCAGGAAAAGGCGCAGATGAACGCATACCGCCATTTGGTGGAGCATGTTCAGGACGCGGTGCTGCGCTTTGGTACTGACGGCATCGTGCTGCTTGCGTCGCGCGCTTCGGAAAGCCTGTTTGGTTGCCCACGCTATCAGATCAGCGGTCGTGGCCTCGGCGAGCGTCTGCATGTGCTGGATCGCCCTGTGTTCCTGACCGCATTCGCCGATGCTTCTGAAGGCGGACGCAGCCGCACGATTGAAGCGCGTGTGCGCCAGGAAGACCCACGCTCGAACTCCAATGTGCCGCGCTTCGTGTGGTGCGAAATTCAGCTTTCGCCCATTCTAGAAGAAGAAGCTAAGGCTGGTCGTCACGATGTTATTGGCTTGCTGCGCGATATTACGGCGCGCAAGGATGCCGAAGTGACGATGAGCGAAGCCCGTCGCGCTGCGGAAGATGCCTCGCAGGCTAAGTCGCGTTTCCTCGCCACCATCGGGCATGAACTGCGGACGCCGCTCAATGCTGTGGTTGGTTTTTCTGAAATGATGACCTCGGGGATCGGTGGCGAGCTTTCGCCTTCGCATATGGAATATGCGACACTGATCAAGCAGAGCGGTCGTCACCTTCTCGACGTCGTGGGCATGTTGCTCGACATGTCGCGTATCGAAGCGGGCAAGTTTGAAATTCACGCCGAGCCGCTGGTTCCGGCAGAGATTGTTCCGGCTTGCGTGTCCATGGTCGACACAATGGCTCAGGAGCGCCGCGTCTCGCTGCGTACGGATGTGGAGCAGGGCCTGCCGACACTGCACGCTGATGAGCGTGTCTGCCGCCAGATTCTGATCAACCTCCTCTCTAATGCCATAAAGTTCAGCCATGAAGGCGGCGATGTGGCGGTGTCCGTCAAGCGTCAGGGCCAGTCGATCAATATCTCGGTTAGAGACAATGGTATCGGCATGGCACCAGCGGCACTCGCCCGCATTGGCGAACCCTTCTTCCAGGTGCAAGATGGCCTGAACCGCACATACGAAGGCACGGGGCTTGGCCTCTCCATCGTTAAGGGAATGGTCGAACTGCACGGGGGCACATTACGTGCCATGTCAGAGATCGGGGCGGGGACGACGATTACCGTCCTCCTGCCGATCGCAGGACCCAATGGTGGCCTTGAAACCGCCGAAGTCCTTCCTCTTCATCGTGAGCCACAGGCTGCATCCACACTCTCATGGCCAAGCGAAAAAAGAAAAGCACAATGACAACGAACACCCTTTCCCAGCTTCCGCTGATGGCGGGGAGCGTTGTGGTTACGACCTTGACCAAGGCTGGTTATTGGTCGTTTGACCGCTATATGCGCGCGCCATTGGCATCCACGGCTGTTCTCGCCATGGTGACCCTGTCGGCAATGGCGGGCAGCAATGCGCTGTTCATGCAAACGACCGAACATCCGTCGCCATTTTTCGTGCAGACCAGCCAGGTCAATGCCGTCATGCCGACGCCTGTTGTCGATCGACCTGCATTGGAAGAGGTCGCACTCGCGCCAGCACAGCAGACTGTTCTGACCCAGCCGACGCAGACCCCTACCTATGCCAGTGCGCCTGTGCAGAACGCGGTGCCGGACGAGCCAGTGGGCAATGCGCAGATGTTCGCCGTGCAGAAGAAGCTGGTCGAATTGCAGCTGTTCGCTGGCAAGGTCGATGGCTATTACGGTCCACAGACCGCCGCTGCTATCCGCCAGTTCCAGAATCGGAATGGGATGAACCCAACGGGTTCGGCTGACAAATCGGTTGTCGATGCTATTCTGAATTCTGATGCGGCAGGTCGTGTGTCTGGTGCTCGTTCGCAGCCCGTGCAGGAACAGGCGATTACGACGCCAATCCGCACGCCAGAGCCAGTGCAGCAGGTGTATTATGCGCCAGCACCCGTGCCGGTGGTGCAGCCTGCGCCGCAGCCTGAAATGATCGCGCCGCCTGTTCAGCCGCAGGCTGTCGTTTTGCCACCAATTGCGCCGCCGACGCCGGAAGTCGCGCCAGTGGTTCAGGCGCAGCCGCAAGTTGCGCACGCCGCAGCGACGACAATTGATGGCATTTTGGCCAATATGAGTTCGCCCGAAGCCGCGCCAACAACGCCGACTCCATCGGTTGCGCAGATGGCTCAGCCTGTGGTCGCGCCTGCGCCGCAGCCCGCGCCGACGCTTGTCGCGTCGCTAGAGCCTGTTCAGCCGCCAACTCCAGTTGCGGCTCCTGCACCTGCTGCGACCGCGACGCCGGTTGCTGAAACCGTGAAGGTTTTGCCTGCGAACGACGCAGAACTGGTGATGCAAATCCAGCGTGGCTTGGCCAGCCTCGGGTTCTTCCGAGCGCCAATCGACGGCAAGCCGGGCCCGGAAACGGCGCGCGCGATCCGTGAGTTCGAGAACTTCCATCGCTACAAGATGACCGGCCAGGTTCAGCCTGATCTGGTGGATCTGTTGGTGACTGCGGGCGCGACGATCTAAGTGGGACGCCTCAGAAGCGATCTGTGGTGCATGGCGTTTGTGCGCCGCCACAATGATCTGGGCAATATGTGTGTGCTTGCGCGGCGTGGGGACCCCATCGCCGGGCAGGTTTTCATCGAGATCGATCACCTCGATGGAACACGGAGCCTGTTTACGCCTGCGCCCATGTTGCGCGCCGGAGATGGGGTGGGGCTGGTATTCCAGCGCCGCTTTTCCCATGTGGACCCGCTCAAAGTGCGTGATCGCATCAACCAAGAGACCGAATTTGACCCCGATCTCTGGGTGATTAGCCTTGATATGCGCGGGGATGACCCGGGTATTGATATCGTCGAGCCGCGTTAAACGGCGCGACGAATACCAATCTTGGCCAAAGCATCGATTGCCTGATCGACAATGGCATTGTGCGCAGTGGCCAGCTTGGCGGTCCGCTTGCTGTCCTGATTGAGTGGCACGTATTCTGGCTTGGTCAGCTCCAGCAGGTTCACTTCACCACGCCAAGCGCTCATCAGATAGGCCATTGAGGCCGGAGCTATGTCATTGAACAGGATGGCAAACTCGGCCAGCGACTTGGAACGATCACCGTCCTGGCTGGTGGCGTGGATCAGCACTTTCAAGCCATCGTAAGACGTCGCACCAAAAGCGCGCAGGATGACGAAAAGCGATGCGCCGGTCACGTCGTGGGCGATCTGGCCGCACCGCACTTCATCCAGACCCGTTATCTGCGACAAGAGCTTGGTGACTTCGGGGCGACGGTTCTCGGTAAAGAGCTTCATCAGCGCCTTGGTCAGATCGGCCGTAGCGACGGAGAGCTGCTCAATGGTGCGGGCGATTGGAGCCACTGGGGTAGAGCGGTGGGCAAAAGAGCGAATGACCTTGATGCGGTTTTCATCGGAAAGGTCAAAGAAGGCCGGTGCGAGCAGGCCAGCGTCAAAGTCTTCGCGATTGCCGAGAGCTTCTGCAACCAGGTGATCCATGGTCGCCGAACGGGCCAAGGCGCTGACAAATGCGCCCTTTGGCACAATGTGCAGGTTCGCTGCGAGAGCGCGATAGACCTTGCGCGAGTTCATCTGGAAGAGCTTGGACAAGACGGCGTCGGTCATGTCGCCACGCGTGGCGATGGCTGCGGCCGCCGGTGCGCCGAAACGCTCGAGCAGGGTGAACATGGTCTGTTCGGACAGTTCCGGCGCGCCGCGCAGGAAATCAATCAGATCGTCGCCAATGTTCTCGATGACGAGGTTTTCGAGCATGGGTGACAGATGTTCGGCGCGCCCGAGAAGGGCCGCTGCCTTAGAACGAGCCTGATCTGTCGCGGCCGGGAAGAGGCGCGCTGCCAGAGTTTCAAACTGTTCCATTTCGGGAATGGTTGGCTTGCCGCGGCGGGCGTATGCATCACACGCGGCGATGAGCAGCGTGTTGGTGCGATCGACACCACCCGTTTCAATCAGAAGCTGAAATGTCTCGTACGGCTGAAAACCAAGCATTTGCGGCGGAACCACTGAATCACAATTTACATCAAAACCGATGCTGACCCACCATTGCTGGCAATTCGTTAATAGGCTGTTAACCTTGACGATCTCTTAATGGCATTTGCGCGAGGGGCGTCGCGCAGGACGATCAACTTCCAACTCGCTGCCCTCACTGGAAAGGGGGAGTGGCGCACAATGGAGGCCATTTTGGCTGATGTGTTGCATATAGACGGGCGCAGAAGGCGCCAGACTAAGCCACAACTGAAAAGCGTTGACGCCCAGATATTACTGTTTACTGGGGTGCGCTACGAACGCGGCTCTTTAACACCTGAAACGAACCTAGATGCCAAAAGGCGCAAGCGAAAGCGCGGATAGAATTTTTAGAATCGGCCAGCGGTTAGTCCTTGGCGCGATTGTGGCTGCGGCTCTCGCCGGTTGCGTTGCGCGACCAGTGAGCGACTTCGGCCGGGCGCGGCCCAGTTTTACACATGATACGGCAATGCCTGCTGTTGGTGGTGTGATTGCTAAGATACGCAAGGAGCCGGTGTCCAACTTCAACATGACGGACCAAGAGCGGGAAATGCATAACCGCACTTGGCGCTTCGTCACGGCTGCGCACAGCAAGGATTGGCTGTTCGACGGCGCGGTGGAGTTGCAACGGACACGGTTGAGTTCGGCCACCGACTTCCGGTTCACCGAAGAACGCTATTACAACTGGCTGCGCAACGAACAATACAACTCGTCGCGGACCCGCTATTCCACCGTTGGTCGGCATATTCTGGCCGATCTTGATACGGTCAGCAGCACTTTCGCATCGATTTGTGCAGTGGTGGAAGTCGATCGCCAGCGCCAGATTGCGGCGTCTAGTCTGCCAGCTGTTGGGACCGATGTGCGCACCAATATGCAGGCGCGCAAAACTGAGAACGATTGGCATATCGACTGGTTCGTGCGGGCACTGAATTATCGCTATCTCAGCTATTCCTATGCGCTTGATCATTTGCTGGTGGAAACGCCGCATGAGCAATCGATGGGCGTCGATGAGAACTTGCGGAAGCTCCGGCCTTGGGTCGACCGGGCCAACCGTCATGACTTCTGCGGTGATGGTGGCACTGGCGGCAATCGTGGGCCAAGCTTCACAATACCGTCGCGTTATCAGACTATGGCGATTGATCGAGAGAACATCGTTCCGAAATGATGTGAGTACGGGGTGGGCGTGACGAGGGAGAATAAGCGCGGAACGCCCGCCGAAGTCTTTTTCACATTTTTAAAGCTCGGTGTGACCAGCTTTGGTGGGCCTATCGCCCACCTTGGCTATTTTCGCGATGAGCTGGTGACCAAGCGTCAATGGGTGAGCGAGAGCGCTTACGCCGATCTGGTCGCGCTGTGTCAGTTTCTCCCCGGTCCAGCATCGAGCCAACTTGGTTTCGCCCTAGGGTTGCAACGCGCGGGTCCTCTCGGCGCATTGGCGGCCTGGGTCGGTTTCACCCTCCCATCCGCAATTCTTCTTGTGCTCTTTGCGCTCGGTGCTGCCGCGTTTGAGGGGCCGCTGGCGCAGGGGATTGTGCATGGGCTCAAACTTGTTGCTGTCGCTGTGGTGGCGCAGGCGGTTTACGGCATGGCTAAAAGCCTGACGCCGGACCTGCAGCGTGTCGCCATAGCATTGGGTTCGATTGTACTGGTGGTGCTGATCGGCGGCAGTTTTGGGCAGATGGCGGCCATCGTGATTGGCGGGCTGCTTGGGCTGGTGGTCTGTCGTCATGTTGCGGGCAAGGGGGGCGACGCACTACCGCTGGTGTCAAAGGGTGTTGGTATTGGGGCGCTGTTCGCCTTCGTCGTGCTGTTGGTTGGCTTGCCGCTTTTGGCGGGGGCGGGGGACGGCGTAGCGCTGTTCGACGCGTTCTATCGCGCGGGTGCGCTGGTGTTCGGCGGCGGGCATGTGGTTTTGCCATTGCTCGAGGCAGAGGTTGTGGGCTCTGGCTGGGTCAGCAAGGATGCGTTTCTCGCTGGTTATGGCGCGACGCAGGCCGTGCCCGGGCCACTCCTCACCTTCGCGGCTTATCTGGGCGCCCTGAGCCATGGTGTGTCGGGCGCTGCGATTGCGCTTGTGGCGATATTTTTGCCCGGCATGCTCTTGCTGATTGGAGTTTTGCCCTTTTGGGCGGCGCTGGCGGCAAAGGCACAAGCGCGAGCGGCTATGGCAGGGGCAAATGCTGCCGTGGTCGGTTTGCTCGCCGCAGCCCTGTACGACCCGGTGTTTATCAGCGGCGTTGGGAGCTGGCTGGATTTCGGGCTGGCGCTGATCGGCTTTGCGCTATTGGTTTTTGCCAAAGTGCCGAGTTGGCTGGTCGTGCTTGGCCTGGCGACGGTGTCGGGCGGGCTGGCGCTGTTTTAAAGCGCGAGAATGCGTTTGGCGGCGCGGGCGGAAATTGCGGTCAGGGCAGAAAAGTCTTGCCATTGGGCCGCGTGAACTTCGTCCAACTGGGCCGTCAGAGGCTGGTCGGCGCTGGCGACAAACACATATTGCAGATCATGGTGGACGTGGGGCGGCTCATTGCGCGCGGGTTTTCCGGGCACGTCGTGACTGTCGATCACGAGCGGGAGATCGCCTTTGTGCCATGGGTGGAGCACTGCGCCGATAACGCCGGTCTCTTCAACAGCCTCACGCAAAGCCGAGGCCCAGAAACTGTCGCTGGGTTCATAATGCCCGCCGGGCTGCAGCCAACGGCCGATGGTGACGTGATCTATGAGTAAGATCTTGTCTTTGGCCGGCGAGATCACCAGCGCGCTAGTGGTGATATGGCCGGGGAAAGTATCCCGCAGTTCAAGGCGGTGGTTATTGTCCATCTGCCAGCGGAGTAGGGCGAGATGTTCACCGGGCTCGGCAACATCGGCACGGTAACGCGTGACAATAGCCGAGAGGTGGGCGTCGAAAGTCTCAGAATTCATCATGGGCGAGGGCCGCAGCTGACGGCGGCGAGGGCAACTTCAAAGCGGGGGCGCATAACGTCATGCGGCGGCGCGGCGCGGACGACGACAACCGCTTCGCTATGCGCCATCTCTACAACCAAGAGATTGGGCGACACTTCAATCTGCTGCTGGGCGAGGAGTTGGGTTTGGGCTGAGTTGAACATTCCGAGCTCAACTGTCTGCCCGATGCCATCGCGATTGGTCGTCGAATAGGTGATGATGCCATCAGAGTTATAGACGGCGACAGACCAGAATGCGTCGGGCAGCGTGCCTTGCACGAAGGCGGGCGCCTCATTGATGTCAATTTTGCAAATGCCGTAGACGAGCTCGGGATCAAGCTGCAATGGGTTGTCACCACCAGCCGTAATGGCAGGTAGGACCAGCATTTTGTGATCGGCATCGAGGGCTGAAATTCGGGTCCACGAGGTGTTTTCGGCCAAGCTTGGCAAGGACAGGATCACCACAATATGGATGATGCCGCCCAGAATGGCGCCGCCTAAGAGCCAGAGAAAACTGCGGATCACGGGCAATGCTCCTCGGTGATGGAGGGCATGACCGTGTCATTGGTGAAGCCGGAAAAGGCCGTGGTGTCATAGAGCGTGAGCACCAGCTCGTATGGGCCACTGCCGGCGAGTTCAAGCCAGTTCATCGGCATGACATGTGGGCCGACATAAATCCGGAAGCTGCGGTCGTTGTCGCGGACGAGCTCGCTGGAGCGCAAGGCAAGGTCTTCGCCTGGTGCGGCCAGATTGCGCGAGTCGCTGTCGACGGCTGACAAAGTCCAAAAGCTCGAAATCGGAACACGGCCAGAGATGCGGTAGGTGCAGCTGAGATCAAGAGGCTTGCCAGCGCTGTCTGTTGCAGCGGTGAAGCGCAGGCCTTCGCTGCGTCCGAGCTGCAACGCGCCTTCGCGAGCAATCTGGCTGCGCGTATAGGGATTTGGGTTCGGCACGCCGACATCTTGCCAGGTGATCCAAGGGCCGAGCATGTTTGCAGCGATGAACCGGCCATCGGTGAGGGCGTAGTAGCTCAGGCCAAAGCCAATGCTCAGCGCGACGGCGATAGCAACGAGGAGGCGGAGGACAAAGGCCACGGCGCTCAGCTCATTCGCAAATAGGGCATGGGCGACAGGAACCGAAGCTGTTGCAGACTAGGAAGTTGTAGCAACCGCGCGGCTGCTTCGGAAGGGGCGAGGTGCTGGAACCGCTGAAAAGATTAGGGCAGCCGAAGCTGCCCTAATCACCCCATGCACGGGAGGAGGAACTCAGAAGTGGAAGTTCACACCAGCTTTGATCGCGTGGGTGTGGTGAGTGAAGTCGTGTGCGTTACCAAGTGAGTCAGTGCCGGACCACTTTCCAAAGTCGGAATAGGCATACTCTGCTTTAACGCTAACATTCTCAGTAACAGCCATTTCAACGCCGGCGCCAACGGTCCAGCCAGTGCGGCTCGTGCGGTAATCTGATACAAATACACCGTTATCGTCGTGTCTTGCGTGGTAGTCTGCAAATGCAATCCCGCCGTGGGCATAGACAAGAACTTGGTCGAATGCCACGCCTGCTCGAGCCTTGATTGCACCTTGCCAATCGGATTTAACAGTTAGAATGTCGTCAACGGTCAGGCCGACAATGCCAGCTGTTCCGGTGACACCCGACCAGAGAATTTCACCTTCTAGACCGAGAACGAACTGCTCGAATTGGCCATTCATGCCTGCTGTAACGCCGAATTGGCCACCAGAAGGGTTTACGGTAGTTGTGTCTGTCAAGCCTGTGCTTGATACAATGCTCTGTCCCCACACATAGCCGCCGACGGCGCCGGCGTAGATGCCGGTCCAGTCAAAGCCAGACGCGGTGTAAACTGGTGGGTCTGCAACTGGAGTATACAAGTCTGCAGCAAAGACTGCAGGAGTAACTGCTGCGCTAGCAGCGGCTACAATAACAAGTTTCTTGAACATTTAGCCCTCGCCCATTGGTTGAGGTCCATATGGTTCCATGATTGTGTTTAGACTTCAAGAATATGAAGTGTATCTTGTGTTTGGGTGTTGTGAATTGTGTCCTGGCGCCTATCTTGACTTAGTTGTTGTCAGTAAATAATAAAACTAGACTCTGAGTGTGGTTCTGGTGATTTACCCGTAGTTGCGGTTATGCAACAAAGTCTGGTGTGATTTGTTTGTTTCTGGGGTGTTGATGAGTATGTGTTCGGCTGTCTGGAGATAGATTCGGCCAAATACTGAAGATATTGTGTGGTGTCTTCTGTATATTGAATGTTGCGAAAATTTAGCGCCGAAGGCCGGGAGGGGTGACCTGATTAGAGTGTCGGCTGGCTGTCGGCCGATGGCGCTGTAGCAAGCTGGTCCGATGACTGGCTGGACGAGAGGCGCGCGGCGAGGTCGAGGAGCTTGCTGGCGGCAGCGGGTTTGAGATTGGGCGGTCGTTGCGCGATCTCTTCTTCGGTTTCTTCCGGTGCTGCGGCGATCAGGGTTTCTGGCAAGTCAAACTCAATGCCGAAGACGGGCTTTACCGCGATATTGGTATGGGCATAGGCCATGAACTTCTGCCAGGCGACAGTCGGCAGAAGACCGCCGGTGAGATCATTGGTGGTGCGATAATCGTCGTTACCGAACCACACAGCGGCAACATAATTGCCGGTGAAGCCTGCAAACCACGCGTCGCGATACGAAGTGGTGGTGCCGGTTTTGCCCAAGGTGGGCACGCCATCAATATGCGCGCGACGGCCCGTGCCGGAGGTGACAACGGCGCGCATCATTTCATTCATATAGGCAACCGTCTGCTCGGAGAGAACGCGCTCGCGCGGGACGGTTTCGTCATATTCCCAAACGGTTTCGCCACGGGAGTCGATAAGGCGCGTCAGACCATAGGCGGGGGTCTTGTAGCCATGATTGGCAAAGACCGCGTAGGAGCTGGTCATATCGAGCACAGATACCGACGCCACGCCGAGGGCGAGGGAACGCGTGACTGGATATTCCTGACGGAGGCCCATGCGATACGACAATTCGGCGATTTTATCGCGGCCGGTTTTGATCGAAAGCGTGACCGGGACGGTGTTGATCGACGAGGCAAAAGCGGAGATGAGCGTGGTTTGCCCGCGATAGCTGCGGCCATAATTCTGCGGGCACCAATCGCCGATGCACACGGGCGCGTCTGAGATGCGATCGCTCGGCTTGAGACCAAGTTGCTCCATCGCTTCGGCATAGACGAAGGGCTTGTAGGCGGAGCCGGGTTGGCGATTGGAGACGATCGAGCGATTGAACTGGCTCTTGGCGTAATCGGTCCCGCCAACCATAGCGCGGATAGCGCCTTCAGTATCAGTGACCACCATCGCACCCTGCTCAACGCGATACTGTTCGCCAGAGTCGCGGATAACCGAGGTGATGGCTTCCTCGGCATAGGATTGCAGCGTTGTGTCGATTGTCGTGCGGACGACGAAATTATTACCGTTGGCCGCGCGTTCTTCGATCTTCTTCTTTGTTTCCTCAAACGCGTAGTCGAGGAAATAGTTCGGGGAGTCGATGTCTTTACGGCGATCTATGGCGGCTGCGGGATTGCGACGTGCGGCGGTCACCTGGCCTTCAGTGAGGAAGCCGGCAGCCACCATATTGGTGAGCACCAGATTGGCGCGGCCACGCGCAGCGGCAAGGTCGATATGGGGCGCATAATTGCCGGGTGCCTTGAACATGCCCGCCAACATGGCGGCTTCGGACAGGTTGATGTCCTGAACGCGCTTTCCAAAGTAAAACTCAGAGGCGGCGGTGACGCCATAATTGCCGCCGCCCATATAGGCGCGGTCGAAATAGAGTTTGAGAATCTGGTCCTTGGAGTAGTGCCACTCGAGCCAGACCGACAAAAACGCCTCAACAATCTTACGCTCGAGCGTGCGCTCTGAGGAGAGGAAAAGGTTTTTGGCCAACTGTTGGGTGATGGACGAGCCGCCCTGCGTGCCACGGTCACCTTGCGCATTGCTCATGAGGGCGCGCAGCGTGCCGACGACGTCAATGCCGAAGTGTTCGTAAAAGCGTCGGTCTTCGGTCGCTAGCGTAGCCTTGACCAGATAGTCGGGCATTTGGTCGAGCGCGACGCTATCGTCGGAGCGGATGCCGCGGCGGCCGATCTCGGCGCCATAACGATCCTGGAAGATTACCGAATAATCCTCGGCCTTATTGAAGGCTCCGCGATCGGTGATGTCGAAGGCGGGGAGGGCGAGGGCGGTCATGAGCACCGCGCCGATGGCCCCAAAGGAAAAGGCGTCGGACAGGATTTCGACGACGAAGCGCTTTACACCGGTGACATGAAAACGGGACATAAAGTCCTGAAATCGCGTATAGCCTCGACCAAGCGCGTTCCAAAACTCATAAAGGGAAGAATCGAGCCAAGCGTCGGCGGCCAACATGCCGCTTTGGGGCTTTCGCTTCTTTTCCTTGATGTAGAATGGATCTTGCAAGATTTGGTCCCGCGCCGCGTCGTCCCAGTATTTGTCTGGGACACAGGCATTATGCAATGGTGTGACTGGAAAATGACCGTGGACGGTTTCGTCCCAAGTATTTCTTCCAGCCCCACGATAACACAGTTTGAGTAAACATGGCCTTTTGGGAAGAGAAGACACTCGAAGAAATGTCCACGGCCGAGTGGGAAGCGCTCTGCGATGGGTGTGGGCGGTGCTGTCTGATCAAGCTGGAAGACGAGGACACGGGAACCCTCATCACTTCCGACGTGCGTTGCCAATTGCTGGATGGGGACAGCTGCAAATGCACCGACTATCCGAACCGCAAAGCTATTGTTCCGGACTGCATTAAGCTCACTCCCGAAAACGTGAGAGAGATCGCGTGGATTCCCACGACCTGCGCTTATCGCCGTATTGCGGAAGGAAAAGGGCTGGCCTGGTGGCACCCACTTGTTTCGGGCGACCCGCAAACAGTTATTGATGTGGGAGTTTCGGTAACGGGGCGGACTTATCTCGAAAGTGAAGTCGACCCGGAAGAATGGGAAGAACATGCTGTGGATTGGCCAGAATGGGAGCCGCCCGAGCACATCTGACTAGGTATTGTTACCTTGTGTTAACTGAAACCTGTGTTGACTGTGGGCAACTGACTTCTGCCTAGGAACGGGCTATATGAATCGGGTGACAATGAGTGGTGACAACGGCTTTTGGGCGCGCGTGCGCGCAGCGCTGAGCCGTGCTCCTGGTGGTTCTGAACCTGCTTATGGCAAGGCCGAGATCGCCAAACGTCCCGGAAAGAAGCTTCGCCCAGCGCAACGGATCGACGCAAGCTTGCGTCGGGCCTGGGAAAGCGCAGCTGAGCGCAAGGTCTCGCTCTGCGTTCTCGCCCTCGAAATGGACGTCTACGCCAGTTATTTCTCGTCTTACGGACGCAACGGCGTGGAAGATTGCCTGGAGCAATTGGAGCACTTGATCCGCTCACACGTGCCCAATGAGCAGGCGTGCCTGCGCAATGGTCGCGCCGGTTTTGTCCTTGTCCTGCCAGACATGCCCAATTTGATGGCCCGTGATATCGCGGCAAAGATCGCTGCGGGCGTGCGCACACTAGCGATCGCCAACAAGGAAAGCCACGCCGGTCAGGTCACGCTGAGCATGGGTCTAGCCGTGGTCAATCCGCAAGGGGCGTTCGATCGTGAAGTGCTGGACGCAGCCAACATGGCCGTGCGCCGTGCGCAGCGCCGTGGCTTGGCGCGCCTTGAAGTGGTGGATTTCCGTCCATCGCAGGAGCGAAAAACCGCAGCGTGACAATTGGGCGATTGTCTGGCCTGCCATCCCTCGCTATGAGAGCCGTCCTCTAAACGCGCTGAAGCGCGCTTTCTCCGGACAGCTTGACTATGACACTTTCCTGCGGCCTCGACTTTGGCACGTCCAACTCTACGCTTGGACGGATTGGCGCTGACAACCAGCCCCATCTGGTGCCGCTGGAAAATGGAAGCGCGACCATTCCGAGCGTTCTGTTCTTCAGCTTTGAAGACAATCAAATCCACTTTGGCCGCGATGCCGTGGCGGAATATGTGACCGGCGCCGAAGGGCGTTTGATGCGCTCGATTAAGAGCGTTTTGGGCACCAGCCTCTTTAACGACACGACCCGCATCAAAGCCAAGCGCTATGGCTATGGCGATATCATCGGCACCTATGTCGCTGAGTTGAAAAAGCGCGCTGAGGCGCATCTGGGCGATGAGCTGACACAGGTTGTGCTCGGCCGTCCGGTGCAGTTCGTGGATGATGATCCGGCAGCGGATCGGCAGGCGCAAGACCAGTTGGAAGCCGCCGTACGCGCGCAGGGGTTTAAGGATATCGCTTTCCAGTTTGAGCCGATCGCGGCCGCTCTGGATTACGAGCGTCACGTCAATGGCGAGCGTCTGGCGCTGATCATTGACTTGGGTGGCGGTACCTCGGACTTCTCGCTGGTGAAGGTTGCGCCGGGCAATGCCGACAAGGCTGACCGTTCCGACGATATTCTGGGCACGGGCGGCGTTCATATCGGGGGGACGGATTTTGACCGCCTGTTGGCGATGAGCCGGGTAATGCCCGAGCTCGGCCTGGGGAGCATGACCAAGGACGGGAAGCGTCACCTTCCGGTTGCGCCCTATTATGACCTCTCGACCTGGCACCGCATCAACCGGCTCTATGATGCACAGGCTATTCGAGACCTGCGCTCGACTATGCGGGAAGCTGTGGAAGCGGAGCGGGTCGAGACGATGATAACGCTCGTTGAGGAGCGGCTCGGACATCGGCTGATTGGCGCGGTGGAAGGCTCCAAAATTGAGCTTTCGGATAAGCCCGTGTCGGCGTTCGACTTCGACGTAAACGGTAGCCGCATCCGCACCGATATTAGCGTCGAGCAGCTGGCCGAGGCGCTTGATGACTCGATTGGCAAGCTCGAAACCACCATTGGCGCAACACTGGCGCAGGCCGGGGTGAAGGCGTCTGACATTGACAGCTTGATCTTGACCGGCGGTTCGACGCTGGTTCCGGCGGTAGCGAACCGATTGCAGGCCCGCTTCCCCGAGGCTGAGGTGATCCGTACCGACGTGTTGGGGAGTGTTGGGCTTGGCCTGTCGCTGGAAGCCAAGCGCATATTTGGGGCCTGACATAAACGCGAGATCGCTTCGGCGGGACGAGTCGTCTACCAAGTCGGGCGAATAGAACTCGGGTCAGATAACCCGCACGGAATAATGGAGGCGGGAATGCTTGTGCTCAGGATCAGCAAGGTGATCACTGTTGCTGCGGTGGCGCTTTATGCGAGCCTCGTGGCCTTCGGCAATATCACCGACTATGGCTCAAACTTTGCGTTCGTGCAGCATGTGTTGGCGATGGATACGGTGTTTCCTGACGCAGGGACCACCTATCGCGCCATCGACAATGAGATTGCGCACCACGTCGCCTATATCCTCATTATTGCCGCTGAACTGGCGACTGCCGTCGCTTGTTGGGTCGGCGCAGCAAGGCTTTATAGGGCACGCAAGGCAAGCGCAGGAAGTTTTAACCGCCAAAAATCCTGGGCCATCGCTGGGCTAACATTCGGATTTCTCGTCTGGCAGGTGGGCTTCATGTCCATTGGCGGCGAGTGGTTTGGCATGTGGATGTCCGAAACGTGGAACGGGCTGGAATCGGCCTTCCGCGTATTCATCCTCATCATGAGCGTGCTGATCTATGTGGCGCTGCCGGACGGCGAGATCGACTAAAACTTATCCCTCTTATCCTCGCGTCACGCAGAGATGGTAGCTTTCAGGCATGATCAAGAAATTGGGTCTGGGGCGAGGGGATGTTTCGGAACGCAACGCCGAACTGGGACATTGTTCGCGCGGAATATGAGAGCCATTCGTTCTCACCGCGCGTGATCTGCCAGCGCCACGGAATTTCACTCAAACAGGTGCGCTACAAACGCGAGAACCAACTCTGGACCACCTCGCGAAAAGACACGCCAACGGCAGCGCTCTTGATCGCTCGAATTATGCGCCTTTTGGGAAACCAGATCAGCGCATTGGAGAAAGCGACGGATATGCCAATCGACCAGAAATCCAAACTGCTCGCCGCTGAGGTGAAGACGCTCGACGCCGTGCTGAAGATGGGCGCGAGCGAACGCAATGTGGAGCCGCCCAGTCGTCGCGATATGGCGGACATTCGCAATAAGCTGATCAAGCGTCTTGACCAGTCCGAGCGAAAATAACGCGCGACGGGTCGACGGCCTCACCGATGAGCAGGCCTATAAGATGTATTTCTGCTGGCCCAAATGGGCCAGACGCGAGCAAAAGCCGCCGCCGGGAGACTGGACGACCTGGTTGCTGCTCGGCGGTCGTGGCTCGGGCAAAACCAGAGCCGGGTCGGAATGGGTGCGGCGGCTGGCGCGACGCGGCATCGGGCCCATTGCGCTGGTCGGCGAAACCATGACCGAGGCGGTGGACATCATGGTGCGCGGCGAAAGCGGCTTGCTGGCGGTGCATCCGGATGAGGAACGTCCTGTTTTACGCGGAAAGTCGCGGCTGATCTGGCCCAATGGGGTGGAGGCCGCGATTATGACGGGTTCGGACCCGGAGCGGTTTCGTGGACCACAGTTTGCGGCCGCATGGTGCGATGAGATCGGCAAATGGCCCAATGCCGAGGAGGCTTGGGACATGTTGCAGTTTGGCCTGCGGCTGGGGGATCGTCCACGGCAGTTGGCGACAACAACGCCCAGACCGACGCGGCTGATCAAAAGGCTGTTGGCGGACGAGCACACAAAGACTGTGAGAATGCGGACCGCGGACAATGCGCGAAATCTGGCGCCGAGTTTTCTCGACGCTGTGGTGGCGCGCTACGAGGGGAGCGTGCTGGGGCGGCAGGAACTCGACGGGGAGATGATCGAGGACTTGCCCAATGCGCTCTGGCAAAGGGCGATGTTTAAGCGCGGTGTGGCCGAAAGTTTAGGCCGCGTGGTGGTGGCAGTGGATCCGCCGGTGACGGTGACGGCCAAGTCAGACGCGTGCGGGATTATCGTTGTTGGGCGCATCGGCGAAAACGCTGTGGTGCTGGAAGACGCAACGCTCAAACCCGCGCCGCCTTTGGCTTGGGCGCGGCGGGCGGTGACGGCCTATCACGCGCATCAGGCGGATTGTCTCGTGGTGGAGGTGAACCAGGGCGGCGATCTGGTGCGGACGATGATCGAGCAGGTTGATCCTTCAGTGCCGATGAAGGCTGTGCGGGCGAGCCGAGGCAAGTGGCTACGAGCGGAGCCGGTGGCGGCACTTTATGGGCGCGGGCTGGTGTTTCATGTTGAGGGGCTGGTGGCGCTTGAAGATGAGCTCTGCGCCTTTGGGCCTGATGGCAAGGCTGGGGGGCATTCGCCGGATCGGGTGGATGCGCTCGTCTGGGGACTGACGGAGCTGCTTCTGAATGATGTGCGGCTGAGATTGCGGGGACTTTGAGCCCCCACCCGACCTCCCGCGAAGTCGGGGGAGGGGCGATGAACTGTGGCGTCGGCGCATCTGACCTCTGCTGACAGAAGTCGCCTTGAGCATTCTGCCAGACACCGCGCCGGTTTTGCCTCTGGCACCCCTACATCTCGTGGCAGAGCGAAAGCCCAATGACGACATCATCTTTACTTGGAAACGACGCAGTCGTGCGGTTGGGGATGGATGGAGCGGGGCGAACCCGCCGCTGGAATACATCCCGGAAGCTTATGAGCTGAGCGTGGTGTCGAGTGGCATTGAGGTGCGTCGCTTTGCGGTGAGCACAGCCTCAGTTGTGTATTCCGAGGTACAGCAGATCGCTGATTTTGGCGTCCTCCCCAGCAGTTTTACTTGGCGTGTCGAACAGGTGAGCGCGCTGCTTGGCGCCGGGCACAAGGCGGAGGCAGTGTTCGATGAGTGAAGGGTTTGAGCGCTGCCTGGCGCATGTTCTGGCCCACGAGGGAGGCTATCTTGATCATCCGCTCGATCCGGGCGGCGCGACCAACATGGGCATAACGCGAAAAGCGCTCGCGCATTGGCGGGGCGTGGTGCCGTTCACGCAACTGCCAAAAGCGGCGGTGCGGGCGCTGACACGCGCTGAGGCCGCGGCGATTTATGAGGCGAACTATTGGCGCGTCTGTCGTGCTGGAGAAATGCCCGCCGGTGTTGATCTGGCCGTGTTTGACTATGCGGTCAATTCCGGTCCGAGCCGCGCAATCAAGGCTTTGCAAGTCTGTCTCGGTGTAGCGGCTGACGGCATGATTGGCCCCGTGACGCTGGGCGCTTTGGCGCGTGCCCGGCCAAGGCTGCTCATCAATGCCTTGTGTGATCAGCGTATGGGCTTTCTCGGAAAACTCGGAACGTTTGTCACTTTCGGAAAAGGGTGGACGCGCCGGGTGAGTGCGGTCCGCACGGCCGCTCTCGGCATGGCGGGCGAACATCAGACGTCAACGCAACTGGAGGGATTTCCAATGTTGGACGGCTACAAAACCTATATTGTGTCTGCGATCATGTTGCTGGTGGGACTGGCGCAGCTTTTGGGGATTGATCTGCCCGCCTTTGACCAAGCGTCAGCGGGGAATTTGATCATCGAGGCCTTGGCCTTTGTGTTCCTACGCAAAAGCGTGAAGGGGGTGTTGGCACAGAGCTAGCGCCTTGTCATTGCATCCGCGCTGAATGATACTTGTCGCGTCGCCCGTGAAGGGTGGCGCGCTTTTTCCTTATGCCCATACAGTTTGTTTCGTTTGATTGCCTCATTCAGGTCCCATTCAGCAAACTGCTTGTATTGATGGTTTCATGAAACCGAACCTGAACATTTTCGCTGTCGCCGCGGCCCTCGTTATGGCTCTGTTCGTCACATTTGGGACGACGGAGGATGCTGCGGCCCAGAGCTGCCTCGATAAGCGCCAGATCCAAGAGGCGGTGTCCTCGGGGCAGATCAAATCTCTCGATGCCGTCTTGGCTTCGGGTGGCGTCGACGCGAGCGCGGACATTTTGAATGTGCAGGTGTGTGATGAAGGTGGGCGCATGGTCTATGTGATCGCTGTTCTCACCTCAGACGGTCAGGCCAAAAATTTGGTATTGAGCGCGCAGTAAGTCATTTCTATCGGGGTCAACGGATGCGCATTCTGGTTGTCGAAGACGACGTCAATCTCAACCGCCAACTCAAAGAATCCTTGCTGGAAGCTGGCTACGCGGTAGATGTCGCGTTTGACGGCGAAGAGGGGCACTTTCTCGGTGACACCGAACCTTATGATGCTGTGATCCTCGACATTGGTCTGCCGCAAATGGACGGGCTTTCGGTGCTCGAAGCATGGCGTCGCGCCGGCAGGGTAATGCCGGTGTTGTTGCTCACGGCGCGCGACCGCTGGAGCGACAAGGTTCAAGGTATTGATGCGGGCGCTGACGACTACGTCGCCAAACCCTTCCACATGGAAGAAGTCTTGGCGCGCGTGCGCGCCCTCGTCCGGCGCGCGGCGGGTCACGCGAGCAATGAAATTTCCTGCGGGCCGGTACGCCTAGATGTGAAATCGGGCAAGGTTACGGTTGATGGCAGTGCCATCAAGCTTACCAGTCATGAGCTGCGCGTTCTGAGCTATCTGATGCACCATAAGGACAAGGTCATCTCGCGCACTGAACTCACCGAACACCTTTATGATCAAGACTTTGATCGTGACAGCAACACTATCGAAGTGTTCGTTGGCCGGTTACGCAAGAAGCTGCCGGAAGATTGCATTCAGACCGTGCGCGGGCTCGGTTATAAGATCGTCGGCGATGGCGCCGCGTGAGGTCGGCTCGTGCTGCGTAAAGGCTCCATAGCGGCCTCGCTGTTCATTTTCTCGGCTATCTGGCTCGTGGTGGCGCTCGTCGCCACAGGCTTTCTGCTGGGCGAACTCTATTCGCGCTCACAAGACCGTACCCTTGCAGAGCAGGTCGACTTCAACGTCGAAGGTCTTACGGCGGCTCTCCTCGAAGCCGGTGATCCAAGTGACCTTGGCATTGCGCTCGCTGATCCGCGTTTCGGCCGACCACGGTCTGGCTGGTATTGGATTATCCGGAATGATCTGGGGGAGCTGGTCAACCTCTCGGACTCCGTTGTCGGTATCGACTTGCCGGAACTTTCAAACCCGCTCGACATCATGGGACGCCGCAGCGCTGTGGTTGAAGATGCCTTTGGCACCAAGCTGCGGGTGATTGAGCGCGCCGTCTACCTCAATCAAGCACGGTATTTTATTGCGGTCTCAGGTAATCTGACTCAGATACTCGAACAGGTGGGAATTTTCCGCTACCAAGCGTTTATCGTGCTGGGGGCGGTCGGGGCCATGCTGGCCATTATGAGTGCGGTGATCGCGCGTTTTGCCCTGCGACCAATCTCTCGACTGAGCGATGCGGTGGAGGCGGTACGCGAAGGCGACAGTCCTGAAATTTCTGGCACCTATCCGGTTGAGATTGCGCCTTTGGCAGAAGAGGTCAACGCGCTGCTCCGGTCGAATACGCAGATTATTGAGCGGGCGCGCAGCCAAGTGGGCAATCTTGCCCATGGACTAAAAACGCCCATTGCCGTGCTGCGCAATGAGGCCGGGAGCGACAAAAGTCCCCTGGCGCAAGTTGTGACCGCTGAGATCGAGAAGATGGGCACGATGGTCTCGACCTATCTCGATCGCGCACGCCTGGCCGCGCGCACCTCCGTCGTTGGCAAAAAGTCCGATGCGAAGTTGGCTTTGGAGCGGCTGTGTCGCGTGATGGATAAGATCCATCGTGACACGACGGTGACGCTCGATCCCATTGACCCCAAACTCCCCTGGTTCCGCGGCGACGAGCAGGACTTTGAGGAGATGGCAGGCAATCTCATCGACAATGCTTGCAAGTGGTCGAACGGCGAAGTGCAGGTAAAATTTCTCACCGAGCGAAAAGACCGGACAATTCAGTTGCTCCTGACCATTGATGACAATGGTCCAGGATTGTCTGCCGAGGAGGCAGAGAAAGTTTTGCGTCGTGGCGTGCGTTTAGACGAAAAGACTCCCGGGAGTGGTCTCGGGCTGGATATCGTCAAAGAGCTTGTCGACGTGTATGGTGGCAGCTTGGACTTGAAGCGATCAACATTAGGCGGGCTCTTGGTGGAACTCCGGCTGCCCTCCGCGCGTCTAGGAAGTGTGACACGGCAAAATGCCGGGTGACGCACTTTCGCCGCAATAGGCCAACAAGTACCGACAGAATGACCGTGAGGGCTAGTTTGAATATGAATCGCACCGCTTTAATTGCCGCTCCGCTGTTGGCCTTGGCCCTTGCGGGCTGTTCGAGCACTGGCAATGCGCCCCAGCAGATTTATCAAGCGCCGGTCGCACAGGCGCCGGTCGTAATGCAGCCTATGGTGCCTGCGGCCGCACAGGTCGTGCAGACAGCACGCCTGACAACCTCCATTGCCAACGGCTTCGTTGACCCGGCAGCAGTCAGCCTGATGACCGCCAAGGATTCGAGTGAAGCCAATAGCGCACAATTCTATGCGCTGCAGTTTGGCCGTCCAGGCGCACCGCGTCAGTGGGCTGGTGATCGTGGCACAACTGGCTCCGTGGCCGTTGGCCCTTACGTGCGTGTCAACAACCTCGATTGCCGCGATTTCACGCATACCGTGAAGATCAATGGCGCTGAATATGTGAAAAAAGGCACGGCCTGCCGCGAGGGTACTGGCAACTGGAACGTGGTCCAGAGCGCAGCTTGATCCATATTTGGGTCAAGAAAGAAAAAGTTTATTTACCATCGCCATTTAGGTTTGGGGTTAGGACTACCCCAAACCTGAAGTGTCAATGAGCCAGACCGCCCCAAAAACTGACGTACCAGCGTCTGTGCCGAGCCGTTCCTCTAGCCGCGCCTCTGCCCGCTCGAAGCCTTTTTGCGGGCTTATTGATCCGATCCTTGTTGAAGAGCCAGTGCTCTACTCATTCTCAGGTTCGATTAGTCGCGATGCCGCCGACGCAGCTTGGACTTGGGTCCTGCGTGACCTGTCCAGTGACATTGTTTCAGCTGCCGCGGTCGAAAAGGGCACTTTGCGGTCTGGTGACCTAGCGCCCGCAATTCCCGAAATTCTCCAACGTATGCGCGCAGCGCTTGACGAGGTTGATGGCGATATTGAGCGCCTCCATCGTTTCCGCGCGCAATACGGTCGCGACAAAGCACGCGAAGAAATCGAAGTCGTCATGTCGGCGCTGCGCGCTCGCTCGCTATTGCCGAAGGCGCAGGCGTTCGGGAAGGCGATCAATGCGATCAACGACGACGCTGCAATGGCGACTGCCATTCAATCCATGCCGCTCAAGGATGCGCATCTGGCGGCCCTGATGTTCCAGGCGGCACTGGGGCATGTGTCGAACCCCTCGCGCATGATTACGGCGATGCTCAAGATCTGTGGCAAGAACACGGATGACGCTGTAGCGCGCTATGGGTTTAACCCGATTGTGGAAGCCTTCTTGGCACATGCGCAGAACCAGCTTCAGTATCTGCGGATGAGCGGTCCGTTTGCGGACGTCGACATGGTATGTCGTGGGCTGGATCGCTACCATCGCTTGGTGCGTGCGCTGACCGGCAATATCGAGTTCACCCGCGGTAGCTCGGCCACGAAGGTTCTGGCTGCACTAACCAAATCTGTCTCTGATCGGGTTGAGCCTCGCCTCAAGGAAGTTGTGCCAGATCTCAATCAGGCGCTGCGCAAGCCCCGCGAGGGCGTTGACCGTTTGGACAACGACAAGATTTTGAGCGCCATTAGCGGCATGTATCTGCTGGCTGCTGTGCGCGATAGCCGCGAGTCACTGGCGCTCAATGCGGTCTATGACCAAGCGTGGACCCAATCTGCGCAGGCGTTAGAAATTCACATTCAGCGTTGCCTCGACGCCGCTCGCCAGAATCCAAGTGATACTGTGAACGGCGCTCGACTGGATGCGGCAATCCAGATGGCGGAAATTCGTTTCAACGCTGAATATGCCGAAACCCTACGCCGTGCTCGCGCTGCTGCCGAGCGTCGTGGCTAATCGGCAATGCTTTCGATCCGGGCAGCGATCGTGCTGCCCTGATCTCGAATAGAGACGGGGAGCGCCGCTTGGAAGGCCTCCGCCGTTAAAAGCGCAATTGGCCCTTCAGGATTGTGGCGCAGCACCACGCCAATCGCCTTGTCCGCCTCGCGGCTGTCCGAGTTACGGAAGATCAACGATCCGCTCGAAACCATCCGCTGATCGGCGATGAAGAGTTTTACCACCTTCGCTTGCTCCCCGTAACGCCCCGACAGATAGGTCGGCACATCCGTTGTCGGTGCCACGTCTACTGTCGGTTCGAGGTCCGTCTTCATGCCTAAGGGCGGCGACGGGGTACGCTCCACTGCGACGGTGCTGGCCATCGTGACTGGTATCCAGCCAAGGCAAGTCGCTGCCGTAATATCGTTGAGGGACAGCGCTAAGGCCATTTCGGATATTGCGGGCAGCGGGTCGGCTGCATTCTGGACCGATTGTGGTCGAGCGAGATATGACGTGCTGGCATCCAAATAGCTTGGCGCGGACGCTTCCGTTCGTGCGATGGCCAGTGGCGCATCTGGCGTTTCATAGAGCGGGTCTATCAACACCTCTTCAATTTGCTTTCTGGGGTTTCCGAGGAGACGATCAATCGCATCAGCCCCGCTTTGGATACAGGCGGTCCGCGTTTGATATCCGGCGACGCTTCCGGCGAGGGCAATGCCCTCTAGCGCACCGATAGCCTCAAGGCAGTGATTTTTGCTGTTCCAATGGCTCTTCCCTGCCGCCATGTGCCAAAGGTCCAGATTGGCCTGCCACCCACCATTGACGATCAATCGTGACGTCGTGACGGGTTCTTGGTTCGCACTGTCAAAGTGCACATGCAAAGTTGAGCCGGTGAAGCGCGCATGTTCTACGTAACTCGACGGCACCTGAACCAAGCCATAAGCACGGCTGAACTCGATATAGCGTGAAGCCGGATTGGGGCGAGTATCTAAAACTCGATTGACGGCAATGCCCGCTTCTCTTGCCTTCACGGCAAGGCGGTAGGACGTGTTTGTGCTGGTCGCAAACAGCGCTGAGCGGCCCGGCCAGATGCCAAAGCGGGTCGCGAGCTCATAGGCTTCGAGTGAGCCAATGACGCCGGGTAAGCGGTTGCCTGAAAAGAGCGGGAGCCGCTCGAGGGAGCCAGTGGCAATGACCAAATGCGGGGCCGCGATGTCGAGTAGTTTGCTGGTGACACCATCCCGATGCGTCTCAATGCTATGCACCCGCACCATGCCTTGCCGGATAGCAATTGCTTGGCTGTTGAGCAGGACCCGAATATTGTGGTTGGTGGTGACAGTCTGGCTGAGACGCAGCATGGCGGCTTCAGCGTTGTCTTCGCCCTCTTGAGCGCCGAACAGCCCCGAATGTCCTCTTAGAGCTTGATCCGCCTCAATCAAAATAACGGACAAGTTCCGGCGTGACGCCGCTAGAGCTGCGGCCATCCCCGCAACACCGCCCCCGACAACCACCACATCAGCGCCTAGGTGATCTGCCGCAGTCGCGTTGCGCCACGGCTGAATTTGGCGAACGCCATCGAGCGCGAGGCCGAGCGTATGTCCTCCTTGAAATAGTTTCCTGAGGCCGCCAATAGGGGGCTTGGGAGCCGTGACATAATTGGCTCCAGGCGTGATCGGCGTGCGCGCCATGGGAAATGCTGCGGCCACATCGCTGAGCGCCTCGACAGGATAAATGTGAGGCAATGATCGCGCTGCAAGACCGATAGGAAAGCGAGAATGGAGACCCAAGCTGATAATGCCCGACGCGGCGAGCGCTGAGTAAACAGTATCGCCAGCGTAGCCCGAGTACATGCGCCCGTTGAGCCGGAAAGTTACGGGTCGTGACCGATCAATCCACTGACCTGAAAAGCCGCTTGCACTGTCGGCGGGAAGCCGGGCGGGAGTTCGGTTCATGACGAGCTCGCTATGCGTGTCGGAACAGCTTCTGACGGCGATTTGTTTGAGCGTGTGACCAAGCGCTCCGCAAAATATGCAGCTTCAGTCTCCGTTGGGACGCCCCCGATCCAACGCGCTAGGGCGGGCACCAAAAAGCTCGCATATGGTTCCGCCGACAACACCACGTCTGCGCCCAAACCGATCCCCACACGCCCAAACGCAGGCAGGCCGTCTGTCGTGAGGAGCCGCGTGAATTGGCGCTGCCCAACAATTTCGCCGCCGCCAATGGTCTCCAACAGCCGCTGAGCGTCGGCATAGGCGAGGGTAGTGTCGCCAACGGCGATCAGGCTCACGCCGCCCCCGGACAGGCTCACGAGGGACGACCCGCTGTCGATGTCAAAGACCGTGGGCGCTACCAGTGGCCGATTGGGTGCAATGAGAAGGCTAGAATAGATTTGTCGACGGACAACGCGCGGCCACTGAGGCAGAGGTAGGTGATCGACTAACGCTTGGTCATCCAAGAAAATTGTTTGCCGAAACGCGAGTGTTTCGTCTCCGATGCTTAATGTCGAAGACCCGTCCTTGAGCAGTTTTAGGCCCTGGCTTGTCGCACGAAGAACGCCGAGGTCATCCAGCCAGCGGTTCAAATGAGGCTCAACCCCAATGAGATCGAGGTGGACTTGGTCAGCGAAAGAAAAAGCGATGCTATCGCTCGGCAATAGGTGAGGGCCGGTCACCTGCGCTGTGTGGCCGTGTAGGGCCGCCATAGTGCGGATGTGAGAGAGGGTCTCTCGGGACACTTGGTTTTGAGCTAAACACAAGGCGTTGCCGCGCCGAATAGCGGCTTTTGCGCCTATTCGACCCAAGAGTTTGAGTGTTTCTGGAATGGTCTGTTCGAGCAAGCTCCAATGCTCGGGCCGCGTTAGAGGGGCAAACGAGCTGCAGCTGAACTGTGGCAGCCTGAAGCGCACCTGATTATCACCGAGCAAAACACAACGTCGTTTGTGATCACGGGTCAGGAGCGCCGCGAGCAGCTTAGTCGCTGGACTATTTCCAATGATGGCAAAGTCATAAAGCTTACTGGTCATTTTGGATTGCTGCCATGGCCTGACCATCCTGTGGCAAAGCGTCCCCATTTTTGAGCAGGCAACGGGTGGCATTTCGCCATATTCGGACTATACATGCAAACCCATTGCCGACCGTGGCAGACGAGCGTTTAGGCCCCATGATTTTCTGGTTTATTGCCATCGCCATTACAGCCGCAGCCTGCGTTGCTTTAGTCTATGCGGGCGCTGGGAGAATGGTCAATTCATCAACAGCGCAAATGCCAGAGCAGACGGATCAATTCCGCGCATTGCTAGAGGGCATTGATGCTGACCTCGCGAGCGGCAAGCTCGACGAAGAGCAGGCGCGCGCAGCGAAGGGCGAATTGGCCCGGGAAATGCTCAGGGCACGCAAAGATGCTCGCCCTAAGTCGAGTGTCGAACTGGGTCGTGCGCCAGTCATCGCCGGCTCTGTTGCGGTTGCTGCGATCGCATTTGGTATCTATGGCTTCCTCGGTAGTCCTGACTTGCCAGCAAACCCACTTGCTGAGCGGCAGGACGTTGCTGCGCAGTCGATCGATCTCGACGCTGCAATCGCGAGCATCGAAGAACGCTTGAAGCAAACACCAGACGATGTGCGCGGTTGGGCAGTCATTGGCCCTGCGTATATGCAGTTGGGTCGGTTTGATGATGCTGCCAATGCTTTCCGTACGCTGATGGATCTGAGCGGCGAAACACCTGAGCTCCTGACCGCCTTCGCCGAAGCGCGCTTGTCTGAACCGACGGGTGCAGGCGCGGAAGACGCAATTGCTGCTCTGCAAAAGGCCGCTGAAGATCCAACACATGCGCGCTCGCGTCTTTATCTGGCGGCTGAAGCGATGCGTGTTGAAGATTATCGCGAAGCAGAGCGCTTGTGGAGCGCCGCGATTGCTTTGGCTGAAGGCACGGAGCCGTGGCTCGCCGCCGCTCGTCAGGGCCTAGTCGTCGCGCAGAATGACGGCGTCGATAATACGCTCGAGCAGCAAAATGAAATGATCGCCGCAATGGTCGGTGGCCTGTCTGAACGCCTCTATGCGTCCGGCGGCACGATCGAAGAATGGCAACAACTGGTTCAGTCCTACATTGTGCTGGACGACTTGGATAATGCGCAGCGCGCTTTCGATGCTGCCGTTGTTGCCTATCCGCTGACCTTTGATCGCGGTGAACTTGACTCTCTGGCGCTCGGCGCCGGTCTTAAATTGAATGGAGGCACGCGATGACCATGCAGGCTCCCGCCCGTCGCAAGGGCATGACCCGTAAGCAGAAGCGTATTGCTGTTATTGCTGGCTTGGCTGTTGTCTTGGCTTTGGCCACCACTTTGGTTTTGACCGCGCTGCGCGACCAGATCGTGTTCTTCTATACGCCTGCTGACATCTCAGCCAAGGAAGTGGCCGTTGGCCAACCAATCCGCCTTGGCGGCATGGTTCAGGACAAGAGCTGGGTTCGCTCCGGTCAGGACAATATCTTTATCATCGAAGATGGTGCCGATCAGATCACGGCTAAGTTCGTTGGCATTTTGCCCGACCTCTTCCGCGATGGTCAGGGTGTTGTCGCTGAAGGCAGCATCCAGCCGGACGGCAGCTTCCTTGCGACCAACGTCCTCGCCAAGCATGATGAGAATTATGTTCCGCGTGAAGTCGTTGAAGCCCTCAAAGAAAAGGGCGAGTGGTACCCAGAGGCGGCCGAATGAACATCGAATTAGGTCACTTCGCGCTTATTCTTGCCTTTGCTCTGGCCTGCGTTAGTGCCGTTGGTGGCCTGACCCTGTGGCGACGCGGCGATCGCCTCGCCGCCGTTCTGAGCCAAGCGGCGATTTTCCAGCTGGTGCTTGTCGCTGTAGCATTTGCCACAATCGTTCAGGCGTTCATGGAGTCGGACTTTAGTCTGGCGCTCGCGGCGAATAACTCGCATTCCCTCAAGCCGCTGATTTACAAAATCTCTGGCGTTTGGGGCAATCACGAAGGCTCCATGGTTCTGTGGGTTCTGATCCTTGTGCTCTTTGGTGCGATGATTGCCGCGTTTGGCCGCAATTTGCCAAGCGATCTGAAGAACTTGGTGCTCGGCTCCCAAAGCCTGATGACCGCTGCCTTCGCCGGTTTTACGATTTTCACCTCAAACCCATTTGAGCGCCTCAACCCGGCTCCTCTCGAAGGGGCAGGGCTCAACCCTGTGCTGCAAGACATCGGTTTGGCCATTCACCCGCCGTTGCTGTATCTGGGCTATGTGGGCTTTTCGATCTGCTTCAGCTTCGCCATCGCGGCCCTGATTTCGGGTCGTATTGACCAGGCTTGGGCGCGCTGGGTGCGTCCGTGGACCATGCTGAGCTGGACCTTCCTGACCCTCGGCATCGCCATGGGCTCATACTGGGCCTATTATGAATTGGGCTGGGGCGGCTGGTGGTTCTGGGACCCGGTTGAAAACACAAGCTTTATGCCATGGCTCTCGGGTACAGCATTGCTGCACTCGGCGCTGGTTATGGAGAAGCGTAACGCGCTCAAGATCTGGACAATCCTTTTGTCCATCATCACCTTCTCGCTGTCGCTCCTCGGTACATTCCTCGTCCGCTCCGGCATTCTAACCTCGGTGCATACCTTTGCATCCGACCCGACGCGCGGCATGGTCATCCTTGCCATTCTGGCGGTGCTTATTGGTGCGGCATTTGTGTTGTTCGCAGTGCGCGCGCCAGCGTTGCGTCAGGGTGGCCTGTTCCACCCCATCAGCCGCGAAGGAGCGTTGATCCTCAACAATCTCTTCCTCGCGACCGCAACCGGCGCAATTCTGGTCGGCACACTCTACCCAATGCTGCTCGACGCTTTGGTCGGCACAACGATTTCTGTCGGTGCGCCGTTCTTTAACGTCAGCTTCGGCGCTCTGATGGTGCCGCTGCTTATCCTGCTGCCTTTCGGTCCTTTGTTGGCGTGGAAGCGTGCGGATATTGTCGCCGTGGCGCAGCGTTTGGCCGCTCTCGGTGGCCTGGCCCTGTTCCTGACCATTCTCCTCTCAGCACTTGGTGGTGTTTCGATCTCGCTGGTGCCGATTGGCTTGCTCTTGGGCTTCTGGGTCGTTTTCGGCTCCGTTGCTGAACTCATCGAGCGCAGCAAACTTGGCCGCATCCGTTTCTCTGATAGCCTACGCCGTCTGGCTGGGCTGCCGCGCAGCATTTGGTCGACCGCCATTGGCCACTTGGGCTTGGGCATCACCGTTCTCGGGATTGTCAGTGTTACCGCTTGGGAAAGCGAGTTGGTGACGACGCTTAATCCGGGCGAGCAGGCTCAGCTTGCTGGCTACACGATTACTTTCGATCGGTTTGCCGAAGTGCCGGGGCCGAACTACATGGCTGATACTGGCTTCTTCACGGTGACCTCCACAAGCGGTGACGTTTCAAAGCTTGCTGCTGAGCGCCGGTATTACGTCGGTCAGGGCTCGCCAACCACCGAGGCTGCGATCAACTCCTATGGCTTCTCCCAGCTCTATGTGCAGCTCGGCGAGCCGCTGGATGATACCCATGTCATTCGTGTTTGGCACAAGCCTTACATCCTTCTGATCTGGATCGGATGTTTGGTCATGTCCTTCGCTGGCTTCCTCTCGTTGACTGATCGTCGTTTGCGCGTTGGCGCGCCTCAGACAGCGAAGAAGCCTGTCGCGGAGGCCGCAGCATGAAGCGGTTCATCTTACTCGTCACTATTCTCCTGTCGCTGACCAACACGGCCTATGCCGTGCGTCCGGACGAGATTTTGCCTGATCCTGTTCTCGAACAACGGGCCCGCGATATTTCTGCGGGTCTGCGTTGCATGGTCTGTCAGAACCAATCTATCGACGACAGTGACGCTGATCTGGCGCGTTCCTTGCGGGTTTTGGTGCGCGAGCGCCTTGTCGCAGGCGATAGCAACGAACAGGTCGAACAATTTTTGGTCGATCGCTACGGCGAATTTGTGCTGCTTAATCCGCGTTTGAACATCAATACGATCCTATTGTGGATCGCTGCGCCAGCGCTCTTAATCGTCGGCTTGATCAGCTTAATGTTTGCCCGCCGTAAACATTCTGGCACCAGCATCACCGAGCTGACCGCAGAGGAGCAGGCCGCCCTCGACGAACTCCGTAACGGGAAGTAGGACGCTTCCCGCCACATTCGCGCCGCCAACATTGCTAAAGCTTAATGTGCACGCAACTTCAAAGAAAGGCGTGCCGTTCCATATGTATCCCCATAAGCGAGTTTGAGCTTAACCCTAGGAGATACATTCTCATGCGTTCGACTGTTCTTTCGCGCACCCGTCGCTGGCTCGGCGCATCCGCACTGGCGATCATTGCTGGTGTGAGTGGCGTTACTGGCGCTTACGTTTTGACTGGCTCTGCGGCTAACGCGCAGTATCAGAATGCCGCTCAGATCGTGGTCCCTCAGGCTAACGTTCAGCAAGGTTTTGCTGATCTGGTTGAAGCCGTCCAGCCTGCGGTTGTTTCCATTCTCGTCGAAGCCGAAGCGCCTGGCCGCCAAGTTGAGCGCCGTGGCCGCGACTTCAACTTTGAGTTCAATTTCCCTGACTTGCCAGAAAATCACCCCTTCCGTGATTTCTTTGATCAATTCGGTGGCCCACGTGGCGGCCAAGCACCAGACCGTGCGCCGCGCCCACGTCAGTTCATGGCTGCCGGCTCTGGCTTCATCATCTCCGCTGACGGCTATGTCGTCACCAACAATCACGTCGTGAGCGACGCGACCAAGGTCACCGTTATCACCGAAGACGGCACCGAAAAGGTCGCAACCGTTGTCGGTACTGACGAACGCACTGACCTGGCTGTTCTCAAGATCGAAGGCGAAGACCTGCCGTTCGTGACCTTTGAAGACACGGCAAGCCGTGTTGGTGATTGGGTCGTTGCCGTCGGCAATCCTTTTGGCCTCGGTGGCACCGTGACTGTTGGTGTTATCTCGGGCAAGGGTCGTGACATCGGCGGTTCGAGCTATGGCGACTTCCTGCAGATTGACGCTGCCGTGAACACCGGTAACTCGGGCGGTCCTGCGTTCAACGTCAATGGTGAAGTGGTTGGCGTGAACACCGCCATCTATTCGCCAAACGGCGGCAACGTCGGTATCGCATTTGCCATCCCGGCAAGCACGGTTAAGCAGATCGTCAATCAGCTGATTGATACTGGTTCGGTCACGCGCGGTTATCTCGGCGTTGCGATCCAGGACGTCACCAAGGACATCGCTGAAGGCGTAGGTCTCTCGACCGCGACCGGTGCGATCATTTCCAACCCAAGCGCTGACGGTCCTGCTGCGGCAGCCGGTATCAAAGCTGGTGACATTGTCCTCATGGTCGATGACGAAAAGATCGATGATGCGCTCGATCTGAGCCGTACCATTGCCAGCCACGCTCCAGACTCTACCGTGGAGCTGACACTGTGGCGCGATGGCGCTGAGACCAAGCTTTCGGTTAAGCTGGGCACTTTGACTGAAGAAGTCGCGAATGCGACGACCGATGAAGCAGCGCCAGCGCCGGAAGTGATTGAGCCAGAAGTCACCAAGACCCTCGGCATGGCTCTGGTGCCAAATGGCGACGGTTCGGGCGGTATGCTGGTGCAGAGCGTTGAAGACGGCTCGCAAGCTGCCGAACGCGGTCTGGCAACAGGCGACATCATTCTCCAGGTCGACAACCAAAGCGTTGCCAGCGCTGCGGACTTCGACAAGGCCATTGAAGGTGTCAAAGGCAAGGGCTTGAATACGGCTCTGATTATGGTCGACCGTAATGGCGCGACCCGTTTCATCGGCCTGCCGCTCGCCGAATAATTGATCCTGAGCCCCGGAGTACGCTCCGGGGCTTCTTCTGTCCGATGGGGTACTGGGCATGAAAATCCTGCTGATCGAAGATGACCGCGAGGCGGCCAGCTATCTCATCCAAGGCTTGGATGAAGCAGGGCATGTCACCCACCATGCTGCCGATGGCGAAACCGGCTATGCGATGGCCTCGGGCATGGACTACGACGTCCTGATTGTTGATCGTATGCTGCCGCGCCGCGATGGTCTGTCCATCATTGAAAGCCTGCGTGCCGAAGGCGATCAGACCCCCGTTCTTATTCTTTCCGCCCTTGGCGAAGTCGACGACCGCGTCACCGGCCTGAGGGCAGGGGGCGACGATTACCTGACCAAGCCTTATGCCTTTACCGAGCTGCTTGCCCGTGTCGAAGTGCTGGCGCGCCGCTCCAGCCCCTCCGAAGCTGCCACCAGCTATTCTGTGGGTGGGTTGTCGCTTGATCGTCTATCGCGAAAAGTCGAGCGCGATGGCGAAACCATCCTTCTCCAGCCCCGCGAGTTCCGCCTCCTTGAATATCTCATGAAGCATGCGGGCAAGGTTGTGACCCGCACGATGTTGCTCGAAAATGTCTGGGACTACCACTTTGATCCCCAGACCAATGTCATCGACGTCCACATGTCACGGCTGCGCTCAAAGATCGACAAGGGCCATGCGTCCCCGCTGCTGCATACGGTGCGCGGTGCTGGCTATATGATCCGGGACTAGAGCATTGCTGCGCAATTTCGCTCAGGTTTGGCGCACATCCACAGTTCGTCTGACGGCAACTTTCATTGCCATCTTCGGCATTTTCGCCATTATGCTCATCGGCTTTATTTCGTGGCAATCGGCGCTCCAAATCCAGCGCGAACAAGCCAAACAGATTGACAGTGAAATCCGGCAGTTGCTCCAGATCGAAGCGTCTGACGGGTTGCGGACCTTGGCGCTGGCCGTCAACCAAATCTCCGCTCGACCGGGACCGGGGCTCTATTTCCTTGGTGATGTGAATGGCCAGTACATGCTGGGCAATGTCACCGAAATGCCGCCAGAGGTTTTGCAGGAGCCCGGTGTCTATAATTTTGATTATGAGCGTGAAAACCCGCTCGATGAGATGAATGGTTCGCCGCAACGGCCCAAGTTCACGGGCGTGGCGATTGCGCGTTCTATCACGCTGCAGAGTGGCCTGCGCCTTGTGGTCGGTCGAGACGTTGGGCAGCAGCGCGGCTTTTCCGCCATCATCCTGCAGAGTTTCTTTGTTGGCGTCGTCGGCATCATTTTGTTCTCGATCATCGCTGGCGGTCTGACCGCGCGGCGCGTGCTGAGACGCATCGATACGATCCGCGAAACTTCAACAAAAATCATGTCCGGCAATTTGTCGGAGCGCGTCCCGGTTACGAGCCGCAATGATGAGTTTGACGGTCTGGCGACAAACCTCAACGCCATGATGGATCGTATCGAGCAATTGCTGCAGGGCCTCAAAGAGGTCACCGACAATGTCGCCCATGATCTCAAAACGCCGCTGACGCGCCTCCGCAGTCAGGCTGAAGCGGCGCTGCGCGACAACGCCAGCGAAGAGACGCGCGAACAAGCACTGGAGACGGTCATCGCGGAAAGCGATCGCCTCATCCGCACCTTCAATGCGCTATTGATGATCGCCCGCGCCGAGGCTGGCGCGCCATCCGGCACTCTCGTCGAGACCGATATCTCTGCCATCGTCGAAGATATGACCGAACTTTATGCCCCCGTCGCCGAGGATAGCGGCATTGAGGTCCTGGCCAATATTGAGCCCGGCATTACCATCAATGCCAGCCGCGAATTGATCGGGCAGGTGATGGTCAATCTGCTCGAAAATGCTGTCAAATACGCCAAGCCGGAAGATGGTAGTGCGGGGCGTATTGACGTGGCTCTGGCCCGCCAGAATGGTTTTGTCCGCATTGCCGTGGGCGACAATGGCTCTGGTATTCCCGAGCAGGACCGTGAACGCGTTCTTGAGCGTTTCGTGCGCCTCGAAACCAGCCGGTCCGAACCCGGCTCTGGTCTTGGCCTTGCGCTCGTCAACGCGGTCGCCCGATTGCACAACGGCCGGTTTAGCATTGAAGACAATGCGCCGGGCGTACTGGCCGTGCTGGAGCTGCCGACAAACAGCTAACCGTCTGCGGCAAAACAATTCGCCGCTTGGCGCTATCAGTGTGACTTGTCGGCCATTTTTCGGCGCGCTATGCCTTAAGCATGTCAAATATGCTCTCTCCTCTTCCTGCCGTCGCTCACCCACAGTTCGATGCATTTCTTGCGGAGCTGGAGCATGGTAACGCCTCTGTTTTTTCCGCCAATGCCGAGGCTCTTGGCCCCTTGCTCGAGCAAGCGCCCTATCTTCTCGATCTAGCGCGGAAAAACGCGTCGTGGTTGGCGACCGCTTTGTCGGGAGACGCTGACGCCAGTTTCGTCGCCTTGCTGGCAGACGTGGCAACTGCAGGCCAAACCTCTGACGAGAACGAGCTGATGGTTTCGCTGCGGCGCGCCAAGGGGCAAACCGCTCTGCTCGCCGCTGTTGCCGAGGTGGGAAAACTCTGGACGACTGCACGCTCCACCGAGGCGCTGTCCGACCTTGCTGACGCGGCGCTTGAGGCCGGTCTCGATTTTCTCATGCGACAGGCAGCTGAAAAGGGGCGCCTGACCATCCCCCTCGACGAGGCCTGCGCCGCCAATTCCGGTCTCGCTCTCTTCGCTCTGGGCAAGCATGGCGGCCGCGAGCTCAATTACTCCTCTGATATTGATATCGTCGCGTTTTTTGATCCGCACAAAGCCGTTTTGGCCGATCCGAGCGAAGCGACAAAACTCTATTCCCGCATGGTCCAAAAACTGGTCAGCATCATGCAAGATCAGCAGTTGGGCGGCTATGTCTTCCGCACAGACCTGCGCCTGCGACCTGACCCCGGCTCGACCCCGGTAGCGCTGTCGGTCGATTCCGCCATGGCCTATTACGAAGTGCGTGGCCAGAATTGGGAGCGCGCCGCGTGGATCAAAGCGCGGCCATGCGCTGGTGATAAACAGGTTGGCGACGCTTTTATCAAAGACCTCGCACCCTATATTTGGCGCAAGCACCTCGACTTCGCCACCATTGCCGACATTCAGGCGATGAAGCGCCAGATCAACGTTTCCAAAAAGGTCGGCGACATTCGTGTCGAAGGTCATAACGTCAAGCTCGGCCGCGGCGGCATTCGCGAGATCGAGTTTTTCGCACAAACTCAACAGCTCATCGCCGGTGGTCGCGACAAGTCGCTGCGGGTGCGCCCAACCTCCTATGCGCTGGCCGCTCTGGCTGAGGCGAACTGGATCAGTCCGCGCACCGCCAAAGAGCTGACCGACACCTATTGGTATCTCCGTGCGATCGAAAATCGCCTGCAAATGCTGCGCGACGAGCAGACCCATATTATGCCGGACACACCAGAGGACGTCGCTGTCATCGGCCGCTTGATGGGCGAGCCCGATCTCAAGACGTTTGAAACCAGCTATCGCGCTGCTTTGGAGCGTGTTGCCCGCTATTATGCAGAGCTGTTCACCGAGGGCGAAACTTTGGGTTCGGGCGAGGGAAATCTCGTCTTCACCGGCTCTGACGATGATCCGGGCACCCTCGAAACGCTCACCAATATGGGCTTTGCTGACGCCCACAAGGCCATCGAGACGGTCCGGAAGTGGCATTACGGCTCCTACGCTGCAACGCGCTCCTCGGTTTCCCGCGCCCATCTCACAGAGCTTCTACCTTCTCTCCTTGTCACGCTCGGGCGTGCTGGCAATGCCGACGAAGCGCTGGCGCGGATGGATAACTTCCTGTCGCGCCTACCCGGGGGTGTTCAGCTCTTCGCTCTTCTGCGCAACCACGAGCAATTGCGCACGCTGCTGGTCCAGTTCATGGCCTCTGCGCCCCGCATGGCGGAAGCAGTTATCCATCGCGCCCACGTCGTCGACGGGTTGATTGATCCCGCTTTCGCCAATGACGTCACCCATCGCGACGTTCTGGTGGGCAAGGTCGATGCATTTCTGGCTGACGCGCGTTCCTATGAGGAGCTCATCGACCGCGCCCGCATTATCGGTCAGGAGCAAAAATTCCTAATCGCTGCGGGTCTCCTGTCCGGCACGGTCAGCGCCGCAGGGGCAGGGGAGCAGTTCACGGCCCTTGCCGAAACGCTTCTCCATCGTCTGTTCGAAAAAGTGCAGGACGAGTTCGCCGTGCGCCATGGTCGCATTCCGGGGGCGGATGTCGCCATTCTGGCCTTCGGCAAAATGGCCAGCCGCGAAATGACCTACGCGTCAGATCTCGATTTCTTCCTGCTCTATGACGCGCCCGAAATCGAGAGCGATGGCGAGCGCCCGCTGTCCGCATCCCATTACTTTGCTCGCCTCACCCAGCGCTTGGTTTCGGCTGTGTCCGCGCCCACAAGCGAAGGCGTGCTTTACGAAGCCGATATGCGCCTGCGTCCTTCCGGCAATGCCGGGCCGCTTGCCTCGTCGCTGGCGGGCTTTAAGGCCTATCACAAGGACAATGCTTGGACTTGGGAACATCTGGCGCTGAGCCGGGCGCGCGTCGTTTCTGCCTCAGGCGAGCTCAAGAAGCGTCTCCACACCGAAATGGATGAAATCATGGCGCGGCCGCGCGATGTTCAAAAGACCATCGACGATGTGGTGACCATGCGCGAGCTGATGGCCCGCGAGCGCAAGCCGCGCCACGCCTTCGACCTGAAACTCGCCAATGGCGGCCTGGTGGACCTCGAATTCATCGCGCAGTCCGCTCAGCTCGTCGCCTTCAACCAGATCGCCTTGCCGGGCGCACAAACAGGGCGGGTTCTCGCTCGTCTCGGCGAGATCGGTCTTGTCCCAGAGGGGGCGCGTCTGGCCGAAATTCTGTCGGTCTATGCAACGATCCTGCAGGTAATGAGCTCTGCGCTCATGTCGCCCTTCCAAGAGGAAGCGTGGTCGCCAGCGTTTAAAGACCTCTTGGCGCAGCTCGTGCATTACCCAAGCTTTGCCATGCTGGAGACAGATATTGCTGACATGCAGGGAGAAGTCGCTGCCGCTGCCGCCGCTTGGTACGAGCGCGCTAAAGCGCTCTAGCTAAGCGGCGAGTTGTGCCGCTGCCGCGTCGAGCGGCAGCGAAATCGCGACGGTCGTACCCAGCGATGGGCTCGAGTCTATCGCGATATGGCCGCCAGAGAGTTCGGCAATGGCGCGGGCGATGGAAATGCCCAAGCCTGGCCCGCTGGTGCGGGTGAAGGTGGCGTCGCCCATTGCAAAAGGCTGGCTGAGCGTTGAAAGCCGCTCTTCGCTCATGCCAATACCGGTGTCGCTGATCTCGATGACAACGCCATCGTCTGCGGCAAACGTCGCCAATGTGATCTGCCCGCCAGCCTTGGTGAAGCGAACAGCATTGTCCATGATATTGCCGAGCATACGGGTGAGACCCAGTCGGTCGCCGCGCAGAACAGCGCCCGTATGCGGGCCAACGATAAAGTGGATGCCCGCACGCTGCGTCTGCGGCTTGAACCGCGCCACAACGGACTGCACAACTTCGTCGAGCAGCACCGGATCATGCCGCAGCGCTTTTTGTCCGCCCTCAAGCTCTGCCAGATCAAGAATAGCGGCGAAGGAGTTCAGCAGGATTTCGCCTGAATTCTTTATCGTGCGGGAATATTCGACGTAACGCTCGTCCCCGAGCGGTCCGGAAATCTGCATCTGCATCAAATCGGCAAAACCGATGATGTGATTGAGCGGGGTGCGAATGTCGTGGCTGAGATGCGCGAGGAAATTGGTCTTCGCCCGGCTCGCCGCTTCCGCCTTGAGCTTTTCCTCGTGATATTTGCGCGCCAGCAGGCGTTGTTCATGCCGGATAGTTTCCAACATGGCTTCGGTGCGCTTGCGTTCGGTAATGTCGCTGACAAGCGTCATAAACCCACCATCGTCGAGCGGACGTTCGTCAATCAGCAAGCAGGTACCATCGCCTCGGTAGAGTTCCAGCAGGCGACCGTTGTCATCGTCACTGACGGTGTTCATATGCCCGCCATCAATCAACGCGTTGACGGCCTCTTTGTAGCGCAGCTGGCCCGAAGTGTGGTCGAGGTGGGCGCGATACTCGGCGTTGCAAACGATCATCTCGCCAGTGCCAGTCCAGCAGGCAAGTCCCATTGGAATTGCCGAGCATAGGCTCTCGTAGCTGCCCACTGGCGCTTCGATCTCAGAAACCTCTTCGTCGCGGCGTCGGCGCGTTGCGAAAAAGCTCGCAAGCCCGGCAAGGCCAAGCGCTATCGCGCCGTGGCCAACAATCTCTGTAATCACCGCTGTGTCCGGAGTTGCGGTCAGCGCATCGGGCGGCGGCGATGCTGTCATCATGCTCGCATTGGCGACGCTGGCGATAAGATCGGGCGCTGGAGCGGCAAGCTCAGCGGCAACCAATGCGCCGATGGCATCAATATCGTCAGTACCGTTGGTCAGCAGCGTGTTTGCGTCATAGGCGATGAAAAGAGCTGCAGCAGCAAAAGCGGTCAATGCAACCGAGCGATTGCCAAAGCGGGCAGTACGCTTATCCTTCGCTTTGAGTTGGCCAGCGCGGAATCCAAGCGCGCCGGCGCCGGATACCTCCGACGACCGCATAAAATTCTCCATCTACTGAAACGGGTTAAGCCCCGACAAGGACAGCCCTTAACAAGGTATGAATCATGTACCCTGTGATTGTCCAGCCTCGTTTGAATGCAATTTTTGCGGCAGCGGAAAAACGAGAGTCGATTGAATCACTTAGCGGTGAAGAAAAATTGTTCTCCACAGATCGCCCTGCGGAACACCCCGCGAACGTTCGCTGCCAGTGTTGTACTAATTCAGGAAAAACGAGGCGGCACACCCGTGGGTGCGCCGCCAAATTCGGTGTTTTGTAAATATATTAGCCTGCCAGAATACGGTCGAGGATCTCGCTAACGTTTCGGCTGAGGTTCGGCTGCGCGCGCAGGCTTTCCAACGCAGAACGACCAAGGTCCTGTCGGCGGGCTTCCAAGTTTGGCAAAATCCGGAACCCCGTCAGAATGCGGCTGGCCACCTGCGGGTTGATCTTGTCCATTTCCGCAACTGTGTCCGTCACAACGCGGAATCCGCTGCCGTCGAGGCGCGTAAACTGCACCAGATTGCTCATCGCAAAGCTGGCGACTAGCGACCGCACACGGTTCGGATTGGTTTTTGGGAACTCTGGATCGGTCATAATGGCCTTGATCCGTTCCACCACACCATCGTCGCTCGACATCGCCGTGGCCATCAACCACTTGTCGAGAACCAGCGGGTCTGCCGTAAAGCGGGTCCGGAAATCCCCAAGGATCGCCTGCGCATCGGCAGTGTTATAGGCCGAAGCATAGCTCAACGCTGCATAGCGGTCGGTCATATTGGCGGCGCTATCATATTGCGCCTTGGCCAAAGCTGCGCCCCGATCCGAACCGCCCACCAGTAACACCAGCAACTGATTGCGCAGCGACCGTCGACCAGCAGGTTTTGCATCGGGCGAATAGGGCGCGTCAGATGCCAGCGCGTGATAGTGCTTTTCGAGCGTATCAGCGATTGGCGCGATGAGTTCGCGGAGCAGCGAGTTGCGCACGTCCCGGACAACTTCGGGGTTCACGCCCTTGCCGATGGCGCGAAGAATGCCGCCAGTGCCCGGGATTTCCAGCGCTTGCGCCTTAAACGCATCGTCAAGATTGCCGTTTTCCAGCGTATCAACCAATGCTGCACCAAGCTTGCTGATGGCGCTTTCTGTCCAAGCCTTGCCCGCGACCGCGTCGACCATCAGTTTCGTGGTGGCCGTTTGCACAGCATCCCAGCGGTTAAATGGGTCACTGTCGTGCTGCGCCAAGAATAGCAAATCGTCCTGGCAGAGATTGCTCTCAACCTTCACTGGCGCCGAGAAGCCACGGAACAGCGAGGGCACTGGCTTATTGGCAACGCCCGTGAACGTCAGTGTCATCTCACCCTTGTCGAGAACGATGAGATCGTCCTCAACCACCCCGCCAGAAACCGCGGTCCAAGTCATCTCGCTGCCATTCGGACCCAGAAGCCCGAAACGCACCGGAATAACGCGGTCCTGTTTGGTCGGCTGACCGGGAGTTGGCTCGATAGTCTGGCTCAGCGTCAGCGTATAAGTCTGGCTCGCGCCATCATAGCTATCGGAAACCGAAACCTTCGGCGTCCCTGCTTCATGATACCAAATCGCAAACTGGCTAAGGTCGCGCCCCGAGGCATCCTCGAACACCTTGAGGAATGCTTCGATGGTGGTGGCTTCTCCATCATGACGCTCGAAGTAAAGGTCCGAGGCCTTGCGGAAACCCTCTTCACCGAGCAGCGTCGCGAGCATCCGCACCACTTCCGCGCCCTTTTCGTAGACGGTGGTGGTGTAGAAGTTGTTGATCTCGCGGAAGCTGTCCGGACGTGGCGGATGCGCCAGCGGACCGGCATCTTCCGGGAATTGCGAGGCGCGCAAATTCTGCACATCGTGGATGCGCTGCACCGGGCGGCTCCGCTCGTCGCTGGTGAATTCCTGATCGCGATAGACGGTGAAACCTTCCTTCAGACACAGCTGGAACCAGTCGCGGCAGGTGATGCGATTGCCGGTCCAATTGTGGAAGTACTCATGCGCAATCACCCGCTCAATGCCGTGGTAATTGCCATCTGTCGCGGTTTCCGGCTTCGCGAAAACGAGGCGGTCGTTGAAGATATTGAGACCCTTGTTCTCCATCGCGCCGAAGTTGAAATCGGAAACGGCAACAATGTTGAAAATGTCGAGATCATACTCACGACCAAAGCGTGTCTCATCCCAAGCCATGGAGCGCTTGAGGCTGTCCATGGCGTAGTCGCATTCGCCTTCCTTGCCATGCGCGCAGTAAATGCCGAGCTCGACCTTGCGACCGCTCATGGTCGTGAAGCTGTCGTGGATCGACCCAAGATCACCCGCGACAAGCGCGAACAAATACGCCGGCTTAGGGAACGGGTCCTGCCAGACGGCAAAATGCATATTGTCGCCCGCAATCCCCTTATCGATGAGGTTCCCGTTCGACAGCAAGACCGGTGCGACCGAGAGCGGTGCCGTGATCCGCACCTTGAACGGCGCGAGAATATCGGGGCGGTCGTAGTAATAGGTGATGCGGCGGAAGCCTTCTGGCTCACATTGGGTGCACCAAGTGCCGCTGGAGCGATACAGACCCATTAGCTTTGTGTTCTCAGCGGGCTTGAGGCTGGTCTCAACTTCCAGCACGAAGCGGCGGTTTGGCGGCTCGACGACCGTCAGCTTATTCGGTTCCGCCAGATAGGCTGAAAGCGCCAAAGGCGCGCCATCGATGGCGATGGATTTCAGCACCAGCTCGTCGCCATCCAACACCAGCGAAGTACCTGGCTCGGTGCCGTCGCGCGGTTCAATGGTGAGTTGCGAGCGGACGCGCGTATTCTCCTCGGTGATATAGAAATCGAGGTCTACTGACACGATCCGGTACGGGGTCGCTGCATAGTCCTTGAGATAAATCGTGTGATCACTATCGGTGCGCATGCAATGTCCAAAGACTTGAAGTTTCGGGTGACGTAGGGCGCGCAATCTGCGCTGCCGACTCCGCCTTAGAGTGTATCTTAAGCGGCACTTTAGCGTGTCGCCCAGTCGTCGGCGTCAAATAAGTCGGGAATAGGGTAAAGCATCACATCTTATCCCGACGTGCTAATCTGGAAGACACACGTCTGTTCTTGCTGTAATCCGCAGCCAAGAATTCGGCTCCATGCGCTCCAGAAGTTTTGAAAACTCTACGGCGCGACATGCGCCAGCCATTATACGAGAGTGAAGATGTTCCGTTGGTTTGAAAGCCGCATCGACGCCTATCCGCACAACGATCCCGTCGAACCGCCAAAAACCCTGTTGGGCTTTTGCCTGCATTACAGTCACGGCGCCAAAAAGTGGCTTGCTGCCATGACAGTGATGGGAGCCGGGGTGGCGATCCTTGAGATTTCCCTCTTCGGCTTCATGGGCTCCATCGTTGATTGGCTCGGCACTGCCGACCGCGCAACCTTCCTTGCAAGCGAGGGCTGGAAGCTGGCCGGCATGGCCGTGCTTCTGCTCATCGTCATTCCTGTTTTGCAGTTCGCCGATACGCTGGTGATCCACCAGACCCTGCTCGGCAACTTCCCTCAGCGTATCCGCTGGATGGCGCACCGCTATCTCATTCGCCAGTCGATGAGCTATTTCCAGGACGAGTTCGCGGGTCGCATCGGCGCAAAACTGATGCAGACCTCGCTCGCCGTGCGCGAAGTGGTGATGAAGGTCCTAGACGTCACGGTCTATGTGGCCGTCTACTTCACCGGCGCAATCGTGTTGGCGTTTATGAGCGACCCTTGGCTCGCGGTGCCCTTCATCGTTTGGCTGGTGCTCTACATTCTGCTGTTGCGCCATTTCATTCCGCGCCTCGGCAAAGTATCCGAGCTACAGGCAGACGCGCGCTCGGTCATGACCGGTCGTATCGTCGATAGCTACACCAACATTGCCACCGTTAAGCTCTTCTCGCACTCCAAGCGCGAAGAGAGCTACGCCCGCGAAAGCATGGATGGTTTCCTCGATACCGTCCATTCCCAGATGCGCCTTGTCACTCTGCTCACCACCACGATTACGGTGATGAACTGCGTGTTGTTGTTCTCGGTCTTTGCCGTCGGCATTGGCCAGTGGCTCAACGGCAATATGACCCCCGGTGCCATTGCCGTTGCCGCCGCTTTGGTTCTGCGTTTCCAGGGCATGAGCCAGTGGATCATGTGGGAAATGTCAGCGCTGTTCGAAAACATCGGCGTGGTGCGCGATGGCATTTCCTCCATTTCGCTACCGCGTGTGGTTGCTGACAAGCCGAGCGCAAAGCCTATTGGCCGTGTGACCGGCGACATCAAATTTGAAAACGTTTCCTTCCACTACGGCAAGGATAAGGGCGTTATCGAAGGTCTCGATCTGCACATTCAGCCGGGCGAAAAAATCGGCCTCGTTGGCCGCTCCGGTGCGGGCAAATCGACCATCGTCAACCTGCTCCTGCGCTTTTACGACCGTCAATCGGGCCGCATCCTTATCGACGGGCAGGATATCGCTGAAATCACGCAGGATAGCCTACGCGCCAATATCGGCGTTGTGACCCAAGACACTTCGCTGCTGCATCGCTCCGTACGCGATAACATCCTCTATGGTCGCCCCGATGCGTCCGAAGAGATGATGCGCGCCGCTGCCGAAAAGGCGGAGGCCATCGGCTTCATTCCCGGCCTGACCGACGCGAAAGGGCGCACGGGCTTTGACGCTCATGTGGGCGAGCGTGGGGTAAAGCTCTCTGGCGGGCAACGTCAGCGCATAGCCATCGCCCGCGTGCTCCTCAAGAACGCGCCGATCCTTGTCCTCGACGAAGCCACCTCCGCTCTCGACAGCGAAGTGGAAGCAGCAATTCAGGAACAGTTGGTCTCGCTGATGGACGGCAAAACCGTCATCGCCATCGCTCATCGTCTCTCGACCATCGCGATGATGGATCGCCTGATTGTTCTCGACAAGGGGCAGATCGTTGAGCAGGGGCCACACAGCGTCCTCGTCAACTCCGGCGGCATCTACGCCCAACTCTGGTCCCGCCAATCCGGCGGCTTCTTGGACCCCGACGTTTAAGACCCGCCAGGCACCACTTTACCTCTCCCCCACGGGGAGAGGTCGAAAGCAGGTCGGTAAGGGGCCTTCCCAGCGCAAAGCTCTCCACTCCATCGTCTCCCTCCCCCTTGCGGAGAGGGCCGGGGTGGGGGGATTTCTTGCCTCCCATTCGCCCTTGCGTTGGGTTCCCAACACCCCCGCACGTCATCCTCGGGTCAAGCCCGCGGGTGAAGAACTGAGACTGAGACCAGTTCTCACGTTGCATGGCTGAGGCTCAAACACTCGACCTTGACTGTATCTCTTTTGAGATACACACTCCGGCATGGCCGCAAAAACCAGCATGCTCCACGTTCGTGTCGATGATAACCTCAAAGCCCAGGCTTCTGAGGCATTGGCCAATGTCGGCCTCACCGTTTCCGATGCCGTTCGCATTCTCCTCACTCGTGTCGCGCACGAAGGTACTCTGCCACCGGGTTTGATTGCGGACCAAGCCGCTTACGATGAGTGGTTCAGCGCAAAAGTTCAGCAGGCGCTAGCAAGCGACGCCCCCACTCAGTCACGTGGTCAGGCCGTAGCCGCCTTCCGCTCTCGTCTCAAGTCCTAGGCCACTGCTGCATAGAGTGTAGCACGCGTAGAACATGAACCCGTCCCGCCTCATGCCGATAGACTGCTATATAGTTGGGCGTCCGCACGAGTTCTCTGGTCCCAGTTACGCGGCCGACGCGTCCTCGGTTGGGCATAATTGCAAGTTGACCGACCCTTTGTTCTATCAAATCAACGAGTGCTTCCGCTGCTCGTGGATTGTCGTCAGCGATGAACTCGACGATGGCTAAAGCGTCGTCAGTGGCGAGCGATGACCACTGGACCTCTATCACCGGTGTTTCTGCCATCGCCCCACCTCAAAAATCATTCACGCATCACAAGCGATCTGAGCATGTGGCGCTATCGGCAAATTTCCTTCCCACGTCCTCGCGCCTTGCCAAAATCCTTCCATACAAAATCCTCTCGCCCCCCTAGACGCCACCATTCCCTCCGCTACAAATAAGGTGATCGAAATCGATTGCACTGGCCCTTTTGCCAGTTGAGGAGGACTTGTCATGGCCGTTCCGGCGTATAACGCCGCCCTGTCTTTGGGCGGTGACTTTTCGTTGCGCGCTATCTCGCGCGACATTGCGACCACCATCGCTCTGCCGGGCGACGTGCATACCGCGCTATTGAATGCCGATTTGATCCCCGATCCCTATTGGGGCGAGAACGAAAAGCAGGTGCTTTGGGTCGGTGAAACCGCTTGGACCATGGATCGCGTCTTCTCCGCGACAGAGGCCGACATTGATGGCTATCTGACCCTGACGCTTTCAGAGGTCGATTGTATCGCCACGATCTTCCTCAACGGCGAAGAGATTGCCCGCACGGACAACACCTTCATCCGCTACGACATCGACGTGACCGGCAAAGTACGGCTTGGCGACAACACTCTGCGCCTTGAGTTCGCCGTTGCCGAAGACATCGCCAACGCCCGCGCCGCAGCGCACCCATTCCCCATTCCCTTCACCAAAAACTACCAGACCAATGGGCTGAAGGGCATTCCGATGAACTTCATCCGTAAGCCCGCATGCCACGCGGGTTGGGATTGGGGCATCTGCACCATGCCGGTTGGCGTCTATGGCACCATGAGCCTGCGCAAATCGCGCCTCGCTCGGCAGGAAAGCGTGCAGGTCGATCAGGTTCACGGCAAAACCACCGTTGAGCTCTCGATCAAAACCATCGTTCACGCTTTCGCTCATGGCGAGGTTGAAGTCGCCCACACCATCGGTGGTCATCAGATCCTTGATCGTGTTGCGGTCCAAAAGGGCGAGAACGTCCTCACCCACAATGTCACGATCCACGATCCAAAACTGTGGTGGCCAGCAGGGCAGGGCGAACAGCATCTTTATGAGCTCGTCACCGACCTTGAAGGTGAAGTCACCACCCGCAAGATTGGCCTGCGCGATCTCCAATGGGTGATCGAAAAGGACGAGATCGACCACACCTTCAAGTGCCGTATCAATGGTCGCGATATCACTATGATGGGCGCCAATTGGATTCCTGCTGATGCGATCCCTTCGCGCATCACGCCAGAAGTTGTTGGAGATCTCCTCGCCAGCGCCAAAGCCGCCAATATGAACATGCTGCGCATTTGGGGCGGTGGGCAGTTCGAGCCCGATTGGTTCTACGACAAATGCGATGAGCTCGGCATTCTCATCTGGCACGACTTCATGTTCGCCTGCATGAGCTATCCGTCCAACCGTGAGTTCCTGGCGTCCATCGAAACGGAAGTCACCCAGCAGGTCCGCCGCCTGTCGCACCACGCTTGCATCGCCCTCTGGTGCGGCGATAACGAGGTCATTGGCTCGCTCGATTGGTATCCCGAAACCAAGAAGGACAAAGAGCGCTACATAGCCAATTATGACCGCGTAAATTCGCTCCTCCATCGCATCGTCGAAGACGAAGACCCAATCCGTCGGTTCTGGCCGTCCTCCCCTTCGCTGGGCTATATGGACTTCTCCGATGGCTGGCATTCCGACACGCGCGGTGACCTCCACTATTGGGACGTTTGGCACTCCGCCAAAAGCTTTGAAGCCTACCGCACGGTCAATCCGCGCTTTGCCTCCGAATTCGGCTTCCAGAGCTTCACCTCAATGAATGTCATCGAGACCTTCTCTGAGGAAAAGGATCGCAATCCATCGTCGCCCGTCATGGAAAACCACCAGCGCAATGCGGGCGGCAATGCGCGCATTCTCGAAACCATGACGCGCTACTTCCGCTTCCCGCGCGATTTCACCCAGATGGTGTTCCTGTCGCAAATCCAGCAGGGTCTCGCGATCAAGACGGCCATTGAATATTGGCGTTCCACCAAGCCGCGCTGCATGGGCACGCTCTACTGGCAAATCAACGATCTCTGGCCGGTCGCGTCTTGGTCGTCCCTCGATTACGGCGGTCAGTGGAAGCTGATGCACTATATGGCGCGCCGCTTCTTCCTGCCGATCAATGTTGTCGCCGTGCCTCAGCACACCGAAGTGCGCACCAATACGCGTGGCATTCCCGTTGAAGGCCAGCTGCCGAGTGAAATCGTCCTCAAGGCAATCAATGACACAGGCCACGCCGCAACGATCGCGCTCGAAGTCCTCGCGGTTCGCGTTTCCGGCGGACAGCGGCAGCTGTGGTCGGGCAATGCCGCTGTCGGTCCCGATGCGGCCATTGCTGTAACCGAAATCGCCACGAGCACCCTTGCTGAGGACGAGTTCCTCTATTTCATCTGGAAAGACGCCGACGGCACTATTCTGGGCGAAAACGACTTCTTCCTCAAACCTTACAAGGCTTTTGAACTGCCCCAGGCGGTCGTCTCGTCCAAGTGGAGCGAGGCAAATGGTCAGCCGGTCCTTACCCTTGAGGCGGACGCCCCCGCATTCTTTGTCACGGCGTCGACCAATGTTCCGGGCTATTTCTCCGACAATGCGGTCACACTTCTGCCGGGTCGTCCTGTGTCGCTCACCTTCACATCACGCCGCGGCGCGGAGGTTAGCGTTGCAACGCTGTCAGAGGGTTTGACGGTTCAGCACCTCGCTGAAACCTTCTAAACCGGGAACGCTCTAAGCTTCCATACAAGATTGTGAGCCGCACCTATTGACTTGGGTGCGGCTTTCTTCAACCCTACCGATGCGGCGCATAAGACCCCCGCCGCGGAGTACCACCCTTGTTCATAGAATTTTCGTCCACGCCCACTCTGGGCGGGCCGTCGTTTGAGTTTCGCTAATGGCTTTTCCTGTTTTGCCGGTCGAGAACCGCGTCAACACCGCCATTGGCTTCCTGATGCTGTCCCAAGTTGTGCTACTGGTGCTCGATATATCGGCCAAATGGCTGGCGCTCTCGGGCATGCCGACCACCGAAATCGTCTTCGTGCGCTATGGCATGCACTTCATTTTGCTCATGCTGCTCTTCCTGCCGGTGCAGGGCAAAAACCTGTTCCGCTCGGGCAATATCAAGCTTGAGCTTGTGCGCGGCTTTTGCCTGTTTAGCACCACCTCGCTCAACTTCTGGGCGATGAGCTATCTGCCCCTCACCGTCACCAGCGCCATTGCCTTCACGGCGCCGCTCATGGTCTGCGCTCTGTCCGGTCCCATGCTGGGCGAAAAGGTGGGCTGGCGTCGCTGGATGGCCATCGGCATTGGCTTTATCGGCACGCTGATCATAGTTCGCCCCGGCTCTGAGGCTTTCCACCCCGCGGCATTCATCAGCCTTGGCTGCGCGGTCTTCCTCGCACTCTTCACCATTTTCACCCGCAAGCTCGCGGGGGTAGATGCCGCTCTGACACAGCAGTTTTACGCCAGCATTGTGCCGATCACGCTTTTGGCCCCAGTGGCGCTCACAGGCTGGGTCTGGCCACAAAGCTCGATCTCTTGGGTTGCTTTCTTCGTTATGGGTGCCGCCGGGCTCTTCGGGCACATCTTAAACTCCACGGCCCTCCGATACGCGGGCGCGTCCATCCTCGCGCCCTTCACCTATGTCAGCCTCGTCTATCTCTCGATTGCCAGCTGGTTGATTTTCAACGAGCCGCCGGATGCTTGGTTTATCCTCGGCGCTTCGATCATCATTGGTTCGGGTATTTATATCTGGCTGCGCGAGCGCAAAGTGGCGCGACAAGCCGCTGCCGTGCCCCTCGTCGACTAAAACAAAAGGGCCAGCGAAAGCTGGCCCTAATTTTATTTCTCGGTGACTTCTTCGAGCGGCTTTTTGGTTTCTGCCGCGCCGTGAACAATAAGCCGGTTCGAGCGCTGCCCGGTGAAATGGGTCCACAGCCAGCTGATAGTCACGAAGATGCGCGTCTTGATTTCAACGAGGAAATAGACGTGCGCAATGCACCATAGCCACCACGCCACCCAGCCGGTGAACACCACCTTGCCGAAGTCGGTCACTGCCGAGCGCTTGCCGATCGTCGCCAGATCGCCCGCGTGCTTATAGTTGAACGGCACATGCCGCCTATCGCCCACGAGGCGACGGTTGATAACGCCTGCCACATAGGCGCCCATCTGCTTGGCAGCAGGAGCCACACCCGGCACAGGCTTGCCGTTGAAAGTCGTGCTTGCCACGTCGCCGATGACGAAAACATTGTCCATGCCCGGCACGCGCAGATCATCGCCAACCTGCACGCGGCCTGCGCGGTCGCCTTCAATGCCCAGCCACTTGGCAGCCGGCGACGCCGACACACCCGCGGCCCAGATAACAGTGCGCGTCGGCAGGTATTTCACGCCATAGCGCACGCCTTCATCGTCGATATGCACCACAGCCGAGCCAAGTTCCACTTCTACGCCCAGCTTATTGAGCGCGCTCAGCGTATAATCCGACAATGCCGGACGGAAGTTGCCCAACACCTTGCCCGCGGCTTCGATCAACACCACGCGCAGCTCTTCAGGCTTAATGTGGGTGAACTGGTTCTTGAGCGAAATCCGGCCCAATTCGATAATCGCGCCTGCCAGTTCCACACCCGTCGGACCCGCGCCGATCACAGCGAAGGTTAGCAGCGCCTTGCGCTTTTCTGGGTCGTTCTCGCGCTCTGCGGCTTCAAAAGCCAGCAGCAGCTTGCGGCGAATAGCGGTCGCGTCTTCGAGCGTCTTCAGGCCCGGCGCGTATTTTTCCCACTCGTCATGGCCGAAATAGGCGTGCTGCGCACCCGTCGCCAAAATCAGGCTGTCATAGGCTTCGCGCGTACCGTCCTCGAGCACAACTTCGCGCGCCCCGGTATCGATGCCGGTCACTGTCGCCATCAACACATGCGCATTCTCTTGGCTGCGCAAAATGTGGCGGATCGGCCAAGCGATTTCCGAAGGGCTCAGCGCGGCGGTCGCGACTTGATAGAGCAGGGGCTGAAACAAGTGGTGGTTGCGACGGTCGATCACCACCACTTCGGCGTCAGCGGACTTCAAGGCCTTCGCCGCAGCCATTCCGCCGAACCCGGCGCCCACAATTACGACGCGGTGTTTACGGCTCGTCATGGCTAGTCCTTGTATAGTGCGTCTTAGACGCTAGAGATTCTTGGTCTTTTTCTCCCAACCTTCGCTGTAATTTTTGAACCCTTGTACGACAAGCGGCGGAAATGCCGCAGGGAGGGGGGCTTGAGGGAGATCTTCACAACATAATACCGCGGCCCCGAAACTGGTTCCTGTGCTGTCCTGCGAGGCGTGGACCGGCCTCTCGGTCAGCGCCGTCAAAGCCCGGCAATACAAGGCGTTCCGCGCCAGCGGCCCCTCCACAATAATCGCCTCGCCGACCCCGCAAAGTCCCAAGGCTGCGCGGGTCAAATGCGCGAGGTACAGTGTCGCAGCAGCCGTGCGCTGCCCCTCTGTCAGCACCGACTTGTCCACAGACCATTCGCCTCGCCTCTGCCCGTAGGGGCCCACGCCGGCGACAAAACTCGGATAGGCCTGCACCTGCTGCTCGATCACGAAAGCAATGTCCGCCGCGCTCGGCTCGGCATAGTTCGGCACCAAGAGATCGAACTCGCGCCCCCCCATAAACCGCGCCGTCGGTACAGGACGCCCCAGCGCGTCGACATTGGCCAGACTGTCGCGTTCCTTGTCGAGCGCTGCAGTGCTGCCCCCAAGGGTCATGCAAATGGTCCAGGTGCCGCTGGATATGACAGTAACCGGATTCTGAAACCGGGTGAGATAGGGCACCAGCGACGCGTTTGAATCGTGAATGCCCGAGCAAACCGGCGTGTCTGCGGGCAGCCCGGTCTCAACTGCCACCCGTGCCGTAATATGCCCCAAAACCGCAGCAGCCGGTTTGACGGGCGGAAACAGCGCGCGCCACCCTTGCTGCACCACCACTTCCGAAAAATCCCCCGTATTGGGGTTCCACAGATCGGTATGGCATCCCAATGAGGTCGCCTCGCTGGCGCGCTTTCCGGTCAGCCGCCAAGCCCAATATTGCGGATAGGTCAGGATCGCCGTTACCCGCGCAAACTTGTCCGGGAAACTCTGCGCCTGCCAGAAAATCTGCGCCCCAAGGTTGAGCCCATTGGGCAAGCGCGGCGACAGTGTTTCTTCAAACTCCCCTCGCGCCAGCGCATAGGCTTGCGCACAAGTCTCGGGCAGGGGGCTTTCATAGTCGAGCACCGGCAGGGCCAATTCATCCCCCGCCACCAGTGCCGCCGTTGCGCCATGCGTGGTGATGGAAATCGCCCCCACCCCATACTCCGCCTCAAACGCCCGCAACCCGTCGAGAATAAACTTCCAGAGCCGCTCTGTGTCATGAGCGAGAATAGTGGTCCCACCCACGTCCAATTCGATGGACCGATTGGGTGTCGAGCGCGTATCGATAAGCTGTCCATTGCCCCCCAGCAAAACCAGTTTCGCATTGGTTTTGCCAATATCGATGACAGCAATATTGCGATTAGACGAAGCGGTCATCGGCCCTCCCCAGCACAACGAACCACACGAAACTAAATGATTTTTTGGGCGGGGGCTACGCTGGAATGGTAGGGATTTTTGGCTGTTCTACGCGTGCCTAGGGATCGTCCCATGCGGCAACCACCACGAGCCGTCACCCTCGTGCCAGACCCGAGGGCTCTTCACTTTCCAATTCTCACACGGACGCAGGCCAGCGAAACCTGCCCCGCTCCCACAGGGGTATTTTCTGAAACAGCCCATGCTCACGGTGCAGTTTTGGTGCGAATAGCCTCAATACGGCCTAGTCCTCGTCATCGCCAGCTGGTGTTTTAACGTACAGAATAAACGCGAAGACAAATGTTGCAAGAAGGATCGACGCATCACCGTGCGACGGGAAAATTATGATCCCTTTGAATTCCACAAAGCCGAACGCCACTCGAATGACTGCGGCGGTTAGTGCCCAAGTGATCATGAGATTTCTGAATCGCTTGGGTGGTGGGTCAAGCATATAAGACATGGAAAAACTAAACTGGGCGATTCATTGCATTATTGGCAAGCTATGGAGTGGAAATCGTCTCGTCTATTGTGGTTCTGATTTCTGCTTAACGCAGTCAGTTTTAATAAAGTTTACAAAAGAGCCGTCATTGGTTTTAGGTTATAGTGTTCAGTATTGGTAATGAAATTTGCTATCGAGCTGTCGAGAAATCTTGTTTCCGAATTATTAGTACAACTCTATTTCTATTGTGGAAGGTAGTGAATTGTCGCGACTTGGACATGGTCGATCATCGTACGGGCTTTATCAACTAATCGGCACTGTGTTCGTGTTAGCCGTCTTTTCCTTCGCTCGGCCGGGAACATATCCGAATAAAGGGCCGTCTCTTTACGAGCGGTTTCGGAGTGGTGCCGCCAACGATGTGGATATCCTCATCAGTCTTGGGATGATCATCGCCATCGCCTATTCAGTCGCCGTTCTGATTAGCGATGTCAGGAGCACTGGGCGCTGGTGGTAACCTGACCTTGCCTTCAAACCAGCCCTCGTCGTCCCCCTCGGGCCTGACCCGATGGCGCTACACTTCAAGCCAACACTTTCCACCCCGTATCCCCGCGAAAGCGGGGGCCTCCGTTACTGACGCTCCGAACTCTCCACCCCGTCATTGCCGGGCCCGTCCCGGCAATCCAGTCGGAACCGCCATCGCACAGGATCCCCGGGACAAGCCCGAGGATGACGCTGATTGAAACACCTCATCTCCCCAAACTCTCCGCCTCAGCAAGTACAGCCCCTCGGCTCAAGGCCGAGGGTGACGGTGAGAGTGTGTGGCCAATGTCGCGGTCAACAAAGGCGTCCGCAGCCCTTGCCCATCAAACTTCACCCTTCCGAGCGCTTCGCTGAGCTACGATGTCGCCGTCGCTCCTCCAACGACGGTGATCTTGAACCTCGGTGCGAGCCAGGCCGATTATCGTTTCGAGCGATGTGAGCTTGATGGGCTAGTTGGCCGCCGAGAATTTCAATAAAAAGTCGACGAAGGAAGGCGCGTACCACTCGCGCTCTTTTCCGACTATGCGGATGACCTCATATTCCCGGTCGTCGCCAACACTGGTGCTGTCCAATACAAATATTTCGCCAAACCCCGTTACGCAAATGGCAACATCGACCTCTCCGATACGGCCGTCGCTTCTAAGCTTTTTAGTCTGATAGACGATGTCCCCACCAACCCCTTGATCAAATGGTATCCCATAAATGGAGAAGATCTCGTCGCCATGGATTTCGCCGCCGCCATGTCTAGCCAGGAACTCTAGGTAGCTTGGCGGGAACGCGTGACCGAGCGCAACTTCGGCACTCTCAATCCAATCCCTTGAGGGGGCAGTGTCAGGGGTTCCCAGATTAAACGTTTGATCCTGCCCCATTTTCATGAGTGCCGAAAATTGCTCAAACTTCATTCCAAATTCCAGTTGAGAGGTCCTTATCGCCAGTATGTGCCATGTCGACGATCGAACGTAGGCTTATCTGGCGCCGGTGATGCAAATTCACGGGCTGACCATCTGGAGCAAATGTGGAGCGCCCGCTCGGCAAACGCTCTACGTTTGGTCTGGTCTCCACTGCCTTTCGTCCCCCACGAAGACTTTGGGTTCTGGTCTATGCGATCGTTTCAGTGATCAGGATATACCCCTCATTGCGCTCGGCACCCTTGGGTGCGTGCGTCACCTTCCCGCCAATCGTCACACAACGCCAGCCGTCACCCTCGGGCTTGACCGGATGGCGCTACACTTTAGGCCTGCACTTTTCACCCCGTACCCCCGCGAAAGCGGGGGCCTCCGTTACTGACGCACCGCACCCTCAACGCCGTCATTGCCGGGCCCGTCCCGGCAATCCAGTCTGAACCACGATTGCACTGGATCCCTGGGACAAGCCCGAGGATAACGCCGAGTGGAGCCCACCACTCACCAAGCTCTCGTATCAGCAAGCACAGCCCCTCGGCTCAAGGCCTAGGATGACGGCGAGAGTGTGTGGCAAATGTCGTGATCAACAAAGGCGTCCGCAGCCCTTGCCCATCAAACTTCACCCTTCCGAGCGCTTCGCTCCAGCCACTAGCATCCCCCGCGACCAGCCGTCACTCTCGGCCCTGAGGCAAGGGCTCTTCACTTGGCGCGACCGTCGCAAGACCATTGAAAGCACCAAACCTTCCCTTCTCACATTGCGGTCATTTGAGCCGCGTCATCACTCCTCCCAAAGCAGACACCTAAGCATGTGCTCACATCTTTAGCATCGCCTGCGATACATCTCGCTTCGGTCGGGTGGCGGCGGCTCATCAAGCAATATGTCCATGCACTCCTTTGCTTGTGACGCCGGTGCGTATCCATCGCGCATAAAGGTGCCGACGTAGTCCCAATGGTCCGACGGTTTGGCCCGCTCCAGCCTGAGTGGTGCCTGTAAAACTTTCCATGCACCTGCGAAGTCGATGATTCCCAGCTTTCCATCTTCCGTTCGGTATAGATTGGTCCGCAAATCTGGTCCCCACTCAGTGAGTAGGCTTACTTCGACAAGCGCTCCTTGCCGATCGACCAGCTTAAGGATTCGGGAGCCTCCACTTCGGCCAACCGTGACGGTCAATTCATCGGGCTCATATTCTGCGCTGCTTTCCCAATAACCAAAATCAAGCGTGCAGAAGGAGACGACTCCGAGCAAAACTAGGGCAAGCAAGATTAATCGAACGACATTGTTCAAATTCAATCTACCGCCCTTATGTATGCGTTAACTTAGCCGTCATTCTGCATATAAGCCGTCAGTCCGCAAACCACACCCGTTTCCGTCGATCCCACGCGGCGCATTCGGGGGCGATACCCGTCCGCTGTGAAGTTGCGGACAGCCCTATCGCCCCCACATCTCTTTGAGTGGCCCTATCGCCCTCTCCATGGTACAGACGGCAAAAGTTTAGTGCCGTGCCACGATCCCTCGACGTGGTGCAGATAGAATACGCATGGACATTCAGACCCTAAAACGCTCCCGACGGTTCTCCGTCGCCCCTATGCTCGATTGGACCGACCGGCACTGCCGCGTGCTCCATCGGCTGCTGACGCACCATTCCCTGCTGTTCACCGAAATGGTGACAACGGGTGCGGTGGTGCATGGCGATGCGGAGCGTCACCTGCGGTTTGATCCGGTCGAACAGCCCGTCGCTTTGCAATTGGGCGGGTCCGACCCTGTCGATCTCGCCACAGCGTGCAAAATCGCCGAAACTTTTGGCTATAACGAGATCAATCTCAATGTCGGTTGCCCGTCAGATCGCGTCCAGTCCGGCCGCTTTGGCGCCTGCCTCATGGCCGAGCCTGATCTCGTGGCTGACTGTGTGAAGGCCATGCGCGACGCAACCTCGCTCCCCGTCACCGTCAAATGCCGCATCGGTATTGATGATCAGGACATTGAAGAGAGCTTGGATCGCTTCGCCGACAAAATGGTCGAAGCCGAAGTGGACGCGCTTTATGTCCACGCGCGCAAGGCGTGGCTGAAGGGCCTGTCGCCCAAAGAAAACCGCACCATTCCGCCGCTCGAATATGCCCGCGTTTATCGCCTAAAGCAGCGCCTGCCGCATGTGCAGATGCTGATCAATGGCGGCATCGAAACCTTTGAGCAGATCGATGAGCATATGCAGCATATGGATGGGGTGATGGTGGGCCGCGCGGCCTATCACAATCCCATGCTGATGGCCGAGGTGGATGCGCGTCTCTTCGACGACACCCGCGCCGTGCCCGATTTCACGCAAATCATGTCTGCTATGGCCGATTATGCCGAAGGCGAATTGGCTAAGGGCACGCGGCTGAACAATATCGCCCGCCACATGCTGGGCCTCGCTAATGGCCATCCCGGCGCGCGTCAGTTCCGGCAAATCATGAGTGTCGATGCCTGCAAGGCAGGCGCGGGACCGGAAGTGTTTGCGCGCGCAGTGGCCGTGGTCGAAGACCGCGCTGTTGAAGAAATGACCTAATCGGCGATTTCGAGCGAATTCTGCGTCACCGAATAGCGGCTGAGCGTTTCTAGGAAAGTCATGCCTAAAAGGCTGGTTTCCAACACGCCTTCGCGCGTCACCAGCGCCGTGATATTGCGCCGCTCAATACCGCCAACGCTGATCGAGCTTAGCCGCACCCGTGCGGCGAGGCCTTGCCCATTGGCGGTGGAGACCGGCACGATATAGCGCAAATCCTCGGTATTAATCCCCGCCGCTTCCGCATCCGGTACGGTCAGCACCACAGTCGATGCGCCCGTGTCGAACACCATTGGGGTTTCGTGGCCGTTCACGTTCGTGCGCACTTCAAAGTGCCCGTTCATGCCACGGCGGAACGTCGCCGTGCCGCCTTGCGCATCGACAAGCGCCACGCCGGGCTGGAGTTCGCCCGCGACGCGCTGGGCGACATTAAAAATCTCATCGCGATAGGTGTAGGTGACGATGACAATGGCGAAAATCCCGACCCAGCCAATCACCCCGCCGACCAGTTCAGCCGCTCGGAACCGGCGGGCAGACATGCCACCCGCCACTATGATCAAAATAATTACCAGCGGCACCAGCTGGGCCGTCTGCATTTGGCTCAGGCCGATCAGCGTGCCTGCATCGGCGCTGATCAACAGCGCAATGCCAACCGCGATCACCAGGGCTAGGCCAATAAACAGCATTCTCGTTTCGCTCCGCACCGTCGCACGCAGTCCATTTAGGCGCGCACTGCCGACATTTTAAAGGCGTTAAATGAAGAGAAGTAAAAGAGTGATCCCGACGATCTCACCCAGCGCGCCCGCTGCGCCCAAAAGGTCGCCCGTTTGTCCCTTCACGAGCCGCATGCACCATTTGGTCCAGCCAAAGCTCAGGAGCCCGATGCCTGCCATCGCGACCAGAGTGCCAATCGGGCCCACATAAAATCCGCAGCCGATGCAGAACAGAATTGTCGTCAGCGCTATGCCAATCCAGAAGTCGCGCGCGGAGAGAACGCCGGCTGTGGCCGCGACGCCGTCAGAACGCGCTGGAGGCAGGGCATGTGCCATCCAAAGCCCCGCCACGCGCCCATAAGTGCTGGCACAAAGCCACAAAATGGCCCCCATAATCGCGGTCTGTTCAGCCATTGCGGTGAGGGCGGTGACACGCAAAACCAGAAACAGACACAGCGCCGCCACCCCATAAGTGCCGTGCCGACTGTCCTTAAAAATCTCCAGCCGCCGCTCCGGCGTATAGCCGCCAAACAGCCCATCGGCCGCATCGGCGATAGCGTCTTCCATCATCCCGCCGCCGACAATGATCATCGCCGCAACCGCCAAGGTCGCCGCAAAAGCGGTCGGCAGACCCGCGCTAACCCCAAGCACTAAAACAGCAATTGGGAATATGCCGATGATGATGGAGGCGAAGGGCAGGGCCCGCGCGATCCGCCCTAAGTCGGGAACTTCATGCAGCGAAGACCCGGTCGGTAGCCGCGAAAAGAATCGCAGCGTCATCACAATATCCGCCCAAAACCGGGTGAGGGCATTGCTCTTAGCGTGCGTTTCGCCCGGTTCTTTCGGCAAATCGGTCAATTGCATTCAGCTCCGATATGGGCAACAAGACCCGCGCTTCTCTAACATATTGCGCCGGACCTACCATGCCCGCTCTCAATCCCGCATTTGCCGACATCATTGAACTGTTGATTGCAGTACCCGATGGCGATGATGCCGCGGTCGCGGCAGTGCGCCAGCGCGACGCAGCGCTCACAAAGCCCGTCGGCTCGCTCGGGCGTCTGGAAGAATTGGTCGAGTTTCTTGCGCGTTGGCAGCACCGTTCCAAGCCGCGTCTCGACAATCCTATGGTCACGATCTTCGCGGGAAATCATGGGGTTACGGATCAGGGTGTGTCGCCTTATCCGCGTGAAGTGACCGCGCAAATGGTCCAGAATTTCACGAATGGTGGCGCTGCGATTTCGCAGATTTGCGGACTGCACGAGATCAATCTGCGCGTCTTTGAACTCGCCCTTGAACTGCCCACAGGCGATATCACTAAGGAGCCAGCCCTCGACGATCAGATGTGCGCTGCAACCATCGCCTATGGCATGGAAGCCGTCGCCGGTAAGCCGGATCTGATCTGCTTGGGCGAAATGGGGATCGGAAATACCACAATCGCTGCCGCCATTTACGCAGCGCTTTATGGCGGCAATGGCGCGGACTGGGTTGGTCGGGGTACCGGCGTTGACGATGCGGGCCTCGCGCGCAAGGCCGATGCAGTCGATCGTGCTTTGGCCTTCCATGCCGGAAATCTCGAGCACCCGCTTGAGATTCTCGCACGCCTCGGCGGCCGGGAGATCGCGGCCATGCTCGGCGCCTTGCTCGCGGCTCGCCACCAGAAAGTTCCTGTTGTTATTGATGGTTATGTGGCCACGGCCGCCGCTGCTATCGCCCACGCGATCAACCCAGCCGCGATCAATCACTGCCTCTTTGCGCATGTTTCGGCCGAAACCGCCCACGCGCGCGTCTTGGAAAACCTGGGGCAGGTTGGCTTGCTCGATCTTGGTATGCGTCTTGGTGAAGGCACGGGTGCCGCACTCGCAGCCGTCATGGCCAAGACCGCGCTGCACCTTCACAACAATATGGCAACCTTTGAATCGGCCTCGGTCTCGAACAAGCAGGCCTAGTTCTCTGCCGAGGTTTCATCTGGCAGCGGCTTAAAATCAAAACCTTTTGGCCCCGGTTCAAGGGCCAAAAGGTCAACGCTCATGTCGTTGCGGAAGCGCAATACCGAAGCTGCCGCAAGCATTTCGAGCGCGGTGATGTCCTTTGCCTTCACTGCGGCATTGAGGGCCGCGTGCTCCACCAGGAAGTGCCGGATGTAAGTCTCGGCCATGATCTGCTTTTGCTGGTCGCTCAGCTGGGCGAAGGCAGGATCGATCGAAAACGCAGCGCGGAGTTGCGTCTGAACGGCGGAATTGTCGACCTTGGTCGAGTAAGCGCCGTTAGCCGTGATCCAGTTGAGAATCCAATACGACGTCAGCGCATCCGCGACATTTCCCAGCTCCAGCCCATCCTTGGCCACGAGCTCCTGCCAAGTGTCCAGAGCCGAGTTTTTCTCAAAAGCCTCTCGCAGATTGTCGCGCGCTTCCACGCCTGCCGACCAGCGGATTTCTTCAAGGAACTCGCGCTCAATGCGCGCCGAGGTGGTGGGAGAAAAATGGTATGAAGTGTCGAACGTCTCGTCTTCAACCTCTTCGGTTGGCGCCATCGGTGCAGTGGAAGTGGCCTCTTGCGCAATGCCAACAGTCAGGCTGAAACCGAAAAACAGTAGAGACGCTAAAATTCGCATAAAATCCTCCGACGCGGACATAGTCGCTATCCGCGTCGAAAATGTCGATCCTATGTCAGGCGATGTGAAAGCTTATCCCGCTGCGGAATAAATCTCGAGGCGGTCTTGGCGTTCAACAACTGGCGCAACGGCATCCATCACGCGCTGGCGCGGGAAAGTCGCAATGACCTCTGTGCCAAAGCGTAGCTTGGAGAAGAGATCAAAACGACCTTGGTGCAGGTCCATGATCTTTTGAACGATCGGCAGGCCCAGTCCAGCGCCTTGTTCGGCCGTCTTCTGTGCCAGAGATCCCTGACCGAATGACGACAGAACGGTCTCGATTTCGTTTTCTGGGATGCCCGGACCATTGTCCTTAACCGAGATCATTTGCCCGCCGTCAGCGCTGCGCTGCACGACCAAAACCACCTTGCCGTTTTGGGGGGTGAACTTGATGGCGTTGGACAGAAGGTTGAGCACAACTTGGCGGATGGCGCGTTCGTCACCCCAGAGTTTTGGCAGGTTGTCGCCAAAATTATAGGCCAACTCGATACCGCGTGAGCGCGCGCGCAGTTCCATCATGCGGCGGCAATCTTCCGAAATGTCGATCAGCGATACTGCTTCTTCGTTGAGCTCGTATTTGCCTGCCTCAATGCGGCTGAGGTCAAGCAGCTCATTGATAAGGTTCAGCAAATGCTGGCCACTGGCGTGAATATCGGTCGCATACTCGCGATACTGCGCAACTTGGTGCGCGCCCAATAGCTCGGATTTGAGCACTTCGGAGAAGCCGATGATCGCGTTCAGTGGCGTGCGCAATTCGTGGCTCATCGTTGCCAGAAACTGGCTCTTGGCAATGTTGGCCTGCTCAGCGTGGCGGCGCGCTTCGTCCGACATGTTGCGCGCTTCTTCCAGCTCAGCGATCAGCGCATCCTTTTCGGCCTGGTGCGCGATCGTCTCAAGTTCGGAAGCGTGAAGCTGGCGAGCGAGGTAGAGGAAAAACACTTCCCCACAGATGGCCACGGCCGACAGGGTGAAGTTCAATGTGCCACCAGCCAGCATCATCACAGCCGATGCTGAGATTGTTACGGGCAGGGTGCTTGCGAGCGTTGCAATGGGCAGTGTGTGCGTGGCTATGGCATTGCTGGCGATGGTCACCAGCACCATGGCAAACAGTACCGGCGTCAGGCCCGCTTGTGCTTCCAGCATTGGGAAGACTGCAAGCAAGGCGAGGGCCATGCCGCCGATGGTTTCAGCGATAGCGAAGTTAGTGGTCCAGCGGGCAGCGTTGAAACGGTTTGGGGGCACCGACAAGAAGCGGCGCGCCATCAGCACGACCACGAGCAGGCTCGCAATAACGACCCCGGCCCATAGGCCCGTAATGGTCAACGGGACCCAGAAGCTGGCAACGACGGCAAGAATGATAATGATTGCTGCCATGGGCAGCGCTGCGCCGAGGCGGGCGTTGGCGTAGTCCCGCATCAATTCATAATCGAAATCAGCGCGCGTGCCAGAACTGGACGTCAATCGTTGACGTGCTTCCAACACCGTTTTTTGGGCGATGCGCTTGCCGTCGCGCGCCGAACGCAAACGGTCATCGGCAATATAAGCCGGCATGGACGCCATGGACTCTTACTCGTTACACAACAGCGAGCAATTACGCGCTCGCACCATCTTTGTGGGACATTAGGCGTCTCGTGGTTAACGAGGCGTGTATCTAACCCGCCGCATTGGGCATATCCGACCGGCGGTGCGCGGCTAGAAACTGGTTAATATTCTCCTGAGACGTTCGAACACGTTGTCGTGCGCAATTTTATTGCGCAAAATTCGCCGATGTGGCACTCAGAAGGGCCAGTTGGCCGGTTGGTTCGGCCTTGTAGTGGAATCTGATTTCTGGGGGAGCAGAATGGCGCTCGACAAAATTGACCGTAAAATACTCACCATTCTACAAAAAGACGCGACGATGCCGGTCGCCGAGATTGGGCGTAAAGTCGGGTTGTCGACCACTCCATGCTGGCGCCGCATTCAAAAAATGGAAGAAGACGGCGTTATTCAGCGTCGTGTTGCTGTCCTCGATCCGGGCAAGGTCAATGTTGGCGTTACCGTATTTGTCTCGGTCAAAACAAACGAGCACAACGATGCTTGGATGCGCAAATTCGCTGGTGTGATTGATGAATTTCCAGAAGTCGTGGAATTCTATCGCATGAGCGGCGAGGTCGATTATTTGATGCGCGTGGTGGTGCCAGACATTGGTGCCTATGACACATTCTATAAGCGCCTCATTAGCAAAATTAACCTGACCGACGTCAGCTCGGCCTTCGCGATGGGGCAGATCAAATACACGACGGCTCTGCCGCTCGATTTCGCCATCGTTGTTGACGACGACAAATAGGCTTTGCGGGTAGCGATTGGGGGCGACTAGCCCCCGGTCACGCTCATATGACGCCCCAGCGCTGGCTCTGGTCGCGCACGATCAATCACGAAATCATGGCCCTTGGGCTTTATGAGCATCGCTTGGTCCATGGCGGCTTCAAGCCCTTCGAGGCCGCCATCACGCAACGCATCACGTAAACTGACTTGGTCCTCTTGGCCAAGGCACAAGAACAGCTGGCCTGTCGCCGTTAGACGGACCCGATTGCAGCTCTCACAAAAATTGTGGCTCATCGGCGTTATGAAACCCAAAATGCCGTCGGTCTCGGCCACATGCACATAGCGGGCAGGCCCGCCCGTGCGCTTATCCAAACGCGTGAGCGTATACCGCTGCTTTAGCTGATCGTGGAGCTCGCGCAGGGGCAGGTAGCTATCGACGCGATCTAGCCCCACCTCGCCGAGCGGCATGCCTTCGATCAGCGTGAGGCCCATGCCCTTGCCATGGGCCCAAGCCATCATGGCGCCAATCTCATCGTCATTGACGCCACGCATGGCGACCATGTTGATTTTGAGCTTGAGGCCAGAAGCTAATGCAGCGTCAATGCCTTGGAAGACGTCACCGATCCGTCCGCGCCGAGTGATCTCCCGAAATCGCTGTTCGTCGAGAGTGTCGAGAGACACATTGATCCGCTCAACACCGGCGGCCTTTAGGTCTTCGGCATATTTCGCCAGCTGGCTACCATTCGTCGTCAGTGTGAGTTCTTCGAGCCCCTCGCCGATATGGCTTCCGAGGCTGCGCACCAAATCCATGATATCACGCCGGACCAGAGGCTCCCCGCCGGTCAGGCGGATTTTGGTCGTACCGCGTGCGATAAACGCCTCAGCAATCGCTTCGATTTCTTCAAAGCTGAGCACTTCCTTTTTGGGCAGGAAGGTCATCTCTTCGGCCATGCAATAGACGCAGCGGAAATCACAGCGATCTGTCACCGAAATGCGCAGATAGCTGATCTGTCGACCATAGCGGTCAATGAGCGGTCGTGATGGCGCGATAGATGCATTCATGTCGCCCAATCTAATGGCCGAATGATGCGACGGAAAGCGTAGAAAACAAAAAGGGCCGCCGAAGCGACCCTTCAAAATCTATTTGGCGTCGATCAGTGATTGACGACGATGCGTGCGCCAACCTGAACACGATCATAAAGGTCGATAACGTCGTCATTGGTCAGACGAATACAACCGGATGAAACGGCTTGTCCAATCGACCAAGGCTCAGACGTGCCGTGGACGCGGTAGAGCGTCGAGCCGATGTAGAGAGCCCGTGCGCCCATCGGGTTATCAGGGCCGCCCGGCATGAAGGCTGGCAGGTCTGGGACGCGCTTGCGCATTGCTGGCGGCGGCGTCCAAGTGGGCCATTCTGCCTTGCGGGTTACCCGGTGCGCGCCGCTCCAAGTGAAACCGTCGCGGCCAACGCCGATACCATACTTCATCGCTTTACCGTCTTCTAAGACGAGATACAGGCGGCGTTCACCGGTTTCGATAACAATCGTGCCGGGCTTCTGGTTGGTTTCGTAATCAACCACTTGCTTCTTGATTGGGCTGCCGCCGCGGCCACCCGGTGTCGCGACACGTTCTTCGAACTGATTTGTATCTGGGTTGTACCAGCGTGCGGCGGAGCTCGGTAGGACCGTGCTGATCGCCAGCAGGATCGACAGACCGAACGCCAGTGCTATTTTTGTAATGCTCATGCGTCCACTTGGCCTTATTGACTGTGCGACTCAGTACCTATGTCGCGACAACTTGTGTACTTACTGCGACCAAGGGCACTAGAAAAGATAATGCAGGCCATTGGCGGCTTTCCGCGACGCATCATACGGTTATTGTGTTGCTAGTCGGTTACAATTGCTCCTGGTCGGCGCGCATACGCGACGAAGGTTTGGTTGACGCGAACACTGGGTCCTGCCACATCGCGGGCCATCGGATAGAAGGATTTTGGCATGAGCGAAGACCTCAAGCGTAAAGCGGCGGAAATGGCTGTTGCGGACGTAAAGTCCGGCATGCGGCTGGGATTGGGCACCGGCTCGACCGCCAAGCACTTCGTTGATCTGTTGGGCCAGCGTGTTGCAGACGGTCTGGACGTGATCTGTGTGCCGACTTCTGAAGTCACTGCCGCACAAGCCAAAAGCCTGAATATCCCTTTGTCAGATCTCGATACTTTGGATCGCCTTGATCTGACTGTTGACGGTGCCGATGAACTCGATGAACACCTCAATCTCATCAAGGGTGGTGGCGGCGCGCTGCTGCGTGAAAAGATTGTGGCCGCTGCCTCAGACGCGATGATTGTTATCGCCGATGGCACCAAGCGCGTCGAAATGCTCGGTCGTTTTCCTTTGCCTATTGAGGTCAACCGCTTCGGCTTGGGCGCGACGCGCCGCTCTGTCGAGGAGGTTCTTAAGGCCCATGGAGCGGAGGGCGGCCTCAAGTTACGCGGCGAAGATAAAGGGCAAGTCTTTGTCACTGACGGTGGACACTTGATCCTTGACGCTTTTTTTGGCCGTATTTCGCAGCCAGAAGTGCTTTCGAACGACCTGCTGAACATTCCGGGTGTTGTCCAACACGGACTTTTCCTGAATATGTGCCGCAAGGCTTATGTCGCGACGCCAGATGGCGTAGTGGTGATTGAAACAGGTAATTGATTGAGGGTGGACCGGGGCTGATGACCTTTGTGAACCGTAATTGGATTCGTGGCGCACGAGTCGCCGCATTTGCGGCAGTGGCAGCAGGCGCGCTTGCGTTTAGCGCCCCGACCTTTGCGCAGGAAGTTGCTCCAGAGCAGCTGGCGCTGGCTCGTAAGTATGTTGATCTGACGGACCGTGCTGCGGTTTTCGAAACCACCGTTGTTACGGTTGGTATCGACAGCATGGCTCAGCTGTTGACGCAGAACCCTGAAATTGAAGCGCAGCTCGATGAAGTCATCGGCGACGTTATCAAGGAATACAACGGCCGTAAGGGTGATCTGCTCGATCAGTTCGCACGTGTTTACGCTCTGCGTTTCACCACCGATGAGTTGCAGCAAATCGTGAACTTCTACGATTCTGCGGTTGGCCAGAAGCTGGCAGCGGCGAATTCGGAAGTGAACATGGACCTCCAGCGCATTCTTCAGGTTTACGAAAACAACCTGCGCGTCGAATTCTTTGCCAAGGTTCGCGCGGGTCTGCGTGACAAGGGCATCACGCTCTAAGGCGTGATCAAAAATAATCTGATTGACCCCGCCCAGTGCGGGGTCTTTTTTTGCCTAAGCTTTTGCCCCATATACAGCGCGTATTGGCGATGAAACTTAGGTGCCGCGATGAGCTTTGATTACGACCTGATTGTTATTGGTGCAGGTTCTGGCGGAGTTCGCGCGGCGCGTATGGCGGCGACTTACGGTGCCAAAGTCGCGGTCGTTGAAGAATTCCGGGTTGGCGGCACGTGTGTGATCCGTGGCTGCGTTCCCAAAAAGCTCTATGTTTATGCCTCGCGCTTCCGCGACGAGTTTGAGCTCGCCGAGAGTTTTGGCTGGCAGGTGGATGCAAGCTTTGATTGGCCGACCCTTGTCGCTGCCAAGGAAAAAGAGATCACCCGTCTCGAAAACGCCTACGCAACCAATCTGGCCAAGCCGGGTGCAGAAATCATTCGCGACCGCGCCGTCGTTACCGGTCCAAACAGCGTAAAGCTGCTCAAGGGCGACCGCGAGCTGACGACTAAGTACATTCTCGTCGCCACAGGCGCGACCCCGTTCATTCCCGACGTTCCGGGCAAGGAACTGGGCATTTCTTCCAACGAAGCCTTCGATCTGCCTGAACTGCCTAAGTCGATCCTTATTGAGGGCGGCGGTTACATCGCCGTTGAGTTCGCCACCATCTTCGCGGGCCTAGGTGTGGACACGTCACTCGTCTATCGCCGCGATAGGCTGCTGCGCACTTTCGACAAGGACATGAGCGACGGGCTCGAGTTTGGCCTTAAGGCGCGTGGCATCGCGCTGCGCTATAACGATGGTGTTGCAGGCCTGGCAAAGAGCGCAGACGGCGTCACTGTCACCTTCAAATCTGGCGACAGCGCCAGCTATAGCCAAGTTATGTTCGCCACCGGTCGCACACCCAATACTGATGGTCTTGGGCTTGAAACCGCAGGAGTCGCTCTCGATGGCCAGAAGAACATTGTCGTCGACGCGTTTTCGAAGACGAACGTTCCATCCGTCTATGCGGTGGGCGATGTCACCGGTCGCGTGCAATTGACCCCAGTGGCTATTCGCGAAGGGTGGTACTTCGCTGAAACACTATTCAACAACAATCCGCTGACGGTCGATCATTCCCTGATCCCCACCGCTGTGTTCTCGGAGCCGGAGATCGGGACTGTTGGCCTGACCGAAGACGAAGCCGTCGCTCAATCAGGTGATGTCGACGTCTACCTTGCTCGTTTCCGCCCCATGGCGAATACGCTCTCCGATCGGCAGGAGCGTGTGGTGATCAAGCTGATCACCGAAAAAGACGAGGGCAAGGTCTTGGGTGTGCATCTGCTCGGTCCAAGTTCGGGCGAAATGATCCAGATGGTTGCCATTGCCGTTGGCATGGGCGCGACCAAAAAGGACCTAGATCGGACAATTGCTCTGCATCCTAGTGCAGCCGAAGAACTCGTGACGTTCAAGTCACCGAGCTATTCCTATCGAAATGGCACCAAGGTCTAACGCGTTTAAACTTGGCACCAGCCCTCGGTCTTGCTAGAGCCGAGCGCAACACTTCCGCCTGCCTGCCTCAAGCGAGACGAATAATGACCGACTGGACCCCGAGCTCTTGGCGCCAGAAGCCTGTTAAGCAGGTGCCTGCTTACCCTGATATGGCTGCTTTGGCAGATGCGGAGCGTCAGCTCGCCAGCTTCCCTCCATTGGTCTTTGCTGGTGAGGCCCGCGAGCTTAAGTCCCGTCTTGCGGCTGTTGCGCGCGGTGAGGCCTTCTTGCTTCAGGGCGGCGACTGCGCCGAAAGCTTTGCAGAACACGGTGCGGATCACATTCGTGACTTCTTCCGCGTCTTCCTGCAGATGGCGGTGGTGCTCACGCATGGTGGCTCTAAGCCGGTCGTCAAAATTGGCCGCGTGGCAGGGCAGTTTGCCAAGCCTCGTTCTGCCGATACCGAGGTGATCGATGGCGTCGAGCTGCCGAGCTATCGCGGCGACATCATCAATGACATCGCCTTCACCGAAGGCTCGCGCGTTCCAGATCCGGCTCGTATGCTGATGGCCTACCGCCAGTCTGCCGCAACGCTCAACCTGCTGCGCGCTTTCTCGAGCGGCGGTTATGCCGAACTGACCCGCATCCATGAGTGGACCATGGACTTCATGAAGGGCTCAAATTCGAACGCCCGCTTTGAAGAAGTTGCCAAGAAGATCGACGACGCGATCACCTTCATGGGCGCGCTCGGCCTCAACCCAGAAAACACCCCTGCGCTGAAGCAGACGTCTTTCTACACCAGCCACGAAGCGCTGCTCCTGGGCTATGAAGAAGCGCTGACCCGTCGCGATAGTATTTCCAAAAACTTCTACGCCACTTCGGGCCATATGCTCTGGATCGGCGATCGCACGCGTAATCCAGACGATGCGCACGTTGAGTACTTTGCCGGTATTCACAACCCAATCGGCGTCAAGTGTGGCCCGAGCCTGTCGAATGACGATCTCCTGCGTCTGCTCGATCGTCTCAACCCGACTGACGAGGCTGGTCGTATCACGCTCATTTCGCGCTTCGGTGCTGACAAGGTTCGTGATCACCTGCCGCGCTTGATCGAAACCGTCCAGAAGGCTGGTCGCACCGTTGTCTGGTGCTGCGATCCGATGCACGGCAACACCATCAAGGCCTCCACTGGCTATAAGACCCGTCCATTCGATAGCGTCCTTACAGAAGTGAAGGAGTTCTTCTCCGTTCACCGCGAAATGGGCACTTACGCAGGTGGTGTGCACATCGAAATGACTGGCGACGACGTCACTGAATGCGTCGGCGGTATGTCGGCGGTCACTGAGCAGTCTCTGTCGGATCGTTATCACACCTATTGCGACCCACGCCTCAACGGTGCTCAGGCACTTGAGCTGGCATTCTTGGTGGCTGAAGAAATTCACGCTCAGAAGCCAGTGCGTGAAGTCGCGCCGGCAGCCGAATAAGACCTTACATTCGCAACCGGCGCGGAACGCGATCCGTTTCGCGCTGGCTTGCCCTTCAATCAGTGAGGGGCTAAGTCTCGCCACCTAGCCCGGCGGACTCCGGGTTTCTGCCCTTCGAACAGGCTCAACCACGTGACCGATCAGCTTCGCATCGCCCTCGCACAGCTCAATCCCAAGGTCGGTGACCTTGTTGGCAACCTCGCGCTCGGTCGTCAGGCTCTCGCCGATGCTGTCAGCGCTCAGGCGGACATTCTAATGTTCCCCGAGCTGTTCCTAACCGGCTATTTCCCCGACGACCTCCTGTTCAAACCCAAATTCATCGCTGATGCGGTAGCAACGGCAAAAGAGCTCGTCAAAGCGACGGATAGGACAGACGTAGTCATTATCTTGCCGACGATCTGGCAGGATAGCTTGGGTCTGCATAACGCTGTCATCGTTGCCGAGAATGGCGAGATCACCGCCATCCGCACCAAGCATGAACTGCCCAATTCAGATGTGTTCTTTGAGAAGCGCTACTTCACAGCGGGCGCTCTTCCAGAACCGGTGACGATCAAGGGTGTAACTGTTGGCATTCCGATCTGTGAGGACATCTGGCACGAAGCAGTCTGCGCGCAGCTCACTGAAATGGGCGCGGAAATCCTACTCTGCCCGAATGGTTCGCCATATTGGCGTAACAAGCAGCACGTGCGCAAAAATCTCGTCCGAGCTCGCACCGAGGAAGATCAAATCCCGTTGCTCTATCTCAATCAGATCGGCGGGCAGGATGAGCTGGTTTATGACGGCGCCTCCTTTGGCATGGAGCCGGGCAATAAGCTCGTTTTCCAGGGCAAGTCCTTTGAAGCCGACTTTATCATTTCGGACTGGGCTCGTGGTGAGGCGGGTTGGACCTGCACCAATGGCAAGATTGAAGAGCTGACATCGACTGATGAAGCCCCTTGGCGCGCCTGCGTCTTGGGCTTGCGAGATTACGTCAAAAAGAACGGCTTTAAAAATGTCGTTCTCGGCCTTTCTGGCGGCATAGATAGTGCTGTTGTTGCGGCCATGGCGGTTGATGCTCTGGGCCCTGAGAACGTTCACTGCATCATGCTGCCATACCGATATACCTCCGAAGCCAGCATCAAAGATGCGCGCGAATGCGCAGAGCTTTTGGGCGTACGCTACGACGTTGTTTCCATCGGCAATCCCGTTGATCAGGCCCTGGTCGAACTCCAGCCCGTCTTCGGGACGCGTCCTGCAGACCTCACCGAAGAAAACATCCAGTCGCGTATGCGCGGCGTGGTGCTGATGGCGGTCAGCAATAAGCTGGGCAGCATGCTGCTCACCACAGGCAATAAAAGCGAAATGGCTGTTGGCTACGCCACCATCTATGGCGACATGAACGGCGGCTATAATCCGCTCAAGGACATGTTCAAGATGGAAGTTTATCGCCTCGCGGCATGGCGCAATGCCAATGTGCCGGGCGATTGCCTTGGACCATCCGGCATGGTCATTCCGCAGAACATCATCGACAAGGCCCCGAGCGCCGAGCTGCGCCCGGACCAGAAGGACCAAGACTCTCTCCCGCCTTACCCAGTTCTCGACGCCGTGCTCACAGCACTAGTGGAGGATGAGAAATCGGTTGCGGAGATCGTCTCTGACGGTTTCGATAGCGAAATGGTGCTGCGGATGCAGCGCCTGATAAATATTGCAGAATATAAGCGGCGACAGGCCCCTCCGGGCCCTAAGCTGAGCGCTAAGGCATTTGGCCTTGGCAGAAAGTATCCAATCACCAATGGCTATAAGGATTTGATCGTCGGATGAGCGTAACTGTTCGCTGGGCGCCGTCCCCCACAGGTCGTATCCACCTCGGCAATGCGCGTCCTGCGCTGCTGAACTGGTTCTTTGCACGTCGTCATGGTGGCAAATATGTGCTGCGCATGGACGACACAGATTGGGCCCGTTCGACGCGTGAATTCGCCGACGGCATCGAGGTTGACCTCGACTGGCTCGGCGTTAAGCCAGATTTGCTGGTCCGTCAGTCAGAGCGCACTGCGCTTTACGATGCAGCGCGTGACAAGCTCATCGCCGCCGGGCGTCTCTACCCATGCTACGAAACGGAAGAAGAGCTTGATCGTAAGCGTGCACGCGCTCGTCTTCTGGGCAAGCCCCCGATCTATGATCGTGCCGCGCTCGACCTCTCGGACGAAGACAAGGCCCGTCTCGAAGCCGAAGGCCGTAAGCCACATTGGCGCTTTAAGCTCGATGGCAAGCCCGTCATTTTCGAAGACCTGATCAAGGGAAAGCAGACGGTCAATACCGCCTCCATGTCCGATCCCGTCCTCATCCGTGCTGACGGCAGCTATTTGTATACCTTGCCATCTGTTGTCGACGATATCGACCTCGCCATAACCCATGTGATCCGCGGCGAAGACCACGTATCCAACACCGGTACGCAGATCGAAATCTTCGAAGCCTTGGGCGGACCGACGCCGATTTTCGGTCACCACAATCTGCTCACCGATGCTCAGGGGCAAGGGTTCTCCAAGCGCCTTGGCTCGCAGTCGATTGCCGATTACCGCGAAGAAGGTTTTGAGCCTCTGGCTGTTGCGATCATGGCAACGCTCACCGGCACGAGCGTTTCGGTCGAAGCCTTCGATAGCCTCGACGCTATCGCCGAAAAGCTCGAACTCTCGATGATCTCACACGGTTCGGCTCGGTTTGATCCGGCGGAATTCGCCGCGGTCAACGCGCGCCTCTTGCACGCCATGCCCTACGAACAGGCCGCTAATCGCCTGTCAGCGCTTGGTGTTGAGGGCGAGGCAGGTTGGAACCTGCTGCGTGAAAACCTCAACAAGTTCGGTGATATCGTCGAGTGGAATGAGCTCCTCACCGGCCCGATCACGCCCGTCGTTGCCGACGAAGATCGCGAGTTCCTCGCGCTTGCCAAGGCGGCATTGCCACCAGAGCCTTGGGATCTGACCACTTGGGGGACTTGGACCGACGCGCTCAAAGCATCGACCGGTCGCAAGGGCAAAGCACTGTTCTTGCCCCTGCGCATGGCGCTAACTGGCCGTCATGACGGCCCAGAACTTAAGAGCCTGATCGTCCTGCTTGGGCGTACGGAGTGTCTGGCCCGACTACCCTAACGGCCTTGCCGTCAAAATTGACGATCCGGAGTTCCTGCGGTGCAGGGGCTTCGGGTCGACGGGCAATCTCTCCCGGGCCAGATGGTCGTGGACGGGGCAGGGGGACGTCGACCATAGCGACAGCCTGAACTGCAAGCATTTCGGGCTGAACTGCTGCCTGAACGGGCGCAACGCCACGCGGGTCCCGTCGTGGCATCGGGAAAGTCATCCCGTTGATTTCCATCATTTCAACCTGCTGACCAGCGTCTGTGCTGGCGACCTTAACCGCGCCTGCAATGGACGGAGCGGCTTTGCAGCTCGACGCATTGTCGAACTTTTCGCGATAGGCGAAGGCATAGGGCATCGCACTATATGCGACGCCGCCAGTGTTACGCATCTGCTCGGGTTCTTCGCCGGGATTGTTGTAATAGAACAAATCAACCGGCGTATTGGGACACATCTGCTGACACGCCTGCGCGTCATTCGTCAGATAGTCCGGCAAGGTCGAATAGCTGATTGGCCAGAAGTAGCCATCCGTCAGGCGCACGCAGAGTGTACGAACGGTGTTGTAGCCAGAATTGCCCCAGCCGCCTTCGACAAAATCGCCATTGGTGAAGTCCTGCTCTGAGGACGACCCGAAAATACGATCAAAAATGCTTTGACGGTCGCCGGACATGCCGGTGTTCGCCGCACAGCCAAAGCGGGCCATTTCCTGCAAAATCGCTTCGCGCTGTTGGGCTACTGCGGTGGCATTCTGCATGCCTTGGGAGGCATTGGCCAAGTCTTCGCGGGCCTTTAGCACATCGCGCGCGATGCCTTGGCATTCCTGATTCAGCTGCCGACCCGCACGCGCGTCGTCATTGCAACCGCGACGGATATAGCGGCTTTCCGCATCCTGCACCTGACGCTGCAATTGGCGCAGAACATTGGGATTATTGCCAAATCTCTGGAAGTCGCCATTGCTGTTGAACTGCACCAGCGCATTCTGCAGCTGCGCACATTGGGCGGCTTGCGCGTAGGCGGTATTCACGTCCAGCACGAGCATGATCGCGGCCAGAGCGAAAAGAAAGACGGAACGAAGACCGGTCGAAATTTTGGTCACGTAATATCCCTTGACGAGTCGCAACCTAAGCGACCTTGGAGTCCTTAAGACATCGCTAGGGCTCCTCGCAACATTATACGCCCGGCGCGAGGGATTGTTACCTCTATGCTGTGACGCAAAGCTTTGGAGTTATACCTAGGATGAAACTGGCAACGCTGCGCAACGGCCGCCCTGATGGACAACTGGTCGTCGTATCGAATGACCTGTCGCGATATGTTTCGGCGGGCCGCATCGCAGCAACGCTGCAATCTGCGTTAGATGACTGGGACAGTGCCAAGCCTGCTCTTGCGGCCCTTTCGGCTCAGCTCGAAGCCAACCAGATCGCCGGCCAGCCCTTCGCCTCCGCACAGGTTTTAGCGCCCCTGCCGCGCGCCTATCAGTGGATTGATGGGTCCGGCTATATGAGCCATCTCGAACGCGTTCGGTCGCTGAAGGGAAGCAAGGACGAAGAGCTGCAGTCGGTCCGTCCGCTGCTCTATCAGGGCGGTTCTGATTCGCTTTCTGCCCCGACGGATCCGATTTTGGTCCCCTCGGATGACCTCGCGACCGATTTCGAAGCGGAAGTTGCCGTAATCATCGGCGCAGTGCCGATGGGTGCGGACAAAGCAACGGCCACTGCCGCCATTCGGCTCATCACCGTTTGCAACGACGTTTCGCTGCGCAAGCTTGTCGTTGATGACCTCCAAAACGGCTTCGGTTTCTTCCACGCCAAACCGTCCACGAGCTTTGCTCCAGTGGTGGCGACAGCCGACGCATTAGGGGCTCTCTGGCGTGAAAACCGCCTGCACTTGCCGGTGAAAATCGAGGTCAACGACACGCTCTACGGGCAGCCCAATGCAGGGGTTGGTGTCCACTTTGATTTTGCCGATCTTATTGTCGAGGCTGCAAGAACGCGCTCTCTCGCTGCTGGCACAATCATCGGGAGCGGCACCGTTTCCAATGCTCATGACGAGACCTTGCCGATCAAGCAAAACGGCATTGGCTTTGCCTGTATCGCCGAAGCACGCACGGCCGAAAAGGCCAAATTCGGGGGCGCGCGCACGCCCTTCCTGAAGAGCGGCGATCGGGTTCGCATCGCCGCCATCAACGAAGCGGGGCAGTCCGTTTTTGGTGATATCAATCAAACGGTTCGTGTCGCCGGAGCGTGATCACATTCCCGTGTACGCCTTGGTGCAATGTGGCGTCGGTGTAGAGTGTCTGTAAAGGCAGCCGCGCTGCCAGATTATTCGCCTCCAAAGCGATAGGGCGGCCCCGTGGGGTCGCCCATTTTTTGTTTTCACTTGCTTTTCTTCAAGGGCACGGCCAATGTCCCGCCCATGAAGACTCTGTGCACGATTATCACCTGCATTATTAGCTGCTAACCAAGCGTTGGCGGAGCAGTCTTCTTCATCCTGATAGTGCGCAATGGATAGAGGCTCCCGCCAGGGCATCAAACCGTCTGGCCTACAGGACCCATCCATGAGCACGGCAAAGCCGAAGTTGAATTTCTACAATACGCTCACGCGCTCGAAAGCGCCGTTTGAGCCTATGGATGCCAACAACGTCCGCATGTATGCGTGCGGGCCGACGGTTTATGACTTTGCTCATATCGGTAATGGTCGTGCAGCTATCGTCTTCGATCTGCTGTTCCGCGTGCTGCGCTACACCTATGGCGCTGAACACGTGACCTACGTTCGTAACCTCACCGACGTTGACGACAAGATCAACGCTCGTGCACTGCGCGATCATCCCGATCTGCCGCTCAATGAAGCGATCCGAAAAGTCACCGAAACGACGGCTGCGCAGTACCAGAAGGACGTCGCCGCTCTCGGCTGCATGGAGCCGACCGTTCAGCCGCGCGCCACCGATAATATCGAAGAAATGCAGCGCTTGATCGCGACGCTGATCGAACGCGACCATGCCTACGAAACCAATGGCGAAGTGCTTTTTGCTGTCGATAGCATGGACGAATATGGCCAGCTTTCGGGCCGCAGCCTTGAGGACAATCTCGCCGGCGCGCGCATTGCCGTCGAAAGCCACAAGCGCAACCCTGCGGACTTCGTGCTCTGGAAGCAGTCCTCTCCCGAGGAGCCTGGTTGGGATAGCCCATGGGGCCGCGGCCGTCCGGGCTGGCATATTGAGTGCTCTGCCATGTCCGAGCGGTATCTCGGCAAGACCTTCGACATCCACGGCGGCGGGCTTGATCTGATCTTCCCACACCACGAAAACGAAATCGCTCAGTCCCGTTGCGCTCATGGCTCGCACGCGATGGCGAACGTCTGGATGCACAATGGCTTCCTGCAAGTGGAAGGCCAGAAGATGTCCAAATCCTTGGGCAACTTCTTCACCATCCAGCAGCTGCTCGAAACCACGGATTTCGGCGGCCGCACTTGGCCCGGTGAAGTCCTGCGCCTTGCGATTTTTATGACCAATTATCGTGAGCCGATTGATTTTACGCAGCGGCGTTTGGAAGAGGCGCTGAACCTGCTCGAAAAATGGGAACGTGCCGCTGGTGACACCGCGCCTGCGGCTGAACTCGCCCCAGACCTTGTCGCCCAGCTCGCAGACGATCTCGATACGCCCGGCGCGGTCGCGAAAATCCATGCTCTGATCATGGATGAAGGGCGCGCTGCCGACGGTCTGGCGCTGGCCGATCTCATGGGTATCAAGATCAAGCGTGATATGGCTGTTGATACGAGCGTAGCCGAAAAGGTCGCCGCCCGTCTTGCTGCACTCAACGCCAAAAGCTTCGCTGAGGCCGATGCAATCCGCAATGAACTCGCGGCACAGGGGATCGCGCTTCTTGATGGTAAGGATGAAAACGGTCAGCGCACCACCAAGTGGGAGCTAAAGCGCTAATCCATTGAAGCTACTGACATAACTTGTCACGGTAAACGCCTAAAGCCTTGGTACATCATTCTAGGAGAGAAAAATGATCGACCACATCGGCATACTCGTTTCGGATTGGTCCCGTTCGAAGGCCTTCTACGATGCTGCCTTTGCGCCTTTAGGCATCACCATGCTGGCTGAGGTACCTCTGGAATACACCGGCGGCGTCAAGGTCGGTGGCTATGGCAAGACCAAGCCTGATTTCTGGCTGACCGAACACCCAAATCCTGGCACCGGTCGTCATTATGCGATCACGGCGGAAAATCGCGCCGCAGTGGACGCGTTTTACGCTGCGGCAATGGCGGTTGGTGCGCAGGACAATGGTGCCCCCGGCCCACGCCCCCAGTATCACCAGCACTACTACGGCGCTTTCGTCATCGATCCGGATGGAAACAACATAGAGGCGGTCATTCATGCCCCAGAGTGAGACGTTCAGTGGCGGCTGCCAGTGCGGCGCTGTCCGGTATCGCTTCAATGTGCGCCCTCGTGGCGCACATATCTGCCATTGTCGAATGTGCCAGAAGGCGTTTGGCGGCTTCTATGCGCCCCTTGTTGGCGAACATGTTCGCAACTTCGAAGTCACGCGCGGAACGATCACCCTGTTCCGGTCTTCCGATCTGGTCGAGCGCGGCTTCTGCAATGCCTGCGGTACGCCGCTCAGTTTCAAATACAGTGATGGCGAATGGATGAGTGTTTCCATTGGCTCGCTCGATACGCCGGAAGCCTTCCCTCCCAAAGATCAACACGGCACGGAATCCCGACTGTCCTGGGCCAATCAGCTCGGCCAACTGCCCGATATAGGGCCATACTCTGCCGAGGAGTTGGAGACCGTCGAAGAGATCCGGCTCAGCAACCACCAACACCCTGACCACGACACGGCCGTCTGGCCGCAAGAACAATAAAACTCAGTTAGGCTCAATCATGTCTCGCGAACGCCTCTATCTCTTTGACACCACGCTGCGCGACGGCGCGCAAACGGCTGGCATTGAATTCTCGCTGGAAGACAAGATTGCTATTACCAAGCTGCTCGAACAGCTTGGCGTCGACTACATCGAAGGCGGCTATCCCGGTGCTAATCCCATCGACACCGAGTTCTTCGAAAAACGTCGCACCAGAAACGCCAAATTCACCGCCTTCGGTATGACTAAGCGGGCAGGGCGCTCTGCCTCCAACGATCCCGGCGTGACCGCCATTGTGCAGTCCGCTGCCGACGCGACTTGTTTTGTCGCCAAGGCATGGGACTATCAGGTCGAACTCGCCCTCAGCTCGACCACTGACGAGCATTTGGAAGGCATCACCGATACGGTCCGCACCGCTGCGGCGGCGGGCAAGGAAGTGCTCGTCGATCTCGAACACTTCTTCGATGGCTTTAAAGCCAATCCCACCTATGCCCTCGACTGCGTCAAGACTGCCCTAGCCGCTGGCGCGCGTTGGGTCGTGCTGTGTGACACCAATGGTGGCACCATGCCTTCTGAAATCCGCCAGATCATTGGCAAGGTGCTGGAAATCGCTCCCGGCGACCGTCTCGGCATTCACCCGCACGATGACACGGGCCAAGCGGTGGCGAACGCTCTTGCTGCGATTGAAAGCGGCGTGCGTCAGGTTCAGGGCACACTCAACGGTCTTGGTGAGCGCTGTGGCAACACCAATCTCATCACGCTCATTCCGACGCTTGTTCTAAAACCCTTCTACGCTGACCGTTTTGAAACCGGCGTGACAGCGGACCAGCTTGAGCGTCTCACCCATATTTCCCGCGCCTTTGATGATCGGCTCAATCGCGCCCCTGCGCCGCAAGCGCCCTATGTAGGCAAGGCTGCATTCGCCACGAAGGCCGGTATCCACGCCTCGGCACTGCTCAAAGATTTTTCGACCTATGAGCACGTTCCGCCCGAAAGCATCGGCAATGAGCGCGCCATTATGGTGTCGCAACAGGCCGGTAAGTCGAACCTGCTCACCGCCCTCGCGCGCCATAACATCGTCCTCGAAAAGGACGATCCGCGTCTCGAAAAGCTCCTGGCTGAAGTTAAAGAGCGAGAAGCGCGCGGTTATTCTTACGACGGGGCCGATGCTTCCTTTGCTATTCTTGCCCGACGTATCCTCGGCACGCTGCCCGAATACTTCCAAGTTGAGCATTACCGCGCCATGGTCGAACGCCGCCCTAATGCTCAGGGAGATGAAGTGGTCACCGAGGCGGTGGTGAAGATTGTCGTTGGTGGCGAGCGCTTGATGTCCGTGGCCGAGGGCAACGGCCCTGTTAATGCGTTAGACGTGGCACTGCGTAAGGACCTCGGCATTTATTCTTCGCGGATCGAAGACCTCGAACTCGCTGATTTTAAGGTGCGTATCCTTGACGGCGGCACGAGCGCGGTCACTCGTGTACTGGTCGAAAGCCGCGACGGCACCGGCGAGCGCTGGTCTACAATCGGAGTCTCCGCCAATATCATTGATGCAAGCTTTGAAGCTCTGTATGAATCGATCACATTCAAGCTGCTGAAAACTGAAGCGCATCAGTCGCAAACAGTCTAAAGCCTCATAATAACTATCGGGCTTAACTATTCTCCGGGAGGGCAAACTGGCCGACACTGCTCCGAAAAGACCACTTGCTCTGACGATCGGAGCGGCGGCGGTCACACTTCTTGTCATCCTCGGCGTGCTCGTTGGCCCGTCGTTTGTTAGCTGCTTCAATAGCCCTGTAGGCTTGGGCCAGTGCCTGCACGGCAAAATGGCCGATGCTGGACTTGTGCCCGCTCAGCCTGCGCCTGTTGTCGCTGAAGTTCCTGCTGAAGCGCCTGCTGAGCAGGTTGCGCCAGTTGTGGCTGAAGCAACACCGGAAGCGGTTTCGAGCGAGCCAGTGCTCGACGTTACCCCGCCTGCCGAAGCCGCACCGGCAATCGACGTTGACGGCGTTGTAGCTGCCACCTTCTCCCTGCTGCGTGCAGAGCCCGATGGTTCTGTTGTTATCGCGGGTAGCGGTCAGCCGGGCGCTGACATTCAGCTCTTTGCTAATGGCGACCTTCTGGGTGAAACCGAAGTTGAGCCGAGCGGCGACTGGGTCTTCGTTCCTGAGCAGCCGCTCGCGACGGGCGGCCTTGAAATCACGCTGGGCCAGAATGGTGAGCCAAGCTCGACCGATCAGGCCTTCATCGTTGTCATCAACGAAGACAAGACCACGCAGCCGCTCGTCGTTGCCAGCGCGCCTGGAAAAATCAGCGAAGTGTTGCAGGGCTTGGTCGCGTCCAACGCTGCGGCCGGAACAGCCGACGCTGACGCATCCGATGATACAGCCGTAGAGGTGGCTATGGCCCCCGCAGCGGCAGTTGCTACACCCGAAGCACCTGTTGCGCCAAGCGAAGCAGTACCTGCAGTCACCGAAACTGCGGAACCGTCGGTTGACGTGGCAGACGCACCGGTAGCCGTTGCTCAGGCCGAACCCGCGCCAACGGAACCTTCTGCTACAACTTCAGAGCCTGTCGTTGCGCAAGAGCCAGTTGCGACGACGGAACCGGCAGCTGTGCCCGTAGAGCCCGCAACGCCATCGACCGAGACTGTCGTTGCAGAACCTGCGGCACCGGTCGCGCCAGAAACTGTTGAGGCTCCCGCGCCAACGGAGGCTGTTCCTGCTCCTGCCGTCGTCGCTGCTGTCATCCCGCCAACGATTGACGCAATCGAACTCGAAGGCACGCGCAGCTTCTTTGCTGGTGCGGGCACCAACGATGCCACGATCCGCCTCTATGTCGACGATGGCTTTATTGCTGACACCACCATCGCAGATGGCCGCTGGTTGATTGAGGGCGAGTCGGTGCTAAAGCCTGGCAACCAGCGCGTCCGCATTGATATGCTCAAGTCTGGAACCTCCGAGGTCATCAGCCGCGCTGAGGTGGACTTCGTCCTCGACGTGCCAGTCGAACCGGAAACCGTCGTGGCGGAAGCGCCTGCCGCTGCAACAGCTCCAGAGCCAACACCTGCGCCTGCTGAAGCACCTGCGGCCCAGACCGAACCGGCAACGCCGGCGGCACCTGCACAGCCAGTTGAAACCCCAGCTGTTGAACAGCCTGTTGCGGTCGCTGAGGCGCCTGCAGCGGCTCCAGAAGCTGCAGTACCAACCATGGTCGCAGTTTCCCTGGGTGATCCGAACGCGCAGCGTTTTGCCTCGGGCAAGGCGATCATTCGCCGTGGTGATAATCTCTGGACCATCGCGCGTCGCGTTTATGGCGAAGGTTTGAAGTACACCACGATCTACGAAGCCAATACTGGCCAGATCCGCGATCCGGACCGCATCTATCCTGGGCAGGTCTTCAGCCTGCCTGAAGCGGCTAACTAATCTTATAGGAAAACGAAACGGCGCCTGCGGGCGCCGTTTTTACGCCTATTGCAATTACGGACACAAAGGGCCATGTTCCATCGCAATTCACCGATCAAGCAAAGCCCCATGCGCGACGACGATATTGCCAACATGATGCGAGCCCTAGGCCACCCTGTGCGCCTAGAGATTTTGCGTATTATGGCCTCCCAACAACAAGGCGAGTGTTGCTGCGGCGACGTAACCGATAGCCTCACTCTGGCCCAGTCCACGGTGTCCCAGCACATTAAAGTGCTTCTGGATGTTGGACTGATCGAGCGTCGACCACACGGCACGCGCAATCGCTATTGCATCCGCCATGACACTTTGGCTGAGCTAAACTCAGCTTTTGGCGGACTTCTGCAGGGGCTCTTGCCTCTAACCGCAACCAAGGAAGCGGAACCAGCCTAATGGTGCCTCCCACTGCCGAAAAGAAGCCGTCCGTTAACGCGGACGAAGGTTCCGTATTTTCTACGGTCAAGAACCTGTGGCCCTATATGTGGCCTGCAGATCGTCCTGATCTGAAAACACGGGTCATGCTCGCTATTGGCGCACTTTTGCTCAGCAAGGTCGCCACCACACTCATCCCATTCGCCTACAAGGGTGTCATCGACAGTCTCGATGGTGCGCAGCCCGACAACCAGCTGATCTTGGGTCTGGCCGTACCGATCGCCTTGGTGATCGCCTATGTGCTCGGCAACGTCATCGATGCTGGTTTCCAGCAGCTGCGTGACGTTCTGTTTGCCAGCGTCGGCCAGAATGCTGTGCGCAAGCTGGCGCTACAGACCTTCCACCACATGCACAAGCTGTCGCTGCGGTTCCATCTGCAGCGCCGTACCGGTGGTCTTTCCCGTGTTATCGAGCGTGGCACCAAGGGCATCGAAGCCGTTGTGCGCTTTGCCATGCTCAACATCGCCCCGACGATTGTTGAATTCATCATTGTTGGCGTGATTTTCGTCTGGCTCTTCGGCATCAGCTACCTTGGCGTGCTGGTGGTGATGATCTGGGCCTATCTCTATTTCACCATCAAGGCGTCGAACTGGCGTATCGCGATCCGTCGCGACATGAACGACAGCGACACCGATGCCAATGGTAAGGCGATCGACAGCCTTCTCAATTTTGAAACGGTGAAGTACTTCGCCAATGAGAAGATGGAAGCGGCGCGCTTTGATAAAGCCATGGCGCGCTATGAGCGCTCTGCGGTTCGTATCTGGACCTCGCTCGGCTTCCTGAACTTCGGTCAGGCGCTGATCTTCTATAGCGGCTTCCTGATCATCTCGATCATGTCGATCCGTGGCGTCATGGACGGCACGCTCACCCTCGGTGATTTCGTTCTGCTCAACACCTTCCTGATGCAGATCTATCGTCCGCTGAACTTCATTGGCTTTGTTTATCGCGAGCTCCGTCAGGGCCTCACCGATATCGAAGAAATGTTCAAGCTCTTGGATCAGGACCCTGAAATTCAGGACAAGCCGACGGCCAAGCCGCTGACCGTCACAGGGCCGGTTATTCGCTTTGAAGACGTTACCTTCCACTACGATCCTGACCGCGCCATCCTAAAGGGCGTAAGCTTCGAAGTACCGGCAGGCAAAACGGTTGCTATCGTTGGGCCAACCGGCGCGGGCAAGTCGACCATCTCGCGTCTTCTGTTCCGCTTCTATGATGTCACGGGCGGCCGCATCACCATTGACGGTCAAGACCTCCGTGATGTCACGCAGGAGAGCCTGCGCTCGGCCATCGGCATGGTTCCGCAGGATACCGTGCTGTTCAACGACACCATCGGCTACAACATTCAATATGGTCGTCCGGGAGCCTCCATCGAGGAGGTCAAGGAAGCGGCGCGCATGGCGCAGGTTGGCGATTTCATCACCCGTCTTCCCAAGGGGTATGAAACCCCCGTTGGCGAGCGTGGCCTAAAGCTGTCGGGTGGTGAAAAGCAACGTGTTGCGATCGCGCGCACGATCCTCAAATCGCCCTCGATCCTGATCCTTGACGAGGCCACATCTGCCCTCGACACCAAAACCGAACGCGACATTCAGCAGGCGCTGGACGAAGTTTCGCGCAACCGCACCACAGTCGTTATTGCCCACCGTCTTTCTACGGTCGTCAACGCTGACGAAATTCTGGTCTTGCGTGATGGTCTCGTTGCTGAGCGCGGTAATCACACGTCGCTCTTGGCTCAGGATGGCCTCTACGCACAGATGTGGAGCCGCCAGCGCGAAGCGACCGAAGCTGAAGAAAAGCTGGCGCAGACCAAGGACGATCCCGACGGTTTTGTCACCCGTGGCACACCTGCCGGGCAGTAGTCATCGTCTAACGCCAATGTACCCGACGGGGCCGTAAGCTTGCTTATGGCCCCGTTTCTTTTGTGCTGAGCCGACTAACTCGGCTCGAGCTCGTTCAGCGTCGTGACCATTTTCAGTGCCGCGCGCTGCGCCAGCTCTTCGCTATTGGCCGCGACAAAGAACGGATTGAGGTAATTGCTCTCTGCCTTTTTATAGGCGAGCGGGAGGCCATCGAGGGTTAGAACAACGCCTCCAGCGGCTTCCAGAACCGCTTGGCCTGCCGCTGTATCCCACTCATTGGTCGGCGTGAAACGCGGATAAAGTTGCGCATCTCCGCGAGCCAAAAGACAGAACTTGAGTGACGAGCCCACCGACACATCTTCTTCGATAGCGAAGTGCGCGCAAAGCTTTTCTAGGGCCACATGCCCATGCGAGCGACTGGCCACCACACGCATGATGTCGGAGGACTGCACTTGCAGCGGCACGATATTGGTGACCTCCCCATCGACAACCACAGCGCTCCAAGCGCCATTTCTGTCGCCAACGAACAGCTCCCCGCTGACGGGGGCGAGAACGACGCCCATGACGGGCTTTACGCCCTCGACGAGCGCAATATTGACCGTGAACTCGCCATTGCGCTTGATGAACTCCTTCGTCCCGTCGAGCGGGTCCACGACGAAGAACTTCTCACCCAGCTCGGGGATGTAGCCTGCGGCTGCGCTTTCCTCAGCGAGAACGGGAATGCCCGTTGTGTTGAGGTGCTCCAAAATGACCGCTTCAGCTGCGCCATCCGCCTCTGTCACGGGCGATCCATCGCTCTTGCTGACCACGGCGATAGGCCGATGGTAAACTTCGCAGATCACCTTAGCGGCGTCGATGGACGCGCGGATGGCAAGCGCGGTGATGGGATTAGTCGAGAGGGGAAGCATGGCAGACCAGCATATTGCGATCTGTCACGCTTACTCCGTGCCTTGCGCGCTGACAATTCGCGCCAAGGGTATGGTTTTGTTTCGTTCGCTGCTAACGCAGCAAACTCTGCCCCCCGTCGATCCAGATCGGCGACCCGGTAATATGCTTTGATGCATCCGAGGCGAGGAAAACCACAAGCTCAGCGACCTCTTCGGCCTTGCCTGGCTTGCCGCCAGTCATAGGGATGTCGCCATCTGGAAACGTGGCGCGAACGCCAGCGATATCGGCCCCGCGCTGATCGGTATTGTCGTCAATCTCGCTTTCAATTGCCCCCGGACATATCGCATTGACGCGGATTTTGTCTTTGCCCAGCTCCAAAGCCAATTGCTGGGCAAGGGCGAGCTGCCCAGCCTTCGTCACCGAATAGGCAGACGCGCCGGCGGAGGTAAATGTCCGCGTGCCATTGATCGACGATATGATGACGATTGAGCCGCCCGTTTTGCGCATGTGAGGCACAGCGTAGTGGAGGGTGAGATAGGTGCCCTTGAGGTTCACCGAAATGGTCTCATTCCACTCGTCAGGCTTGAGATCGTCAATGGGTGCCCAAACGCCATTGATGCCTGCATTGGCCACGATGATGTCGAGCCCACCGAAGGCTTTCACGGTTTGTGCGACAGCGGCCTTCATGGCTCCATCGTCAGTGGTATCGGCCGCGATGCTCAGCGCTTTGCCGCCCCGTGCTTCTATTTCGGCGGCCGTGGCGTCAATTTCCTTGGCCGTACGACTGAGCACCACAACGCGCGCGCCCGCTGCGGCAAGCGCCAGCGCAGCGGCTTTCCCGATCCCCGAACCAGCGCCTGTCACAAGCGCTGTTTTCCCCGTTAGTTGACCCATAAAAAATCTCCTGCATTAGTCGCCCAACGCAGGAGAAAGCTGTTTGGTTGTCAGACTTAGCCCGTTTTGCCCTTAGTGGCCGTGATCGGCCTCGATAATGGCCTGGGTCAGACTGCCAGTTGCCGGATAAAGCGGGATCAGGCAGGCTTGCAGCGCGTGATAAATATCGGGCTTGCCCACGAACAGGCGCGAGGTTGGCGTCAGGTCTTCCTTAAGCTCGCTCAACCAGCCGCCGCGCGCATGATCGATCAGATGGGCGTCGGCAAAGTCCCAGAGCTGGCGATACCAGTGCTGGAAATAGTCGTCGCTGTCATGAGCGCCAATGAACGCCGCTGCCCCAATGGCCTCCGCCACCGGCCACCACAGCTTTTCGCGCATGATGGGCTGGTTGTCCCAGTCCAGCGTATAGAAGAACCCGCCGTGGGACTTATCCCAGCCCAGTGTGACGGCCTGCTGGAACAGTCCGCGTGCCGCATCCGTCATCCACGCGTGTTTCTTCTCGCCGAGAGTGTAGAGCTGATAGAGCAAGCGCGACCACTCAAGCGCATGGCCCGGCGTCGTGCCCGAAGGGCGGAACATCTCCGAGCCTTTGAATTCCTTGTCGAGCGACCAGTCTGAATGGAAGTGCTCAGCAACGCGATGATCAAGCGCGGTTGCGTTCTTGCGGATAATCAACTCGGCAATGCGCTGTGCCTTATTGAGATACTCCGCATCACCTGTCGCCTCAAACGCGGCCATCAGCGCTTCTGTCAGGTGCATGTTTGAGTTCTGCCCGCGATAGGCGGTGATTTCAGACCAATCATTGCCGAACTCTTCGCGCACGGCACCAATGCTCTCGTCCCAGAACTTGGTGTTGATCACCTCGGTGACATCCGCGATCACCTGATCGGCGAGTGGGTGTCCAACGAGCTTTGCGCTTGCTCCGGCCAAGAGCACAAACGCATGGCCATAGGCCTGCTTGGTGTCGTCCTGATAGCCGTCGTCATTGAGCGACCAGACATAGCCACCGTTCTTGGTGTCGCGATGCTTGTTCCAGAGATAGTTCATGCCGTGGTCAACGATCGCGGCGGACCCAGGGCGGCCCAGCAGGCTTCCAATCACCGCGCAGTGAATCATGCGGCAGGTGACATGGATTTGACGGGTGGCATTGTCGGGTTGAACCGGCGTGCCGTCATCGTTGAGCTCAAAGAACCCACCCTTGGGATTGACCGATGTCGCCTCGAAGAAATCAAAAAGCTGATTGGCCTGAGCCGTCAGATACTGACGGTGAAACGGGCGATCCTGCCAAGCGCCAGCATTGGTTTTGGGCAGGTGAATAGGTGCGTCTGTCAATGCAATCTCCTCCGGGGCTTGCATGGTTCTATCCAAGCCCCAGAGTCGATGCAATTTGCTTGATGTATGGAAGTGCGATTAGCTTTTGGCGTACCAAGCCTCAACGCGGAGCACTTCCTCGGCGGAGCCCAGAATAACCGGAATACGCTGGTGAATGCTTGTCGGCTGGACGCTCAAAAGCGATTGGGTGCCGGTCGAGGCGCGTCCGCCAGCGCCTTCCGCCAGCCATGCCATGGGGTTTGCTTCATAGAGCAGCCGCAAACGGCCGCCCTTGCTCACAGTTTCACTGTCGAGTGGGTAAAGGAAAATGCCGCCACGCATGAGAATGCGATGCATGTCCGCCACCATCGAACCGACCCAACGCATGTTGTAGCGCTTGCCGGCGGGGCCGGTTTCTCCGGCAATGCTCTCGCGCACATAGCCGGCGGTTGCCGCATCCCAAAAGCGCTCGCGCGCCGTATTGATGGCAAATTCACCTGTGGCCTCGGGGATCTTTGCCTCGGCAATGATCTCGATCCATTCGCCCGAAGTGTCGAGCGCAAAGCCAGAGGTTCTGCCCTTGATGCGCAAAACCATCGTGGTGGCGTGGCCATAGGCAATATAGCCTGCAGCGACCTGCGCTGTGCCCTTCTGGAGTGGTCCGCCGAGCGTCGGAAGGACGGAAAAGATCGTCCCAACGGTAACGTTCACGTCGAGGTTGGATGACCCATCAAGGGGGTCTGTGGCGACGATAAACGGTGCATCGACCGACAGCTCTACGGCATCATCCATTTCCTCAGAGACGAGCAGCGAAACCTTGGGATTGTCCCGAAGATGCGCCAGCACAATGTCATTGGAGATAATGTCGAGTGCCTTCTGCGCCTCGCCCTGCACATTGGTCGCCCCTGCCAGTCCGGTATCTCCGGTAATCGGCGCCATCCGCAAAGTCGCGGCGATGTCCGCTCCGGCTGAAGCCATGGAGGCGATTACGCTCGCCAATGCTGTGTCAGGTGTTTCTAGGGCGAGCCATTGCGCGAGAGTCGTCATAGGGTGTCCTCGATTTGCTGAAACCGACATTGGGGAATGCGGCCTGGCATACAAGCGCGACTTTGGGATGAGGCCCTTGACGACCCCATCCCGTTTGTCAGCTTGCCGTTACGCTTCTTGAGCGAGGTCAGCGAGTAGCCCCGCTGCGACGCTGAGTTTTGAAACACTCAGCGCGCTCTCGCGGAGGCGAGAAATCGCTTGGCTCGCCTTCGACATACTGTCACCGCGCAGCGCGAGCAGCGTTTCAAACGAACCAGCAGCGAGTGCATCTGTTGTCAGATCGCGCAGCGCCCGCATCAGATTTGCCTGCGCCCGATCCAGCGCCATGCGCTCAAACGGATCGCTAAGCTCAATCGCCTTGCCCTCGGCCATAAGGCCAAAAAGCTCAAACTGCCCAGCGACACTGAAATAGGCCTTCGCCGCCTTCGTGATGCTTGTGTTTGAGCGGTTCGCCACCAGCGCAATATCGGTTGCGTGGGCCATAATCGGCAGCTCCGCTATCCGCTGGGCTAGCTCTGATGGCACTCCATTCTGCGTTAATGCCGATACTTGCGCGTTGAGGTCGTCGCGCTGGCTGCTGGTCAAAAGGTGCCCCTCAGCAAGAAGCGTTTCGACGCCTTGGCGATAGGTTTCGACGATTGACGCAAAATCACCCGACAGCTCCGTGTTACGGATGAACCAGAGTGTTTCGCGCCGCAACAAATCGCGGATCTGATCATTAAGGGTGAGCTGCACCGCGCTCGACACACGACCATCAAGCCCGTCGATTGCCGCGATCAAAGCCTCCAAGCCAAAACTGTCGCGGACGGCAATATAGGCCAATGCGGCGTCAGCTGCAGTGGCACTGGTCGCAGCACTCAAGTCTGAAACAAAACTTGGGCCGCCGAAGTTGATCATCTCATTGGCGAGAACCGTCGCCACAACTTCACGCTTCAGCTGATGATTTTCCACCGCTTCGCCAAACCGCTCATTGAGCGCGGTCGGGAAATAACGGTTTAGTTCTTTGGCCAGGTAAGCATGGTCTGGGGCAGGGCCGTCAATCAAATGATCGAACAGCGAAAGCTTGGCATAGGCCAAAAGCACCGCCAGCTCTGGCCGCGTCAGCCCTTTTCCGTCGCGCGCCCGCGCATCGAGCGCCTCGTCACTGGGTAAAAACTCAACGAGACGGTTGAGCCGCCCCTCCGCTTCAAGAAACGCAATGAGCCCTCGGTGGGCCGCAAGTTCGCCAATCCCTGCTTGCTCCGATTGGGTCAGCGCCAGCGTCTGTCGATAATTGTTGTCGAGACACAGCTGCGCCACCTCATCGGTCATGCTGGCTAGAAATTGCACCCGGCTTTCCGCGTCCAACGCACCTTGCGCAACAACGGGCGACAGCGCGATCTTGATATTCACCTCAAGGTCAGACGAGTTCACACCAGCGGAATTGTCGATAGCGTCGGTGTTGATCCGCCCGCCGCCCATCGCAAATGCAATGCGGCCCAACTGCGTCACGCCTAGGTTTGCCCCTTCGCCCACCACCTTGGCTCGGACCGTTTCGGCCGCAACGCGAATGCCATCATTGGCGCGGTCGCCGACCTGTGCGTCATCTTCACTGGCCGCCTTCATGTAGGTGCCAATGCCGCCAAACCAAAGCAGGTCCACCGGTGCTCGCAGGATCGCGCGCATAACTTCGGCAGGCGTCGCTTCGGCCTTGAGCAGTCCAAGCCGCTCCTGCATCGCCGGGCTCAGCGGGATCGTTTTAGCCGCGCGTGAATAAACGCCACCGCCATCGGAAACGAGGCCCTTGTCGTAGTCCTGCCAACTGGAGCGGGGCAGGGCAAAGAGCCGCTTGCGTTCGGCAAAGCTTGTGACTTCGTCTGGGTTTGGGTCGAGGAAAATGTCACGGTGGTCAAAAGCGGCGACCAGGCGAATATGCTCGCTCAGCATCATGCCATTGCCAAAAACGTCCCCACTCATGTCGCCAACACCAGCCACGATGAAGGGCTCAGACTGCGTGTCATGCCCCATTTCGCGGAAGTGACGTTTCACAGCTTCCCAACCGCCGCGCGCTGTAATCGCCATTTTCTTGTGGTCGTAGCCGGCCGAGCCGCCTGAGGCGAAAGCATCGCCGAGCCAGAAGCCACGCGATATCGCGATAGAGTTGGCCAAGTCCGAAAAGCTGGCCGTCCCCTTATCCGCTGCAACCACGAGATAGGGATCATCACCATCGCGTCGCACCAGACTTTGCGGTGGCACCACCGCGCCCTTGATCAGATTGTCGGTCACATCCAACAGCGAGCCGATGAAGATCTTGTAGCTCTCGGTTCCCTCTTTCAGGAAATCCTCGCGCGCCATCCCCGCCGTCAGATGTTTAGGCACAAAGCCGCCCTTGGCCCCGACGGGTACAATCACCGCATTCTTGACCTGCTGGGCTTTGACTAGACCTAGCACTTCAGTCCGATAGTCCTCAGGACGATCCGACCAGCGGAGGCCGCCGCGCGCAATCGCGCCAAACCGCATGTGAATGCCCTCAACGCGCGGCGAATACACAGAGATTTCGCGATAGGGTTTCGGTTCAGTCAGCCCCTCAATCTTGGCGCTCTCAAACTTGATCGCCAGCGCCGGGCGGTCCGCCTGATAGGCATTGGTGCGCAGCGACGCTTCCATAAGGTTTTGGAACCGCGCGAGGATCGTGTCTTCGTCGAGCGAACTTGTCTGGCCGCGCAGGATCGACAAACGGCTCCGTGCGTCTTCGGCAGCACGAGTCGGGTCGCTCTGCGATGGATCGTGAAGCGCCGCAAACAGGTCGATCAAGGCACAGGCGGCCTCTCTCTGGGTCACCAGTACCTGCGCGATGTAGCGCTGTGAGAACGGCGTTCCGACCTGTCGCAAATAGCGCGAAAAGGCGCGCAGCAGCGCCACTTGCGACCAGGTGAGGGGAGTGGTGGTGATCAGCGTATTGAGTTGGTCGCTTTCAGCATCCTTGTGCCAAACAGCTAAAATCCCCGCTTCGATGTCCCGCGCCACCTGCGCAATGTCCGAGCGCGCATCGTCTCCCACTTCCAGCAGCATATCGTGCAAATATCGCACTTCGCCGTCGCGTGGGGTGATGGTGTAGCTGCGCTCATCAATCACGCGGAAGCCAAAGTGCTCCAGCATCGGCACACGATCGCTCAGCGGGATAGGCTGACCCTTTTTGTAGAACTTCAACCCCAGCGAACCATCGTTCTCGGCCCGTGTCCGCAGCCGTACCGCTATGTCCTCGCCCAGCCGGTTGAACACGCCGATATCCTCAAGCGCATCCTCTACGCTCGAGCGGCTCTGATAGGCGGTGGTGAACGCATTGCGCCAATCGCTGATATGCGCCGGGTCGCTCGCAGCGTCGGCCAGACGATCGCCGAAATTATGCGTCAGCGCCTCGATAGCGTGTTCCAAACGCTGTCTCTCGGGGCGCGGCGTCGGGCCACCATTGCGCCCGATAATCACATGCAGCCTGACGAGCTCGTTTTCGAGGAAATGCGGATAAAATGCCGAGACGCGCCCGTCGTATTCCTGCGCTAGGAATTGCGTGATCTGTGATCGCAAATCGCCGTCATAGAGATCGCGGGGCACATAGACCAAGATCGACACGAAATTATCAAACCGATCCGCCCGCGGTAACACGCGCACCCGTGGTCGGTCGTAGAGCGCAGCGATAGCTTCCGCGAACTCGGTGAGTTGCTCGGTCGAAACCTGAAACAATTCATCGCGTGGGTAGCTATTGAGCGCGCTGAGCAGCATCCGCCCCGCGTGAGCTAGCGGATCAACCGCTGAGCGCTGCATAACCTCGGCGATTTTTTGCCGGATAATCGGAACGTCCGTATGCGCCGCTGATTGCGCCTGCGCAGTATAGAGCCCGACAACGCGCAGCTCCCCGATTGGCTCACCGCTCGGCCCATAGCGCTTGATGCCGATGTAATCGAGATGCGCACGCCGATGAATGCGGCTGCGCAAATTGGCTTTCGTCACAAGGATCGGCTCGTCGCTTTTCGCAAAGCCAACCAGCTCCGGCGTCGAGTGGACATAGTCCGCCCCGCTGCGCACCACCTTAAAATTAGGCTCGTGGAAAAGGCCAAGACCAGGGCCATCGGCCTCAATCAACTCATCGCCCACAAGGCGGAAGTCTTTCACGCCCACAAAGATGAAATTGTAATGCGTCAGCCACTCGACAAACGCCTTTGCCTCAGCGGCCCCTGCCATTGTCTCAGGTATGGCCTGCGTTGCAGCACGCACCGCAGACAACATCGGCGATAGGTCGGTCACGGCGCTATGCACATCGCGCAGGGTTTGCGCAATCTCTTCGATCAATGCAGATTGATCAGCCACCGGATCAGTCTGGATATGCAAAACGCTTACTTGCCGCTCGGCCGCGCTTTGCGGGCGGACAATAGGATGGGCAAACAGGCGCACATTCCCGCCCCCGCTGCGCACTGCCGCTAACACGCTATCGACGATATAGGGCATGTCTGGAGAGATAATATCGAGCACCAGGGGCGCACCTGCGCCTGCTGGTGGGGTGACCCACAATTTCAGCTTGGTGGTGTCGATCTCTTGGAGACGCTGGTAAGTGTTCCGCAGGTCTGCCAGCAATACTGCGCTGTCTGCGCGCTCAAGATCGCTAGCGTCTATCGTCCTGAGTGCTGATTTGAGGAAGTCATTTTCACCGCTGTCGTCTGAATTAAACTGCTGAGATGTTTCTAGAATCCGTGAAATGACTTCGTCATTCATGCCGCTTGCTCCCTGACTCGCGTGCCAAGAGTAGGCCGGAAACGGACGATATGTCTCCATCGTCTGTTTCAAACGCCCATTATGCTACGGCACTTGTTTCATCAGAATGTCACATTGGGGCAAACTGTTTCTCAATTCGGCCTGAGAACGAATTGTTAAACGCTTGTTAATGCCGACCAGAGTGGTAGTGTTAGGGGGTAAAGTTCGGAGGCCCTCATGCGCCAACTCCAACGCTATGTCTCTTACGCAGCCCTCGCGGGCGCGCTGATCCTAGGCATCGTGGTCACGACCCACGCCGGTCCATTCTTCTGATCTCTAATGTAGGGTCTGCTGCGGCAGCGCTGCGAAATCTCGAGTATCGATCTCTGGCCCTTGCCAGAAGACGATGTAGAGCAGATCGCGCCCATCCTCGTCGGTGATTTCGATACAGCGCGGCACGCCGAGCTGTTCATGATCGCCTGCAATTCTCTCGATGATAGCTCGCCCCATCTCAGCAGCATTCTGCTCTGCGGCGTCGAGATTACTGTGTTCGCTGCCCACGTCATCGCGGAACAACTCGTCGTCTATGCGAAGGTTGAAATAAAAACGCGGCACGCTCGATCTCCAATCACCCAAAGATAACGCGACAGAGGGCAAAACCGTTGCCACTCCTGTGTTACCCGCTGTTTTTGGGCAGGGCATAGTTACGATTATGCCAAAGCAATGGTGTCGCTTTTGTGTTGGTTTCTGCCTCGATCAACGCTCCGGCAAACAGCACATGCGTTCCCGTTTCCATTGAACCGATCACTTCGCAATCCACTGTCATAGCCGCGCCCAAGAGTTTGGGATGGCCCGAGTGCCAGCGTGTCCAGCGCCCCACATCGAAGCGCCGCTCTGGTGCAAGCTTGCCGGCGAAAGCGTCTGCAATATCGCTTTGATCATCTCTGAGCAGCGCCAGAGAAAAACCGCCTGTTTTGGCAATCACATCCGCCAACCGGCTAACAATATCGATGGAAATCAAAATGGATGGAGGCTGCGCCGAAAGCGACATCACCGAGGTGACCGTACGCCCAACCATTTCATCGCCCCGTCTCGCCGTAACCACATGCACACTGGAGGCGAGGGTCGCCATAGCCTGCCGAAACTCTGCTTCGCCGACCGTAGAATTGCGTAACGGACGCATCCGCATGGTGTCGGGCAAATCGAATTCAGCAATCATCGGCGGGGACGGTCGTTTCGTGGTCAAAATGTCTACGCGGCTCGCGTTCGGTAAAGCGTTTGGCAGGTGATGCTCTGATGCCCATCGGCGGTCCGTTAGGCAGCAGATCAACGCTGCTCCGAGGTTTCAGATGTTACTCGCTTGCATACGGAGCTCAGAAACGGTATTTCCAAGTCATGCCTTTGAAAACCGTGCAGCAAGATAAGTCAAGCTCTGATCGTCAAGACGCTCAGTGGTCGCCCCGCAGCCCGTCGGAGCGTCTGTTGATGGTCCTGAAAATGCACGGCGAGCTGTCGTCTGCCGATGTTGGCGATAAGCTCGGAATCACCGGAGAGGCTGCTCGCCAGCAGCTTTTGCGCCTAGCGGCGGACGGTCTGGTCGAAGCGTGCCCGGTCCCCTCCAAAGCGGGCCGCCCGACCCAGATTTGGTCACTCACACCGGCGGCACAGTCCCATTTCCCGGATACGCACGCCGCACTGACCGTTCAAATCCTCGACATCGTGCGCGCCACCCTCGGTGAAGCCGCCTTGGACCAGATCGTCGCGCAACGCGAGGCCGATACGCTCAAGCTCTATTCTGCCGCCACCGCAGACCTCACCGCGCTCACCGATCGCGTCGACGCCTTGGCGCAGGCCCGCAGCACCGAAGGCTATATGAGTTCTTGGTCGCAGGCCGAAGACGGATCGATCCTGCTCATCGAGAACCATTGCCCAATTTGCGCTGCCGCGACGTCCTGCCAAGGCTTTTGCCGATCAGAACTATCGGTGTTCCAATCGGTATTGGGCGACGATGTTGCCGTTGAGCGGCTCGAGCACGTTGTCTCCGGTGGTCGTCGTTGCTCCTACTCCATTAGGCCCATTTCATCATGACCCAATCAGACCGCCCCGTTGGCACGCGCCTGCACCGCATAGGCTGGGATACGCCCGATGGCCTCAGCGAAGAGCTGATCCGCGCTGTCGTGGATGAGTTCTATGCCCGGGCGCGCAGGGATGATGTCGTTGGCCCGGTGTTCAATTCCAAAATCGCCGCTGACGAATGGCCTCACCATCTCAGTAAAATCGCCGACTTCTGGAGTTCCATGCTGCTCGGCTCCGGGCGCTACGATGGTCGCCCCATGCCCAAACATATGGGCATCCCCGAACTGTCGGACGCCCATTTCATGCGCTGGCTCCGTCTGTTCCGCGAAACCGTAACCGAGCTGTGTCCGCCCGATATCGCGGCCGTGTTCATTGAGCGCTCTGAGCGTATTGGCAATTCCTTCCGCATGAATATCTTCATGCGTCGCGGCGATGACATCACGCGTCTCGCCCCACTGCCACGAGAAGCCTCGCCTGTCTGGCGGCCAGAAGACTAAGGCACAAAACCCTCTTTCGGATCGCCCCCATATGCGCCACACATAGCTGGGTGGACACAAGGGAGAGCGAGCATGAGTTTTCGAGCACTGCTGACGAGCAAGACTGATGAGGCTGGCCTCGTCTCCCAACTTGTCACCCTCGACGACGCGCAACTGCCGCCCGGTGATGTCGTCGTCGACATTGATTTCGCCGGTTTCAATTACAAAGATGGCCTTTGCCTGCTCGGTAGAGGCGGTCTCGTTCGCAGCTTCCCGCACATCGCCGGCATAGATTTTTCGGGCATTGTTCGCGATAGCAAGGACGAGCGCTATGCTCCCGGAGACGCCGTTGTGCTCACCGGCTGGAGGGTGGGCGAGCTCCATTGGGGCGGCTTCTCCCAACTTGCGCGCGTCAACGCCGATTGGCTCGTGCCCCTTCATACCAAGCTCGATACCCGTGCCGCCATGGTGCTCGGTACTGCCGGGCTTACGGCCATGCTGGCCATCAATCGTCTTGAGGGGCATGGCCTGACCCGAGCTTCTGGCGATGTTTTGGTGACAGGCGCTGCCGGGGGCGTCGGCTCTATCGCGGTCGGCCTTCTGTCCAATTTGGGTTATGCCGTCACCGCACTCTCAGGTCGCGCTGAACACACGCCAATGCTGAAAGCGCTTGGCGCGAAGAGCATCATCAGCCGAGACGATTTTCTGGCAGAGCCCGACAAACCACTCGAAACCGCCCGCTGGGCAGGCGTTGTCGACTGTGTGGGTGGCAATATCTTGGGTAAGGTCTTGCGTCAGCTTGCTTATGATGGCTCTGTCGCAAGCCTGGGCAATGCTGCGGGCCTTGAGCTGAACACCAATGTGCTGCCCTTCCTGCTGCGCGGCGCAAACATCCTCGGCATCGATAGTGTCATGCAGCCCTATGAGGCGCGGATGGCCGCCTGGGGGCGCTTGGGGGATATCTTTGATCAAGCCCAATACGCCAGCAATGTCGAAGAGATAGGCCTCGCGGTATTGCCGGAAAAGGCGCGGCAAATCCTTGCCGGAAAAACCCACGGCAAGCTGGTCGTCAATCCATCGCTCTAGGACCCATTCTCGCGCGCAAAAGTGCCGGGTCTTGCAATTGCATCCGATTTGTCGCCACAACTATCTGGATCGAAGAGGTCGCCCCGTTTGCGGATTACGGCCGGGGAGGGAGGATGACAGGACGCTGACAGACTCTGCGCCGTAAGCTGAGGGACGGACGAAAAACGTTCGCTATTGTTCTAGGGAGGAACCATGAACAAGCTATTTTTAGCAGCGCTGGTCACCAGCGCTATGGCCGTACCCGCATTCGCCGCTGACTATTCTATCATCGCTCCGGCCGCGCCGGGCGGTGGTTGGGACCAGACGGCCCGTACCATGCAAGAAGCACTCGTTGCTGATGGTATCTCGGCTAACGTGCAGGTTACCAACGTACCGGGCGCAGGCGGCACCATTGGTCTTGCCCAGTTCGCCACGCAGGAATCTGGCAATGCCAATGCCCTGATCGTCGGCGGCTATGTGATGGTTGGCGCCATCCTCACCAACGCATCGCCCGTTACGCTTGCTGATGTGACCCCAATTGCGCGCCTCACTGGTGAAGCCGTTGGTATCGTCGTTCCAGGCGCGTCCGACATTCAGGACATGGACGGCCTCGTCGCTAAGCTCAAGGAAAACCCAGGCGGCGTGTCTTGGGCTGGTGGTTCTGCTGGTGGCGCTGACCACATCACTGCAGGTCTCATCGCCAAGGCCGTTGGCGTTGATCCGACCCAAGTAAACTACATTGCCTATTCCGGCGGTGGCGAAGCGCTCGCTGCTATCCTCGGCAATCAGGTGACTGTTGGCGTTTCCGGTATCAGCGAATTTGCGTCGCAAATCGCAACCGGCGATCTCCGCCTCCTGGCCGTGTCGACCGACACCCGCGTTCCAGGCTTTGATGCGCCAACCCTTCAGGAAGCCGGCGTTGATACCGCTGTTCAGAACTGGCGCATGGTTGCAGCTGCACCCGGCATCACCGATGAGCAGAAGGCTACTATCACTGCCGACATCAAGAAGATGGCCGAATCCGCAACATGGAAGGCCGCCCTTGAAAGCCGCGGTTGGGTCGACACCTATCTCGATGGCGATGCTTTCACCGCTCAGCTCGAAGCAGATATTTCTGCCACCGAAGCCATTCTGAAAGACATTGGCCTCGTCCAATGATCAACGGCTCACCACAGCCGACGCGTCGCCCCGATGGGGCGGCGCTTATTATCGGCGTCATCCTCGCCATCATTTCTGCTGTGATCTTCTGGCAAACCAGCCAGATGCGCATACCGCCCATTCAGCAAAAAATGGGTCCGCACGTATTCCCCTATGTCATCGCGACCGGGTTGGCGCTTCTCTCCGTGGGGACATTTATCTCCGCTGCACGAAATGGTTTCCCAGAACGCAGTAAAGACGACATCGGGCCGATCCTTTGGGTGGTTGGCGGTCTCGTCGCACAGATACTCCTGCTCTCAACGGCTGGTTTCTCGATCGCTACAGGTCTTCTTTTTGCCTTTACGGCAAAAGCATTCGGCCGCGGTCCGCTTTGGCAAACCATCCCTATCGGCATCGTTTTTGCCTTTGTCGTCTGGTTCATCTTCGCCAAGGGGCTGCAACTCTCGCTTCCCATGGGCGTGCTTGAGCGGTTTCTAACCACGGGGAGTTTCGTCTGATGAACACATTCGAACTTCTCGCCCAAGGCCTTATGGCCGCGATGCAGGTGCAAAACCTGATCTACGCGCTCATCGGCGTAACCCTCGGCACGGCCGTTGGTGTTCTGCCCGGCATCGGCCCGGCGCTCACCGTCGCGCTGCTTTTGCCCGTCACCTACAAGCTTGATCCAGCAGGTTCGCTGATCATGTTTGCGGGCATTTACTATGGCGGCATGTATGGCGGCTCCACCACTTCCATCCTGCTCAATACCCCCGGCGAGAGTGCGTCCATCGTCACCGCGCTGGAAGGGAACAAAATGGCACGCAAGGGCAGGGGTGGTCCTGCTCTCGCCACGGCCGCGATTGGCTCGTTCGTCGCCGGTCTCTTGGCAACCCTTGGCTTAGCCTTCATCGCCCCATTCGTCGTAAAATTCGCGCTCGCCTTTGGCCCTGCCGACTATTTCGCACTCATGGTTCTGGCCTTCGTCACCGTCTCGGCCGCCTTTGGCGATAGTGCGCTGCGCGGACTAACCGCGCTGTTCATTGGTCTCGGCCTGGGCCTGATTGGCATCGATCTTCAATCGGGTCAGACCCGTCTCGCCTTTGGTGTCATGGATTTGCTCGACGGCATCGAGGTCACCACCCTCGCGGTTGCGCTCTTTGCAATCGGGGAAACTCTCAAAACCGCATCGGATCGCGATCAGGTCAACGCTCAGGTGATGGCCGTCAAAGGCTCTGTGTGGATGACCATTGAGGATTGGAAACGCTCGTGGATGCCGTGGTTGCGCGGTACGGCCATCGGTTTTCCAATCGGGGCCATGCCTGCGGGTGGCGCGGACGTCGCGAGCTTCCTCTCCTACAGCACCGAAAAGTCCTTTGCCAAAAAGCCGGAAGAGTTCGGCCATGGCGCCATCGAAGGTGTTGCCGGCCCGGAAGCTGCCAACAATGCCTCCGCCGCGGGCACGCTCGTACCGCTGCTGACGCTCGGCCTGCCGACCACAGCAACCGCTGCGATTATGTTGGCGGGCTTCCAGCAGTTCGGTCTGCAGCCGGGCCCGCTACTCTTCACCAACAACTCCAGCCTCGTCTGGGCGTTGATTGCTTCGCTTCTGGTCGCCAACTTCATGCTGCTGGTTCTCAACCTGCCGCTGATTGGTCTCTGGGTGAAGCTGCTCACCGTGCCAAAGCCGTGGCTCTACGGCGGCATTCTAGTGTTCGCGACACTGGGCACACTCGGTGCCAATGGCGCTATGTCCATGGGTATTGGCCCAGTTCGCATCTCGTTCGAGCTGGTACTGCTCTTGGTCTTTGGCGTCTTGGGTTACATCCTGCGCCGCTTTGGCTATCCAATCGCGCCTGTGGTGGTCGGGCTTATTCTCGGCCCGATGGCAGAGCAGCAATTGCGCCGGGCGCTGGCGATCAGCCAGGGCGACATTGGCTATCTCTTCGCCTCGCCAATCGCCATCGTGCTCTATGTGGCGGCCTTTATCGCGGTGGCGGTGCCGATGTACTTCCGCCTCAAAGGCAAGGGGCAAGTGCTCGGCAGCCTCGCCAGCGACGAAGACTAAAAACAAAAGCCCGGCTGAGTGATCAGCCGGGCTTAATTCTTCTGCGAGGAAAGGCTATCGAGCCTTAGCGGCGGATGCTCTCGAACTGCGCTGGGTCAATGCCCAATGCGTTGAGATGCTTAGCCTTCGGTGCGCGTCCGCCTTCAACAGCTGCCGAAACTGCAGCAGCGCTGCCGAATACGGTCACAAAGGTGTCGAGGGTCGCAAAGAACTTGTTCTTGCGGGCGGTGCTCATCGGTCTATCCTTTCTGGGCCCGTGACAGTCACGGGACGTTGCATCCCTTAAGATAGGTTGCTTTCCGCCCAAGAGTACCGGGCCTTTGCTCAAAACAGCCATGCACTGAGCGCCTGGCCTTGCTTAGTTCTTTGGCGATACGATCTCCTGCCAGGTTTCCAAAAACCTTTGGCGCCGCAACGTATCGAGCGAAACGAGCAGCCCCGGTCCCAGCGGAATAGGCTGGATCACGCCGCGCCCGAGCGCGGCAATCGTCTCGCTCGACCATTCGCCGTCCGTATTGGGAATAACCGAGCCAAGCGCGGTGGGGCCCGCTGCCACAGCTTGCCCGTCGGGCGACAGCGCGAAGTCGACAAACGCTTTGGCGAGATCGGTGTGGTCCGCCGTCTGCGGGATGAACATCGAGCGTGTCAGCACCAACACGTAATCGTCCGGCACCACGATTTCGATATTGGCGCCCTCCGCTTTGCGAGCAAAGGCATAGGACCCCAGGACATTGAACCCCAGCGCCAGGCGTCCCTCAGCAACGCCATTCAAGATGGCCGGGCTCGATCCTGAAAACTCCGCGCCTACCCGCCCAAAAGCGGTCGCTAATCGCCAGAAGGTCGATGAAATCATCTGGTCCTGCGCAGCCAACAAATAACCTACGCCTGATAGGGCGATGTCATATGTCGAGATGCGCCCGGAGAATCTCTCCGCCTGCGCTTCGAGCAGTTCTGCCAGAGTGAGATGGGTGCGTGGCACTTCCTCTGCAGCGACCAAATCGGGATTATAGATCGTCACCGCGGGCTCAAACGTGAACCCGAAAACCTCATTGCGCCAATGCGCCCAATCCGGCAGCGCGCCGAGATAGGGGCTGTCATAGGCCAGCGCATAACCGTCATTGGCCAGCTTGACTTGCAAGTCGGAAGCCGAGCTGATGATGAGGTCGGTACCTTCAATGATCGTACCATCGAGGAATGCCTCATAGAGGGGCAGGGATGCCATTTCCTCATAATGCACCTCGACCTGCGGATGCAGCTGCTGGAACCGTTCTATAAAATGCGCAAAGAGCGGGGTATCGGTTACCCCTACAATGGTCAGAACCGTAGGGCTGGTTTCATCGAGTGCAGGATACCGGGTCGACGCCGCCAATGGCGACACCATGGGGATGAGGCTGACTGCTAAAGCGACGCCGACAACCCAAGTCCATTGCGTCAAATGGTTCTTTGGCACGGGAAACTTCATCTCGACGTTCAATCCACCCTCAGCGCGATCTTTCAGTGTCAGCTGCCCCTTATGCGCTTCGACCACGCGCGCGACGATGGACAATCCGAGCCCCGATCCGACCTTGCCCGCACTGGCTTTACCCCGCTTAAAGCGGCCCATCACTTCGTTCTTCTCATGCGCTTCCAGCCCCGGTCCGCGATCAAGCACGCGCAAGACGACATCGCTCTCTGAGTTGGTTACGGCGATGTCGATGGGCCCATCGGAATAGGTCAGTGCATTATCGACCACATTGCGCAGCATCTCGCGCAATGCCACGCGGTCGCCCGGTATCGTCGCGAGCGCAGCGGCAGGGGAAATGCTCACGCCCACACGCGCGCTCTGCTTTTCATCCAATCGGGTCACCACTTCGTCGACGAGAGCAGCAATCGACGTTGTGCTGCCCTCATGATTATCCAGCCGATGGGAAACGGTCGCTTCCATCAGCAGCTGATTGACCAATTGGCTGGCCTGCACCGCACTACCGTGAATACGTGCGACGCGCTGTCGAAGCTTTTTCGGGTCTTGTTCTTCCAGCGCCACCTCTGCTTGGGCGCGGATGGAGGCGAGAGGCGTGCGCACTTCATGTGCCGCTTCCGCCACAAGGCCCGACACACGTTCCATGGCATTGCGCAGACGGGCCATAAACCCGTTCAGCGCCACCACCAGATGATCGACTTCCACCGGCACAGGCACATCCACCGGATCCAAATCCTCCGGACGACGCGCGCGCAAATTGTGTTCCAGCTGGGTCAGTGGCGCAAACATGCGCGAAATGCCGAACCAAACGAGACCGATTGCGAGGACCGTCAGCGCCACCACCGGCAGCACGGCATTGGAGAGAATTTCCGCCGCCAAGGCTTCTCGCTGTCGCTGGGTCTCTGCCACATGGATTGTCACCCAACCCGTGTCCGTTGGGGTCGAAATCAACCGCCCCACACTGGCGACACGCACCAACTCGCCGCGATAGGAAACGTCATGAAACAGGGGCACGGCCTCTGTCGTCTCGCGCATGAACTGGGCGAGATCGTCATAGCCCGTCACGGTGCGCCCATCGGGGTCCTCTACAGCGTAGAATACCCGATCCTGACCGGAGAACATGGCAAAAGCCGCGAACGGCAGTTCGACGATAACATCGTCATTCTCCACCTGAACCGCGCCCGCGATTGTCAGTGCAGAGGCCGCCAGAAGCCGATCAAAGGCGCGGTCCGCTGCGCGTTCGGAATAGTCCCGAATGAAGACGATCAGGCTCAGCGACGACACCAATAAGAGGCATATCGCCAGAATGAAGATGCGCTTGCGGATCGAAAAACGTCGTGCAGGCAAGTCTGTGCTCAAGATACAACTCGCGCGATATAGCCAACGCCGCGGACAGTGCCGATTTCGATACACGCTTCCGCCAGCTTCTTGCGCAGGCGCGAAATGTGCAACTCCAGCGCGTTGATGGATACGCCTTCATCGAAGCTGAACAGCTGGTTCATCAGCCGTTCTTTCGCCACCACCTTACCAATGTTGACGATCAAAATTTCCAGCAAGCGAAACTCACGGCGCCCTAATTCCACCGGCGTGCCGCCGATCAGTGCATGCATGCCCGCCACATCAAGGGTGAGATTGCCCACTTCCACCAGGCTTGAGGTTTGCCCGCCAGAGCGACGCAGCAAGGCCCTCAAACGCGCTTCCAGCTCTCGCAAATCGAAGGGTTTGACGATGTAATCATCCGCCCCAAGGTCAAGGATCGAGACCTTGTCGTCGATCTCAGACCGTGCGGTCATGACCAATACTGGCGCGCTAAACCGCCGCTTCCGCAGTTCTGCGATCACGGTAATGCCGTCCTTATTGGGTAGCATCAAATCCAGTGCGACCACATCGAAAGCATCGCTCTCGGCCGTGGCCACCACGTCCGCTCCGTCCTTGACCCATTCCACCGAATGGCCCGCATTGCGTAGGCGCTGTTCGATAGCTTCCCCAAGGTCCTCGTTATCTTCCACCAGCAGTATACGCATGCGCCAGAGTCTCCCTGCATGTATACTAGCTCATTTCCTGTGCTTTGGCGTGGGGTAGCGAGTTGTTTTTCAAGACTATATGCGGCCCTACTCGTTCTGTAAAAAACTCGAGTCCGCCGCGAAAATAATGCCGCGCCAGCCGGGCAGTACTGCGCTTCCGCAGGCTGGTATCGCCGCCAACTTCTCGTTGCCTATAGATGTAGTTGATAGTTGTGTTGCTGCAGACGAGCGGTAAATGCGCCCTGTTGAGGCTATAGTTTCAAAATCTATTTGTCAGTTATGAATATCTTGCGGGCCGTTTCGGTAAGCGGGGCAGCTGCTATTGGCGCGTATTCAGATTGAGATACTCTGAGATATATTGAATAAGGTTCTGGTGTGAACGGAAAAATAGATATAATTCTTTAGAGTGGCCATACTCGTTTCAAAGCATAACCAATGATGTCTTCTTAAGGTGGTGCTGGGATATTGTGGGTCGGATATAGTTTCGCAGGTTTGGAAGCGTATGGGTCGGGCCTACTCACAGAAGGACCAGTTGTCGATGGAAAACGGCAATGGAGCCGTTTCAGACGATCAACTCGACACGGTCATTCCGGCGAGGGTCTCAGAAGCGGACGTAATGGAATCGGAAGAGGCTGAGCGTCTGCTGGCCGATCTGTCGGCTGGCCGTTTGACGCTTGTGCAGCAGGGCATCCATCAGCGTGATAACCCGCAACACACGCTCTACCATGAATGCCTTTTGCGCCGCTGTTCCGGTGAACTAAACGGTCCATCTCTATTCATAGGCATCGCTGCCGCAGAGCGACTTGGTCGTATCCGCCCGATAGACCATTTCGTGGCACTCACAGTGGCGCAGTGGCTGATTGACCAGCCGGAGGCGCGCCTTGGCGTCAATATCTCGGCAAACAGCGCTGTGCTCGACGATCAATGGGGCGAGTTTTTTGCTCTCGTTGACGCACATGCCGGAGTGGCCACGCGCCTCGTGGTCGAAGTTACAGAGACGGCCGCTCTACCGGTAGGCTATGGAAGTTTCATAGAAGCTCTGCGCTCGCGCGGCATCAAGATCGCGCTGGATGACTATGGCGTCGGCCACAGCACGCAAGAGCGCTTGACGCAAATCCGGCCTGACATTGTTAAGATCAACGGGCACTACACGCGGAATGCGCGACAGGGTGAACCCGCGGCCATCGAACTGCGCGGCGTCGCGCAAGATCTGCGCGCCTTTGGCGGTGTTCTCGTCCTCGAGGGCATAGAAACCGAGTTCGATCGAAACACAGCTTTCATGGCAGGAATTTCGTGGATTCAAGGGTTTGGCGTGAGCCAGTAGCCGGACTAAGCTCCTGTCCGCATCTCGCGTGAATTTCGGGCTGTCGTCGGTGCAACAAAACGGGCCCTCGGTACGATCACCGCGCCGCGCGATATGGTGAGTGTGGGGGGCTCCAATGGGCCAAGCTCTGACGACAACCGCGCCAAATTTGGCTAATCTGGCTGCCAATTCGACAAACACTTTCCACTCTTTAAGGGGTGCAACATCCCCCGCTTGTCGCTACAATGCGCGCGCAAACGCGTTGCAAGTGGACGAGGCGGCGAATGACCGACTTGCACAGTGAAGCGGTTGAGATATTGCTCTCCTCGGAGCTTGGCCATATGGCCAGAGCAGTGAACGCAAAGAGTCCCGGAGTTGATGGTGACAAGTAAGCTTGAACAGTTGAAGTCAATGTCGGTGGTTGTCGCCGATACAGGCGATCTGGAAGCGGTGCGCAAATTTGTACCTCAGGATTGCACCACCAATCCCTCTATCGTGCTGAAGGCGCTGCAGAGCCCAGCTTTTGCTTCGCATTTCGACGAAGCTGTTGGCGCGCTCGCTGGCGAAGCCAATGCCGTCACCAAGATTGCTGACCGCCTGACCATCGACGTCGGCGCAGCTCTTGCCGAACTCGTTCCCGGTCGCGTTTCCACCGAAGTTGACGCAGACCTGTCCTTTGATGCTGTCGCATCTGAAGCCAAGGCCAAGGCGATCATCGACGCCTATGCTGCCCGTGGCATTTCCAAGGACCGCATTCTCATCAAGCTCGCTGCGACGTGGGAAGGCATCACTGCCGCCCGCGCTCTGCAGAAGGCTGGCATCGACTGTAACCTGACCCTCGTCTTCTCGCAGGCTCAGGCTATTGCGTGCGCAGACGCTGGCTCGTTCCTGATCTCGCCATTTGTTGGCCGTATCACCGACTGGTTCTCCAAGTCGACGGGCCAGACTTACACCCCAGATCAGGATCCCGGCGTCATTTCGGTTCGCGGCATCTATGAATATTTCAAGGCGCACAACATCCCGACCATCGTGATGGGTGCTTCCTTCCGCCATACCGGCCAGATTGAAGCCCTTGCTGGTTGCGATCGCCTCACCATCGCGCCAGCGCTGCTCGAACAGCTTGCTGCCGACACCGGCGAACTGCCACGTGCGCTCGACGGCGCAAAGGGCTCGCCTGCCAAGATCGACCTGACGGAAGCCAAGTTCCGCTGGGCGCTCAATGAAGACGCAATGGCTACCGAAAAGCTTTCGGAAGGCATCCGCAACTTCAACGCCGACACCAAGAAGCTCTACGCTCTGATCAACGAAAAGATCGCAGCGCGCTAAGTCGCTTCTGCTGTAAATATTAAACGGCGGCTCGGGAAACCGGGCCGCCGTTTTGTTTTGTCTAGCTAAGCTTTAGCGCGTTGCAGCGTAAAGGCTGCCGGCACGGCCACCAGAGCGGCAATAGCCGAGCACTGGGCCATCAATGGCCTCAAGGGCTTGGGTGAACTTGATCAGCTGACCTTCGCCGAGTGGGCCCGACACCGGAACATGAAAGGCCTGCAGTCCGGCTGCGCTCGCTGCTGCGGCGATGTCGTCAAAGCTTGGCTGGTTTGGGTCTTCATCGTCCGGACGCGCGCACACAATGCCCTTATAGCCTGCTGCGACGATTTCGGGGATGTCGGAAGTCTGGATCTGCCCGGTCTGGCCAAAGCGTTCGTCAACAATGTTGATGTTCATCAAACTTAATCCTTCTTCTTATTGAGCCCGTTGAGGGGCACTTTTAGATAGCTCGTGCCATTGTCTTCGGCTTTGGGCAGATGACCGGCGCGCATATTGATCTGTAGCGAAGGGATGATTAGGCGCGGCATGGAGAGTGTGGCATCGCGCGCTTCACGCATCGCCACAAACTCATCTTCCGTCGTGCCCTTGCCGACGTGGATATTGAATTCCCGCTGTTCGCCAATAGTGGTCTCCCAACGGATGTCGCGCCCATTCGGTCCATAGTCGTGGCACATAAACAGGCGCAACTCGTCCGGAAGCTGCAACAGCCGCTGGATCGAGCGATAGAGTGTGCGTGCGTCTCCGCCCGGAAAATCCGCACGCGCCGAGCCACCATCCGGCATGAACAGCGTGTCGCCGACAAAGGCAGAATTGCCAATCACATGCACCATATCCGCAGGCGTATGGCCGGGAGTGAACAGGGTGTGGGCGGTTAGCGTGCCGATCTGATAGCTGTCGCCGTCCTTGAACAGACGGTCAAACTGCGAGCCATCACGTTGGAACTCCGTCCCTTCGTTGAAGATCTTCCCAAACGTGTCCTGCACCACCGAAATCTGGTCGCCAATACCGAGCTGGCCGCCGAGCTTGCCCTGAATATAGGGAGCGGCGGACAAATGGTCGGCGTGGACATGGGTTTCGATCAGCCACTCAACGGTCCAGCCCTTTTCCATGATGAACGCGATGATCTCATCTGCGCTTTCATAGGAAATGGCCCCCGAGGCGTAGTCAAAGTCCATCACACTGTCGATCACAGCGCAGGCGTTCGAATTGGGGTCTTTGACCACGTAACTGATGGTGTTGGAGTCATCATCGAAGAAGGCGACGACGTCTGGTTTCACCCTGAGGTCCGGCGTGAACGGGATCGGGGCAGCAGTCATTTTAGTCTCTCAATCTAACTTTACGCCGCCTTGGTGGCGCGTGTGCGTAAGACGGTGGTCGCGACGATACCGGCGATCATGGCCATAACGAAGATAAACGGTTGGATGTTACCTGAGCCGAGCGCCGGAATGGCTCCGCCCGGACAAAATCCCGCGATCCCCCAACCAATGCCGAACACCGCCGCGCCAATCACCAGCGGCTTATCGATGGTGGTTTTCGTCGGCAGGTGAAACACTTTGTCGAAGACGGGCATCGGGCGTTTGAGCACAAAGCGATAGCCAATGAATGTGACGGCGAGGGCAGATCCCATCACCAGCATCAAACTAGGGTCCCAAGTGCCGAAGACGTCGAAGAAATTGAGCACCTTGGCTGGATTGCCCATGCCCGAAATTACAATTCCAGCGCCGAAAACGAGGCCGATAAGACCAGCAGACAGAATGCGGATCATATTAGAAGCCTCCGAGCACGTGCCGAATAACAAAAACGGTGATCAGCGTCGTCGCCATGAACGTCACCGTTGCAACGATCGAACGGGTCGACAGCCGCGCTATGCCGCAAACGCCATGTCCCGAGGTGCAGCCGCCGCCAAAGGTTACGCCCACGCCAACGAGCAAACCGCTCAGGACAATCGCCCAGACCGGGAAATCGGCCGCGAATGGCAAGGGGCTGCCGGTAACGAGCGTCAGCAGCACAGGCGCAGCGATGGCGCCGAGAAGGAAGGCAATACGCCAACCGGCGTCTCCTTTTGGCATGATCGCTCCTGCCAAAATGCCGGTCATGCCAGCGATACGGCCATGAAATGCCATGAGAAGCACAGCGCTAAGGCCTATCAGGCTGCCGCCCAATATGGCCTCAATAGGGGTGAACTGGGTGATCATCGGCCATCCAAAGTTGCAAAAGCGCGGCGTCTATGCGAAACCGCTAATGTTCAGTGGATCAATATATTCGAATGTCCTAATATGTCAACTCAGGAAAGCGCTATCCCGAACGCGTCGGAGAAGCCGATGGACATGGCGGCACTTGAGCCACGCGCTGAAGAAGCCGCGCAACTGCTTACGGCCATGGCAAACCCAAAGCGCCTGCTGGTCTTGTGTAACCTGTTGCATCAAGAGCGTAGCGTCAGCGATCTGGCCAAACTCGTGGGCCTGGAACAGTCGCCGCTGTCCCAACATCTCTCCAAGCTGCGCGCCTTAGGCCTCGTGAAAACCCGGCGCGATGGCCAGACGATCTACTATCGGCTCTCGTCCGAGAACGTCACGCGGCTTCTCACGACCCTCTATGAGATTTACTGCGCTTAATTGGGTGTGGATCATCTGCGCAAATGCCTTCACGGACCCGAAAGCATTCTCAGTTAGACTTTTGACGCTGCGCCAACTGTGCTAGCGGCTTGCGCATTGAGCAAGCGATTGGTCCGTTTGTGGTCTTTAGGGCATGGAGGTCGCATGTCGTCGCCTACACAGTGTTGGCAGGATGTCAGCGGTGACAATAGTCGCCTCGCGGCGTTACAAGCTCTGGATATTCTAGACAGTCCGCGCGAACCGGCCTTCGACCGAATTTCAGACCTGATCCGCTTGGTGTTTGACGTCGACATCGGGCTTGTGACGCTGATCGACGCGCATCGTCAGTGGTACAAAGCCTCTGTCGGCATGACCAATACCGAGCAGGACTTGGATAGCGCCTTTTGCCGCTTCACGCTCGAAGCGGGCGATACGGTCATCGTCAATGACGCGACCGAAGACGCTCGTTTCGCTGACCACGAGAAAGTCGTCGGTGCGCCTTATATCCGCTTTTACGCAGGCACCCCCATCTTCACCTCAAAGGGGCTGATGGTCGGAACAATCTGCGCTGTCGACACCAAGAAACGGACCTTTGGCCCACGCGAGATGGAAATCCTCCGTCACCTCGCAGCCGTTGTCATGCAGGGCCTGGAGCTACGACAGGAAGCCATCACGGACGTTCTGACCGGTGCCAGCAGCCGCCGCTCCTTCAAGGAAGAAGCGAAAAAGCACATTTCGCTGTCGAACCGTAACAACTCGCCGCTGAGCTGCATCTCGCTCGACATCGACCACTTTAAGCAGATCAACGACACCTACGGTCATGCCGCTGGCGATCAGGTCCTCACCGGTGTCGTGAAGGCGTTCAAAGAGACGCTGCGCCAGAGCGATATTGTCGGCCGCCTCGGTGGCGAAGAGTTTGCCGTGCTTCTGCCGCAGACTGAAGAAGCGACAGCTATGGATGTCGCTGAAAAGCTGCGCCAGGTTGTCAAAAAGCTGCGTTTCCCACACAGCCGCCCGCCCATTTCAGTGACGTCGTCTTTCGGTGTGGCATCGCTGGTTCCCGGCGACGACATTGAAGCGCTGATCGCGCGCAGCGATGCGGCGCTCTATACGGCCAAGCGGACGGGACGAGATCGTGTCCACCTTGCGCCAAAGCCCGATGAAGCAGCCAAGCTCAATCGGCGTCGCGTGCTTAAGGCCGGTCAGATCATCTTCAACGATGGCCGTTCGACCTATGATTGCACCATCCGCAGCCTATGGGACGACGGCGCTGAAGCGACACTGGCCCTGACCACTGTCCTGCCCGACCATTTTGATCTGCGGATCAAAGGCTCGACCGAGCAATATCATTGCAAGCTGCTCAAGCGCAGTGTCGGTGCCGTAGAAATGGTCTATCTGGACACGCCCAAAGGCTAAGCAATTGGAGCCCAGCGCTCGTCTTCGGTCTTTTCAAAGAGCGGAGACTTGAGCGGGGCGACGATGCGGTCTTGATACCGCGCCAGCCCGTCTTTCCAACGGTTCGATTGCAGCATCGCCGCTGCAATCACCACGGGCTCAATACCCGCCTTTTCCAGCAGGCGTAGCACTGCCACCATCGAAGAGCCGGAGCTGATCACATCGTCGATCAGACACACGCGCTTGCCTTCAACCAGCGGCAACATGCGAGGATCGATAAAGATGGTCTTGGCATGGGTCGGGCTGGTGATCGAGCTCAGCGGCTCCGACAGCTCATCGACATACCAAAATTTTCGCGACGTCCCCAGTGGCACCATTCTGGCGTGCCCCAGCCGTCGCGCCACGTTATTGGCCAACGGCAAGCCCAGCGTCGGCACACCAATCACCGCATCGACATTATACGGCGCGATCAGGTCCGCCATGCCTTGTGCGAGCGCATCCTCCACCACAAAACTCGCCTGATTGACGATCAGCGACGACACTGCCCGCGTCCCGTCGCCGGGCAGCACGCGCAAGGGCAGGGCGAGCTGACGCCCATCGGCAAACTCCGCCGGATAAAAGCCCGTATAGCTCTCACCCTTAGCGTGCGTGCCTGCTGGGAAAACCTCCTGCCAGAAGTGATGCGGTTCTAGGGGCAAAGCGCGTCTCTTTTCTTGTCGCTGCGTTCCGAATAACGCAATGTGCCAGCACCTTTACCCAGACTCTTGAGCCAATGGAACACCTCGATAACGCCCCGTTCGAACTTGATGACATGATCGCCCTGCGGCGCGATCTGCACACCCACCCCGAACTTGGCTTTGAGGAAGTGCGCACCAGCGGCATCGTCGCCGAAAAACTCGCGGAGGTCGGCATAACCGTTCATCGCGGCCTCGGCAAAACCGGCGTCGTTGGCACTCTCAAAGTCGGCAATGGCACCCGTTTCATCGGCCTGCGTGCCGATATGGATGCGCTCGCTATGCCCGAGCTTGCCGACCGCGAGTACAAATCCACCACGCCCAACACCATGCACGCCTGCGGCCACGACGGGCATACCGTCATGCTGCTCGCTGCCGCGCGCTACCTTGCCCGCACCAAGAATTTCGACGGCACTGTCCACTTCATCTTCCAGCCCGCTGAAGAAGGCCGCGGTGGCGCTAAGGCGATGATCGAGGATGGGTTCTTCGATCTTTTCCCCTGCGACGCCGTCTATGGCCTCCACAACATGCCCGGTCTCGCCACCGATGAAATGGCCGTCGTAACCGGCCCGCAACTGGCCTCATCCGACAGCTGGGAAGTCGCCTTCACTGGTGTTGGTACCCACGGCGCCAAGCCGCATTTGGGCAAGGATGCGGTTACCGCTGCCGCCCATTTCCTCACCATGCTCCACACCATTGTGGCGCGCGTTGTCGATCCGCTTCAGCCCGCCGTGGTCAGCGCTTGCGCCCTATCGGCAGGTGATTTCAAAGCGCTCAACGTCATTCCTGATGTCGTCCGCATCGGCGGCACTGCGCGTGCTTACACCTCTGCGGTGCGCGATCAGCTCGAAGCAGAAATCGGCCGTCTCGCCCATGGCGTCGCTGCGAGCTTTGGCATTGAGGTGAACTACACCTTCAATCGCCGTATTCCGCCTGTTGTGAACAATGCCGAGGTCACCGCCCGTGCACACAAGGCGGCAACAGCTGCGACAGGCCGCGCCGTGGTGACGGATTTCCCGCCGTCCACGGCTGGCGATGATTTTGCTGAGTTCGGCAATCGCGTACCTGGGTGCTATGTCTGGCTGGGCAATGGCCCTGCGCAAGACGGCGCGCTGCACCACAATTCCCGCTACGATTTTAACGACGACGCGATCCTGACCGGCGCGCGCTATTGGGCAACGCTCGTCGAGCAGGATCTGCCGGCTTAAGAAACGAAACCGGAGTGCAGGAGATCCAGCGTCTTCTGCACATCCACCGTCATGGCGACTTTTAACGGCACGCCTGCGTTCGAGACCACCAACGCACCCGGATCGTCGGTCAGATCAAGAGCAATGGTCAGCTCTTCAATCCCGAAAATCTCCGGCTCAAGCGCGTAGAGCATGACGCAAGGGTCGTGCAGCGGGCGGCTCTGGCGGCCATCAAGAAAATAGGCTTCCAACAATTTCGCGGCGACGTCGCCATGCGGCGTGCCATTAAAGGATGCGACGTATCCCTCATCTGCCCGCACTTTTCGCGTCACATCGAGCGGGATCAGCGTCAGGTCAAACCCAAAGCCGAACACCATCTCCGCCGCTTCCGGATCAACGGCAAAGTTGAATTCCGAACGCGGGCCGACATTGCCCTTCTCAACGATAGCCCCGCCCATAGCGATCACACGGCCAATCCGACGCGCCGCTTCCGGATCGTGCTGAATGAGCAAAGCCAGATTGGTCAGCGGGCCGAGAGCCAGAATATCGATGGAGCCAGCGGGTGCTGCCCGCAGCTGTTCAGCCATCCACAGATGCGCCGGGGCAGTAACCGGATTCTGACCGGACGCTAAAGTGACCCCGCCGAGCCCGTCATTGCCGTGGATCGCCACTTCATCAATAGCGTTTCGCACCAGCGGCGCGTTTGCGCCCCGGGCAATCGCCACATCCCCGCGACCCATCAAAGTCGCAAGGCTTGCAGCATTCGCCGTGGTCCGCTCAATCCCGATATTCCCGGCCACAGTAGTGAGGCCGAGAACATTGAAACGCTCACTGCCAAAGGCAAAGAGCACAGCGATTGCGTCGTCGAGACCGGGATCGGTGTCGATAATAACTGAGCGATTAGTCATAGAGCGGCTGAATCACCATTTCAGGAACCTTTACCAGACCCTTGTCTGTGATGCGGATTTCCGGGATCACCGAGAGCGGGATGAGGTTGAAGCCCATATACGGAATGGCGCAGCCCATCTCGTCCCAGACCTTCTTGAGAACCTTGGTTTCTTCCGCCACCTCATGAACGCGCTTGTCGGAGATAAGACCCGCAACAGGCAGCGCTACAAAGGACAGCACCGCGCCGTCCTTGACCACAACGATACCGCCATTGGCGTCTTCAATGGTCTTGAGCGCCAGCTGCATGTCGGCCTCATTGGTGCCGGCGATGATGATGTTGTGGCTGTCGTGCCCAACCGAAGACGCAACCGCGCCGCCCTTGAGATTGAACTCATGCAAGAACCCATGCGCGATGCCGCCATTGGTTTTGCCGTGACGCTCAACCACGGTAACGAAGCAGAGGTCGTGGTTTTTGAGTGTTGTCGCCCAATCGCCCGTTGGGGTGATTTCAACCTTGCGATGGGGCAGGGTGATGCCTGGCATTTCGATGCCGATAGCATTGGCTGTCACCGGACCTGCGGGCAGCTCTGGGGTGAGCTTTAGGCCCTTTGGCAAATGGACTGTATTATACGCCGCGCGTGGATAGACGTAGCGCTGCTCCAGCGTTTCATCGAGCAGCGATGTGATCTTGCCACCCTCGACCATCAGCTCGCCACCGTACCAGGTGTTGACTGGCTTAAGATCGTCATTGAGCAGCACGAGGTCAGCGCGACGACCGCCGCCCAGACCACCGATTTCATCGTCCATGCCAAAGCGTGTCGCGCCGTGTAGCGAGCCCATGGCCCAAGCCTGTTCAGGCTTCACGCCGCAACGGATGGCTTCACGCACCACCCAGTCGAGACCGAATGTAAGAAGGTCGTCCGCATCACGGTCGTCGGTGCACACCGCATAACGCTTGTGGCTCGCACCCATTTCCGTGATCGGCTTAATCGCCTCAACAATCGAGTTCCAAGGCGTCGCTGGGTTGCCGCCGCGCAGGAATACCCAGATCCCAGCTTCGAGGAAATCTTCCGAAATGTCCTTGTCGACCGCTTCATGCGTGTCGGTCACGCCTGCTGCCGCATAGGGCGCAACGAACTCACGGCCATAGACGTGGCCCGAAACCGGACGGCCGCGCTTGAGGCTTTCCGCGATAATGGCGTGCGAGCGCGGGTCGCCCATAGCAACCGGCACAAAGTCCATCTTCTCGCCGAGCGCCACGGCTTCTGGCCATTTGTCAAAGATCGCACCGATCTTTTCAGGCGTCAGATCGCCACCAGCGGTTTCGAGTTCTGGCGAGGTCGCCGGAACCGTGGACGGCACTGTGAGGAAGATCGAGAGCGGCGCCAAACGCGCGTCTTCGAGCATGGCCTCAACGCCTGCAACGTCCATGACGTTACCGATTTCGTGGCTGTCACAGAAAATAGTCGTCGTGCCGTTGAGCAGCGCGCCTTCCGCATATGCGCAGGCCGTCACCATCGAGCTTTCAATGTGAATATGTGGGTCCACCAGACCCGGCGCGATAATACCGCCCTTGGCGTCGTAAACCTGCTTGGGTGCCGGTGCCGACTTATAAGCGCCCGCTGGCTTGATCGCCGCGATACGACCGCCCGAGAGCCAGATTTCCTTATTGTCGAGAATGCGCTCGGAATAGGTCGAGAGCACGCGTGCACCCGTAATGACCACATCGGCTGCAGCACGGCCCCCGGCAACAGCCGCGAGCTGGGTAATTTGCGTATAGAGCGGGCTTACAGAGAAGCGCGTGATCATCGCCATAGGTTATTGCTCCGAGAAAGCGTGGAGGATGCGCACCCAAGAGCGGATGCCTTTGTGGAAGCTGGAGAGGTCGTATTTTTCGTTCGGGCTATGGATGCGGTTATCAAAGCGCGCAAACCCAATGAGCAGGGATTCCATGCCTAGGCGGTTCTTGAATTCGCCCAAAATAGGGATTGAGCCGCCTGTGCCTGCCAGCGCAGTTTCGCGGTTCCACTCCGTCGTCAGCGCCGCCTGCGCCTTGCGGAGCAGCGCGCCATCCAGCGACATAGATTGCGCTTCAGCCGCCGCATAGCTCTTGAACTTCACCGAGCAATCGGCTGGGATTATGCTACGCACGAAGTCGCGGAACAGCTCACGAATGCGATGTGGGTCTTGCCCTGCAACAAGCCGGAACGAAATCTTGGCGCCAGCCTTTGCCGGAATGACGGTTTTAAAACCCTCACCCGAATATCCGCCCCAGACGCCGTGGATTTCCGCCGTCGGACGCGCCCAGACCTGCTCCAACACCGAGCGGCCTTGCTCGCCCGCCGGGATGGAAAGACCGATATCACCAAGGAACTTTTCCGGGTCGAACGGTAGGCGTTCCCATTCGCGTCTATTGGCTTCTGGAAGCTCTTCGACGCCGTCGTAAAATCCGGGAATGCCAACCACGCCATCATCCGTACGCAGCTTGCCAATAATCGTGCCCAATACTTGGGTCGCGTTCCGCGCCGCCGAGCCGAACATGCCGGAGTGCAAATCGCGATCTGCCGTCGTGATCTCGAACTCTTCCGAGACGAAGCCCCGGAACATGGTGGTGATCGCCGGGGTTTCGTGATCCCACATGTCGGTGTCACAGACGAGGATCGTATCCGCCTTGAGATCGTCCGCATTGGCTTCAAGGAATGGCCCAAGCGATGGCGAGCCTGCTTCTTCCTCGCCCTCAAACAGCATCGACACCTGAATGGGGAGGCTCCCCGTCACCGCCTTCCAGGCGCGACAGGCTTCAACGAAGGTGAGCAGCTGCCCCTTATCGTCCGATGCGCCACGGCCCAGAATGTGGGTTTCGCCATCGGGCTGCGGGGAGAGCGACGGCTCAAACGGATCGGTATTCCAAAGCTCAATCGGGTCGACCGGCTGCACGTCATAGTGCCCGTAGAACAGCACATGCGGGCCGGGCGTTTTCGGCCCATGACCAACCACCATTGGGTGGCCGGTGGTGTCCCGCACGCTGGCGTCAAAATCGAGTTCTGCGAGTTGGTCCCGCAGCCACTCCGCCGCACGGCGCACGTCGTCCTTATATTCCGGCTCAGTCGAAACCGAGGGAATACGGATCAGCTCAAACAGCCGCTCGAGGCTGTTCTCAAGGTTTGCATCGGCATGGGCAAGAACAGCGTCGAGTTGGGTCATTGTGCGAGACTATCCAGCCGCGCCATTTCCGTTTTGAACTGGCGGGCGATTTGGTTGGCATCGGCCACGGTTTTCGCCGTGTCGAGGGTGAGAACTTTTCGATCCCGCATCAGCCAGCGGCCCGCGACCATGGTGTCGGTCACGTCGCTCGGCATGGCGGCAAACACGAGCGCGGAGTAGGGGTCGTACATAGGGTGCATGCGCGGCGCGGACAGCGAAATCCGAATAAGATCCGCCTGCTTGCCCACTTCAAGCGAGCCTGTCTTGAGGTTGAGGCTCAACGCCCGCGCCCCCTCAATGGTCGCCATTCTGATGATTTCGAGCGCAGGGAGCGGTTTTCGCGAACCAGCGAGCAGCTTGGCAAACATCGAAACCGGCGCAAATTGCGAGAAGAGGTCGAGCGTATTCCCGCTCATCGCCCCATCCGAGCCAATGCCGACCGGAATGCCCGCATTGCGCATCTTTTCGACCGGCGCAATTCCGCGTCCCGCCTTGCCGTTCGAGCGCGGATTGGTGACTGCACACACCTGATGCTCAGCCATCATCGCGATGTCCGCATCATCAAGCTGCAAGCAATGCGCGGCGATCAGGTTCGGCTTCAAAAGCCCGGCGTCCGCCGTCACGGCGACGGTCGACTTGCCGTGGGTGTCGCGCGCCCAATTCACTTCCAAGGTGCTTTCCGCCAAATGCATCTGCACCGGCACATCGGGATGCGCTGCCGACCACTCCGCAATGCGCTCCATGGTCTTCAAACCCGTGGAATAGGGAGCGTGCGGCGCAATAGATGGGGTGACGAGCTTGTGGCCTGCAAAGCGCTCGACCAGCTCTTCAACCCGCGCAAAACCTTCATCAAAGGTCTTGTGGTCCGGCGGATCAAAGTCCGCCAGCGTCTGCCCGACAATGGCGCGCAACCCAGCTTGGTCGCAAACATCGCCCACTTCGGTTTCAAAATAATACATGTCCGCGACGGTTGTGACCCCGCCCGCAATCATCTCCAGCGCCGACATGGCCGACCCGATGCGGACCATTTCGGGCGAAACGAACGTGCGTTCAAGCGGCAGAATATAGCGATAGAGCCGATCATCGACATCTTCGCCCAGCCCACGGAAAACACTCATCCCCATATGGCAGTGCGTATTGACCATGCCTGGCATAACGATATCGCCAGCGCAATCGACCACTTCCGCCCCATCCACCTGCGGCGCGGGCCCAGAGCCAATCGCGGTAATGGTGTCGTCATCCACACGCACCCAGCCGCTCTCATGAAACGTAAGAGCATCGTCCATCGTGACGATTAAAGCATTGGTGAGCAGCGTGGTCATTGTTTTTGGTCCTTTTTCACCGCCCCTCGTAAGGGGAAGGAATACTTCGGTGCCTCTCTTCACCTCTCCCTTAGGGGGAGAGGTCGATGCGCAGCATCGGGTGAGGGGGCCTATCCCCTCGGTCTTTCCTTAAATACCGCTCTTCCTCCCTTCCCCTTGCGGGGAGGGACAGAGGGTGGGGGCGACTATCCCAAGGTCGACGATAAAATCGGGTGCCCCTTCGTCCCTCCCTCGCTCGCGGGGGAGGTCAGGTGGGGGCCTTAACCGACTACTCGTGCGCCAAAATCGTGCACTGCTCCGGCACTGGAACCAGCTTAGCCTGAGAACCCGGCTCCAAGATATTGGTCAGCGAACCATTGGCCAGTAGCGAACCCGCAGTGGTTTCCGCCTGATACTGATACGCGCGACCAAGATAGGTGCGCAGGCCCAGATCAGCCGGGAAGCCAGTTGCTGCTGGATCATTGGTCACATTCAGACCATCGGCGCGGCAAGCGAGAATGAACTCGTCTTGGATCGGGCCAAACAGGTTCTGGTTGAGATCAAGCCGCACGCCACCGAGCGCTTCTGCCGTCACGGTCTCGCCATTGCGCGCCACAACCTTCATCGAGATGAGGTTTTCAAAGCCCACAAAGCGCGCGACGAACGCATTGGCCGGACGCTGGTAGAGGTTTTCTGGCGTATCGAGCTGCATGATGCGACCGGCGTGCATAATCGCCACGCGGTCAGAGATCGAGAAGGCTTCTTCCTGATCGTGTGTCACGTAAACCGAAGTCGTGCCATTAGCGCGCTGCAGCTTGCGGATTTCGACGCGCATGTCGATACGCAGCTTCGCATCAAGGTTGGAAAGCGGCTCATCGAACATCAGGAGCGGCGGCTCGATAACCAGCGCACGGGCCAGAGCCACACGCTGCTTCTGCCCGCCCGAAAGCGCTGCTGGCAGGCGTTCAGCGAGGTGCGCCAGGCCCACGCGCTCAAGCATATCCGCCACGCGCTTGTTCTTGGCCGCAGTGGCAACGCCACGCTGCTTCAGGCCAAAGCCTACGTTGTCGGCAACGCTCAAGTGCGGGAACAGCGCATAGTTCTGAAACACCAGACCAATGTCGCGCTCATGCGCTGGCAGGGTGGTCAGATCGCGACCGCCCAGAGAGATCGAACCCGATGTCGGCTGCAAGAAGCCAGCGACAAGGCGCAGTGTGGTGGTCTTGCCGCAGCCCGAAGCACCGAGGAGCGAAACGAGCTCACCTTCCCCGATCTCGAGATTGAGGTCTTCCAAAACCTTGGTCTTGCCGTAGTGGGCGGTGATGTTGCGAATAGAAAGAGGTTTGGTCACAGCTGATCTCTATTTGGCAAGGAAGGTGAGGCCCAAGGTCCGTTCCACCACGGCCATAACGCCAACGGTGAGCAGCATGAGCAGCACCGAGACCGAGGCCACGGTGGGGTCAAAGAACTGCTCCATGTGAGCGAGCAGCTGGATGGGGAGGGTCGAGAGACCAGGACCCGTCATGAAGATCGAAATCGATACGTCATTGATCGAGGTGATGAAGGCCAGAATAAAGGCCGCGATCACGCCCGACTGCACGTTCGGTAGCAGCACGGTGAAGAAGGTCTTCAGCGGTGGCGAGCCAAGGCTGACCGCTGCTTCTTCGATCGAGAAGTCAAACGAGGCCAGCGATGCCGAAATCACGCGGATCACATAGGGCAGGATCAGGATCGTGTGCCCGACGATCAGCGACACCATCAGCGGCGCGTTGAACGTATAGGCGACATTCTTGAGCAGCGAGAAGCCGAGCACCAGTTCTGGCACCAGAACTGGCAGCACGAAGAAGCTCGACAGCCAACCGGGCAGGTGAATGCGATGACGGTTGAGCGCATACGCCGCCGGAATACCAATGAGCAGCGCCACAAAGGTTGAAATCACCGCCACCTGCAGCGAGGTCATCATCGTCCGACGGAAAGCTTCCATCGCAAAGATGTTTTCAAACCAGCGCAGCGACAGTCCCTGTGGTGGGAAGGTGAGATAGGTGGTGTCGGAAATCGACGACCCCAGAATGATCACCAGCGGACCGACAAGGAAGATAAAGACGAGAACGGTAAAGCCGATAAGGGCCGGATGGAGCTTGGTGGGCATCAGACGGCCATTGGGTTCAGTTTGCGAGCAATTTTGGTCATTGCCAGCACGATTGCGATAGTGATCACCACCATAATGGCAGCGATGGTGGAGGCGCTTACCCAGTCAAAGGTGACCATGGCCTGCTGGTGCATCAGCGTGCCCATCACCATCACCTGCTCGCCACCCAAAAGCTGGGGAGTTGCATAGGAGGTGAACGAGCCGGTGAACACGAGCACCGCGCCAACGATCAGGCCGGGGACGGCCAGCGGGAAAATAACCTGCATGAAGGTCGCGAATGGCTTTGCGCCGAGCGAAGACGAGGCTTGGATCAGATCGTCCGGAATGCCTTCCAGCACGCCAACAAGCGTCAGGATCATCAGCGGCACAAACAGATAGACCATCGCCACGATCACAGAGCCCTGCGTGTAGAGCATCTGGAAGGGCTCAGAGATAATGCCAAGGTTCATCAGCGTCGAATTGACGATGCCATTCTTGCCCAGAATGATCAGCCAAGCGAACGAGCGGACCACCACACCGGTGAGCAGCGGGAACACAGCGGCGATAATCAGCACAGACTTCAACCAGCCCGGCGCGCGCGACACCACAAAGGCGGTGATGAAGCCTACCGCCAAAGCGATGACAGTCACAGCCAGCGAGATGGTGATGGTGCGCATCAGAACGGTGCGGCGGAAACCGCTGCTGAAAAAGGCCTGATAGGTGGCGAAGGGGCCACCGGGCGTTCCGAAGGTAGCGTAGATGGTCGCGGCCACAGGAGCGACGAGGCCGAGGAGGATCAGCAGTGTCGCAGGTGAGGCTAGGGTCCAGCCGGCAAAGCGTTTCATGAGCCTGGCATTTCGAGAGAGGAATAAAAGGGTGCTGCGCGGGTAAAGGGAACCCGCGCAGCGCTATGCATTACATGCCGAAGTTTTCGTTCCAACGGTCAACCCAGCCACCCTTGGCTGCGTTCATCTTGCCGTAGTGGATGCGTTCGAGCGAGCCGATAACGTCCGCGCCATAGGTCCAGATCGAAGCCTGTTCCGGGGTCAGCTTGACGTTGGTGTTGACTGGAGCGTCGACGCCTTCTTCAGCCAGCTTCTGCTGGATTTCATCGGAGAGGATGAAGTTGATGAATTCGTATGCGAGTTCTGGTTCAGCAGCGCCAACTGGGATGTTGACGGTGTTGAGGGTCGCAATCGAACCTTCTTCAAGATCAGCCCAGACGACCGATGGCTTAGCAGCCTGGATCTGTGCGAGGGTGAAGTCCTGTGCGATCGACGCGGTGATTTCGCCGGTCGAGAACAGGTTAATCATTTCCGAGCCAGTGTTGTAGTTCTTGACTACGTTTGGCTTGAGTTCGCTCAGAGCTTCGAAAGCTGCGGTATCGTCGTCAAACGCGTCAGTGCCCTTGTAGAGACCGGCCTTGAGAACAACCATTGGGCCTGCAGTGGTGGTGATGCCTGGCAGCGAGAGCGAGGACTTGAAGTCTTCGCGCCACAGGTCGTTCCACGAGGTCACTGGAGTGGTCACAGCTTCGCTGTCGTAAACGATGCCAACGCGACCGATGGTGTAAGCTGGGCCGAAGCCGTCCTGAGGGTCCTTAGCCATTTCATAGATATTGGCTAGGTTCGGGAGCTTGCTCTGGTCGATCTGCTGGAACAGGCCCAGCTCGATACCCTGCTGCGAGAAGCTATCCGAGAAATACGCAACGTCGACGCCGCCGCCGTTACGGATCTGGATCTTATTCAGACGCTCACCGTTGTTGCCGGTTTCAAAAACGATTTCACAGCCGCACTGTTCGCGGAACGGCGCGAGCACGAGGCTTTCGAGCTTTTCACCGTTAAAGCCCCACCAGGAAATGGTGAGAGTCTTGGTCTGTGCCATAGCGGGCGCTGCGCTCGCGAGGGTGCCGACCGAAATTGCCAATGCCAGCGTACGCGCTAGGTTCTTGTGCATACCGAAAATCCTTGTTCCCTTTAGATACTTGTCTCGCAGACGTGGGTATCTTGGGAATAAGCCTATTTTTTCGGCTATGCCGGTGCAAGTTGCATATTTAGGCGTGTGGTACGGACCTCACAAGATTTACCTCTTGTTTACAATTTGCCGCACCACACAATCGGGTGAATCTGGCCGTTCTGCACGTTTACAAAGCCTTCCGGTGCCAAGGGAGAGGGGGCAACGAGCACCCAGCGCCATGGCGCGCAGGTCAGAGTCGCAAAAGCCAGACGCTCAGGGAAGCCAGCCCACCAACGCGGCGAATAGGTTGGCTCATACATCCACTCGATGGTTTCGCCCTGCGCGTAAAGCTCAAGCATTTCCTTGTCGAGTTCAGGGGCAGGGCGGCAGGTCATCAGCCCGCCGATTTCATAGTTTACCCGGGCCAGCACTTTACCGTCGTGCACCAGCGCCCACCCGCCTTGCTGCTCTTGCAGCGCATTGACCGCCAGCGCCATAGCCTCGTCGGACGAGCCGACCGCCCAGATGTTGTGTTTGTCGTGCCCCATCGAACAGGCCAGCGCCGTGTTCGGCGTCTTGGGGCCTGTCCCCAGCCAGAACATTTTTGAAACGCTCGCCGTGCCTGAGAACCGGTCGACAATAGCGAACTTCGTGATGTTGCGGCTGTCGTCGCGCTGCACCAAGCCGTCGACAATCGACAGATCGGTGGTGATGAACTCGTCATGCCAATGGAAGGGACGCAGCAGCGCCGCCTTGCAGCTGTCCGTCGCTCCCTCTGGCGCGGCGATGGCAAAATCGGCGGCGGTCAGGTCGCGGCCGATATTGACCGTCTGGCGCGCCCATTGTGGCCAGTCGATCGTGGGGACCTCAGCGATATATTCGCGGCCCTTCGAAACCTGCATCCCATCGGCCCAAACTTCCGAAATCGACAGTGTCGCTTCGTCGTCAAGGAACACGAGATCGGCGTAACGCCCCGGCGAGATCGAACCAACCCAAGGGGTGAGGCGCATGTGGCGCGCGGGGTTGATCGTCACCATCTGCACGGCCACTTCCATCGGTAGCCCGGCTTGAATGGCGAGGCGCACGTTATGATCCGTCGCTCCCAGCTTCATCGTGTCCGAGCACGAACGGTCATCGGTGCAGAGCGCAAAGTTCGACCAATCCTGCTGCCCGCGCTCGAGCAAGCCTTTCACCATGTCGGTCAGTGAATGCGGGCGCAGCTCCATAAAGAGACCACGACGCAGCTTGTCTGCCACTTCCTCGGCGGTCCACGCTTCGTGGTCCGAAGCCATGCCCGCACCGGCAAAGGCGTTGATATCGTCAATCGCCCGCATCCCCGCCGCATGGCCTTCGACCACACCGCGCGCTTCAAACGTCGCTTCGATCATGCCCCAAAGGCGCTCGTGCGACGGGTTCTCTGGGTTCCACACCGCTGGCCAATCCATCACCTCATCAAGGCCCGAAACAGCCAGATTTGTGGTCATGAACTTGAGCTGCTCGCCATAGCCGAAATGCCCGCCACCATGCTCATAGGCAGTGGGTGGCACAGCGGAGCCGGGTAGGGGGAAGATCTTTGCTGGCGAACCTGCGGCGCGCGCGGTCATCCAGAATTCGAGATTGTGCGGCCCATCGACATTGGAAAATTCGTGGCTCGCTTCGCAGGTCCAGGTGCAGCCAAAGGGCAAAACCAGCGCCGCTTCCCATTCCGGGGTGAGGTGGCTCGATTCAATATGCTTATGCACTTCGCCAAAGCCCGGCACGACCGAGAGATGACTGCGGTCGATCCGCTCGCCCACTTCGCCCGGATATGCGCCGGCTGGTCCAACCCAGGCGATGCGACGCCCCGAGATGACGATCTCTTGGTCCTCATGCCAATTGCGGCCATAGACGTCCAAAAGCCGACCGACGCGAATAGCTGTGTCGGCAGGCTTCTTGCCCAGTGCCACCAGTGCCAAATGCTTGCGGATCGCCACTTCGTCGCGCGCATTGATGAGGAGGTCATTTGGGAAATCGGTCATCGTAGAATCCATCTGCCGGGCTGCCAGCGTTCAATTTTGACCTAACACGATGATCGATCTACCGAAAGCGCGCAGCCCGAACCTTCCCCACACCCGGCCCCCAAAACTCCCCTACTTCAACCCAAACCCCAAGCCCTTGAGCACACCACTCAGCGCCTCGCGCCCGCGCAAAGCCTTAACCGTGCCCACGCGCTTAGCGATCATTTTGGTCCAGTCGATCACAGTCATGCCCTGGTTCTCCTGAAAGCCGCGCATGGTTTGATCGTAACGCGCCAGCGTCTCAGCATCAGCGGCATCGCCATAGGTCTCCTCATGCAACACGAGGCTTTGTGGCAGTCGCGGCTTCACCTCCGAGGCGCGTTCCTCGTCCGGATAGCCCAGCGTCAGCCCAAAAACGGCCACGCATTCTTTTGGCAGCCCGAGTTCGGCGGCCACTTCTGCTGGCTTGTTGCGCATGCCCCCAATGTAGCAACTGCCGAGCCCGAGCGAACTCGCCGCCACAACTGCATTCTGTGCCGCTAGAGTGGAGTCGATAACGCCAATGAGAAAGCTCTCCATATAGGCGAGACCGTCTCCGGGCAGCTCTTCGCGTTGCGCCAGTGTCCGCAACCGCGCCAGATCCGCGATCCAGACGAGAAACACGGGTGCGGCGACGATATGGGGATTGCCCCCGCTCAATTCCGCCAGCCGCGCTTTGCGCGCCGCGTCGCGCACCACCACCACGCTCCAGGCCTGCACATTGGATGACGTCGGTGCCGATTGCGCTGCCGCCACCAAAGCCTCAACGGCACCAGGCTCAACGGGCTTCGGCAAGTAGGCGCGCGCCGACTTATGGTCGAGCATCAGACCAATGGTGTCAGACCACACCGCTCCGGTCTGTGGGGCATCGACGCCATAGCGCCGCGCCAGACGGGTTGCGGCGGTGGTGTTTTGCGACTTGGCGTCCGTGTTCACTTGCGCAGGCGACATAGGAATATCGAAACTCTCTTACGTGTCCGTACCAGGATTTGAGCGTTATCCGCTTCCCGCGGTAAGGGCCATTGGCGAGTGTTAAAACGTCCATCATGCGTAATCTGTTCAGCGTGCTAGATGGCGAACCGCACACCGCGCCTTAATTACGCCAAACGGTCGATGGTATTGGCGGTGGAACGCGGGCACAATTTCCTGCGTTACCCACTGTAATCCGCTGGTGTTTGGGATTAATTTGGCTGCGGCGATTTGCCATCCCAGTCACAATGGTTTCATCCTCTGGCGGACTGGGGGCGATGCGACTACATACACCCGCAGGGTGAAACCAGCGCGGGGAATACTCCGCGTTCAACTGCGTACTGGCGCCCCCTGCCGGATTACGCGCTTTTTTGGTGAGACAAATGAACCTTCTCCGCACGATCGCTTTCGCTGGTTTGGCAACTGCTATGACCATCGCAGCAGCTTCTGCCGCTAACTACGAAGTTAAGATGCTCAACAAGGGCACTGACGGCACTCCAATGGTTTTCGAGCCTGCTTTCCTGCAGATCGAAGTTGGTGACTCGGTAACCTTCATCCCAACCGACAAGTCGCACAACGCTGAATCGATCAAGGATCTGATTCCTGAAGGCGCTACCCCATTCAAGGGCAAGCTGAACGAAGAAATCACCGTAACCTTCGACGTTGAAGGCGCATATGCTTACAAGTGCCTTCCGCACCTGGGCATGGGCATGGTTGGTCTGATCGTCGTTGGCGACGCACCAGCAAACCTTGCTGACATCACTGCTGCAAAGATGCCGAAGAAGTCGGCAGACGCCTTCGCAGCAATGGCAGCAATGGTTAAGTAAACTGCTGTTGGGTTCGGGCGGCGTTTCGTCGCCCGCGCCCTCTTCGCTTGCTCGCAAGCGTTTTGATCGTTGAGCATGGCTCCGATCCTCTAACTCCCCATAAATCGGCTATTTCACGCGCGCTTTGCTTGTCGCTCGGCACTGACTTATGCGAACACCTATGGGTGGATATGGGCAGCGCTGATCTAATGGTTCGGCGGTAACATGGGAGTGCGGTCAATGGCCTTGTTACGCGAACTCAGTCTTGAAACTCTGCTCTCGCGCGTTGCGGGCGTGTTGATTTTCGTCGCCCTGCAAGGGTTCTTCCTCGCCCTCTTTGCGCGCCTTATGGGCGATCGCCGTCCGCAGAATGAAGGCCGTCTGACGCCCAATCCCTTTGCGCAGCTCTCTGTCTGGGGTGCCGTTATTGGCGCGCTCTTTGCGCTGACATGGCCGCGCCCTATGCGCATGCGCGCCTCCGCCAATCGCTTCGGCCTTGCTGGAGTGATCGCGGCGGTCGTGCTGAGCCTTGTGGCTGTTGCGCTCTTTATTCCGATTGCCGATTGGCTGCGCAGCGTGGCGCTGATGCTGCCGCGCACGGGTGGCTACGCTGTAATTCTCATCCTGCAGCAATTCCAGCTGCTTGCCGCCGGTTCAATTCTCTTGAACCTGCTGCCCATCCCGGGTCTCGCGATGGGCTCTATCTGGACGGCACTCTGGCCGGAGCGCGAAAAGCGCTTGCTGCGTCATGAGCCGCTGGGTGTGGGCTTGGTGATCATCGCCTTGGTGGTTGGGATTGTGCCCAATCTTGCCAGCTACACCTTGCCCTTCCTGTCGCGGCTCTAGGAACTATTCCCCGGCGTGGCCGGTATATCCGAACTCGTCCATAATCGCGGCGATCGTGCCATCGGCGACGAGGGCATCAATTGCCTGATCGACCTGATCACGGAGGAACGTATTGCGGCTGGTGACCAGCGCGCCAATATGCACCACGCTTTCTGGCAAAGGCGTTGAGCCGATGATCCGCAGGGCCTTGGTGTCTTCGCGCTCACGCTGCATTTTGGCCAAAACGGGTTGCCACAGGATCATGCCACCAATGGTGTCATCGAGTACGCGTGTGGCCATCAAATTCGGGTCGGCATAGGGCAGGCGGCGCCAACGCTGATCTTCTGCCTGCTGCAAGTTCCAGTTGATCAGATTGAGCTCACCAAGGCTGGCCATAGCCGTGCCAAGGCGCACGTCCTTGGGAATGTCCGCAAGGCTCTGATAGTCGGTGTCTTTGACGGCGAGTACGAAGGGTACTGACGCGTAGGGACGGGTGATCGCAAAAGCTTCCGATATCGGCGAGTTCACCGAAACCGAAATGCCCATGAAAATATCGCAGTCATTGTTCATCGCCAGCGACAGCTCGTCGATGAACCCTTCACCATTGAGGGGGAAGCCACCAAAGCCTTCGAGCGATTTGACCTCGAGGAACAGGGCGTCGCCAATGGCACGGGCGATGGCATCATCGAACTGACGGGCCTGGCTGGTCATGTCGAAGCATGCGGTCAGGCTGTCGCCCGCAACGCGGCGGGTGTTGTCGAACAGCTCCTGGGGAATGCCTGTCTGAGCAAATGCTGTGCCTGCCAGCAAGGCGGTTGCGAGGGCTGCGGCGGTCATGCGGATCATTTGGCTCTCCTATAAACGAGAAAAGGGGCCGAAGCCCCTTTTCCAAATCGCACAGTCAGCAAATTAGTTCTTTGCCAGCTTGTAAACGAAGATCGAGTTGCCGGTACCGGTTGGAAGCGAAACTTCCGGGTGAGCCGACGAGATCGACGAAGCCGAGTTCGAGTAACCGGTTGGGATAACCAGGTACTGTTCGCCGTCGATTTCATAGGTTGCTGGGTAGCCGCCGATCGGAGCGTTCAGACGCTGCGACCAAACTTCTTCACCGGTTTCCTGATCCCATGCCTTGAGGTAACGACCAGCGTCACCACCGAACACGAGGCCACCTGCGGTCGAGAGAACCGACGAGGTGATGGATGGACGCGAACGGACCTTCCACTTGTCTTCACCAGCAGTTGGCGAAACGGTCAGAGCCTGAACCAGACCAGCTTCGGTGATGCCTTCTGGCAGAACGCGTGGGCCGAACTTAACTGCACCAACAGCGTTACCTGCGGTGAATTCAGTCTGGGTCGGAGCAACGGTGTTGCAAGCTTCGTTCAGCGGAATGAAGAACGATGCGTTGTCTGGGTTGTACGAAGCAGCCTGCCACAGCTTACCACCGGAAACCGAGGTACAGATCATGTGGGTTTCGCCAACGGACGAGAACACGAGGTCTTCGTTGATGTTGACCTTGCCGTCTGCGTCGATCGAGGAAACAACGTTCTGAACAACGGTTTCCTTGGACCAGAGGTACTTACCGGTGTCGCGGTCGAGACCCCATGCGATACCGATCTTGCCTGGTACGGAGACAACCATCTTGTGCGTTACGCCGTCGACTTCCTGGTCAACCAGGATACGTTCGAACGGAGCGTCAAGGTCCCAGTTATCGCGTGGCAGGTGCGAGTAGTACCACTTCAGTTCGCCGGTCGAAGCATCGATAGCGAGGGTCGAGTTGGTGTAGAGCACGTCGCCATCGCCCGAACCGCGGATGAGTTCTGCGTATGGGCCAGGCATACCGACACCCCAGTAGGTGGTGTTGGTTTCAGCGTCGTATGCGCCAGTTGCCCAAGGCGTGCCGCCCCAACGGTTTTCTGGTGGAACGTCGCCCCAAGAAGCCTGCTGCTCGGGGTTGTTTGGATCGTTGATGGTGTTGAAGCGCCACAGCTCATCACCGGTCTCAACGTCGTGAGCCATGATGTAGCAGCCGCCAGCGGTGCCGGCGATCGAGCAGCCCGAGATAGCCGAGATGATCTTGCCGTCAGCGATGACTGGACCGATGGTGTAGGAATAGCCGAGGTTGTAATCGAGAACCTGCTTTTCCCATGCGACCTTACCGTCTGCTGCGTTCAGCACAACGATCTTCGCGTCAGGAGTGGTCAGGATAACCTTGTCGCCATAGAGGGCGATCGAGTTCTTCTGACGACGTGCCTGGTTCGCCTGGTACGACCAAGTTGCTGGGATTTCCGCAGCAGCGTGGGTGTACTTCCAGATCAGTTCGCCGGTCTTCGCGTCGAGCGCTTCAACGATAGCGTTGTTGGTCTGGAGGAACATGATGCCGTCGTGGATCAACGGTGCAGTTTCCTGGATGCCAGCAACAGCCATTGGCCATGCCCAAGCGAGTTCCAGGTCACCAACGGTGTCCTTGTTGATCTTGTCGAGCTTGGAGTGGCCGTGGTTTTCGTAGTTACCGCGCCACATCAGCCATTCTTCAGCTGGTGGGTTGAGCAGCATTTCAGCAGTGACCGGCTCGTAGCCTTCGATCACGTTCTGAGCAAAGCTCGGGCTAGCAACAGCAACGAAAGCCGTCGAGGCGATCAGCATGCTCTTGAGGACGTTCGATTTCATAAGATGCTCCTTCACGTGGCACATAGTCTGTGTGCCCGGAATTCTTAGATCAGTTAGCAACCGGCAGGGTTTTGCCGAAAGTGAATGCCTGCGGCACGGACGGCGCTGCTGGAGCGGCCGGTGCAGCTGGTTCAGCACCACCCGGGAGCTGCTTGCCCCAAGTGTAAGCCTGCGGAACGGCTGGACCCGTTGCCGGCGCGGCAACTTCGCTAGCTGCTGCTGCAGGGCGGTTAGCCAAGCCAGCTTCAACTTCTGCCTGAAGCGAGATCGCGTAGAGCAGATCTTCGTCGGCAACCATCGGTTCATCGCCCGGCTCAGCGCCGTTGAATTCCATGATGTATGCAACGATGTTCAGATAGGCTTCGTCGCCGAGGGTGCCAGCGCCAGATGGCGGCATAGCAACAGCGATGAAGTCATAAAGACCGCCTGCAGAATCCCAGTTCTGCATAACGTCCATGCCGAAAAGGCCTGGAGCGTCCGGGCCTTCAAGCTGACGGCCATGACATGCAGCGCACTGCTGGTCATAAACGATCTTACCAGCGGCTGCTTGTTCTGCGGTGAAGCCAGCAGCATTCGCTACGCCTGCAAAGGCGGTGAATGCCACCATAGCGGCAGTGAGCCGCTTAGAGGTTCGAGTCACGATTACCCTCCCAACAAGGTGAGGTGGAGCAACCAAAGTTGCTTTGGTTATTTGATACGGTCGTGCGGCAGAGCGTCGTACAGCCGTGGGAGCGTGAAGCCAGCAAACATCCGGTCGTTTGAACGTTTAAAGGCCTAAGGAGGTATAGGTTTCTCCTATCGGTAAGATCAATAGAAACTTATGATCCAAGTCGACCGATTTCCCCATCAATCTGATATCTTTCCCTTAGGAGTTCGTAGGCTTTTGAGGCCTTAACTTCCGATAATGAGTGAATAATTTCGGACTTTAGGGTTTGGTCGCCTTTCCACATGCCAATGGCTGTCACGGTGAGTTGAACGGACTGTTCGGGAAGCCAGAACAGTGAGAAGTCAGCATCTTCGAGGTTCGCGGATGCGGCTATAAACCGCTCCGTGACACCAAAACTGACAGCACCTGAAAGGAGTTCCGCCTTAAACTGTTCACTATTTCGCGCGGGTTTCGCCTTAAATCCGCTCTCACGCAGCCAACCCGAGACGGCGAGGCGATTTAGCCCTGATGTGCCCGGCAAAACCGCAACCGAGTCGCCTGCGACAGGTATGGTTCCATCGCGCGCGACCAGCACCCAGCCCGTCACTGCGTCGGTTGGAATCGTCTGCAAATAGCCGCGGGTCTGTTCGCTATCGGCAACACCCCCCGCGATCACGTCGCATTGCGCGCGCGTCAGCAGCCAATTCCGTGGGTTAAAATCCGCGCCGATCGAGGCGAGCGTATTCACCACCAGTCGCAGTTCCATGCGATCGGCGATCATCTGCATCAGCTCGATGTCATAGCCGGGCGCTTCCGGATTGCCCGTCACCAGCGGCGGGAAGGCTGGTGGCACGCACAGCTTGATAAAGCCCGCGTCGCGCCGCTCCTTGAGCGAGGTGTCCGCTGGCAGAAAGCTCACCGCCGTCAGGCCGACAACGATAATGCCAATATTGATGGCCGTGCTCAGCCAGCGGTTTCGGCCCTTGCGCCTCATTTGCGGCCAAAGTCCCAAAGCGCGAGCAGGAAGAAGCCCACGGCCATGCATGCCGTCATCGTCGGCCCGATATAGGCCGGGAACTGATTGAAGTTGATCAGCACGCCGCGCAACATATCAACCGCATATGTCACGGGGTTGATCTGCACCAGAAACACCAGCCATTCCGGATACATCACCGCCGTCTGCGTGCGCGTCAGCGCCGGATCAAGCGGGAACACCGAGGATGAGGTGAAATAGAGCGGCAGGATGATGGTGTTGGAGAACACCCCAAAGCCTTCAAAGCTGCGCACCTTGCCCGCCAGCACCACGCCAAAGCATGTCAGCCCGAACGATAGCGAGAACATCAAAAACAGCGCCAGCAGCACCTGATCGACGCCCAGCGTCACATCGGCAAACCGCGCCAGAATGAGCACGATCGCGCCATGCAGGGTGGCAATCGTCGCCCCACCCAAAACCTTGCCCAGGAGGATCAGCGGCCGGGGCAGGGGCGAAACCAGCACCTCGCGCAAAAACCCAAACTCTCGATCCCAGATCACCGACACCGCGAATTGTATCGAGGTGTACATGATGTTCAGCACGATCACGGCCGGGAACAGGAACTGCAGATAGGTATAGGGGATGACATAGCGCACCTCCCCATAGACCTCGCCGCGGAAATAGGGGTTCAGCCCTACGCCCAGAATAAGCAGCCAAATGAGGGGTCGGCTGACGCCCCCGATCATCTGCCCCCGGTCACGCGTTGCCCGCAAAATTTCGCGCAGCCAGACGCCATGCACGCCGCGCAGCCAGATCATTGCCGTTGAACTCATCGTCTGCCCCCTCGGCGGCCAGCGGCTTTTTCTGCGTCACGCTTGCCCTCGGCTGTGTCGCGCAGCGCACGCCCGGTCAGCGACAGGAACACGCTTTCCAGCGATGGGTCCTGGAAGTGAATGCTGGCGAGATCGCCCTGATACTGCGCCAGAAACGCGTCAACCGCGCCCTTGTCGTCGGCCGGCAGCATGATCCGCCCATCGGCCATGGTCTGCCCACCCGCATAACTGCCCAAAATCGCTTGCCCAACGGCCTCGCTCTTGGGCATCACCTGCAACCAGCGCCGACCATATTGATCCTTCAATTCGCCCGGCGTGCCCTTGGCGATAATCTCGCCATGGTCGATCACACACACGAGGTCAGCGCTTTCCACTTCCTCGATATAGTGGGTCGTGGTCAGCACGGTCAGCCCGCGCTCGGCACGCAGCTTGTCCAAGTAGAGCCAAATTCGATTGCGCGTCTGCGCGTCGAGCCCAACCGTCGGCTCATCCAAAAACAGAATTTCCGGATTGTGCATCAGCGCCCGTGCGATCTCGAGCCGCCGCCGCATCCCGCCCGAGAAATTGCGCACAATGTCGTCTTCCCATTCGGTCAGCTCGACCAGCGCCAGCACTTCAGCGCTGCGTTGCTTGCGCTCCTTGGGCGAGAGGCCATAAACGCGTCCGTGGAAATCAAGGTTCTCCCAGGCGCTCAACCGGTCGTCGAGGCTCGAATCTTGAAACACCACGCCCAGCGAGCGTCTCGCCTTGGCCGATTGCTTGACCACGTCGAACCCGGCAATGCTCGCCGAGCCCGCCTCGGGGCGGCGCAGCGTGCACAAAATGCTCACCAGCGTGGTCTTGCCCGCGCCATTAGGCCCGAGCAACGCATAGCTGGCGCCGCGCGGAATGGTCAGGCTGACGTCTTTGAGCACTGTGTGGTCGCCATAGCGGGCAACGACATGTTCCACAGTCACAGCATTGGCCGTCATGGAAATGGGCCTTATCTCTTTGTTACTTGTCCGGGCGTTGCCACGTTTCCGCAGCGAGGTCAAAGCCAAGCTGTAACGCAGCTGCGCAGTTTTTGGTGACAACTGCGCCTGCAACACCCGGGTTCAATGCTAAATCTGAGCATTGTGAATGGCTTGCGCAATCCGGCTCAAACAAAAACGCCCCAAGCATAACTCGGGGCGTCCCAATTGCTTTTGCCGTTAAAACTCAGGCAGCAATCACATTGATTGTCAGCGCATCGCCCGAAGAGACTACGTCGATCAGGCGGTCGATATTGGGGTGCGCGCCCGGATTGTTGCAGGCGTCTTCGGTGTGTTCACCAAAAACCAGCAAGCCATGCTCGGCGGCAGTCACGTTCAGCGCGCCAAATTCCTGCTGCAGATACTGATAAACCTTGAGCGAGCCCTGCTTACCCGGCGCATTTTCTATTGTGGCCACAACTGCGCCCGCACCATCCACCAACTCAATCCGCGCCACCCCGTCGATAGCCGGGAGCAGGCCCAAATTCTCTTTAAAATCCGCGCCAGGTTCAATCATCAGTGCCTCGTAAGGGAAGGAGTTTTGGTTCGAGGCCGTTTAGCAGGGAACGGCGAGGATGGGGAGAGGGGGCATTGCCCCCCATCTCACCCCAGCGCCCGCGCCACCAGCCAGTCCGGTGCGCCCACCGTCTCTGGTGCCTGATACCCCTTCGCCGTTGTTTCCAGCGCCCCAATGAGGCTCGCATAGGGTTCGGCGCGCATATATTGCGTCGGCACCAGCGCTACGATGCGGCGGATTTGGTTGGGGAACCGATAGAACGTCACCCCGCTTCGATCCAATCCATGCGCCACCATCAGCGGGGTCAGACACACGCCATTGCCCGCGCTTACCAGCGCCATGGCTGTCTCAAAACTGCGGCAGCGCGCGGTGATGTGGTGGTCGGGCAAAACCCGATCATACCAATCAATGCTTTGGTTGGTGTGCTGCGTGCCGAAGGAAAACTGAATGGCCCGATTGAGCTGTGTCTGCTGTTCGTCGTTGAGGTCATCGATGGACCGCGTTGCCTCCAGCTTGAGGCTGCTCGGCACCGCCAGCACATAGGGGTCTTCCAGAAGCGGCACCTGCACAAAGCCCACCCCGGCCTCCGCCACCGAGTTCGCCGCCAACAGCCCGATTTTCACCCGGCGCGCATAAAGATATTCGAGCACCTCATTGGGCGCAGCTTCCAGAATATCAAAATCCAGCGCATGGCCGCTGTCTTGCATGTCGGCCAAGGCCTGCGGCAGCAACACGCGCAACAGCGAGTTCACCCCGGCAATGCCGATGGTCATGCGCTTGCCGTCTTGAAACTGCTGCAGCCCGTCTTCGACCTCGCCTAGGGTGCGCAACAGATGCTCCACCTTAGGCAATAGATAGCCACCAGCCTCCGTCAGCGCCATTTCGCTGGCACGCCGTTCAAACAGCAAAGTGCCTGTATTTGTTTCGAGCTTTGCCAGCTGTTGGGAGAGCGAGGGCTGGGTCAGGCCAAGCTGTTTTGCCGCCTTCGTCAGCGTCTTCGATTGCGCGACAGCCCAGAATATTTTTAGCTGGTGTAGCGTTAGATCGCGCGTGCTCAGGGTCACTCTCCTCGAATTGACTTCGGACAGCGCCGAAGCAGCGTGTAGCATCTTTGCTGGCTTTCCGTTAAAGCGCAAAGGGTCCCCGCGTCGATAGCTCTCATGCGACAGATGCGCAAACTTTCAGTCTGATCGGCACTAGTCGGATGAGCCTTAGGCCTACTACACCCTCCAAATCCACCCCGCGAAAGCCGGGCCAGCTCTCCGGTTCGGCCGTCTTCGGCCTTCAGATTCTGGTGGGTTTGGCGATTATTCTGGGCATGTTCGCCCTCAATGCTGTCGCGGGCAAATTGGTCATGCCCAAGCCCACCGATGTGCTCAATCAGAGCATTCGCCTGTGGTCCGATGGCACCATGCTCAAGGCTCTGGGCGAGTCGGTCACGGTGATTGGTTTGGGCTTTCTGCTCTCGGCGGTCAGCGGCATTCTGCTCGGTGTGCTGCTGGGTGGTAACCGGATTCTGGCCCGCGTTTTCGATCCTTTCGTCAACGCGCTGAACTCCACTCCCGGCGCAGCCTTCATCCCGCTGATCATTGTCTGGTTCGGCCTCTACACCGAAGCCAAGATTGTGGTCGTGTGGAATGCGGCGCTCTTCCCCATTCTCATCAACACTGCCGCTGGTATTTCCAATGCCAATAAAGATCTGGTGGAAATGGGCCGCGCCTTCGGTGCCAAAAAGGCGACCCTGTTCTGGCGCGTCATGATCCCCGATGCGCTGCCCTCCATTCTGAGCGGCCTGCGCATTGGCGCTGCCATCTCCACGGTCGGCACGGTCATCGCCGAGCTGACCATGGCCCAGTCTGGCCTCGGCGGTCTCTTGGCGCAGGCCGGCAATCGCTTCCAGATGGATCGTTATTTTGCTGTCGTGCTAGTACTCATGGCGCTGGGCACAGCGCTGACTGCGCTCTTGCGCTATATCGAGCGCCGCCTTGGCCGCTGGCGCGTTGCGCAGGGAGAAGCCTCATGAGCCGCGCCCCGATTATTTCCGTCAAAAAAATCACCAAGACATTCAAAAACGGCGAAGTGACCGCGCTGCAGGACGTCTCCTTCGACGTTGCCGAGGGCGAGTTTCTGTCCCTTGTCGGCCCCTCCGGTTGCGGCAAGACCACGCTTCTGCGCGTCATCAATGGCCTGATTGATGTTGACCATGGCGAGGTTATCTCGCTTGGCCAAGCGCCAGAACCCGGTCCCGATCTGGCCATGGTGTTCCAGTCTGCGCGCCTCCTGCCGTGGCTCACTGTCAGCGGCAATATTGAGTTCGTGCTAGAGCTGCGGGGCATGGGCAAAGCCGAACGTCGCCAGCGCGCCGATGCCTTGCTCGGTGCCGTCGGCCTCCGCGATTTCGCCCAGGCCTTTGCTCATGAACTCTCCGGCGGCATGCAGCAGCGTGTTGGTCTCGCCCGCGCTTTGGCTGTTGAGCCAAAAGTTCTTCTTATGGACGAACCCTTCGCCGCGCTCGATGCCATCACCCGTGAGGTGCTCCGCCGCGAGCTTTACGAGATGTGGGCCCGCCGCAAGACCACCATCGTCTTTGTCACCCACGACATCGAAGAAGCCATCTTGCTCTCCCAGCGCATTGTGCTGCTGAAGCCGCGCCCCGGACGCGTCGATAGCGTGATCAATGTCGATCTGCCCGAGCCGCGCTTTGCGCAAGACCCGCGTACTTATCCCCAGTTCGCCACCTACCGCTCCAGTATTTGGCAGCGCATTCAGGACATGGCCAAAGAGGGCACAAAGCTTGAGGAATTGTCCGGCGCATTTCCCAAGGAACTGCCATAGCTTAGCGGCATAAGCTTTTCCAATAGCACGCATAGAGTGAAGCGGGCGGCGATTGATGGTGAGTAATTTCCACGTCGGAGATTTCTTTGCGCGAAAGCGTGTTCCGGCGGCTTAGGAACTGCCATGACTACGCCTTGTACGGAACGCCTTGCCCCCATTAGTCCAGCGCATTGGACGCGGGAAACTGCAGCCCATCTGCTTGAACGCGCGGGTTTCGGTGGCACTCCGGCAGAAATCGATCGCCTCGCCGCCTTAGACCCTGTCTGTGCCGTCCGTAGTCTGGTGGGTTACCACTCCTATTCGGTGAATGTGGCTCTGCCCACTTTCGAAGGCTCTGACATCTGGGACGATAGTCTCGTCCAGTTCCCGGTCAGCCGTCCCGCCGCCACCGAAGGAGCTGAGCGCACCGGCGAGGCTATGGGCGTTAAGGTCAAGCCCGCAGGCTCCCGCCCGCTGCAGCCTGTCACCAACCGGTTCTTCTATTGGCTCCGCGCCACCACGCTCGAAACGCGCCGTCTCTCCATGTGGTGGCTCGATCGCATGGTGCGCACCTCCGCTCCGCTCGAAGAAAAGCTCACCCTGTTCTGGCACGGCCATTTCGCCGTCTCCGAGGAAAAGCTCCGCGACGTCCGCAAGATCGGGCTCTATCTCGAAACCCTGCGCACCCATGCCGCTGGCAATTTCGGCGATTTGCTCAACGCCATCTCCAAAGATCCGGCCATGCTGGTGTTTCTCGATGCCGCGCAAAACGTCAAAGGCGCCCCCAATGAGAACTTTGGCCGTGAGGTCATGGAGCTCTTCACCATGGGTGTGGGCCATTACTCGGAAGACGACATCCGTGAAGCCGCCCGTGCCTTCACAGGCTGGGGCAATGAGGATCTGAAGTTCGTCTTTGATCGCGCCAAGCATGACGGTGGCGACAAGAACTTCCTCGGCTACACCGGCGCTTTCAACGGCGACGATATCCTGCGCATCATTCTCACCCAGCGCCAAACCGGCATCTATATCGCCTCCAAGCTCTACCGCTTCTTCGTGCGCGAAGACCTCAGTCCCGCCTTTGCCGAAGAGGTCGGCGCGCTGCTGCAGGCTCTCAACTACGACATCTCGGCCTTCCTCGAAGAACTGTTCCTCTCCGAAGATTTCTATAGCCAGCCTTCCGTTGGCACCCACATCAAATCGCCCGTCGAACTTTTGGTCTCGACCTATCGCAAGCTCGGTCTGGCTGAACTGCCCACCATTCCCGATCCTGTGTCGGTCACCAAGTCCTTGGGCCAGGTGCCGCTCTATCCGCCCACCGTTGCTGGTTGGGGTTCCGGTCGCTCTTGGATGACCCCGGGCCTGCTCTTCGAGCGCGGTAATTTTGCCAAGGAAGTGATGTTCCCCAACATCATCGAATTCCGTGATCCGCTCTATAATCCCGGCGCTGAAGTGCGCCGCGTCAACGCCAATATCAATGCTGGCATGGAAATCACCAAAGCCACTTTGGAAGAGGGTGCATCCCCCAGCGCGACCGCTGGCATTCAGGAAGCCTTCAACACGCGTTACGCCAGCCTTCAGGGCTATAACGAAGCGCTCCGCCGCCTAAAACCAACACCCCGCTTTGCCGCAAACTTCTCGCTGTCACAGCTGGTTCTCGCAGCCGGCGCTGAAACCACCGAAGCAGCGGTCGATCATCTGCTTGTGCGTCTCCTGCGCGTGCCCATCGCCCCGCCGGCCCGCCAAGCCCTTATCGACACGCTCGACGCCGAGCTTGGCACCACCTCTCTTCTCGAAGCCCAAACCTATATGGAATACGGCCTCCGCCTCGTCGCGCACATGATCATGAGCGCGCCCCAATATCAGCTGGCGTGAGGAATTTTTGACCATGGCCAAAACTCCAAAACTCTCGAATACCGAAAAGCTCAACCTGATCGAGCAGGGCTATTCCTCTATGGTCATGAACGGGGCAGGGGGCATCACCACCTCGCCCGTGTTCTCCAAAGTTGCCGACGCTCAGGCCAATGATCGTATTCTGGTCATTGTCGAACTCTCCGGCGGCAATGACGGTCTCAACACCGTCGTGCCCTATGCCGACGACGCCTATTATCGCGCGCGCCCCAATCTCGGCATCCGCAAGGAAAAACTGCTCAAGATCGACGATCACATCGGCTTCCAGCGCACCATGACCGGCTTTGAGCGTCTCTACAAAGACGGCAATATGAGCATTGTGAACGGGGTTGGTTATGACCAGCCATCGTTCTCGCACTTCTCGTCCATGGCCTTCTGGCAGACCGGCGCACCGAACTCTGGCGAAGCTTATGGCTGGCTTGGCCGCATGGCCGATGCCATCGACCCGCAGGGCCACTCGACCAATTTCCTCGTCAACATCGACGATAGCCAGTCGCTCGCCGTACGCTCCATGCATCACGTGCCGCTGGTCTTCAACAATCCGGACAATTTCACCCGTCGCCTGCTCGACGAGGAACACGCTGCCATTGCAGCGCTCGACCGCAACTATGGCAATGGCTCGACCAATGCCTCCGAGCAATTCCTGCTCGACATTGCCGCCAGCGCCAACTCATCCGAGCAATTGGTGCGCGACGCCTGCTCGTCTTATGAGACCCCGGTGGATTACGGCCTCATCCCCTTCGGCCTAGAGCGCGTTGCCGCTCTCATCGCTGCCGATTTCCCGACCAAGGTCTACTACGTTCCCTATCGGAACAACGCCTTTGATACCCACGTCTATCAGTCCGATCTGCATTCGCGTCTGTGGTCCTACACCTCAGACCACATTGCCGGTTTTGTTGAAGACATGGAGCGCATTGGCCGCGGCGACGATGTTGTCGTCATGGTCTTTTCTGAATTCGGTCGTCGCGTCGCTGAAAACACCAGCCTCGGCACCGATCATGGCACCGCCGGTCCTGCCTTCGTCATCGGCAAGGGTGTTAAGGGCGGTCAATACGGCGCTATGCCGAGCCTGACCGATCTCGACGACGGCAACCTCAAATACACCACCGACTTCCGGCGCATCTACTCGACCCTGATCAATGGGTGGATGGGCTACGAAAACACCTCAGAAATCCTCAAATCCGACTTCGCCCCAATCGACTTGTTTGCCCGAAATCATTGAACCAACGAGAAGCAGAGAAAATCCGATGTCTCTTACCCGCCGTTCTATTCTAGCCGCTGCTGCCTTCACCCTTGCCAGTGCCACTGCCATGACTGGCGCTTTCGCCCAGCCAGCCGACATGCTCGAGCTCAAGCTGGCGCTCGGCACTGCCGACGTCAACTTCAACCCCACCACGGCATCGGTCTATCGTCTTGCCGACACTCTGGGCTTTTACGAAAAGCACGGCGTAAAGGTTGAGATCGTCGCGCTTGATGGCACGCCACAGGCTGTTGCAGCTTTGAACTCGGGTGCGGTGGACATCGCCGACATCTCCATCGACGCAGCGGTTCGTCTCCGCGCCGAAAATGATGTCGCCATTAAGGGCTTCACCTCCGTTGCCCTCGGCAACCCCTTCCTCATCGCCACCAAGACCGACATCACCTCGGTTGAACAGCTCGTTGGCCGTAGCTACGCCGTCGCCGATAACGGCAGCTTGGACTACAACCTCTCGCGTGCTGTGATCGACAGCTTCGGCGTCGACATTGACGGTCCAGATTTCGTCGCCATTGGCGCGCCAGACATTCGCGTTCAGGCCCTGGCCGTCGGCCGTGTCGATGCGACCACCGTCTCCTTCGGCACCTATCAGTCCATCGCTGGCACTGAAGGCGTCCACGTTCTGGTCGATGCCGACGAGTTCGCCAAGCGCTCGCCTGGCCAGTCCAAATTCGTCGCCGCTTTGGAGCCAACCCTCGAAGGCAAGCGTGAAGCTCTTCAGCGCTTCACCAATGCTCTCGCCGATGCATCGCGCACCATGCAGCAGGATCCGCAAATCTGGATCGATGCGATCTCCGCAGCCCGCGAAGACCTCACGCCAGAAGCGATCAAATCGACCGCCGAGATCAACGTCCGCCGTTGGTGCGTCAATGGCTGTATGAACCCAGAGAGCCTCGACAAGACCGTCGCCTATGCCTACTCGACCGCTGATTTCGCCGAAGTGAAGGAAATCCCGGCCAGCGACGTTTACGACGCCAGCTTTGCCGAAAAGATGATGGAAACCCTCGGCAAGGCCGAAGGCAATATTCTCGACGCACGCTAAGAGGCACATTTCTGCCATAAGCCCCTCGGCGCGGTGACCATGCCGCGCCGGGAGCCCATAAAGGCTGGCCAAAAGCCAATAATCGGCCCATTGAGGCCACTCAAACGCCCCACCAAAATCACGCCGTTAGTCTCCGGCATTTCGCCTCGAAATGCGCCAGCGCAAACGCGCTAAGCCCTTGCGTCACTGCCCCTTTTCCGATGTTCATGCCCGCCTCGCGCGTCCATGGCAAAATCCCCATATCCATCGCAGGCGACTAGCCGAACCAATTTCTTGGTCGCATAGTGCCCAAACCGTTGGAGGACGGTTTTGGAGGATTTATGAAGCTCGGCATTAACCTGCTCTGTCTCACCGATTTCGTGACAGAGGATCACCTGCCCGTTCTGCGCCGCCTGAAGGCTCTGGGTTATGACGGCATCGAAATCCCCATCCTCTCCGGCGAGCCTGACCATTACGCGTGGCTTGGTCGCCAGCTTGCCGCCATTGGTCTAGAGCGTTGCGCCACAGCCATCGTGCCGACACCCGACGTCAGCCCCATTGCGGCAGACACAGAAACCCGCGCCAGAGGCCGCGCCCACCTCAACTGGGCGCTCGATTGCGCAATTGCTCTGGGCGCGCAAAGTCTAGGTGGGCCCATGCACGCGCCCATCGGTCACTTCACCGGCTCTGGTCCCACCGAAAGCGAGTTGAATTATGGCGCCGAAGCCCATCGCGATCTCGCTCAGCGCGCTGAAAATAATGGTCTTTTTATAAGTCTGGAACCGCTTAATCGCTTCGAGACCTATTTCCTCAATACCACCACCCAGTGCCGCAATTACGCGCTTCGTGTCGACCATCCCGCCTTCCGGATCATGTACGACACCTTCCACGCCAATATCGAAGACGGCAACCAAGTCGCGGCGTTCCAAACCGTCGCGCCCCACGTCGGCATTGTCCATGTTTCAGAAAATGACCGTGGCATCCCCGGTCGTGGCCACATCGACTTTGCTAACATTTTCAAAGCGATACGCGCATCCGGCTATGCCGGCTGGCTCACCCTGGAAGCCTTTGGTGCCGGTCTGCCGGGCATAGTCGCCGCCACCCGCGTCTGGCGCCCGCTCTTCCCCGATCACGAAACCCTCTTCTCTGAAAGCGCCAGCTTCATTCGGCAGACTTGGGCTGTAGCGGAATAGGGCAGGGGCGAGGACTTATCCCCGCCCCCATAGAACGTGCCAAACTGCCGACTTTGCCCAGAGAGAGTTTTCCCCTCAAGGGCCTAGTATCGCATCAGCCCTCGCTCGCGCGCTCATCCAAAATGTCGAGGATGGCGGCCGTCGCGACGGAATAACCCCGCGCTCCAAGACCGGCGATAACTGCGTCGGCCCGCATAGAAACATAGGAGCGGTGGTAGATCGGCTCGCGCTTATGAATGTTGGAGATATGGAGTTCGATCACCGGGCCTTCAAACATCTTAAGCGCATCAAGCAGCGCCAGTGAGGTGAAGGTGAAGGCGGCGGGATTGATAACAATCCCAGCCCCTTCGTCGATGGCCTCATGGACCCAGTTGATCAGCTGTTCTTCACTATTGGTCTGGTGAAAGACAACCTTGCGACGGCCTGCCGCCTGCCGACACATCTCCTCGACTTCGGCGAGCGTCGTCGTGCCATAAATATGCGGCTCGCGCTTCCCCAGACGATTGAGGTTGGGACCGTTGAGAATATAGAGCGGCTTCACAGCGAGACCCCTTGGTATCCGAACATCTTCGGCAACCACAGCACCGTATCCGGCACGAAAGTGAACAGGATCAGTGCGCCAATCAAGACCCAAAGGAAGGGCAGAACCTCGCTGATTAAGGCGCGCATCGGCGTTTTGGCTATTCGCGTCATAATGAACAGCAATAGGCCGTAGGGCGGGGTGATTAGCCCGAGCATGATGTTGACCACGGCAACGACGCCGAAGTGGACCATGTCGATGCCAAGTGCCTGCGCCGCTGGGATCAGCACTGGAACAATCACCAGCAGAATGGTCGTGCCTTCCAGAACACAGCCCAACAACAGCAGGAGGATGTTGACGACGATCAGGAAGGTGATCGGGTCCATATCCCAAGACAGCAAAATGGCGCTGATGGTGCGGGGGATATTCTCGATGGTGACGACATAGTTGAACACCAGCGCGCCAGCGATCAGCATGCCGATGGAGGCCGTGGTTTTGGCGCTCGTCAGCAGCGATTGATAAAGCTCCGGCATTTTGACGGCACGATAAAAGATCACCGATACGAGAAGTGCATAGGCAGCGGCCACTGCGGCGGCCTCGGTTGGTGTCGTTACGCCACCATAGATCCCGTACATTAGAACGACCGGCATCATCAGCACCGGCAGCGCTTCCCATGTCATTTTCGGCAGCTGGCGCAATGGCACTGGCGGCTCAATGGGGAAGTTCTTCACCCGTGCCGTGATGGCGATGAGCACCATCATAAAGCCCGCCATGATCAGGCCCGGCACCACGCCGCCCAGGAACAGATAGCCAATGGAGGTATCGGCCACCAAGGCATAGAGAACCATAGGAATGGACGGGGGAATGATCGGGCCAATAACCGCGGTCACAGCTGTCAGCGCTGCAGCATAGGACGGGGTGTATTTATTGTCCTTGGTCATCATGTGCTGCATCATCTTGCCAGAGCCTGCAGCATCGGCCACGGCCGAGCCTGACATGCCGGCAAAGACAATCGATTGCAGCACGTTCACCTGCGCCAGACCGCCTCGGAAGCGACCGACGAGCGCGTCACACCACTTGAGCAAACGGTCAGATAGTGTGCCCGAATTCATAATCTCGGCGGCGAGAATGAACAGCGGCACAGCCAACATGATGTAGTTGGAATACATGCCGTTGAGGAACTGCTCAGCGACAATGCCGGGGTCTTGGCCGCGCATGAAGAGGTAGACCAGTGAGCCGCAGATCATCGACACACCCATCGGCAAGCCGAGGAAGGCGAGGAGCGTGATCAGACCCAGTGCAATGCCAAAGGCCAGAGAAATCGTGGTCATATGCCCGAGCTCACCTTGGTTGGATCAGCGTCATCTGCGAGACGCCCGAAGGCAGCCTGCCAAGCCACATAGAGCTGGCGTACGATCATCGCGACGGCAAAAATCCCGTAGATGGAATAGAGATAGTCAAAGCGGATCTTGAGATAGGCGGTCTTTTCCACCTTCATGAACAAGATGTAGTCGATCACCGCTGGCAGCGAGAACGTAAAGAGCACCACCAAAGTGAGCGACGTGATCAACACCATCACACGCTTCACCCCGGGCCTAGCCGCACCATAAAACAGGTCAAAACGAATTTCTTCGTTGTCGCGCACGACAAAGGCCGTGCCGAACAGCACCATCCAGAGCCACATAATGACGCTGATTTCATGTGTCCAGCCAATCGGCAGGTTCAGCACATAGCGGAACACGATCTGCAGGATGAAAACGATGAACATGATTGCCAGCATAGCGGCAAGCAGGTTCTCTGCCCGGGCATGCAGCCAGCGGCCAATTGCGGAAATCTTGGGAGACATCCGTCCACTCTCCTCGGGAGCTAGCACGCGGCCAGCGGCAAGACGGAAGAGGCGACGCGATTGCGCCGCCTCAAATTTGGAGCAAATTAGAGGGCGTTGATGCGCTCAACCACGCCTTCTGGCCAATCCTTGGCAAGATCAGACTCAAGGTACTTCTGCTGCGCAAAGCTGCGGAAGGCAGCAAGATCAGGCTCATAGACATCAAGACCTGCGCTGCGGAAGCGCTCGGCCAGTTCGGCTTCGCGGGCAACGTGCTCATTCTGGCTGAAGTCGATGGCTGCCTTGGCGGCTTCTTCAAACTTGGTCTGCTGCTCTGGGCTCATTGCATCCCAAGACGACTTGGAGATCACGAGAAGGTCAAAGCCAACCAAGTGCGAAGTGAGGGCAATTTGCTTCATAACTTCGTAGAACTTCATGTTCTCGACGTTCGGCAGTGGGTTGTCCTGCCCGTCAATCGCGCCGGTCTGAAGCCCGGTATACACCTCGGCATAAGCCATTGGCGTTGGGTTGGCGCCGATGGACGAACCGAGGAACTGCCAAGCGTCACCACCCGGCATGCGCAGCTTTACGCCAGCGAGGTCGGCAGGGGTGTTGATCTTCTTTTCGCTGATCAGACCCACGTGACGTGCGCCGAAATAGGTTGGGCCGATGATGTGAATGCCCAGCTGGTCTTCGGCCATCTTCTTGAACTCAGCGCCAACGTCGCTATCAAAGAAGGTGCGCAGATGGTTCGCGTCACGGAAGAGATAAGCCGAGGTCAGAACCGACCAGGCCGGGATCTGATTGGAGATATCTTGCGGAGCGATATTGCCCATTTCGAGGTTGCCGCGCTGCAGCGCGACGAGCTCAGTGCCCTGCTTAAAGAGGTTGCCGCCGAGATAGGTTTCGATGGTGTAGTCGTCTGCCACTTGCGCAGACAGCATGCTCATCATCTCAGCGCGAATATCGGCTTCAGAAAATACAGCCGAGAAACGCAGGACAGGCTTGTCCTGAGCCATTGTGGGCAACAGTGAAGCGAGCATAAGCCCGCCAACCATCAGCGCGCGGCGCGATAGCGTTAGCATCATGATTTTCCTCCCTCAGAAAACATTTGTCGGTTGTTCCGACGTCGCCGAAGGCCCTCTCCACCGGCTTCTGTCACTTTGTACGAACTAGTACGTTCATGTCAACATTGTTTCCGTCGCATCAATATGCGATCTTTCATTTCATCCGATATTCTTATAATCATCGGTTGAATGCAAGCGGTGAGGCGATGCGGTGATCAATTCGGAAGAGACGATAGGCGAGGCAATCTATCGTCGTCTGCGCGCCGATATTATTTCGTGCGACCTTGCCCCCGGTCAAAAGCTCAAGCTTGAGCCGCTAAAAGCACGCTATGACACGGGCTTAGGTACCCTCCGCGAAGTCCTGAACCGCTTGGCGAGTGAAGATTTGGTGGTCGCTGAAGGGCAAAAGGGGTTTGCGGTGGCACCCGCCACAGTGGCCGATTTGCGCGAAACAGCAGACCTGCGCCTCCTGCTTGAAAGCCACGCGCTAAAGCTCTCTATCGCGCGTGGTGACCTTGATTGGGAAGGCGAAATCGTCTCGGCCCATCACAAGCTTGCGGCCATCGAAAAGCAACTTCTGGGCGGGCAGAACAAGCAGACGGTGGAGTGGGTGCGCTATGACTTTGCCTTCCACAATGCGCTGATTTCCGCCTGCGGATCGCGGTCTTTGCTCACTATGCACGCCACCATATTCGACCGCTTTTTGCGCTATCACATGCTGGCAGCAAGCTTTCGCGGATCAGGCGTCGTTTCCGACCACAGAGCACTCCTTGAGCTTGCTTTAGCGCGCGATACGCAAGGCGCACTCGCCATGCTCAGCACCCATATTGAGAGCGGCCTCAACCATGTGCTGCAGACCAAGCTCCTCGCGGCTTAGGCAAAGCGCGCAAAGGTTTTGGCCATTTCCTGCGGGTCCGCTGCTTGCCCGGCAAACAGCGTGAATGCTCCAACGGCCTGATAGATCGCCATGCCGCCGCCGGAGAGTACCCGACATCCCTTTGCCCGAGCCGTTTTGATCAGCTCTGTCTCGCGCGGAAAATAGATAATATCGACAATGAATTGCTCGGCGCAAAGCAGGTCTGGCGCCAGAGGCATTCCCGGCAGCTTATCCATGCCCACTGGCGTGGTATTGACCGCGCCGCCGGCCCCAACAATCGCTGACCGCAGCTGATCTGGCAAAATAGCCCGAACCCGTGCGCCGTTCGCCTTTTCCATTTGCTCCGCCAAGGCCCGGGCTTTTTCAACATCGACATCGACAATATCGAGTGCGCTAACGCCAAGCCCAATCAGCGCCTGTGCCACGGCAGAGCCAGCACCACCTGCGCCCAACTGGATCACTCGGCCCAAATCTTGGGTGCCAAAGCTCGCCGTAAAACTTTGCGCAAAGCCAGAGCAATCAGTGTTGTAACCGTGGGACGCGCCCGCCTCGAACACGACAGTGTTCACTGCGCCAATAGCGCGGGCCTCCGAGCTTAATCCATCAAGCAGCGGAACAATCGCCTGCTTAAATGGAAAGGTCACATTGCATCCGCGATAGCCCTTTGCCTTCATGGCGCTGAGCACTTCGGCAAGCGCGCTGTCGGGCAGGTCCAACGCATCAAAGTCAATCAGATCATAGCGATAAGCGAGGCCTAAACGTTCGCCCTCTTTCTCGTGCATGATCGGGGTCAGCGACGCGCCAATACCGCGTCCCAGCAGTCCGATTCGAAGTGTTGGGCCAGATTGATTGAGGTCGGATCGCATGGCGTCGACACGCGAAAGTGCCGCTTTTGCACGCTCAAACTGCATAGACACGACCAATGCTCCCCGTCGCTGGGCGTTGGTTCACCCGCGCACTTGTTTTATGCGCTGCTGCCCCGTTACAACGATAGCAGACGATTTGCGTCACAATGTACGAACTGGTTAGTTTAGTCAATTCTGGCGCGCGCGAGAGAGGTGCCTATAATGAGTGATGTTCAGGCTCCCAAGCCGTCCGGTCGCCGTACGCCAACACGGCAGCAGGACCCGGAAGGGACCAAGCAGAATATCATCGAAATTGCCTCGCAAGAGTTCGCGCTCAATGGCCTATCGGGCGCCCGCATAGATGAAATTGCCGCCAAGACCCGTGCGTCCAAGCGCATGATCTACTACTACTTTGGCGACAAGGAAGGGCTCTATCGCAGCGCCCTCGAGCACGCCTATGCGCAGGTTCGACAGGGTGAAGCAAAGCTCGACATCGCAGGGCTTTCGCCGATCGACGGTCTCAAAAAACTGGTCGAGTTCACTTTCGAACACCACCATCAGCATGAAGATTTCATTCGCATGGTGATGATCGAAAACATCCATCACGGCCAATATCTTGAAACCTCACCGGGCGTGCGCGAACTCAATGTCACGGCCATCACCAATATCCGCGATCTCTATGAGCGGGGCGTTGCCGAAGGCAATTTCCGCCCCGGCATTGATCCGCTGGACATCCACTGGCAGATCAGTGCGCTCTGCTTTTTCAACGTCTCCAATCGCGCGACATTCTCAAAACTGTTCGATCGCGATTTTGGTGCGCCGGATAGCCAGATCCGCTTGAAAGAACACGCGGTGAACGCTGTTCTGCGTTTTGTCTCAAAACCAGAGGCCCTCGGCTAACTCTAGGCCAGCCTTGTCTCGACCATGCCCGGGCGTGCTCAATGAGTGCGGACCCATAAAGCATGGCTCGACGCTGCCTTAGTTCCCCGTTCTCATCGCCAGCTTACCCCGCGAACCTGGCTGATCTCGGTGCAGGTATAGAGGGCAGTCCGTCATTCTGCCCCTCCCGGCACGCCGCCCATGGAGCCTCGTGGGCGGTGCCCCCTTGAGCTGCCTCCACCGGGTTGCCCCCTCCGAGATTGCGCCCACATCCTCCAAAATATTGCCCCCGTTGACCTCCCAATTCCTCCATGTCACTTTGTACGAACTAGTTAGTTAGTGGAGGGGTTATGAACACGTCGATCGCTACTGTCTCGATCAGCGGCAATCTGCGCGAGAAGCTGGAGGCCATTGCTGCTGCTGGCTTTGACGGGGTCGAAATCTTCGAGAACGACTTCCTCGCCTACGACCAATCCCCCGCTGAAGTGCGCAAAATGTGCGCCGATCTAGGGCTTGAGATTACGCTCTTCCAACCATTTCGGGACTTTGAAGGCCTGCCAGAACCGCATCGCAGCGCCGCCTTCGAACGAGCCGAGCGTAAGTTCGATCTTATGGAGCAATTGGGTGCGCCCCTAGTTTTGGTCTGTTCCAGCGTTGCCCCAGCAGCACTGGGCGGAATTGATCGCGCTGCCGCTGACTTCCGCGAGCTGGGCGAGCGCGCTGCCAAGCGCGGCCTGAAGGTGGGTTTTGAAGCGCTAGCTTGGGGTCGTCATGTGTTCGATCACCGTGACGCGTGGGAGGTCGTTCGGCGCGCTGATCATCCCAATGTCGGGCTTATTCTCGATAGCTTTCACACGCTGTCGCGCGGCATCAACCCAGACACCATTCGCTCTATTCCGGGTGACAAGATCTTCTTTGTCCAGCTCGCAGACGCTCCCGCGCTCTCGATGGACCTTCTCTATTGGAGCCGCCACTACCGCAATATGCCGGGCGAGGGCGATCTCCCCGTGGTAGATTTCACCCGCGCCGTTCTTGCCACGGGCTACTCTGGTCCTCTGTCATTGGAGATATTTAACGATCAGTTCCGTGCCGGATCGCCACGCACCATCGCCGCAGATGGGAAACGCTCGTTGATCTTTCTTGCCGACCAGGCCCGATTGGCCGAGCCGGACGCCCCCATCATTACCCCTGCATTACCGGCCCGCGCCAAGGTTGAAGGCGTGTCTTTCGTCGAGTTCACGGCCAACGAAGCCGAAGCGGAACAACTGGCTGGCCTCTTGGGCAAACTCGGTTTCTACCACACCGGGCATCACCGTTCAAAAGCGGTCAATCGTTATTCGCAGGGCGATATCAATATCGTCATCAATACGGAGCGAGAGGGGCTCGCGCACGCGGCTTACATCACCCACGGCACCAGTGCTTATGCCATGGGCCTACTGGTGGAGGATGCGGGCAGGGCGCTGGACCGTGCTCGCGCCCTGGATGCTCAGGTCTTTAATCAGCACGTTGCGCCCAACGAACTCAAAATACCCGCCGTCCGTGGCATCGGAGGCGGCGTCATCTATTTCCTCGATCGGCAGTCGGAACTGGCCGATGTGTGGGACAAAGAGTTCGTGTCCCTTCCAGCACAGTCCGCAGGCGCCCATCTCACCCGCGTCGATCACCTCGCTCAGACGATGAACTACGCGGAAATGCTCACCTGGATCCTCTTCTATCGTTCCATTTTTGAGCTTGATAAAAGTCCCATGGTCGATGTCGTCGACCCAGCAGGCCTCATCCGCAGTCAGGTAATCGAAAGCCCTAAGGGTGAACTGCGGCTAACCCTCAACGGCGCAGAAAATCGCAAAACCCTAGCAGGGCGCTTTATCAGCGAAACCTTCGGCTCGAGCCTCCAACACATAGCGTTTGCATCAAGCGACATCTTCGAAACCGCCCGTATTCTGCGGGAGAACGGGTTGGCGGCTTTGCAGATTTCCCAGAACTATTACGACGATCTCGCCGCGCGGTTCATTTTGTCACCTGAGCTGCTGTCCAAGCTTCAAGCGGCCAATTTGCTGTATGACCGCGACGCGAATGGCGAGTATTTCCAGCTCTATACGCCGCGTTTCGGCGAAGGGTTTTTCTTTGAAGTCGTTCAGCGCATTGGGGGCTATTCTGGTTACGGCGCGTTCAATGCCCCGTTCCGCATCGCGGCTCAGAGACGCGAAATCACCGTGTTGGACGGAATGTAAGGACTCTCCGCGCCCAGTGGGGCATACAGGGTTCTTGTTAGCCCAATGGTCGTGTTTCTAAAGTGTGGTTAGACCTAGGCAGGGGTGAGCAAGCGTACGACTTGTTCGTTGTCGAGTTCTATAATGGCAGATGCAGCGTCTTGCGCTGCCTCTGGGTCGCTTTTCTCGACGGCAGCAATAAGCGCGTGATGCAATAACAGGCCATCGGCAAAATAGCCGTTTGTGTCGCCAGATGAGTTGGCCTTGATGGCGAGGGCAAGTGTGAGTTCCACGACACCTGTTACCGACCGTAGCAAGCTGTTTCCCGATGCTTCGGCGATGGCGCGGTGAATTTCAAGGCAAGCCAGGCCGTGGCCTTCAGGACTGGTTTGATTGAGCTCGATTTGATGGAGCCAGTACTTCATCACACGAACGTTGTCGGCTGTGCGGCGTTGCGCTGCCAAGCTCGCGGAGCGCGTCCCAAGCGACCGCCTCACATCGAATAGGCTTTCATAAAACCGCGCATCAGGCTTGGTATAATAGTGCCAACTCAACACTTGCGGGTCGAAGAAATTCCAGCGGCTTATAGGCGAGACGCGAGTGCCCACTTTAGGCCGTGCTTCGACAAGTCCTTTGGCCTCAAGTGTTTTTAGCGCTTCGCGCAGCACTGTGCGCGACACACCGTAAGTCTCCATCATCACCTGATCACTTGAGAGCGTCGATCCGACGGGAAACGCCCCAGTGACAATGGACAGGCCAATCTCATTGATAACGAAATTATGGAAATTCCGTGCAGCAGGTCGCCCCGAGAGAGAGCGAATAAGGCTGCCAGTTTCGATCATACTAAGCTTTCTCGAGCGAATCTTTTCTAGAGGCTGACGCCGCGAATATGATGCGCTGTAAAACGATGAATAAGAACAATAAAATGCCGATGACGATCTTGGTCCACCAGCTCGAAAGCGTCCCGTCGAAGATTATATAGGTTTGGACCAAACCCAGCAGCATTACCCCCACAAACGTGCCGAGCACGAAGCCGTACCCTCCGGTGAGAAGTGTGCCGCCGATGACCACAGCGCTGATCGCATCCAACTCGACGCCTACCGCCGCCAGCGGATAACCCGCTGATGTGTAAATGGAAAAGATGATGCCAGCTAAAGCCGCCAACATGCTGGAGAGCATGTAAATTTGGACTGTCGTTTGGGCAACCGGAACGCCCATCAGGGAGGCAGAAACAGGGTTTCCACCTAGAGCATATACATAGGAGCCAAACCTGGTCCTATGTGCCACGAGGGCGCCGATGAGAAAAATCGCGACCATCAAAAGGCCGATAAAACTCAGTCGCCCGCCACCGGGCAGCCTGATGATGAGGCTGGTAATCAGGGAATAGAATTCGTGGTTGATGGGAACGCTATCCTGCGTGATCACCGAAGCGCCACCTCGTGCCAAGAACATCCCTGCCAATGTCACGATAAAACTTGGCACTTGGAGATAGTGGATCGTTGCACCCATCGCCGCGCCAAACAGCCCCGCAATCCCGAGGGCAATGATGAACGCGACCAGCGGATGGAACCCCATCCAGCTGATCAGAACGGCAACCAAAACGCCGGTAAACCCGATCACCGCCCCCACAGACAGGTCGATGCCGCCGGAGATGATGACAAAGGTCATCCCCACCGCTGCGATGCCGAGGAAGGCATTGTCAGTAAGAAAATTGCCAAGGACGCGCGTTGAAAGCATGCCGGGAAACTGCATGACCGAAAGAGCATAGGCGATTATGAAGATTACGGCAGTGGCTGCCAGAGGTCGCAAGCTGCGCTTCATTTGAATGTCACCTGATTGCGGTCACGCTTGAAAACGCCCAGTGCCGAGCCGAGCAGGGGCGACTGCACCATCAAAATGAGAATGATCATCCCAGCTTTGACAATCAGGTTGAATTCGGGCCGGAAGCCCGACACCAAAATCCCTGTATTCATCGCCTGAATAATGATTGCACCGACGACCGCGAGCGGGATGGAGAACCTACCGCCGAGCAGCGATGTGCCGCCGATCACCACAGCCAGAATGGCATCGAGTTCGAGCCATAGGCCTGAATTATTAGCATCCGCCCCGCGAATATCTGCCGCTACAATGACGCCAGCAATCGCCGCACAAAAGCCGCTGAGGCTATAGACCAGCATCAGCAGTACGCGCGAATGAATGCCGGCCAGCGATGCTGCTGCGCGGTTAACGCCAATCGCTTGCACGAAAAGCCCGATCGCTGTTCGCCTGGCAATGAACGTCACCACAACCATCAACACAACGGCGATCACGGCAGCCATCGGTAGCCCCAGGAATGAGCCGGTGCCGAGGAAAATCAACGCAGGGTCATTGAAGGTGACAATTGATCCCGATGTGATCAGCTGTGCTATCCCTCGTCCTGCGACCATTAAAACCAGCGTCGCCACAATGGGCTGGATGTCGAGCACTGCAACGAGGAAACCATTCCAAAGCCCGCATGCTAGCCCAACGGCCAACGCTGCGACAACGGCTAGAGGTGTTGGATAGCCTGCAACAACCATCGTCGCCGCGACGGCGCCACACACCGCCATAATCGCGCCGACGGAAAGGTCTACCCCTTTCGTTGCGATGACTCCGGTCATACCAATGGCCAAAATTGCGACGGGCGCGCCGCGATTGAGCACGTCGATCATGCTTCCAAAGAAGCGTCCATCCTGCCAAGAGATGCGGAAGAAGTTCGGAAACAAGATCCAGTTAATTAGCAGAACGGCTGTCAGTGCCAGCATCTGCGTGTTGGCTAAATGACTGAGATAGAGCCGCTTCATGCTTCCACTCCGGCGTTGTTGTTGGCAATTGCGTGCACGATCACACCTGCATTGATGTTCTTGCCCGTGAGCTCGGCAACCATCTCGCGCTCACGCATCACCACAATGCGCGAGCTGTAAGCAACCACCTCGTCCAACTCTGATGAGATCACCAGCATGGCCATGCCTTCGTCGCGGAGGCGGTTGATGGTGCGCACTATTTCAGCATGCGCGCCCACATCAATGCCGCGGGTCGGTTCGTCGAGGATGAGAAAGGCAGGGTCAGTCGCTAACCAACGCGAGAGGATAACTTTTTGCTGGTTGCCGCCGGAGAGGAGCTTGACCGGCATGTCGAGCGATGCGGCTCGAATATCCATCGCCTCGCCAAATTTTCCGGCGATTTCGAGCTGCTCGTCTCGGTCGAGCGCCTTGAACCAGCCCAACTTTCCCTGCAGCGCGATGACAATGTTCTCGCGCACTGACAGATCGCCCAAAATGCCCTCGGCCTTTCGGTCCTCGGGGCAGAAACCGAAGCCCTTCTTTATGGCGTCAGTGGTGCGGTGTATCGTGGTTTCGACGCCGTTGACGCGCAGTTTGCCCTGATCGGCAGCGTCGGCGCCAAACATGATGCGCGCCATTTCGGTCCGGCCAGATCCCAGAAGGCCGGCAACACCAATAACTTCGCCCTTGTGCACGACAAGGCTAAATGGTGCGACGCTGCGTTTGCGGCCAAAGCCTTCAAATTCCAGCAGCACCTCATCATGCGTACCAATCGGCTCGATGTCGGTCGCCCCGGAAAACGCAATGTCCTTGCCCAACATCAACCGCACCACATCTGTCCGATTGAGCGAGGTTAAGTCTCGCGTTTCGATGAGCTTGCCATTGCGCAACACCGTGACGCGGTCCGAAATGGCGAACACTTGATCAAGAAAATGGGTGATGAACAAAATGGCGAGGCCCTTGGCCTTCAAGCCCTTTACTACCTCAAACAGCCGGGCGACTTCATTGCGGTCGAGGCTGGCAGTGGGTTCATCAAGAATAAGCACTTTGCCTGAAAGCTGCACTGCGCGGGCAATCGCCACGATCTGCTGCACAGCCACGGAATGGCTCCCCAGCTCACTGCCAGGATTGATGTGCAGATCATAATTCGCCAGCAGGACCCGCGCGTCTGCTTCCATTTTACGGACATCAACAAAGCCGAATTTGCGCGGCTGGTGTCCGAGAAAAAGGTTCTCCGCTACCGAGCGGTTGGGCAGCAGATTGACCTCTTGATAGACAGTGCCAATGCCATAGGCCTGCGCGTGAAGCGGGTTATCGAGTGTTATCTCGCTCCCCTCGAGATAGACGCCGCCGCTTGTTGGCCGATAGGCCCCAGTCAGGATTTTGATGAGGGTCGATTTGCCCGCACCATTTTCGCCAAGCAGCGCATGGACTTCGCCCGCGCGCAGGCCGAAATCGACATGGTCGAGCGCTGTGTGAGTGCCGAAAATCTTGGACACACCGCGCGCTTCAAGCACGTTGCTATTCTCAGTCATACCTATTCCCCCCGCAGTCACTCTACTCCTCGCCAACAAACTGTCATCCCGGCTGGTGCCGGGATGACGTTTCGGGAAGGAGCGAGGCTTGCGTCCTAGTAACCGAGGCCCTTACGGCGATCGTATTCGCCTTGCGGATCATCGGCGGGGGTATAGAGCTTGGATTCAGTAATGATGAATTTTTCAGGCTCCGTGCCATCGGCGAGATAGGCCGAAAGCGCGTCAAAGGCGGGACCTGCCATGTTCGGGGTTAGCTCAACCGTGGCATTGGCTTCGCCTGCCACCATGGCTGCAAAAATGTCAGGAACAGCATCAATAGAGACGACCTTAATGTCAGTCCCCGGCTTGAGACCTGCGTCCTTGATCGCCTGAATAGCGCCAACGGCCATGTCGTCATTGTGCGCGTAAACCGCACAAATATCGGCGCCACCGTTTTCGGCCTTGATGAAGCCTTCCATCACTTCCTTACCCTTAGCGCGGGTAAAGTCGCCAGTCTGGCTGCGCGCCAGTGTGATATTGGCCTTACCAGCAATGGCTTCCTCAAAGCCCTGCTTGCGGTTAATGGCCGGCGTCGAGCCCACCGTGCCCTGCAGTTCCACTACCTTGCAGTCTGCGCCATTGACGTCGGCGACGAGCCATTCGCCGGCAACACGACCTTCCTTCACCTGGTCTGAGGCGACGGAGGTCAAATAGAGATCTTCTGGCGCGTCTACGCCGCGGTCGAGAAGCACCACTGGAATTTCGGCTTCCTTGGCTTCACTCAACACGTCTTCCCAGCCTGTCGCCACCACGGGAGCAACAAGAATGGCGTCAACGCCTTGGGCGATAAAGCCGCGAATGGCCTTGATCTGGTTTTCCTGCTTTTGCTGTGCATCAGCAAATTTCAGGTCAATCCCAAGTTCTTCGGCTAGTTGTTTAGTCACTGAGGTTTCGGCAGCACGCCACCCAGACTCTGAGCCTATCTGGCTGAAGCCAACAACGATGCCGTTCAGATTATCCTGAGCAATGCTGACAGAAGTCAAAGCAGTAGCGAGGCTTGCCGCGAGGGCAAGCTTGGAAAAAATGGTCACGATGTCCTCCCAATGTGCCGTCGCGGTGTTTTCACCTTCGACGATGATCAAACGCTACATAAAGTACTATTATATGTAAAGAGGGTAAGGAGTCGGCAACACGCTGCGTCGGACGGACCGAAACGTTGTCAAAGTCGGAAAGGAGACAGGAGCCTGAATACTCAACGGGAGTGGTCAATATACGGTTGCGCTCGCATTAGGGGGCAGCGATGCTTAGCCCTGAAAAGCCTAGCTAAACTTCAACGGAAGGGAGCCGAGCATCAAGCCAGCAAAGTCGCAGAGCAGATATGTCGCTGGAATTTTGAAGAGATTGGCTGGGGAACCTGGACTCGAACCAAGATTGACGGAGTCAGAGTCCGCTGTTCTACCATTGAACTATTCCCCAGCATGGCCCTGATGAGCGGGCTGGTCAAAGGTTGTAGCTAACCTTTGCTGACATCAACGTTCTGAAGCACTTGTGCGTTCGTCGTTGATGGGTGCTACATAAAATTCTCTTTGCAGCGGGTCAAGGGCTGAACTGAGCTTTTCTAGTTGTCCACATCAAAACCTGTCGGCAGCACCTTTGGCGCCCAACGATCGCTGGGTTGAATATCCCGCTCCGAAAAGACATCGACCCGCTCACAGGAGCGGGCCGAAACTTGCCGAGGTTACTGACTGTCACCTTCGTCGTATTCAGACGCGGCTTCGTTAACACTGTCCTCAGCCAACGACGTTAGCAGCGTGTCCGATGCCGTCTCTTGGTCATAGATCGATTGCAGCTTGGCGTGCACCTCATCAAGGCCCAGCGCATCAGCAAACCCGATCATCGCGTGATAGCGGCAGATTTCGTAATGCTCTACCGCGCGAGCCGAGAAAATAATCGCCGCGTCGCCAGCCAGGGTGCCGCCAAAATCTTCCAGAATGCCGTCAGCTTCTTCCAGGATGCCATCAATGGCGTCGCATTTTTCGCCTTTCACGCGCAAATGCATCAGTTCAAAGACCTCTTCGAGTGTCTCGATGTGACCCTGCGTTTCGTCGCGATGGTTGCTCAACGCTTCGGACAGTGCAGCGTCATCGGCCGCTTTGATCATTTTTGGAAGTGAGCGATAAATCTTCCGCTCGGCATAATACATGTCGCGCAGCGCATGCTCGAAAAGGTCCAGCAGGCCTTTCTCCTCTGTGGCAGCTGCTTTGCGGGCAGGGGCCTTTTGCGCTTTTGATCTGACCGATTGGGCGCGCTGCTGCCGCTGCTCTGCAGCTGGCTTAGCGCGAGACACTGTGCGCGTCTTGCCGGACTTGGTCGTTTTGGTACGAGAGGCTGGCTTCTTGTCTTCGCTCATGGACGAAGATTTTGTGGGCGTCTTTTCGCTGTTAGCCATTGTGTCGCTCCTAATGTGAAGTCGATCAATGGCCGGGTTCAGGTCTTGTTCCGAAAGCGGGGATCACATCTGCCCAAGAGCCAATTTTATAGGACGCTAATTTTGTATCCGGTGCGGTATCACTTGCTCGCGGCAGGTCTGACTATTCATTGTCCCTGCCAAGATTACGAATGACCGTGTCTAATGCGAAGGCGAGGCGTTCGACGTCATATTCAGATAGGTCTTTATAAACGCGGTCTAGAAAGCGGTCTGAAGCTTCGGGGATAATCGTCAAAAGCTCAGGCGTATCCTTCTTGAGCCAAACGCGTCGCGCGCGACGGTCGTCCTGATCAGTCTCGCGCCGGATCCAGCCTTTTTCCTCGAGTTTATCGAGAAGCTTACCTGCGCCCGCGCGCCCCATTTGCATTTTGTCAGCAAGCTCAGTCTGCCGACATCCGGGGTTCAGCGAAATATGCATGAACGCGGCCCACTGGGCGCGAGTGATGCCATGCTCGGCGACGAGTTTGTCAAACTCAGTGCTCATCAGGCGCGCCACCTCGTGGATGCGATACATGGTTGTTGCGCGACGTTCGGCTGCGCCTTGTTCATCAAGGGGTTCGTTCACGTTGCGCTCCAGTCAGGTGTGCGCCCCCTCTCTACGCCTGTTAACGTCCGGCGAAAAGAGTGGCGCGATGACAGATCGAAAACATAACTGTATCCTTGTGTACTATCTGCGCTTGGGCTAATTTGACGCGCGTCAAAAGAACTATGTGGGTCACGTATATGACTTCCGAAGAAAATAGCCGCGTCTCTCGTCGTGGTTTCATGAAAGCAGCGGGATTGGGTGCTGCTACTGCCGCTCTTGGCTCGGTAACTGTAACTGCCGCAAATGCGCAGGAGTTGCAGTGGGACGAAGAATTTGACGTCGTTGTTGCTGGTTCGGGCGGTGCAGGCCTGGCCGGTGCTATCGGCGCACTCCATGGCGGCGCAAGCGTCGTTATCTTGGAAAAGGCAGCCTTCATCGGCGGTACGACCGGCAAGTCCGGCGGTGGTTCGTGGGTCCCGAATAACAAGTGGATGAGCGAGTTCGACCAGAAGGACGACAAGGACGCTTTCCTGCGTTATGTCGCCAAGGTTTCGTTCCCTGAACTCTACAATGACAAGAGCCCGACTCTTGGCATGACCGAACACCATTGGTCGCAGCTGAACGCCTTCTGGGAAAACGCAGCGCCTGTGTTCGAAAAGCTCGACGAAGTCGGCGCTCTTCCATCCAAGGTCTTCACCTCTTGGGACGGCAAGCCAGCTCCTGATTATCATGGTCAGATTGCTGAAAACGGCCAGATTCTCGGTCGCCAGCTCGCCGTCAACGTCGACGGCAAGAACGGCAGCGGCGCCGACATGGTCGACTTCATGTCGATCTATGCCGAAGACAATGGCGCAGAAATCCGCACCGAAAATCGCGTTGTGCAGATCGTGCGCAATGAAGAAGGTCGCGTCATCGGCGTGCATGTCGAGACCCCAGAAGGTCTCAACCGCATTGCTGCCAAGAAGGGCGTCATCTTCGGCACCGGTGGTTTCACCCACAACCCGCACATGCGCACGCAGTTCCTGCGTACCCCTGTTCTGGGCGGTTGCGCTGTTCCAACCAACGAAGGCGACTTGATCAACATGTCGGCCGAGTTGGGCGTAAAGCTTGGCAACCTCAACGAAGCGTGGAACCAGCAGGTTATCCTAGAACAGGTTCTGGATTTCTCCAGCGTTCCAAGCGGCGTGTTCTTCCTTGGTGGCGACAGCTCGATTGCGGTCAACAAGTTCGGCCAGCGCATGTATGACGAAAAATACGTCTACCCAGAGCGCACCCGTTCGCACCAAGTTTACGACCAGTGGACTGGCGAATACCCGAACCTGTATCAGATCTTCATCTTCGATGATGGCGCTCGTGAGTTCGGCGGCTACGAAATCCCTAAGGTTGGTGCAGACCTGCCAAAGCATGTGATCACCGGCAATACGCTGGAAGAGCTTGCGGCCAACATTCAGGCACGCTTCGACGGCCTGGCCGAGCGCATCGGCACCTACAAGCTGGATACTGCTTTCCTCGACAACCTCAAGGAAACCATCACCCGTTACAACGGCTTCGCAGAAACCGGTGTCGACACCGACTTCCGCCGTGGTGAAGCGCCGATCGATGGCTACTTCCACTACATCACCGTCGATAAGGGTAATAAGAACCCTTACATCTCTGCAATCTCTGAGACAGGTCCTTACTACGCGATCCTGCTTGGCGCTGGCACACTCGACACCAAGGGCGGACCGATGTTTGACGTCAATGGTCAGGTTCTGAACGTCAAGGATGCACCAATTCCGGGCTTCTATGTCGCCGGTAACGCTTCGGCTTCCCCTTCGGGCAAGAGCTATCTCGGCGGTGGCGGCACCCTCGGCCTCGGGATCACCTTCGGCTACCTCGCTGGTCAGCACGCAGCGGCTCAGACCGTTTAATCATTGGGTGCGCAGCTTCGGCTGCGCACCTTCTCTACTAGAAAGACATGCTATGAATTTTCTCCGCACGGCCCTTACCGCAGGTCTCTTCATCGTTGGCAGCTCGGCGGCCTTCGCCAACACCTGCCTTGCCACTTACACTGAGACGGCAGAGCCGGTCCTCGCGCGCAAATGCGCTGCATGCCACAACGACGCATCGCCTGGTTCGGGCGTGTCGTTCCAGAAGGGCAGTGGCTATGATTTCTTGGTCAATGTTGCCAGCGAGCAGCTGCCGACCATGAACCGCGTTACCCCTGGCGATACCAGCCAGAGCTACCTCGCACACAAGATCAGCGACACGCATGAAAGCGTTGGTGGCTCGGGCGGCAAGATGCCTCCAAGCGGCCGTCTGCGCGAAGCCGAAGTCGAAGCCATTATCGCGTGGATCGAAGGCTGCACGGTCGAGCAATGACGTCTGAAAGCTTTCTGCAGACACAGCGACACGGTCCGGAAACGGCGCCGCTCTGGTTTGTCTTCCACGACCGCTGGCAGATGCTCGAAGATGCTGTGACAGTGGCCGAACGGCTCGGGCCTGACGCCTTGGCCGTCAGCGTCCGTGCGCCTCGTGCGCAAAGCCGCGGTGGCACTGGGCAGGTCATGGGTTATTTCTGGGCCGTTGGGCCACAGGATTACCCAGAGCTGTCCACGCTCGGCGACGGATTGTACCAGCTTGAGCTGCTGCTCGACGAAAATCTGCAGCGCTATGGTCGTACCAAGCTCAACCTACTGGGATACGGCGAGGGCGGCATGGTCGCACTCACCTTGGCCGCGATTTTCCCCGACAAGGTGGAAGCGGTGATCGTCAAGGACGCCTATTTGCCGCTGAACATTGATGCGATGCCGATCAGGGCGTCGCTGGCCGGCGTACAGGTTGCACTAGAATTGAGCGAAGCTGTCTCGCACGAGCGCGTTCAAACGCTGGTCGACCTCGGTGCAAATGTAACGACCCAGGTTGCGCAGAAAAGCTGATCCAATGCGGAAGCTGTGAATGCTTTTGAGCTCCCAGCTTCCGCCACCCCGGTCACCCGTTTGGCAGCGGAGGGTGGTCTAATGGTCGCCGTGCACGCGTGTTATGGCAGTGTCATGAAACCGCCAACTCTTTGTCACTTGCCAAATCTATCTGCTTGTTCCAGCATTTGAAAAACAAGCAGCGGGCACGCTATGAGCACCATCCTTGGCATGGGTTTTGAAGTCACCTCCGTCAACGGCGAATTCGCCAGCATTGAGGAGGAATTGGGTATCCTTGCCGACATCGGCGCTGACTATGCGGAGATCAGCCTTACCAGTATCGACCTGATTGCTGGCGGCCGGATCATTCCGGACCGGCGCGCACGGCTCAAAGCCTGTACCAAAGCCTTTGACCTGAAATACACGGTGCACGGGCTGGTTTCGTCCAATTTCATGGACCCTGATACCTGCGGCTATCAATTGGATGCTGCCAAGGCGCTCGTGCAGCTGTGCGACGATATCGGTTCTGGTATTCTGGTCCAACACGGCGGGTCGCTGCGTGCCAACCAATTGGCCGAGAGAGGCGATGCCGATCGTCGTGAACGCGAAGCGCTCGCTGAACTCGCGGACTTTGCCAAAGGCTATGGTGTGCGCATTGCTTTGGAGAACATTTTTACGGGCGAGGCGGGCCAGTATCGTCAGACCCCATCACAATTGGCCGACACAGTCCGGGCCGTTGATCATCCCAATCTGATGGCCCTCATTGATTTCAGTCACGCCTATATCGAAGCGACGTATCGTGGCCTCGACTTCTATGCTGAAATCGCGGCGATGGCGCCGGTGACAGGGCATCTTCACGTACATGACAGTTTCGGTCGCCCGCAGCGCTTTTTTAAGCCCTATTTCCCCGCTGAAAATACAGCACTCGGTATTGGCGATCTGCATATGCCCCTAGGCTGGGGCGACATCGACTGGCAACGAATTTTTACCGAGTTCACCTTCCTGCCAGACACGGTTCTCTTGATGGAGATTGACCGACGCTATCGGGCGGAGCAGCCGCAATCTCTTGCCATCGCCCGGGATATGAAGGCTCTATACGAAAGCAGAAACACCTCAGCTTAAATGATGTATCTGAAGGGGCTGGGAGCCTAGAGCTGCCAGCCCCTGCTGTTACGGTGACGAGATCGGGTCGTGTGACAGTGTATGTGCCGTCTGATCAAACCAAGCGACGCTCTGAGATTTAGTTCGATTGGGATCACCGCAAAGGACCGCAGTGCCATGCCCCGCGATGGTTTGGCTTACCGAGCGGCGAGGATGGCTTTGGCGAGGTCTACAAAGCCTAGCCCCGCGTCGCGACTGGTTATCCAGCGTGGCTTTTTCGGTAAGTCGTCGAGAACGGGCAGTATATTGGCGACGCCGAAGGTCTTGTCGAAGAATGCGAACATCGGGCCGTCATTGCGGGAGTCGCCAGAAAAGGCGACCTCTTGCTGCAAAGCTCCATCTGTAAGGCCCAGTCTGCGCAAGACACGCTCGCTCATCGTCTGCTTATTATAGTCGCCGACCCACGAGTTGATATGCACAGAGCTGATTGCCACACTGGCACCCGTCGCACGAATTTGCTCCGCCAGTGAATCCACCTGATCGCGCGGGTAGCCAATAATATCGACCGCCACGTCGGCAAGGCGAAATTGTTGGTCATGGGCAAAGCGGAAACGCTCACCCAACAGGGCCTCAACGTTTTCCAAATGGGCCTTACGCCGCTCGATCTGAAGAGCTTCGTCTTCCCAATATTCGACGCTGACCGTGTTGTGGTTCGCTGTCATGACGAACGCGCCGCTCTCGCCAATGGCAGCGGTCACTGGCCATGCACGCGCAATATGCTCACACCACCCCGCGGAACCACCGGTTACAGTGATGACCTCGATGCCCGCGTAATTGAGATCCCAGAGGGCCGCATAGGTCTCAGGTAGGAGGCGGCCTTTTGTTGTGAGTGTGTCATCGATATCGGTGAGAACGTAGCGAATATCCCGGAGGTCATCGACACTCGGGGCTGGGCCTAAGAATGTCACTCGATGTCACCGTCACAAATTACAACATGCGTGCCTGCATCGGCAAAGATCTGGGCTGCCACACCGTCGTCTGGAAGTTTATCCGTAAAAAAATGCGTTACGCTGCCAAGTCTAGCGACGCGAACAGAGGCTTCGCGGCTCCATTTGCTGGAGTCGGCTGTCAGGAATGTCAGTCGGGCGTTGCTCATGAGCTTTTGAGTTAGTTGTGCTTCGCTGTAGCTGAAATCTAAAATCCCCTTTTCGGGGTCGAGTGCGCCAGCACCAACGATTGCGAATGAGGCGTAGAACTTTTCGAAATAGTCCAATGTATCTGGGCCCACCACATCTCGGTCATTGTGGCGCAACAACCCGCCGGTAAGATGCACTTCGATTTGGGGAGCGTCAGATAAGGTCAAAGCAACGTCGATATTATTGGTCACGACTCGTAGCTTATCGTGGTCGCGTAACGCTTTTGCGACAAACTGAACCGTGCTGCCGATGCCCATAAATACGGTTGAACCGGAAGGAATGGCAGCGGCAACCTTGGCGGCAATGTTCTGCTTGGCAGGACTGTTAAGCGCCGCGCGCGCATTGACCGAGAGATTGCGTGGTTCAACTGGCAGATCCACTCCACCGTGGAAACGACGCGCATCGCCTCGATCGCACAAGTCGTTGATATCGCGCCTAATAGTTTGGGTAGTCACGTCAAACCGCGTCGCTAACTGGTCGATAAACTGCGGTCCCTCAGTCTGGAGAAGACTAAGGATTTGCTGCTGTCGTATCGATAGGGCGACGCGGTCAGGCACAGTGATTATCCCAGATAAACGCGAGGGTCGTCTGTTATCACGCCGGTCAGACCCGCGTGCCAGAAGCTGGCCAGTTCAACAGGGTCATTGCTTGTCCATGCGCGCACTTTGATGCCTTTGGCGGAGGTTTGCTCCAGCAAGCCAATACAAAGGCCCTTATAATGGGCGTGAATAGAGGTCGCCGGAATTGAGGCGAGTTTCGCTTCCCAGTCGTCTGGTACGCGTCCCCACAGCATGGCAAGTTCGAGGTTCGGCTCGCGCTTATGCATTGCTTTGAGGCATTCAGGATCAAAGCTGGAGATCATGATTTCCATATGCGATGGGCGCTTAGCGATCGCGTCTGCCACAGCGTTGACTAGTTGATCGAGCGACTTGTGGTGCGGGTGCTGTTTGATTTCGACGTTGATGTTGAGGCCAAAACCGCCGAGTGCCGTAATAACCTCATCAAGCGTAGGTATCTTCTCGCCGGTGAAGTTGGTACCAAACCACGACCCGCCGTCGAGCGCTTTGATTTGTGCCGTTGTGAGCGCACCGAGGTTACCCGAGCCATCGGTTGTCCGGTCGACGCTATCGTCATGAATGACGATGAGGTCGCCGTCAGCATTCAATGCAACGTCAAGCTCCACCCATTTGGCGCCATGTTCGGCGGCCTGCCGAAAGGCAGCAATGGTGTTCTCCGGCGCAATCGCGGACGAGCCTCGATGGCCCTGCACTTCGTCGCGGATCGGCCCTGTTTTTTGTTTTGTTGTCATGGCTGTTTTCAATTCGAAAAGGTTAGTCTGTGCGCTTGCCGGTTGCAGCACTGAATGGATGCAAGCTTCTCACTGGTGCGTAGGCTGTGGTTGAGCTGCCTTCTTCAATGTCGGGGCGCCCAGGGATGCTTAGGACAATCGACTGCCCCGTCGAGTTGAGCCGCACGTGCAAATGGCTTTCTCCGCCGATGGGCTCGAGCAGTTCTACCGTGGCAGCAAAGGCGACAGACGGCTCGAGCGGCTGCTCCAACACCATGGTGTCTGGGCGAATGCCCAAAATATCGGTGTTTTGAGGCAGCGCGCTGAGGTTATCGGTATTGCTGACCGAGGAAACCGGGATGAGGTTCATCGGCGGGGAGCCAATGAAGCCTGCCACGAACAGCGTTGCAGGACGATCATATACCTCGGTGGGCGTCCCAATTTGCTCGACCAGCCCGCCATTCATCACCACGAGGCGATCCGCCAGCGTCATCGCTTCAAGCTGATCGTGGGTCACATAGAGGCTGGTGGTTTTGAGGCGACGTTGCAGCTTACGGATTTCAACGCGCATCTGTACGCGCAACTTGGCGTCTAGGTTCGACAGGGGTTCGTCGAAGAGAAACGCTGCCGGTTCCCGCACAATTGCACGGCCCATGGCAACGCGCTGGCGTTGCCCGCCCGAGAGTTGGCGCGGCTTGCGATCCAGCATCGGTCCGATTTCTAGGATAGCGGCAGCTTCCGCGACACGACGGTCAATTTCGGCGCGCGGCGTGTTGCGGTTTTTCAAACCATACTCAAGGTTTCCACGCACAGTCATGTGCGGGTAGAGCGCGTAGTTCTGGAACACCATTGCGATGTCGCGTTCGGCCGGTTCGGCTTTCACCACGTCGCGGCCGCCAATCTCGATACGGCCCGATGTCACGCTTTCGAGGCCCGCGACCATGCGCAGTAGGGTGGATTTTCCGCAACCGGATGGGCCAACCAGCACAATCATCTCGCCATCAGCAACGGAGAGGTTGACGCCTTTGACGGCCGGTACATTGCCGTAGTCTTTTTTGAGGTCGACCAGATTGATCGTTGCCATGACTTATTTCTCCGTTTCCACGAGGCCTTTAACGAACAGGCGCTGCATGAAGATAACGACGAGGACGGGTGGCAGCATGGCGAGCATGACGCCGGCCATAACTAGGTTCCATTGGGGTTCAGAGTCGGCGGTAGCCGCGAGGCGCTTAATGCCCATAACGACAGTGTAATATTTGCTGTCGGTGGTCATGAGCATGGGCCACAGGTACTGCACCCATCCGAAGATGAAGAGGATGACGAAGAGCGCAGCGATATTGGTGCGGCTCAAGGGCAGCAGAATATCGCGGAAGAACTTCAGTGGTCCCGCGCCGTCGACACGTGCCGCTTCCGCCAGCTCGTCGGGAACCGTCAGGAAGAACTGACGGAAGAGGAATGTTGCCGTAGCTGAAGCGATCAGCGGGATAATCAAACCATGATACGAGTTCAGCATTCCCAAGTCAGCGACGACTTTGAAAGTTGGAATAATGCGGACTTCGACCGGGAGCATCAGCGTAATGAAGATGATCCAGAAGGCGACCATGCGGAACGGGAACTTAAAATACACGATCGCATAGGCTGACAGGATTGAGATCGCGATCTTACCGACCGCAATGGACACTGCCATAATCAGCGAGTTCATCAACATGATGCCGAGAGGAGGTGCACCTGCTGAAGAAACCCCTTCATTGATCATGAAACTATAATTTTCGATCAGATGTGGGCCAGGCAGCAGCGGCACCACGCCTCGCATGAAGTCGCCCGAGCCGTGGGTAGAGGCGATAAAGGCCAAGTACACGGGGAAGGCCACAACGACCACACCGACGATCAACGACAGATGGGTTATGAAGTTGAGGAACGGTCTATTTTCAACCATTTTGCATGCCCCTTAATACTGGATCCGCCGCTCAACAAAGCGGAACTGAATTGCGGTGAGGGCGATAACAATCAGCATCAACACGACCGACTGTGCCGAGGATGAGCCAATGTTCAATCCGAGGAAGCCGTCCGAATAGACCTTGTAAACGAGAATATTCGTCGCCTGAGCTGGCCCACCCTGAGTGGTGGCGTCGATCAGGCCAAAAGTGTCGAACATTGCGTAGTTGATGTTGACGATGAGAAGGAAGAACGTCGTCGGTGCCAGTAGCGGGAAGACAATTGTCCAGAAGCGCTTGAATGGACCTGCGCCGTCAATTGCTGCCGCTTCCACCAGCGAGTGCGGTACGGACTGCAGTCCTGCGACGAAAAAGAGAAAATTGTAAGAAATCTGCTTCCAGCTGGCAGCGATAATCACAAGGATCATGGCTTGTGTGCCATCAACGCGATGGTTCCACGAGATGCCGAGGCCACGCAGTATATAGGGCGCTATGCCGATTGTGGGGTTGAACATGAACCACCACAGAATGCCGACCACCACTGGGGCCACCGCATAGGGCCACACCAGCATGGTGGTATAAACGCGGCTGGTTTTGATCGCTCGATTGACCGCGATCGCGAGTAAAAGCGAGATGCCCATCGAAAGCGCGGTGACGCAGACCGCGAACAAGCCCGTCTTCCATAGGGAATTGAGGTAGAGGGGATCACCAAATAGGCGCGTGTAGTTTTCGAACCAAATGAATGTAGTCCGGAAGCCGAAGGGGTCTTCCCTTTCAAACGATGACTTAACCGCTTGGGCCGCAGGCCAAATGAAAAAGATGATGGTGATGACCAACTGCGGCAGAAGCAGCCAGTAGGGTAAAATTTTATTCGGGAATATTGTGCGTTTCGCCTGCATGCTCCGCCTCATGTTTTTTCGCGCAAGTGGCGCGAAACTTAAGGTGCCCCATCTCCTCCAAGACGGAGCACCCTTGCGCTGTCAGATTACTGATTGGCAGCTTCGAAGTCGCGCAGGATGACATTGCCGCGTGTGACGGCCGAGTCGAGCGCTTCTTGTGCGGTCTTATTGCCGGCAAGCATTGCCTCAAACTCTTCGTCGACCACGTTACGGACCTGGGTCAGGTTACCGAAACGAATGCCCTTCGAGTTGGCGGACGGAGTGCCTCGCGTAATCTGCTTGATGGCAATGTCCGAGCCGGGGTTGGCTTCGTAATAGCCCGCCGCAACGCCCGCTTCATAGGTTGCCATCGTGATTGGCAGATAGCCTGTGTACTGGTGCCATGCGGCCTGAACGTCAGAGCTGTTCAGATAGGAGAAGAATTCCGCAACGCCCTTGTAGGTGTCGTCCGACTTCCCGGTCAGGGCCCAAAGAGTTGCGCCGCCGATGATCGAGTTTTTCGGTTCAGCGATCACATCGTCGTAGTAAGGCAGAGGAGCGAAACCGACCTCGAAGTCCTTGGAGTTATTGATAACGCCGACGCGACCAGCGGAGGAGTTCATGAAGATGGCGCATTCACCGGAATAGAACTTCGGACCGGAGTCTGGACCGCCAGCTGGGCCGCCATATTGGAAGAGGCCTTCATCAGACCACTTTTTCAAATTGCCCCAGTGACGCGCCTGTAGCTCACCATTGAACGTGAACTCGGTGTCAAAACCGCCGAAGCCGTTTTCCTTCGTGCCGAATGGGAGGTCGTGGAGAGCGGAGAGGTTTTCAGTCTGGATCCAGGTGATCCAAGCTGAGCTCAAACCACAGTTAGCAGCGCCTGATTCCTTGATTTGGCGCGCCATGGTTTCGAGTTCTGCCCAGGTTTTGGGTGGGGTGTTTGGGTCAAGGCCAGCTTTTTCAAAGGCGGTCTTGTTGTAGTACATGATTGGGGTTGATGAGTTGAATGGCAGCGAAAGAATGTTGCCATCGGTGTCCGAGTAATAGCCCGTTACTGGGGCGAGGAAGCCCGACGGGTCCCAAGCCTGACCATTCTCGGTCATCACTTCGTATACTGGTTTAACGGCGCCCTTGGCTGCCATCATAGTGCCGGTACCAACTTCAAAAACCTGCACAATTGCGGGCTGTTCATTGGCGCGGAATGCGGCAATCGCGGCAGTCAGCGTTTCGGCATACGTGCCCTTGTAGGTCGGGACGACTTTGTAGTTGCTCTGGCTAGCATTGAAATTCGTCGCTATTTCTTCGAGCTTCTTGCCAAGCTCTGCGTCCATGGCGTGCCACCACGCGATTTGGGTCTGAGCAAAGGCAGGGCTCGCGGTCAGCATCGCTGCAACGCCAGCAGACAGCAAGGTTACGTTCTTAAACATACTCTCTCCCTTGATATTAGCCGGGGCCTCCTCGCCCCTAGCTTTGGATCAATATGATATTAGGAATTCATATTTTGCAAATCAAAATGTTCATGTGAACATCAGAGTGCCGATGGAGTTAACCAGAAACGGCGAGATACTGCCGCGTCTGTGGGCCTTATCAGCAATTAGAGTGCCGGATTTTACCTGCTTTGGCCCGATGTGGTCTGTGCAACTTGCAAGGTCATGGTTCATGTGAACATGATGGTGAGCGAGCCCATCGCGTTACTAGGGAGAGGGTTTTGTATTTTGTAATCTTGCAGCTGTTGGCTTCTATCGTCCTGCTGCTTTGGGCAGTACGCATGGTCCGCACGGCGGTGGAGCGGGCCTATGCGGCAGAACTCAAACGCGCTCTCTCATTGGCCGAACGTAGCCGCTTCATCGCGGCCGGCATTGGGGCCGGTCTGGCGGTGGCGTTGCAGAGTTCGACGGCGGTAGCAGCACTCGCTTCCAATTTTGCCTCAACGGGACTTATGTCGACCGCGACAGGGCTTGTGTTGATGCTTGGTGCCTATCTAGGTTCCGCGCTCGTCGCGAGCATCCTGTCCTTTGATCTCTCATTCTTCCTTGCTCCTCTGATCATCCTCGGCGGGACATTGTTTCTTCGGGGCACGCAACGTCGCTCCAAACAATTGGGACGTCTCGTACTTGGCATAGCCTTTGTGCTTCTGTCGCTGCAGATGGTGTCTGAGGCGACAGCGCCATGGCGCGAAAGTGAAGTGTTGGGCTGGGTGATCACCTATTTAAGTGGTGATCTTTGGACCTCATTCATTGTCGCTGCGTTGATTACTTGGGTGTCATATTCCTCTGTCGCCAGCGTTCTCGTTATCATTACGTTTGGGACTGCGGGCCTCATACCGTTCGAGGTCTCGGCTGCGTTTATTCTTGGTGCAAATCTCGGCGGCACCTTCATTGCCTACTCCATTACAAAAGGCGGTGACGTTCGTTCCCGACGCGTGGCTGCTGCTGCTTTGGCCATGCGGGGCGGGATGGCATTGCTCGTGCTCGTCTTGTTCCAGGTTTTCGGTGTGCACAGCCTCGGTTTGCCGGGAGATGTCGGGCAACAGAGCAGCCTTTTGCATATTGCCTTCAACTTTGGGGTTCTGCTGTTTGGATTGCTGCTATCGGGCCCTGTGTCCCGGCTCGCGGAACACTTCATCGGCGAGGTCACTGATGCGACGCACACGGACGTCGCCCGCTTGCGCGCTACGGCTCTTGTCGCTGATCCTGCCGGTAACGTTGATGCGGCACTCGCCAGCGCCACACGAGAACTGCTTCGCATGAGCGAGATGGTTGAAGTGATGTTGCAGCCGATAATGGACATCATCAAAACTGGTGACAGAGCAGCTGTTCGGCGCGTGAAGGAAATTGAGTCTGGCGTGGATCGGGCCAATCGCGCCATCAAACTCTACCTCAGTCGTTTGGACTGGAGCTCCATGGATTCTAGTCAAACGCACCGCGCATCGGATCTATCGTCCTTTGCCATATCTCTAGAGCAGGCCGGCGATATAGTCTCTCGCGAGCTGTTGCGCATCGCGGATCAAAAAGTCGATCGTAGATTATCCTTTTCGACCCAAGGTTGGGACGAACTGGTTCAATTGCACGACCGCGTACTTTGCAACATGCAGCTCGCTCTCAATGTTCTTGTCTCTGAGGACACAGAGTCCGCGCGCCGTTTGGTCGTCGAGAAGGATGAAGTTGGTGCCCTTGAGCGCGCCAGCATGGAGAGCCATTTCGCGAGGCTCCGCTCAGGTAACACATCGAGTTTTGATACGAGCGAACTGCACTTGGAGCTGATCCATGCTCTGCGCCGGATCAACTCGCTATTCAGCGGGATCGCCTACTCGATTCTCAGTGAGCAAGGTGAGTTGCTCGACACGCGACTGACCCACAAGTCGGGTTGAGGGTCGGCTACTGGTTTAGCCCTCAAATCGAACTCGCGCGAAAGCTTGATTGCCATCATTCGATACCATGTGCTTGCCCGTGAGCCTCATGCCGTGGACGTTTGAGTGCGTTTCCGTGTCAGCCCGCTGTAACCCGGCGGAGCGGAATGCGCCGTTATTCCCCAGATCAGCCCAACGACGAGGAAATAGTGACGCCAATGATCTGTGTCGATGATCGCAGACTGCAGGGCCAGTGGGATAAAGACAGCAAAAACTGGAATGAGCAGGCCGCGCCGCTCTGGGTCTCTTAGCCCAATAAGTCCCCGCCAGAATGTGAGGGCAACAAGAAAGTAATAGATGAGGCCACCGCCCCATCCATAGCCGTGTAGAACTGTCACATAGGTATTATGCGGCTGCTCTGAGATTTCCAGGTAAGTAAACTCGGTAGGGCCGAGGCCCAGCGGGTGGTCGAGGGCAAGATCAAACGCGTATCCTTGTCGTCCAAAGCGGCCACTCTCACCTGTGTCATAATCTTGACTCATCGTTCGCAGTTCAAAGAACTCGCGGACCTCAGGCACTGATAGCAATCCTGCCAACATGACGACGACGAGTATGCTCCCGATGATGGCGATGGTCAGCATGCGGACCTGTATCCGCGCTTTCGCTTCGAGCAGGAAACACAGGACAAATACGAGGAATGCGGACGCCGCAAAATGCCCCCAAGCCGCACGCGAAAAGCTAACAAACACACCAAGCATGATCAGCAAGACAATCGCGCCGCTCACCAGTTGGCCCTTGCGTTGGAAGAACAGCTCGCGCAGCACCATCATGGCCGGTAGTACGAGGAAAGGCCCATAAACATTGGGGTCTTTGAACATCGCCTTAGCGCGATCATACCGCAGGAACATGTCTGCGTTTGGCATCAGGCGCAGGTAGGCGAGGATGCCAATTGCAGCGGAGACAATGGCGATAGCCACATAGGCATTGCGAATGACGGCTAATCGTTTCTCGGGCGCATCGGCGATAAAATTGGCGACAAAAAAGCTCGTCAAGAACAGGTAAATCGTGACGGCATTAAAAATAAGCGCGTCCGTTAACGGAGCGTGACGCACTTGAAACGCGGCAATTGTCGCGAATATCGTAAACGGGATGATCAATCCCAGCAATGGCAAGGTGGAAGGAAATAGGGGCATGCGGACTGCCACCATCATGCCAAGCGTCAGTAAGAACAAAACTTCGTACAGGGATGGTTCAAAAAAGACCAAGCCACCGGAGAATACCCAGATCCAAACGACCGCAACAAAGACTTTTGATGCCACTGCGCTCATATAGGCGCGGCCACGAATTTGCGCCGAGGTTAGGTTTTCCGCCGAACTTGCGGATAGTACATCGGTCATAGCGTTCTTTACTTAAGCAGTGAGCGTTATAGTATTGGCGCTGGCTGAAGAAAATGCTAACCGCGCACGTCGTAATTTGGCGTTCGACATGAAATCGTCTGCGCGAAACCGCGCTGAGAGGAGGCCAAGTTGACAGTCTCACGCCGAAACCTTCTCCGTGGCAGTATTGGCGTCGGGGCCAGTCTAGCACTCGCAAAAAACGCTGCCGCTCAACGCTTTGTTGATGCAAATGATTTTGGACTGTCGCCATCAAACGGCGACCAGACCAGCTCACTTCAGGCCGCGGTTGACGCCGCCATAAGCCTGCAACAACCACTTTTGATCGGCCCAGGGGAATTCGCGACCAATCTAGTCTCCATAGGTGGACCAATCACCGTCCGGGGCTCAGGGCAGACCGTTCTTCGCCTCGACGTCGCTGACACGATCTTGGCGGTACAAGACTGCAGCCATGTCGTGCTTGAAGGGCTGGTCCTCGCAGGCAATCCGCTGTCTCGCGGGGGGCGCGCCTTGCTGGAATTGGTGAGTGCCAGCAATTTCACAGTGCGAGCTTGTCGCTTCGTGTCTTCGTCAGGGATGGGGGTCTGGTTACAAGATGCCGAAGGTCGCATCGAGGATTGCGACTTCTCTGACATCGCTGACACCGCTTTGTTTTCGACTGATAGCCGGGGCCTAGACGTGAGCGGCAATGTCATAACGCGGTGTGGGAATGGCGGTATCCGCATCTGGCGTTCGGAGAGTGGTGCTGACCGCTCGCGCATCTTTGGTAACCGTATAAGCACGATCGATTGGAACGATGGCGGCAACGGGCAGAACGGCAATGGCATCAACGTATTTCGCGCTGATGGCGTGAGCATAACCGACAACCACATCGTCGATTGCACATTTTCTGCCATACGGCTCAACGCCACCACCGACACCCGCGTCATCGGAAATCACTGCGAGAAGAGCGGCGAAGTCGCCATCTACTCCGAGTTCGGTTTCTCTGGCTCCATCATCAGCGACAATGTGATCGACGGCGCAGCGGCCGGGATTTCAATGACGAATTTCGACCACAATGGACGTTTGTCCGTCTGCAAAGGCAATATTGTCCGCAATATTGCAAGCGCCTCACTGACAAATCCCGATGTTGTTCCCTATGGGATCGCGGCAGAGGCCGACGCAGCTATCGTGGGGAATATCGTCGAAGCGGTTCCGGGGACGGGGATCGTTGTTGGTTGGGGCACTTATCTTAGGGATGTGCTGGTCAGCGATAATGTCGTTCGACACTGCGATATTGGCATTTCCGTCAGTGTTGTCGACGGGGCCGGGCCGTCCCGAATTAGCGACAACCTGCTGTCTGGCATTCGCTTACACGCGATTGTCGGCACGCAGTGGAGGGATATCACGGTCACCGACCTCATCGGTGACGCTGGGAGCCATCCCAAGATCGCGATTGACGGAAACAGCGTGCACTAGCGGTATGAATGATCTCGTACCCCGAATGCCCCGACCATATCTCGGATCCGCAATCGGTAGGGCACTAGGCGGTCGCCAAAAACCTAGATTTCCTAAGACTTATTCCGATTTCGAAGCTTAGGGAAATTTGGCTGGGGAACCTGGACTCGAACCAAGATTGACGGAGTCAGAGTCCGCTGTTCTACCATTGAACTATTCCCCAGCAGGCCCAAAGGGCTGGCAGCGTGGCTGCTGGTCAGTCGGGCGAAATTCGTAAACTTCACTGTCCCGCTGATGGTTGTGTCTTAAAAGCGGAGTGGGCTTTGGGTCAAGCCTTCATTGGGCAATCAGTGCGCGAGTTCGCGAAATCCTGTTGATTTCTTCTCGCGTTCTCCATCGACAGGAGGGCCATCTCGCTTTGGGCGAGATGGCAATTTTGTAGGCTAGAGCAGAGCCTGCTCATTTTTGCCCATCAGGCGGAACGCGATGTAGACCGCAATGCCACTGATCAACAGCAGAATAGTAGACATAGCGGCCGCCACCCCGAAGTCACCATCGAGAATGAGCACGTAAATGCGCACCGGCATGGTGATCGTCGATCCGACATAAAGCACGAGCGAGGACGATAGCTCGTTGATCGCAGTGACAAAGCTGAGCATGGCGCCGGCGATGATGCCGGGAACGATCAGCGGCACGGTTACGCGTAGGAATGCCTGGAATGGGCTATATCCCAGAGAGACCGCTGCTTCCTCAAGACTGGGCGAGATTTGGCGCAGTGCCGAACTTGTCGTGCGCACCGTATAGGGCAGGCGACGAATAAAGATCGAGAGGATGATGATGGCTGCTGTGCCAGTCAGCACGAGCGGACCCGTGTTGAACGCGGCAATATAGGCGATACCGATAACAATGCCCGGCATCACATAGGGGATCATGAACGCCCCATCGAGCAGGGATGTGTTGATGCTGGTGCGGCGAGCGACCAGCACGCCGATTATGGTGCCAGCGACGACGATCAACGCCACGGCGATAGCGGAAAAGGTGAGCGAATTGCGCACAACATCGCCGAGGTTGAAGATAATGCGCTCATAGCTTTGCAACGCGAAACCATCCTGAAACACAGGGCCGTTGGTCTTACGCAGCGAGTAAATGACCGAAATAATCACTGGCATGGCACCGCACAGGCCGATGAAATAGACAGCGAAGTGCGCCAGCCAATTGCGCCAGCCTTGGAGCTGGATCTTGATCGGCTTGTTGATCATGTTGCCGTGGTAGACGTTCTTGCGCGACATGAAGCGCTGGATCATCACAAAGGCCATCGAGACCATGATCAGCACCACCGAAATGGTGGTCGCCATGGACATGTTGGACCCAACTTCAGCCGAGTAAAGCGCATAGGCTTCGGTGGCGAGCACGTTGTAGCCACGGCCGAGCAGACGTGGCGTACCGAAGTCCGCGATAGACTGGATGAGCGCCAGAAGACCGCCTGCCGAGAGCGCTGGCAGAACGAGCGGAAACGAGATCTTGAATGTCCGCTGTAGTGGGGTCAGGCCAAGGCCTTCTGCTGCCTCTTCAAGCGAGCGGTTGACGTTCGATAGTGCGCCCGAAACCATCAGGTAGACGAAGGGATAGAACTTCAGCGCGAAGACGATGAGAATGCCGCCCAGCCCATAGATCGGGGGCATGTTGATCCCGATTTCGCGGGCCCAACTGCGGACGACACCGCCAGCGCCGAACAACACAATCCACGAGTATGCGCCGATGAAGGGCGGTGACACGAGGGCGAGGATCGCGAGGAGCGAGACGAACTTGCCGCCCTTAATCTGGAAGCGCGAGATGCAGAAGGCCATGATCGAGCCGAGCAACATGGCGCCAAATAGTCCGCCAAAGCCCACCACGAGCGTATTCAAGAAAGCCCGCTGATAGCGGGGCTCCATAACGAACGCCAAATAGTTGGCGAGCCCGGTGTTACCGGAACGATCGACGAAGCTCGAAATGAGTACCGAGCCGACCGGTATAATCAACAAGAGCGCAAGGATCGCCCACGTCGCGAAACTTACGATTTTCCAAAAGTCGAAACGCGCTGTCATGGTCAGCCCCCCAGAGCCACGCGCTTCTTATCTGCGTCGAACGCCATAAGGTGCTCGCGAGCAATAAGAATACGGACGGCATCGCCTGGAGTGTAGATTCGCTTCAATTCGGCGGCGCCGAGCTGAACGGTGATCTCGCCCGCGGATGTTTTTACGAGAATATGGGCTTCACGGCCGAGGTAGGTGTATTTGACGATCTCGCCGTCAACAGCCACAGCGCCTAAACCGGCGGCCTCATCTGCTGCCAGAAGACGCATGCTTTCTGGGCGGATGGCCCAAGTTGTTGCGTTTGCGGCCACAAGGTTGAGCTGACTGAGAAGCTGCGTGAGCCCCGCTGAGGCCGAGAACGTATTCAGTGTCCCGACGAAGTTCGCGACGAACAGGGTCTGCGGATTGCCGTAGATTTCCTGAGGGGTGCCGATCTGTTCGATCTGGCCCGCGCTCATCACACAGATGCGGTCGGAGATCGCCAGCGCTTCTTCTTGGTCGTGCGTAACATAGATCGTCGCGATATTGACGCGCTTCTGAATGTCACGAATTTCTTCACGCAACTCGATACGCAGCTTGGCGTCGAGGTTGGAAAGCGGTTCATCCATAAGCAGAAGGCATGGATTGATGACCATGGCGCGAGCGAGGCCAATGCGCTGTTGCTGCCCGCCCGACATGGCGGCGGGGAGGCGTTCGGCCAGTGCCCCCAAGTGCACGGCGTCGAGAGCCGCAGCGACGCGGGTTTTGATTTCTGGGGCAGGAACCTTGCGGGGCTTAAGGCCAAAAGCGACGTTATCAAACACGCTCAAATGCGGGAAAACGGCGTAGTCTTGGAAGACCATACCGATGTCACGCTGGTGAGGTGGCTGCGCGCGCAGGTCTTTGCCTGCCAATGTGATGCTGCCCGACGTCAGATCGTTAAATCCGGCGATGGCGCGCAGAAGGGTGGTTTTCCCGCAGCCAGACGGTCCCAGCAGCGTGAAGAATTCTCCTTCCTCCACTGAAATCGAAACGCCATTGAGTGCGCGGAAGCCCACGAACTGCTTCACCCCGTCGGTGACTGTCAAATAAGCCATTCCAGCCCCTCATTTCCCTCGTTCTCTGTGCTTTGAAAGCAAACACAATTTTCGTATTGCAACAAGTGCAATGTCGCTCCATGATCAGAAACGATCATAAGTTTGATCAAAAGGGAACAGGAGGAACAAATGAGTGTTGCAAAACGGACATTGGTCGGATTTGCCTTCGCACTAGCAGCAACGACTGCAATGAGCCCCGCAATGGCAGCCGAAGGCTCGGTTGTCGTTTACACTGCGCACAAGTCATCCATCGTGGACCGCCTTCTGCCAGTATTTGAGGCCGACACAGGCCTTAAGGCCGAAGTTATTCAGCTCGGTTCGGGCGACATCTTCCGCCGCGCACGCGCTGAAGCAGGTGCACCAGCGGCAGACGTTATCTGGTCGGTGACCGGTAGCTTGCTGACTGAAAATGCTGATTTGCTCGAGCCGTATCAGGTTAAGGATCACGCAGCGCTCAACGCTGAGTTCGTTCGGAGCGATGCTTGGACCCCGTATACTGCGGTTGTTTATGTCCTCGCCGTGAATACCGACATGGTCTCGCTCGAAGACGCACCAAAGAACTGGGCTGACCTGGTCGATCCTAAGTGGCACGGCCAGATCGCATCTGCTCGCGCAGATAACTCGGGTTCGGCTGTGCAGCAGCTTCAGACCGCGCTCACCGTTTTCGGTGATGATGGCTGGGCCAAATACACTGAAATGGCGAAGAATTTCGTCTTCACCGACAGCTCGGGCGCTGTTCCACGCTTCATCGCTGACGGCGAAACCTCGATGGGCTTGACCCTTGAAGATAACGCTATTGAATACCGCAATGGCGGCGCGCCAATGGCTGTCGTACTTCTCGCTGACGGCACTGTCGCGGCGCCAGATGGTATCGCGCTCGTCAAGGGTGGGCCAAACCCAGATGGCGGTAAGGTCTTCCTCGACTGGGCAATGTCCAAGTCGACGCAGGAACTGCTTGCCAACGAGATCGGCCGTCGTGCAATCCGCACCGACGTTGCTCCACCTCCAGGTGCACCAGACCTGAACACCGTCAAACTGATTGAGATCAAGTCGCTCGACGATCTTGGTGGCACCGAAGAAGTGCTGGCCAAGTGGCGCACGGCAATCGGCGAATAATCTGACTATCTATAAGACTGACGGGATTTGTTTGAATGAAGCACATGGAAGCCTTTTCGCTCGGCAAGAAGTTCGCCGATCCAGGGGCCAATGAAGATAGTCTCGTCATTCTACCAAATAGGGGTTACGCCGTTATCGACGGCGTAACCGACCGCAATGGGACGCGGTATAACGGCATGTTGTCGGGCCAGTTTGCCTCACGCACCGTCCAAGCGGCCATCGAGAAGTTCCTTCTGGCACAGGGCGATGCTCGCCAGCCGAACCTGCAATTTGCAGGTGCCGAGCATTTCATCGACTACCTCGGGCAGGCAATTTTCGCCGAATATGAGAAGGCCGGCGCAGTCGACGCCGTTACAGCGGACTGGAAGCTGCGTGGCGGTTGTACCGTCATGGCCGCGCTGATCATCGGTGATCGCCTAGAGATCGTCGCTGTTGGCGACAGTGGCGTGCGCATCAATGGCGAAGACGTTCTGCAGGTCCTCAAGCCTTTGGACGATGTTACGGCTATCATGCGCCGCGAAACATGGAGCCATTTCCGCGCTCTAGGCTACGATAGCGTGCGTGCAGATGCGCTTGCAGCCAACATCACTTGGCGCGGCACCAAGCATCAGGAAGCTGGTACAGACACGGCCGATCCACAATTCCTCGCTAATATCGAGCAGCGCGCGCTGGCGGCGTGCACGGCGCATTTGCCGAATGTTCCTGAGGCTGAAATTCAGGCGCTCATTCATGGTGGTATCTGCTTCGCGCAGGGCGATTTCCAGAACGTGACCGACTTGGTGCTGGGCTACGGCGGGCTCGACGGTTTTGCGGTGCCTTCACGCTACATCGAAACCCGCAGCTACTCCCTCAAGGACGTTCACACCATCGAGCTTTTCTCCGATGGTTATTTCAAGCTTGGCGATCGTTTCGGCGTGGCCTCATGGGAGGCCGGTCACGAAGAGGTGGAGGCAGAAGACTTCCACAAAATCGCCCGCTATATGAGCACAAAGGGTACGACTGATACCCAACTCACCGATGATAGAACCTATCTAGGGATTAAGCTCTAATGAGTGGCCGGAAGCGTGTTGAAGGATTGTTGTCTCAGCGCGCGGACTCTCCGGCCGCTTCTAACGGCCTGAATGAGCGGCAAGAGCAAATTCTTGCCGCCATAGGCGCTAATGGCGCAGCGTCTGTTTCGGAACTTGCTGAGCAGTTTAACGTCACCACCCAGACTATTCGGCGTGACCTGAAGTTGCTCAACGAACGGGGACTGCTGGTCAAAGGCTTTGGCGGTGCATTTGCGGCCCCGGGTGTCGCGCGATACACCTATAATGAGCGCGGTAGCACCGAAGTCGACATCAAACGCCAGCTCGTTAATGCGCTCAAGCCGATCTTGTTTGACGGCGCCACGGTGTTTGTGGGCCTAGGGACGACCTTCCACGGCCTCCATCAAGTTGTTGCCGACTTCCCTGGCATGCTAGTGGCGTCGCCTAATCTGGAAGTCATCTATAGCTGCGCGATGAATACGGACGCCACCGTCTATGTTTACGGCGGCTATGTGCGCAATAAGGACACTTCCATCCTCACTCTAGCCGACGGTAGTCGGCAAAAGTTCAAGTTTGATATCGCCATCATCGGCGCTAGCGCGATTGACCGGGAGGGCTCTGTGCTGGAGTTCGATCCGATGGAGGTCGATCTGGTGCGTGACGTTCTTGCTTTGAGTCGGCGCGTCGTACTCGTCGCTCATGACGGAAAATTCAGCCAGAACGCGCCCCATGTTGTCACGCATCTCTCCGAAGTCGATGTGCTTGTTACAAACGGTGATCCCGCCACATATTTTGACGACGCTACGACGTTGAAAGGTCTCGATATCATCCGCGTGTGAGGATGAGGCGGATGCTTTTGATTGCGCTGGGGCATGCCATGCTCTACCTTAGTCTCAACAACGCAACAAAGGTGCGTTCGGGCGCGGCCGGCTTTCCGGCCTTGGCGACCGCGCACTAAGGAGACATCCCGTGGCCGATCTTACTCGGTCCGCCGCTGTTTCGGTCTTAAAAGCCGAGGCAGGGGCCGGTGTATCTTCCGGTCAAAGCCGGAAGGATAGGGCAGCCATTGCGCCGCCCGGATCGCCGGATCCGCGGACCCTAAACGCCCCGAATCCCCGTCGACACCGCGGCGCCATTTACGCTGCGCTCGATTTGGGAACGAACAATTGCCGTCTTCTTATTGCCAGACCCCATGAAAGGGGTTTTCGCATTTTAGATGGCTACACACGTATTGTCCGACTAGGCGAGGGCGTTTCTGTCACCGGTCGTTTGGCTGATGGTGCGATGGAACGCACCATGGACGCCCTTCGCATGTGCCGGAACAAGTTGCGCGAGCATCAGCCGACGCGCATGCGTTTGATCGCAACCGAAGCCTGCCGCGCCGCTGAAAATGGTCCTGCATTCTTGGCCCGTGTGAAGAGTGAGCTTGGGATCGAACTTGAGATCGTTGATCGTCGCACGGAGGCCGAATTGGCCGTTACCGGTTGCGCCGATCTGATTGATACTCAGGCGCAAGGCGCGCTGATGTTTGATATCGGCGGTGGTTCGTCGGAGTTGGCTTGGCTCGACTTCCGTGGCGGTCGACCGCGTTCGCAGGGGCGGATGTCTGCTTCTATTCGGTCTTGGCAGTCCATGCCGGTTGGCGTGGTCTCGATTGCCGAAAAATTCGGCGGTGTGAATGTCACGCGCGAGACGTTTGAAGACATGGTCTCCTACGTTTCTGAGCACCTCCGTCAGTTCCGTGGCCGCGAAAAGCTGCGTCAGATGATTGCCGAACATCCAGTCCATTTGATTGGCACTTCTGGTACGGTGACGACGCTTGCGGGTTTACATCTCGGCCTGGAACGCTATGAGCGTCTGAAAGTTGACGGCTTGTGGATGCGGCGCGATCAGGTTGATGAAACCATGCGCGTTCTGCTGAACATGCCATTCGAGCGCCGTGTCGCGCATGCTTGCATTGGCAAGGATCGCGCCGATCTCGTGCTTCCCGGTTGTGCTATTTTTGAGGCCATCCGTCGTGAATGGCCTACGGATCGTGTTCGGGTTGCCGATCGTGGTCTTCGTGAAGGTATTTTGATTTCCCTTATGGACGCTGATCGCTCCCAGAAGCGTCCAATTCGACATCCAAGGAGGGCGGGCAATGGCCAATAGTAAAGCCCTGGGCACAGGCGGTCGTAAGTCCGACAGAGACTTTAAAATTCGCGTTAAATCGGCCAAGGGCCGTAAAGTCGCGTCGACGAAGTGGCTTGAGCGCCAGCTCAACGACCCCTATGTCGCGCGCGCACGCTCTGAAGGGTATCGCTCTCGCGCTGCCTTCAAAATCAAAGAGATGGACGAAAAGCACAAGTTCTTCAAAAAGGGCATGCGCGTCGTCGATCTTGGTGCAGCGCCAGGCGGCTGGTCGCAGGTAGCGGCCACCGCTGTTGGCTCGACGCCGGACAATGTGCTCGTCATCGGTATCGACTATATCGAAATGGACGACATCCCGGGTGTAAACCTGCTGCGCAAGGATTTCACAGAGGATGATGCTCCGGGCATGTTGATCGACATGCTGGGTGGCCACAAGGCCGACGTTGTCATGTCTGATATGGCGTGGCCGACGACAGGCCACCGTCCGACGGACCACCTTCGTATCGTTCATCTCATCGAGATCGCGGCGGACTTCGCCATTGAGGTCCTCAAGCCCGGCGGCACGTTTGTGGCTAAGGTTTTCCAAGGCGGCACCGAGCATGAGCTGTTGCACATGCTCAAGCGTCACTTTGATACGACCTTCCACTCCAAGCCGCCCTCAAGCCGCAAAGACTCCGCAGAGGCTTATCTCGTGGCGAAGGGGTTCAAAGGCCTGGATTTCCGGCATGAACACAACAACGATCACGACGAATAGTCAGCCGCGAGACTGAACCATAAGACCGCCCTTCGAGGCGGTCTTTTCGTTTCATTTTGGTGCGGGCTAGCCTTTAGCGCGGCCCTTATGCCCCGACACGTCGCTGCCCGCGTTGGCGGGTAGGGTGAAATAGACCAATCCACCGAGGGCGCTAAGGGCGCCGACCGCGAAGAATGCGATCTGGAAGTTTATTAGCGTCAGCTCCCCGCCGGTGAAATGGCGCGTGATCTCGATCACGGCACCCGCCACGGCAACACCGAAGGCGACCGACAACTGCTGGGATACCGCCACGATGGCGGTGGCTTGGCTGGCTTCTTCATCGGAAATGTCTGCGTAGCCCAGGGCGTTCGACCCCGTGAAAAAGATCGAGCGGAGTACGCCGCCGAATACGATTACGCCCATCATGACCGCCGCCGCTGTTTCGGCTGTGAACAGACCCTGCGCGCCGATGAGAAGGCCGCCTAACACCGCCGAGACGCCCAGGACGCGCGGGAAACCCCAGCGGGCGTAGACACGTTCGGCGATGAACTTGCTCCCCATCGCGCCGAGCGCCGACACGAATGTGATGGCGCCACTTTCAAATGGGGTCATGCCAAAGCCGAGTTGCAGCATCAGCGGGAGGAGAAACGGAACAGCTCCCACACCGATGCGAAACACCGAGCCGCCCGTTATCGAGGATCGGAAAAGCTTGTGGCGCAACAGCTTGGGATCGAGCAGGGGATAGGTCACCCGGCGCGCGTGAAGCACGTAAAGGGCAGCAGCAACAAGCCCGATCGCCAGTGTGAGATAGCCATAGGTGATGGGAACGGCTGGAAGGCTGATCACGGACAGGCCGAATACCGTGCCCGAGAAGGCGACGGCGGCGATGAGAAACCCGACCAGATCGATTGGGCGCGGTGTGCGCTCATCCGGCACTTTTAGGTAGATGCCCGAAAAGATGATCCCGGCGATACCAATCGGGATATTGATCCAGAAGATCCAATGCCAGCTGAGATATGTCGTCAGAAAACCGCCGATAAGCGGGCCTGTCACAGGAGCAATCAGCGCGGGGACCGTGAGCCACGCCATGGCCGACACGAGTTCGTTTCTGGGCGTTGAACGCACGAGCAGCAAGCGCCCGACGGGTGTCATCATGGACGACCCGATGCCCTGGAAAAAGCGCGATGCCACAAAGGTCTCGAGCGAATTGGCAAAGGAGCATGCCAGCGATCCCAGCATGAAGACGAAGATCGCCAGACGGAAGATGTTCTTCGCTCCGAAACGGTCGGCCATCCACCCGCTAATGGGGATGAAGATCGCCAGCGCCACGAAGTAAGCCGTCAGCGCCAACTTTAGGGCGATGGGCTCAGATCCGATATCGGCTGCAATTGCAGGTAGGCTGGTGGCGATGACAGTCGAGTCCATCTGTTCCATGAACAGAGCGACCGCCAAAATGAGCGGGGTGACGCGGATCACAAAGCTAACCAATGAGTCTATGGAAAGGGCAGGCAGAAGCCGAAGCAATTATGGTGGGTTTGACCTCCTGCGGCCAGCCCGATCCATCTTAAATCGTTCGTTCTATCGAACTCTATTCTTACCTTCGCTTTTTGCGACCGACAATTTCGCGTCGGCGCGGCGAATAAGTGTCTCGGGCGTGTCCTCTGCCTCAAGCTCTGCAACGCCTACGCTGATGGTAATGGCGACGGGGACCCCACCAAGCATAAACGCGTCGCTGGCCACGGCTGCACGCAATCGCTCGGCCATAATATGCGCTGCCAATATCTCTGTTCTGGGCAGGATGACGTAGAATTCGGCGTCGCCCATGCGGCCAATGACGTCTTGACGTCTCAATAGGCTTTGGCATCGCTCAACCAGCATGGCGAGGACTTTATCGCCCGCAGCATAGCCATATTGAAGGTTGATCTTCTTGAAGCTGTCGATGTCCAAGATCATGACTGCGAGAAAATTCTTGTTGTGGAGCGCGCGATTGAACTCGCTGCGAATGATCGCTGCACCATGTTCGCGGGTGAATACTTCGGTAATCGCGTCCGATTGTTCGACGATAGTGACTTCCCGCGCCACTCGAGAAATCTCGAAAAGTAGAAAGACAATGATCGTGCAGGCCACAATTATTGCCATCAGAACCAGTGCATGGTCGGCGAAGGGGAAAGCATCAGGAATATAGTCAGACCAGCGTTGGGCCTGTGAAACTTGGTGAAGCGCAAAAACGATGATGCTCAACATCGCGATTGTGCGCAGGAAACCTAAGCGCGCTGCGGCCGATCGAAAAGCATTGGTAATTCGGGAGATAGCGCGAATTCTCAAGCTGATCTCCTGAAACCGAAACCCATGTTGGGCTGCATACTAGTTCCCCACCGGAAGACTATGCATAGTGCCAATAGCTATTTACTAAGTGATTTAAGTTTGTCGCGCTATTACATCAAATGTGTCGATGAGCTTCTGATTGTGTCCCCTTACCAATCAGACGCACTCAGGCACTAGGCAAGTCGCCACTCCGGTGGTATGCACCATCGCCAACCTGAACCCGCGACGGTCTCCGCGCCGGTTCACATTCCAACATCTCTGTACTGACAGTAGGCAGGAAGGTTCTGGCCTTGGCAAAGATTATTACCACTATCACTGGCGATGCCGCGCTCACGTTTGACGACGTGCTCCTCCAGCCTGCGCGCTCTGACATTCTGCCGACCGAAACCGACATTTCGACCTACGTGACCAAGGATATCGCGCTCAAGCTGCCGATCCTTTCCTCGGCCATGGATACCGTTACCGAAGCGAACATGGCGATTGCTATGGCGCAGGCCGGTGGCATGGGTGTTATCCATAAGAACCTGACCGCTACTGAGCAGGCGGAACAGGTTCGCATGGTCAAGTCGTTTGAAAGCGGCATGGTCGTAAATCCGATCACCATTGGTCCCGATGCGACCTTGGCGGATGCGCTCTCGCTTATGCAGAAGAGCCGTATCTCGGGTATTCCTGTTGTCGAAAACGGCGGTAAGGGCGGTCGTTTGACTGGCAAGCTGGTCGGTATCCTCACGAACCGCGACGTGCGTTTCGCAAAGAGCCCAGCACAGCCGATCTCGGAACTGATGACTCATCAGAACCTGATCACGGTCCGTGAAGGGGTTTCGAAGGAAGAAGCGCAGGTTCTGCTGCATCGTCACCGCATCGAGAAACTGCTGGTCGTCGATGAAGACTACCGCTGCATCGGTCTGATCACGGTTAAGGACATGGAGAAGGCTCAGCTCCACCCGAACGCCGTCAAGGACGAGCAGGGGCGCCTACGCGTGGCTGCAGCCTCGACCGTCGGTGACAATGGTTACGAACGCTCGCAAGCCCTGATCGACGCTGGTGTTGACCTGCTGGTCATCGACACCGCCCACGGTCACTCGGTCCGCGTTGCCGAAGCTGTCGAGCGCATCAAGCGCGAAAACAATAATGTCCGCATTGTAGCGGGCAATGTTGCGACTGCGGAAGCCACCAAGGCCCTCATCGATGCTGGCGCTGACGCCGTTAAGGTCGGCATTGGTCCGGGCTCGATCTGCACCACCCGCATCGTTGCTGGCGTTGGCGTTCCGCAGCTTGCGGCCGTTATGGCCTGTGCCGAAGAAGGCGCAAAGGCCGGCATTCCTGTCATCGCAGACGGCGGCATCAAGTTCTCTGGCGACATGGCCAAGGCACTTGCTGGCGGTGCAGCCTGCGTCATGGTTGGCTCGCTGCTCGCAGGGACTGACGAAGCTCCGGGCGAAGTGTTCCTCTATCAGGGGCGCTCGTACAAGTCTTACCGAGGCATGGGCTCGGTCGGCGCAATGGGGGCCGGTTCGGCTGACCGTTACTTCCAGCAGGACGTGCGCGATCAGATGAAGCTCGTTCCTGAAGGCATCGAAGGTCAGGTTCCATATAAGGGCCCGGCTGGCGCGGTTCTCCACCAGCTCGCTGGCGGTCTGCGTGCATCCATGGGCTATACCGGCGCGCACAATCTCAAGGACTTCCGCGAGAACTCTGTGTTCGTCAAGATTTCAGGCGCTGCACTGAGCGAAAGCCACGTCCACGACGTGACCATCACCCGCGAAGCGCCGAACTACCGCTCCGGCCGCTAAGGTTTGTAGCCGGTTGAAATTGAAGGCCTCTCCCGCACGGGAGGGGCCTTTTTTCTTTGGGAGATTTGCCGGTGTGCAGACCCCTTTTTGAGCAGTAAGTTTGTTTAGGGAGGGAAGACGATGCAAAGCGTTGTAAAGCATGAGCAGATCAAACTTGCTGCAAATGCGTTAGCCAATCTCGGATGCGGCGCGATACTCACATCTCTTGTTGCGCCCTATATTGGTATAGCCACAGGAACGCTGACACCGACGGTTAGTGTACTCAACCTTGCGGCTGCTTGTGCGTTGGGAGTAATATTAGGCGCTATGTGCATCGTTGAAGCTAGTCGACGTTTGCGTGGCCTGGAGGCGAGCGAATGAGCATGACGGTGTTCCTGTGGCTGTGGGGCCCATGCGTGATCTTGAGCCTGATCGTGTTTTTCCGCGTTCTGGACGCGTACTCTGACAAGCGCGACCGCAAGGGTGACCGTCCGGCTGAATAAACACTGTCGGCCGAAACATCCTATCTTTCTGCGCGTTAGCCCCGCATCCCGACTCTCTTCCAGAGCTTTGCCAAATGCCGCTAACTGCGAAAATTCTGCTATCTGCCGTTGTCGCTCAAGTGATCCTCACGCTCGTCATCTTGGTTTTGATGGGGCGGGAGCGGGTGCCGCGCATTGCACGCGGTGAAATCCGCATGGCGGATGTTGCGGTCGACCGAACGGCTTATCCGCTTAAAGCGCGTTTGCTTTCAAACTCCTTTGACAATCAATTCCAGCTCCCCGTGCTGTTCTATGTGGCCGTTGTGCTGTCGCTACAGATTGGCGCGGTCGGGTGGATTGAAGCGGCGCTGGGCTGGCTTTTCGTGGCGTCTCGCTATATCCACGCTGGCATACACGTCACTACCAATAATCTGCCAAAGCGGTTCGTGGTCTATTGCACCGGCCTTGTCGTGCTCGCCCTGTTCTGGCTATGGCTCCTCATTCGCATTCTCTTAGCCTGAGTATTTGTCCATGCGTCTTCCCGGCCGTATCGCCGCCGCCATTGTAGTTCTGTCCGATGTGGAGCAGCGCAAGCGCCCGGTTTCAGAAGCGCTCAAGGCTTGGGGTATCAACAACCGTTTCGCTGGCGCAGGTGACCGCGCTGCTATCGGCAATATCGTCTACGACGCATTGCGTTCGCGGTCCTCACTCGCGGCTGCCATGGGCGCAGACACCCCGCGCGCCCTTGTGTTGGGCGTTATCCTGCGCGGCTGGGGCGAAAGCCCGGAGGCGCTCAACGAGCTGTTTGCTGCGGATAGCCACGCGCCAGAAGCGCTGAGCGCTAAAGAAATCGCTGGCGCGACCGCCGATCTTTCGAGCGCGCCGGAACACGTCCAGGCCGATTTGCCCGAATGGCTCGTACCGTCACTCAAGCGCGCTTTTGGCGATGATTTTATTGCCGAAGGTCAGGCAATGACTGGCCGTCCGTCGCTCGATATTCGTGCTAACGCGCTGAAGGCGACATCGCAAAAGGTCGCAAAATCGCTGGCGCGTTTTACCCCTGAAGAAACAGCTATTGCGCCATTCGGTCTGACCATGCCGGCCGGTCCACGCGATGCGCGGACGCCCAATGTCACAACTGATGAGGGCTACCTCAAAGGGTGGTTTGAAGTTCAGGATCAGGGCAGCCAGATCGTTTCGGCTTTGGCTGGCGCCAAGGAAGGCGAACAGGTTCTTGATCTTTGCGCTGGGGCAGGGGGCAAGACCCTCGCTCTCGCAGCGACCATGGGTAACACCGGACAGATCTTCGCTTATGACAGCGACCGTTCGCGTCTGGCCCCGATCTATGATCGCCTCAAGCGCAATGGCGTGCGAAATGCGCAGGTTCGTGCTCCGAACCCGGGTGCTCTCGACGACTTGATCGGCAAGATCGACCGCGTCGTTGTTGATGCGCCCTGCACCGGTACGGGTACTTGGCGCCGTCGCCCGGACACCAAGTGGAAGCTCACTCCAGAGCTGATCGCTTTGCGTCAGTCTGAACAGGCTGCCCTCTTGGAACAGGCTCTGACCTTCCTGAAGGTGGGCGGCACGTTGGTTTATATTACCTGCTCCGTTCTCCCAGAGGAGAATGATGATCAAGTCGTTGATTTCGTTAAGAGCCACGCCAATGTCGAAACCGTCCCGATGGCAACAGTTTGGCGCAAGGCATTGATCTCGGACTTGCCAGAAGGTTTGGAGACCCCAGCCGGTGGCCTGATGCTAACGCCAGCACGCACCAGTACCGACGGTTTCTACATCCACCTGCTGCGCAAAAAGGCATAAACCGCCCTCCGCATTGAACTTTAAGACAAACCCGGCGTTCTCCTCCCAAATGGGCCTGGAGAACGCTAATGTCCGCCGCGACAACTGACTACCGCACGCCACAATCCTGGATTGTCCTCGCTGTCTTCATTGTCGCCGTCGTGGGGATCGGTAGCTTTATCGGCACCCAAACCCCTCCCGGTCCTTGGTTCGAGAGCTTGGCTAAGCCCTCGTGGAACCCGCCCGCCGCAGTGTTTGCCCCCGTCTGGACCATCCTTTATGTCATGATCGCTATCGCTGGTTGGCGCGTGGTCATGGACAATCCCAAATCCAAAGCCATGATGCTGTGGTATGCCCAGATGGTGCTGAACTTTCTGTGGTCGCCCGTGTGGTTCGGGGCGGAAATGCCGTGGCTCGCCTTCGGCATTATTGTGGTGCTCTGGGTAACAATCGTCGCCTTCATTTTGACTGTGCGCCATCGCGATACGCTCGCGGCGTGGCTGTTTGTGCCCTATCTGGCGTGGGTGAGTTTTGCGACTGTCCTCTGCGGCACAATCGCCGCGATGAACAGCTAAGCCTTGCGAAACTGAGGGAGCGATCCGCTCCCTCGATTTTGCAACGCAAGTCTGCGCATCACTGGTCTTGCGGAATCCCGAAACTGGCTGTAAAGCCCGGCCATGCAGCACCCAGACACCGCCCCCACCGACACCATCCTCATTGTCGACTATGGCTCGCAGGTCACCCAGCTGATCGCGCGTCGTATCCGCGAGACTGGTGTTTACTGCGAAATCCATCCGTTCCAGTCCGCCGACGCCGCCTTTGCGGCGATGAAGCCCAAAGGCGTGATCCTTTCGGGGTCCCCAGCGTCGACGCTGGATGAGAACGCTCCCCACATTCCAGAAGTCATCTTGACCTCTGGCCTGCCAATCTTCGGCATTTGCTACGGTCAGCAGGCCCTCTGCATGGCGCTCGGTGGCAAGGTCGAAGCCGGTCACCACCGTGAATTCGGTCGCGCCGAAGTTGTCGTCTCCAAGCCTAGCGCGCTTTACGAAGGCGTCTGGGATGACGGTGCCGCTCACCAAGTTTGGATGAGCCACGGCGACCGCGTCGTATCCCTGCCAGAAGGTTTCGAAGTCGTTGGGACGTCGCCGAATGCGCCGTTCGCGATGATTGCGAACGAAGAGAAGAAAATCTGGGGCGTTCAGTTCCACCCTGAAGTGGTTCACACTCCAGATGGTGCCAAACTCTTCCAGAACTTCGTCCATAAGATTTGCGGCCTCCAGTCCAACTGGACCATGCAGGCTTACCGCCAGAAGATGATCGACAAGATCCGCGAACAGGTCGGTTCCGGACGCGTTATCTGCGGTCTCTCCGGCGGCGTTGACTCCTCCGTTGCCGCTGTTCTGATCCACGAAGCCATTGGCGATCAGCTCACCTGCATCTACGTCGACCACGGTCTGATGCGTATGAACGAAAGCGAACAGGTCGTGACCATGTTCCGCGATCAGTTCAACATTCCGCTGGTTCACGTCGACGTTTCCGACAAGTTCATTGGCGAACTTGAAGGTCAGGTCGATCCTGAAACCAAGCGCAAGATCATTGGTCGTCTCTTCATCGAAACCTTCGAAGAAGAAGCCAAAAAGCTCGGCGGCGCAGAGTTCCTCGCTCAGGGCACGCTTTATCCAGACGTCATCGAATCTGTGTCGTTCACCGGTGGTCCTTCGGTCACCATCAAGTCGCACCACAATGTGGGCGGGCTACCAGAACGCATGAACATGAAGCTGGTCGAGCCGCTGCGCGAACTGTTCAAGGACGAAGTCCGTCAGCTTGGTCGCGATCTCGGTATTCCGGATAGCTTCATCGGCCGTCACCCATTCCCGGGTCCAGGCCTTGCGATCCGTTGCCCAGGCGGCATCACCCGCGAAAAGCTCGACATTCTGCGCAAGGCAGATGCGATCTATCTCGACGAAATCCGCAAGTCTGGTCAGTACGACAAGATTTGGCAGGCATTTGCCGTTCTGCTGCCGGTTCAGACCGTTGGCGTGATGGGTGATGGTCGTACCTATGAATTCGTCTGCGCTCTGCGCGCCGTGACCTCGGTCGATGGCATGACGGCTGATTTCTATCAGTTCGACATGAACTTCCTCGGTAAGACCGCGACGCGCATCATCAATGAAGTCCGTGGCATCAATCGCGTCGTCTACGACGTGACGTCCAAGCCACCCGGCACCATTGAGTGGGAGTGATCTCCCTCACCTGATTTGAAAGTGCCGGTAGAGCAATCTACCGGCACTTTTTGTTTGTTGCCGTTGGTTTGCAACTCCGCCTCCGGTCGACGCGTTATTATGGTGCCAATAAGGCAAGAAGTGTCGGTTGGCGTCAGTGCCGGTTGAAGGGTTCATTTACTGCAGCAGAGTCTGTGATTTCAGATTTGCAGCAGTCTTTGGGATAGTTCTTCGATTGGCGGGCGCCGATAGGGGGTTGAGCGAATTGACGAACCATCTCTCCATTGTGTCATTGCAGGCAGGGGCGCCTCCGAAAAAGAGTGAAACGCTGTCCCGCTTACCGGTCGGCGATTTGGCTTCGACCATCATTTCCGCTTTGCCATCCCCCGCTGCCGTTCTGAACCGACAGGGCTTGGTCTTGGCGATCAATGGCCAATGGCAGGACGTCAACTTTCAGGCAGAAACCACCAGCTTGGGAAGCTCTTGGATGAACCTTGTTGAGCCGGGGGATCGCTATGTGGCCCTATCGTGCTTCTCTGAGACTGCTGCCAACGACCGCACCTCGATGGAATTGCGGCTGTTAACACGCTCGGGCATGTCCCGCTGGCATGTGGTCACCTTGAGCCCTCTGTCCGAAGACACCGTGCTCTGCGTCGCCACGGACATCGATGCCATTCGCCGTCGAGAGGGATTGCTCGAGACGAAGGCGTCGATGCAAACACAGATGCTCGACATCTCGCTCGACTGCATCAAGCTCATCACGCCGGACGGCATGGTCTTGCATATGAACAAATCTGGCTGCCGCGCACTTGGGGTGCCAGAAGACTCATCCTTTGGAATGGCTTGGTTGGATCTTTTGCCCGACGATGTCCGTCAGGAGGGCCGAGCGGCCATTGAAGCCGCGCGCAACAGCAATATTGGGCGTTTCGCAGGCAGAAGCGTCATTCCGGGGGAGGCGCCGCAGCACTGGGACAATAGCTTGACCCCGGTTTTGGATGCCAATGGGCAAACCACTGCGATCTTGGTGGTCTCGCGTGAGGTCTCCGCGCAGCACGCTGCAAATCAGTCCCTCAGGCAGAGTGAAGAGCGCCTGAGCATGGCAGCCAATGTTGGTGGCCTAGGGATTTGGGACTATGACATTCGCGCCGACAAAATGGTTTGCGATGATAACTGGTATCGCATCGTCGGTCGTGACCCCGCGCAGCCGATCTCGTCGGTGGCCGAATTTGGACCGATGATCCATCCCGAGGATGTGCAGATCGCCACGGAGGTGCGCCACACAGCCGAAGAACTGCTCGCCACAGGTGAAGACTACCGGATCGTCTTCCGCGTGGTGCATCCAGACGGTGAAGTCCGTTGGGTGCGCTCGGCAGCGGCGATACAAACGCAAGACGGGCAGGCGGTGCGGGCGACCGGGTTCATGGTTGATGTCACTGAGAGCGTGCTGCGGGAGCAGGCCCTGCAGGAGCAAAATCAGCGTTTGCTGATTGAGCGCGAATCTCTGGCGCTGTTGAGTTCTCAAGATGCGCTAACGGGCGTTGCCAATCGGCGCGAACTTGATGATCGGCTTGGTAAGCTCTGGGCGGACGCCAAATCGACCGGAATTCCATTGGCGATTGTTATGGTCGATGTCGACCACTTCAAAGAATTCAACGATCACTATGGGCACCTGGCGGGAGACGCTGTGCTCAAGCGGGTCGCCGAAGCGTTGCTCTCGCTCACCCGGAGCACCGACCTTGTCGCCCGTTACGGCGGCGAGGAGTTCTTGATGGCTCTACCCGGCGTTATCAGGCCTGTGACCATACTCAACCGCATCAACGAAGTCGTGCGCGAGTTGGACGTTAATCACCTCACCTCGCACACGGGGCGACTAACAGTCAGCGCCGGATGCGCCGTTGGCGCGAATGTCGAAGGATCTGTCGAACACTTGATCGCGCGAGCCGATGAGGCGCTTTATCAAGCCAAACAGCAGGGGCGCGATAGATATGTGATCAACACTGCGGGGGAAGCCTAGAATAGTCCAACGAGACGCAGCCTATGGATGTTTGCAATCCGGGGACCTCATGCTAAAGCTGCCGGGAAATTTCGAACCAATTCAGGTTGCCAATGTCTCAGGACAATATCTTCCGCGAAATCGATGAAGAACTGCGCACAGACCGTATTCGGTCCATGTGGAAGCGGTATGCTCCTTTTGTCATTGGCGGTGCCGTCGCGATCGTCGCTCTGGTAGCGGTCAACGAAGGCTGGAGCTGGTATACGAAATCACAGTCGGCAGCGGCGTCAGAAGAACTCTATTTGGCCTATGATGCGGCCGAAAATGGTGATCTTGAAGCGGCTCGCGCTCAGCTCGAAGCCATCTCGGCTAAGGGCGGCGGCTACGCTGTTCTGGCGCAGTTCCGCGCTGCAGCACTTCTGGGTGAACAGGGCGACTCGACAGCCGCCGTTGCCGCCTATGATGGTGTAGCCAACACCCAGTCCAACCCGCGCCTGCGTGAGCTGGCTCTCTTGTCGGCCGCTCAATTGCTCGTCGACACGGGCACTCTGGCTGACGTTGAAGCGCGCATTGCAACGCTGGCAACTGACGACAATCCACTGCGCCGTGTGGCGCGCGAACTGCTGGGCCTGGCTCAGTATAAGGCTGGCGAAGGCGAAGCGGCTCAGGCCAGCTTCGAAGCGGTTCTGAATGATCCGCTCGCTGCTCAGTCTACGCGCAGCCGCATGTCGTTCTATCTTGCACAAATGCTCTCGGAAGGCGTTGTCACTGCTGACGCGCCTGCCGCTGATGAGGCTCCAGCCGCTGACGAAGCGCCTGCGGCTGAAGAAGCCCCGGCAGCTGAATAACATACCCCTTGAAGGGACGCCGCCATGACGGTTACCGTTGCCATTGTCGGCCGCCCAAACGTAGGCAAGTCGACCCTATTCAACCGGCTCGTTGGTCGTAAGATCGCGCTGGTTGACGACACCCCCGGCGTCACGCGTGACCGCCGTGAAGCTGAAGGTCATATTGCCGATCTTACCTTCCGTGTTCTTGACACGGCAGGCTATGAAGACGTTCGTGACGGCAGCCTAGAAGATCGCATGCGCCAGCAGACTGAGCTGGCAATCAATGAAGCCGACGTCATTCTGTTCATGATCGACGCGCGCGCTGGCGTTGTGCCGCTCGACGAACGCTTTGCGCAGGTTCTGCGTAAGGCGGGCAAGCATGTCCACCTCGTGGGCAACAAGGCCGAAGCCAAGGCTTCCGAGCATGGCCTCGTGGAAGCGTTCAAGCTCGGCTTTGGCGAGCCGATCGCGCTTTCGGCAGAACATGGTCTTGGTCTTTCTGAACTCTACTCCATCGTTTCGGCTGCCATTGATAAGGCTGCTGAAAAGAAGGCGCAGGAAGAAGCTGACGCTGCAGCTGGCGAGCAGTCCGATCTCGACTTCCTGCCTGAAGTTGACGTCGATATCACTCCCGACATGCTCGAAGGCGAAGGCGACGACGCAACACTGCGGTGGAACCCGAAGCGCTATTTGAACGTCGCCATCGTCGGCCGCCCGAATGCGGGCAAGTCGACTCTCGTCAACCGCATGGTTGGCGAAGAACGCGTTCTGGTCGGCCCGGAAGCCGGTATCACCCGCGACAGCATTCTCGTTCCATGGGAATGGGAAGGCCGCACGATCAACCTCGTCGATACCGCCGGTATTCGTCGTCGTTCGCGCGTACAGGAAAAGCTTGAAAAGCTGGCCGTAGGCGACAGCCTGCGCTCGCTGCAATACGCGGAAGTCGTCGTGCTTATGCTCGACGCGACGATCCCGTTTGAAAAGCAGGATTTGGCTCTGGCCGATCTTGTGGAACGTGAAGGCCGCGCCATGGTCATCGCGCTCAACAAGTGGGACCTGATCGAAGACAAAAACAAGACGCTCACCGAGCTGCGTGAAGAATGCGAACGCCTGCTGCCGCAGGTACGCGGTATTCCGCTCGTGACGCTTTCTGGCCTTACCGGCAAGAATATCGATCGTCTGATGGAAGCGATTTTCGAGGTGGAGCGTTCCTGGAATGCTCACGTTTCGACCTCGCGCCTCAACCGTTGGCTTTCGGGCATGATCGAGAGCCATCCACCTCCGGCAGTTGCTGGTCGTCGTCTCAAGATGCGTTACATGACGCAGGCTAAGACACGTCCGCCTTCGTACATCATTTTCGCTTCGCGCCCCGAAGTCGTTCCCATGAGCTATCAACGCTATCTTGTGAACGGCCTTCGTGAAGCCTTTGGCATTAAGGGCTCGCCTATCCGTATTTGGCTGCGCGGCGGCAAAAACCCCTACGCGCCAAAAGACTAAGCGTTTCGGTTCGGAGCTAGCTCCAAAAGTAAAGAGGGGGACGAGGGATTGTAAGGCAAACTTACTCCCTCGTCCCCTATTCACATCTGGACCGTGATCCCTATACTGGCGCGGTCGTAACAGCCCGTCATTGGTCACGGCCTGCCAATTTTGCACTTTGTTGCTTACAGAGATCCTCATCGTCGTCGTTCTGATTCTCGTGAACGGCGCCTTGGCCATGTCAGAACTGGCCGTCGTTTCTTCCCGTCCCGCGCGCCTCAAGGTCATGGCTGACCAAGGCAATAAAGGCGCAGCTACCGCGATGCGTCTCGCGGAAGAGCCTGGGAAGTTCCTTTCATCCGTCCAGATCGGTATTACGCTGGTCGGCATCCTTTCGGGTGCCTTCTCCGGTGCAACACTCGGTGCGCGCTTAACCGTCTGGCTTTACTCCGTTGGCGTGCCGACCAACATCGCCGATGTCGCTGGTGTTGGTGTCGTTGTCGTCCTGATCACCTACGGCTCGCTGATTTTGGGTGAGTTGGTGCCCAAGCAAGTGGCGCTGCGTAATCCCGAACTGGTTGCGTCGCGCGTTGCCCAGCCCATGTATATCTTGGCTAAGGTCGGTACGCCGATCGTTTGGCTCCTCGATATTTCGGGCAAGCTGGTGCTGCGCCTGCTCGGTCAGAGTGGTCAGAGCGAAGAAGTTGTGACGGAAGAAGAAGTCCGCACAATCATCGCTGAAGCGACTACTGCCGGTGTTCTCGAAACCGAAGAGCATTCGATGATTTCGGGCGTTATGCGCCTCGCGGACCGTTCTGCTCGCGGCATCATGACCCCGCGCCCTGACGTGGTGACGATCGATATTCGCGACCCGTACGAGGTCAGCCTGCAGACGATTCTGTCGACGAACCACACCAAGGTCCTCGTTGCCGATGGCGACGAAGATTCGATCATGGGTGTGATCTCGCTCTCAGACCTTCTGCCTGCAATGGCGACCGGACAGCAGCCCGATTTGCGCAAGCTCGTGCGCTCTATGCCGGTGGTCATGGAACACGCTGATGCCTTCGACGTCGTCGAAGCCATTCGCAACTCTTCAGCCCAAATGGCGCTCGTTGTCGACGAATATGGTCACTTTGAAGGTATCGTCACCTATGGCGATATTCTCGAAGTCATTACAGGCGTTTACAACGAAGAACCGGGCGACGAACCCGCTATCGCTCAGCGCGATGACGGCTCGTGGCTGGTTGCCGGTTGGATGCCTGTCGATGATCTGTCGGAGCGCTTCAAGCTCAACATCCCCAAGGATGCGCGCTACGAAACCCTCGCCGGTTACATCCTCTCCATTCTCAATCACCTGCCAAAGCTGGGTGAGAGTTTTGAGCGGGACGGTTGGCGGTTTGAGGTGATCGACCTTGATGGTCACCGCATCGATAAGGTGCTGGTGACAGCGGTCGCCCCTGCGGCTTGAGCCGATCAAACAGAATAAGAAAAGGGCCCGTACCGGAATGGTGCGGGCCCTTTTGATTTGAGTATCGGCTGCGATCAGATCGCTTCGTATGCCTTGGTTTCGATATTGAAAACCTTGCCGTTTTCCGTGACCGACGCGCTCAGCAGATCGACAATTGCCGGAGCAATGTCAGACGGCTGGGGCAGGGTGTTTGGATCTTCGCCCGGCATGGCCTTGGCGCGCATCGCTGTGCGGACCGCACCCGGATAGAACACATTGGCGCGCACATTGGTGGTGCTGATTTCACCCGAATACGACTTCACCAGTGCCTCAAGCGCAGCCTTGCTGGCTGCATAAAGGCCCCAGAAAGGCTTTGCGGAGCGCGCTGACGAGGAAGAGACGAAAACCGCACGACCAGCATCGGCCTGACGCAAAAGCACGTCCAGCGAGCGCAGGAGGCGATAATTGGCGGTGACGTTGACCGAGAAGACCTTGTCGAACTCGTCTGGCTTTAAATGCGCTACCGGGCTCAACACGCCCAGAAGGCCAGCATTGGCAACGAGACCGTCCAGCTTGCCCCAACGCTCGTAGATGGCCGCGCCAATGCGATCAATGGCATCGCCATCGCGCAGGTCGAGCGGAACAAGGGTTGTCGAGCCGCCAATCGCCTGAATGGCGTCGTCTAGCTCTTCAAGGCCGCCCACCGTGCGGGCGATGGCAATAACATGTGCGCCGCGTCGAGCAGCCTCGAGGGCAGTGGCGTAGCCAATGCCGCGCGAGGCTCCGGTGACGACAATGACCTTGCCAGCAAGTTCAGTATTTTCAGACATTAACCAGCCACCTTCAGAAGCGAAGCTTTGTGTGGGTCGTGCTTAGACGTACCATTCATGTCCGTCAAAGCCGTTGGATAATCGCCTGTGAAATAATGGTCGGTGAATTGCGGAGCTTCTGGGTTCCGCTTTTCGCCACCAACAGCCTCGTACAGGCCATCGATGGAGATGAACTCCAGCGAATCCGCGCCGATGAATTCACACATCTGCTGCAGTGTTTCGTACTGATTGGCGATCAGCGTTTCCGGGTCCGGAGTGGCAATGCCATAGTAATCGGAATGATAAATCATCGGGCTCGCCACGCGGAGGTGAACCTCAGTGGCACCAGCATCGCGGATCATCTGTACGATTTTGACCGAAGTGGTGCCGCGCACGATAGAATCGTCCACCAGCACGACGCGCTTGCCAGCAATGACAGCGCGGTTGGCCGAATGCTTGAGCTTGACGCCGAACGCGCGGATTTGCTGGGTCGGCTCGATAAACGTGCGGCCCACGTAGTGGTTGCGGATAATGCCAAGTTCGAACGGAATGCCGCTCTGTTGGGCATAGCCAATCGCAGCTGGCGTGCCGCCATCTGGGACGGGCACGACAACGTCGGCGACGACGGGCGCTTCCTTGGCCAGGTTCGCGCCCATGTTTTTGCGGGCCGTATAAACACTACGGCCCGAGACCATGGAGTCCGGGCGCGCAAAATAGACATATTCAAAGAGGCACGGGCGTTCCGGCTGGGTATCGCGCGGCTTGCGGGCATCGATGGTCACAGTGCCATCGGGCTGCAGTTCGCAGATAATCACTTCGCCATTTTCGACGTCGCGGACATAGGTCGCGCCGATGATGTCGAGGGCGCAGGTCTCAGAGGCAAAGATTGGTTTGCCGTCGAGATCGCCCATGACCAGCGGGCGAATGCCGACAGGGTCGCGCGCGGCCATCAGCTTGGTGCGGGTCAGCGCCAACATGGCGTAGCCGCCTTCCATTTGACGAACAGCATCGATGAAGCGGTCGGTCGAGGAGGTCTGGCGGGAGCGGGCGATGAGGTGGAGAACGACTTCAGTGTCGGAGGTCGACTGGCAGATTGCGCCGGTCGCGATAATCTGGCGACGCAGGGTCAAACCATTGGTGAAATTGCCATTGTGGGCAACGGCAATGCCACCGGCATCAAGTTCTGCAAAGAGTGGCTGCACATTGCGCAGGGCAACTTCGCCAGTGGTGGAATAGCGGGTGTGGCCGATGGCCATAGGGCCGGGGAGACCGGCGAGAACGGCGGGGTCGGTATAGTGATCACCCACGAGGCCCATGCGTTTTTCCTGATGGAAACGCTCGCCGTCGAAGGAAACGATACCGGCCGCTTCTTGGCCGCGGTGCTGGAGAGCATGCAAGCCGAGCGCCGTCAGGGTGGCAGCTTCAGGGTGTCCTAAAATGCCAAACACCCCGCACTCTTCATGCAGGGTGTCTCCATCAAGGTCGAAAGCGTCATCTGCGAGATGGGTCACCTTGGGTCTCCTTGCAGTTGGACCGAGCTATTCCATAACAGGAATGGGGCTCGTTTACGCCAGCTGTTGAGCCCCGCCAATAGCCCATTTTGCTATGGCTAGCAAAATGACAGTTTCGTTCGCCCGCCTAAGCGGTTGAGGCGAATGATTCTTAGTTCTGCGGTGTCGCTGGCAATGTGGTGATTGACGGCGAAGCGGCTGGCGCAGGCGCGACAGTGCCATTGCCGACAGCTTCAGGTGGAAGAGCCACTGGCGCTTCCGTATCGTCGGTCAGATTGCCGCCGCCGCCACGCAGAATGTCGGTGACTTGAGCTTCAAGTCCATCTGGCAGCATGGAAATCAGGGTTGTGCCCATGCTCTGCAGATGTGGGCGAGTCTGAGCCTTATCTGCCCATTCCGGCAGGTTGGTTCCCAAGAGCCACACGCCGAAGATGGTGATAACAATCGAAATCAGAATGCCGCGCAGCACACCGAAGACGAAGCCAAGCGTACGGTCGATCGGCCCAATGCGGCTATCGATGACAAAGTCAGCAATGCGCATGGTCAAAAGGTGGAGCACAATCAACGAGATGATGAAGCTCAGGACAACTGTGGCAATGTCCGCGACAACCGGCTCAGCAATGTAGCCGCGCGCGATTTCGGGGTGGTACTGCCACATATAGACAGCGATAGCGGCAGAGCCAGCCCATGTCGCCAGCGAGAGAACCTCGCGTGTAAGGCCTCGTGCGGTCGCTAAAATAGCGGAAATGAGCACCAGTACACCAACACCAACGTCAAATGCAGTTAGCATATGTTCTCGCCTACTTGTCCGAGCCGACAGTCAATTGAGGCAGCTTTAACGGAGTTAGTAGGGCCTGCCAAGGCTGTGTAAAAGCCAGCATGCAAAAGTCCACGAAAACCGTTTGTTTACCATCCCTCCGCCTCTGGCTCAGGAATGGCACGCTGCCCCTTGGCTGCAATGGCGCTCACCATGTCGGCCAATTGCGCATATTCAGTGACCATGAGGTTTTTGCTCTTATCGGCCTTGCCCAATTTGCCTGTCGCGACGGAGCCAAACCCCAGCTTTTCTGCCTCTCTCAGGCGTAGCCCAGCATGGGAAACTGGGCGCACGCCGCCCGCCAATGAGATCTCGCCAAAGTAGGCAGCGTCTTGCGGAAGGGGGGAATTGGTGAGGGAAGAAATAAGCGCGGCAGCGACGGCGAGGTCAGCAGCAGGCTCGTTGATTTTGAGGCCACCGGCGACGTTGAGATAGATATCATTGGCGCCGATACGGACGCCGCAGCGGGTTTCGAGAACCGCTAACACCATGGAAAGACGTTGCGAATCCCAACCGACAACCGCGCGGCGTGGGGTGCCGAGGGGGGAGGGCGCGACGAGCGCCTGGATTTCGATGAGCAGGGGGCGGGTGCCCTCCATCCCTGCAAAGACGGCTGAACCGGCGGAGTTTTTATCGCGCTGATCAAGGAAAAGTGCTGACGGATTAGCGACTTGCTCGAGACCGCCCTGGGTCATGGTGAAGACGCCGATCTCATCGGTCGCGCCGTAACGGTTTTTCACGCCACGCAAAATGCGGAAGGTGTGGCTGGCGTCGCCTTCAAAATAAAGAACGGCGTCAACCATGTGCTCGACCACGCGTGGCCCGGCGATGGAGCCATCCTTGGTGACGTGGCCAACCAGAACGACAGCCGCGCCAGTTTTCTTGGCGACACGGGTGAGAGCCTGAGCCGAAGTGCGGACCTGCGTGACGGTGCCGGGAGCGGAATCAACCCGGTCGGTCCATAGGGTCTGGATCGAATCGATGATCACGAGATCGGCCGGCGGGCCTTCTTCGAGGGTGGCGAGGATGATTTCGACATTGGTTTCCGCCGCCAGCAGCACACCTGTGTCCGCAAGGCCAAGTCTTTGAGCCCGCAAGCGAACTTGCGCGACCGCTTCTTCACCCGAAACGTAGATAACGCGTTTGCCTTGGCGGGCGAGGGCGGCAGCGGACTGGAGGAGCAGGGTCGATTTGCCGATCCCTGGATCGCCGCCAACGAGGAGGGCCGAGCCTTTAACAAAGCCGCCGCCGGTCACCCGATCAAGTTCGGCAATGCCACTGACCACACGGGCTGCGCCTTCGGTTTCACCGGCGAGAGACACCAGCGTTGTAGCGCGGCCACCGGCCTTGGCGGATTTGGGGCCCGCACCGACGCCAGAATCGACAACTTCTTCGACAATGGTGTTCCACTCACCACACGCGTCGCACCGCCCCTGCCAACGGCTCGAAACCGCGCCACATGCCTGACACAAGAACGAAGATTTCAGTTTAGCCAAGGTGGGTACTTTCCTCTAGGGCGCGGCCGGGCGGATAGGTGGCTTCTGGCTGGCATTCTCTGGCTTCTCGATGGGCACGCGATTGGCCTTTTGGGGCCTCAGTGCCAACAAAGAAGGGAGCGCCAAAACCGCAAAACCACCTGCTATTGGGCCGGAGCCTAACAGCAAGTGGTTTCAAAAAACAAGAACAAAGGCGGAACTTTGTAATCAGCCCTGTGGGTGGGGCTGAGACGGCTGGCTTGGCGGCAGCGCGCCATCACCAATGTAGATCCGATTATAACGCCCTTTTAGGGCGGTGAGGATTTCATAGCCGATGGTGCCCGCAGCGTCGGCCTGATCGTCGATTGGAACATTGGCGCCGAGCACTTCTACGCCTTCGCCCGGCGTGGGGAGATCGGAGCCAAGCTCGGTGATGTCGACGATGGTCAGGTCCATCGAGATTTTGCCCACGATCGGGCAGAGGCGACCGCGCACGAAGACCTTGCCGCCCGGACGCTGATTGGTGCCAGAGAGCGAGCGGAACAGACCATCGGCATAGCCGTGACCGATGACGGCGAGGCGCGAGGGGCGATTGAGCGTATAGGACGCGCCATAGCCGACGGTTTCACCCGTGCGACCTTCAATGACCGACAGAATCGGCACATGGAGCGTCACGACATTGGCCATTGGGTTCTTGCGACCCGCAACGGCTCGGCCGCCGTAAAGAGAGATGCCCGGACGCACCATTTGGAAATGGTAGTCGCGGCCGCTCATCAGCCCGGCCGAATTGGCCAGGGAAGCCGGAATGCCGGGGAATTGCTGCATGACCGAGCCAAAGAGCGCAAGCTGGGTGCGGTTCTTCTCGTGGTTCGGCTGATCGGCACAAGCCAGATGGCTCATGATCATCTGCGGGGCAAAGCCGAGCTTTTCGATCTTTTCGCGCACGGCGCTGGCTTCGCTAAGACGGAACCCCAAGCGATTAATGCCGGTGTCGAAATGGAACGCGGCTGGATAGGCCTCATTGCGTTCGACGCACTTGGCGAGCCATTCCTCGAGCATTGGCATAGAGCCAAGGACGGGCATGAGGTTCTGGCGAATGTAAAGGTTCGCCGCCCCCGGATAGAGCCCGTACAGCACGAAGATATGCGCTTCTGGAACGGCGGCGCGAACTGCCAATCCCTCATCGGGCGTGGCCACGAAGAAGAAGCGCGCGCCAGAGGCGTAAAGCGCCTTGCTCGCAGCTTCCGTCCCGGTGCCATAGGCATCGGCTTTGACGACGGCAGCCGTCAACGCACCCGCGCTCACCTTGTCGAGCGCGCGCCAATTACGGGCAAGAGCGCCCAGATCAATGCTCAGTTGGCCGCCAAGGCCGGAGGTCAGAGTCATACCTATTCCATGCGTTCGGGCAGATAGTCTGCCCGAGCAAGATTACCAAAGCGGGTAAATTGCGCCTCGAAGCTGAGCTGAACAGTACCGGTGGGGCCGTGACGCTGCTTGGCGACGATTACTTCCGCCTTGCCGTGCACTTGCTCCATTTCCGCCTGCCAAGTCAGGTGTTCGGGCGTCCCCTCTTTGGGCTCCTTGTTCTTGAGATAGTATTCTTCGCGGTACACGAACATTACAACGTCCGCGTCCTGCTCGATAGAACCCGATTCGCGAAGGTCGGAAAGCTGCGGATGCTTGTCATCGCGCGTTTCAACCTGACGGGAGAGCTGGGACAAGGCGATCACTGGGCACTCCAGCTCCTTCGCCATGGCCTTGAGCGTCGTGGTGATTTCCGTCAGTTCCTGCACGCGGTTCTGCTGGGAGGCTTTTGACGAGCCCGAGAGCAGCTGCAAGTAGTCGACGATGAGGAGGTCGAGCCCCTTCTGGCGCTTCAAACGACGCGCGCGTGCCGCGAGCTGCGCTACCGAGATACCACCGGTATCGTCGATGTAGAGCGGCACCTTGCTCATCATATTGGACACGTCGACCAGCTTAGCAAATTGCTCGTCGTGAATACGACCGCGGCGGATGTCGGAGGAAGAGACTTCCGCCTGCTCGGCCAGAATACGCGTTGCGAGCTGTTCGCTACTCATTTCGAGAGAGAAGAAGCCAACAACACCGCCATTGACGGTTTTCAGATTGCCGTCGGCCTGCACTTCGGCGCGATAGGCGCTGGCGACGTTGTAGGCGATATTGGTCACCAGCGAGGTTTTACCCATCGCCGGACGTCCTGCCAGAACGATCAAGTCGGAGCGCTGGAGGCCACCCATTTGTTTGTCGAGGTCGTGCAGAGCCGTCGCGACACCTGATAGACCACCGTCACGGGCAAAAGCTTCGCCTGCCATCTGGATCGATGCGCTCAGCGCTGCGCCAAAGGCCTGGAAGCCACCTTCCGCGCGACCCTTTTCAGCGAGCTGGAAGAGTTCGCCTTCGACCTTTTCGATCTGCTTGGTTGGCGTGGTTTCAATGTCCGCGTCATAGGCGGTCTGCACCATTTCTTCGCCAACCTGGATGAGGCTGCGGCGAATGGCGAGGTCATAGATAGCCTGACCGTAATCAAGTGCGTTCAGAACCGTCGTCGCCTCTGCCGCCAAACGCGACAGATATTGCATCATGGTGACGTCGGGGAGCAGCTGATCGGGCAGGTGGGTTTTGAGCGTCGCCGGCTCCGCAGCCTTACCGGCGCGGATGATTTTACCGGCGAGTTCATAGATCTCGCGGTGAATGGGCTCGTAAAAATGTTCGGCCAGCAGAAAATCGGAAACGCGGTAAAACGCGTCGTTATTGATCAGGATCGCGCCCAGCAGCGCCTGCTCAACATCGACGTTATGCGGTGCGACGCGGAACGATTTTTCTTCTGCTGTGGGATGTAGACGGGCGATCTCAGCCAAAGCGCACTCCTGATGTTCACCGTATCAATGTCAGGCGAGTTTGCAGTGAGTCTGGCTTACGTCCCTAGGGTTAACGTCTCTGACCATGCTCTCGAATAACCCAATGTGAAGACTGGGAACAATGGGGATAACTTAGGTACGAATTTAGCTAAGTCTATGGCCGAACGTGTCAACGGGCAAAAGAAAAAGCCGGGCATGAAGCCCGGCTTTTCCAAAGGGGTCGTCGCGTACCGAAGATTAGTCTTCGAAACGGTCGTCCTGTTCTGCGTCCTTCTGGCCAGCAGCGAAATCGCCGTTGTCTTCCAGATCGAACGAGTGAACGGTGACGTCTTCGCCAGCTGCCTGACGCTCAGCTTCGTCAGCCGAACGAGCGATGTTGACGGTGATCTTAACAGCAACGTCCGAGTGCAGGTTCAGCGGAACGGTGTGAACGCCAACGGTCTTGAGAGCGTCTGGCAGATCAACCTGGTTGCGCTGGATAACAAAGCCGTCAGCTGCGAGAGCTTCGACGATGTCACGCGATGCAACCGAACCGTACAGCAGGCCGGTTTCGCCAGCCTGGCGAACCATGATGATTGCGTGGCCGTTGAGGCCTTCAGCAATGCCAGCAGCTGCGGTGCGGCGTTCTTCGTTGCGCTGTTCGATGTGAGCACGCTCAGCTTCGAACTTCTTGCGGTTTGCTTCGGTTGCGCGCAGTGCCTTGCCCTGTGGGAGCAGGAAGTTACGTGCAAAGCCGTCCTTTACGGTGACTTCGTCGCCGATGGTGCCGGTGCGGCCGATGCGTTCGAGCAGAATGACCTTCATGTCATTTATCCTTTTGGCTGTCCCGTTTCCGAGAAACGGTTAGGAGCCGCGGACCATCCGCGACCCCAACAATGAGTTTTCGAAAGACGGTTAGGTCTTACGATACGACGTATGGCATCAGGCCGATGAAGCGAGCGCGCTTGATGGCACGAGCCAGTTCACGCTGCTTCTTCGCCGAAACGGCGGTGATGCGCGAAGGAACGATCTTGCCGCGTTCCGAAACGTAACGGGACAGCAGACGAACGTCCTTGAAGTCGATCTTTGGCGCGCCTTCACCCGAGAATGGGCAGGTCTTACGACGGCGCTGGAACGGACGGCGAGCCTGGGAAGTGGTCAGGTCTTTAATAGACATTGTTCTCGTTCCTTATATCTTAGAAGCGGCGTGGGCGACGTTCGCCCGAGAAGCCACCACGATCACCGCCACGGGCGTTGTCGCGGTCATCACGATCGCGCTTCTGCATCATTGCCGATGGGCCTTCTTCAAGCTCTTCAACAGCGATGGTCATGAAGCGCAGGATGTCTTCATTGATGCGCATCTGGCGTTCCATTTCAGCAACGGCAGCCGGAGTGGCGTCGATGTTGAGCAGGGTGTAGTGAGCCTTGCGGTTCTTCTTGATACGGTACGCGAGACCCTTGAGGCCCCAGTATTCGTTCTTGGTGACCTTGCCACCGTTCTGGCCGAGGATTTCGGTCAGCGCAGCGGTCAGTTCTTCAACCTGCTGCTGAGAAACGTCCTGGCGAGCCAGGTAAATGTGTTCGTAAAGGGCCATGGATGCGCCTTCCTTTGGATTTGAACCAAGCATTCTTCTGGCGCGGAGCCCCTTCGAAGCCGGAAAGGCATCAAAGCAGTCTTGCAAAGAGCGGGAACACGGGAGGCCGGACTTTTTGACGGTCCTATCTTGTCCATATGGGCAAGAGCCCAAACGGCAAAACCCTCCGTTCAGCCCCCGGCCAAACGAATTGCTGGGTGGGCTATAGGAGGTTCATGGGGGAAGATCAAGCGGAAACGCTGTGGTTTTGGTCTGCGGCGACAGCTTTGTGAAGGGGGGCAGTAGCCGCTTTTGCCCCCCCGGTGCATCCGCTGAATTAGCGGTTGTGACGCCGGTCGGGGACAGGGGAGTTGACCATCTGCTTGATCTCTTCGGTGAAGGCGACAACGCGGTCACGCCCAGTGCGCTTGGCGAGATAGAGGGCGTTATCGGCACGACGCAGCATTTCAACACTGTCAGCGCCAGGACCGAACTCGGCGACGCCAAAGCTCATGGTGAAGGGCACAGGCTTTTCGACCGCGTCAAACACCTCTACGCCCAACAGACGTTTGCGAATGCTCTCAGCATGGCGCACGGCATTTTCCAAAGTGCCGTTGATAACGATGGCAAATTCTTCGCCCCCGATTCGTCCTGCGCCTTCGTTGCGGCCCAGGCCCTCGCGCAGCTCGAAGCCGACGTTGCGCAACACGTCATCGCCGACATTGTGGCCGAAGGTGTCGTTGATGGTTTTGAAGTGGTCGATATCGCCCATGATCAGGCAGAACGGAGTGGCGCGGTAAACCGCATTATTGAGGACTTCGATAGTGCCGCCACGATTGAGGAGGCCCGTGAGCGAATCTTGGTTGGCAAGCTGCTCGAGATTGTGGTGGGCGGTGCGCCAGCCGGAATTGATGATGGTGATGGCCAGAGTGCCAATCGCGATCATGGCGATAGACAGGCGGAAGGAGGTCAGGGCGTCCGCATCGGTGAGGTCATAGCCAAGATCGATACCGCCGAGGGGAGCTGCGATCAGCATAAAGGTAATAATGATCGCGCTGATTGCGGCGGCGGCAAAGGCGCGGAACACAATCGCGCACCAGATCAGGCCCGGAATGACGTAATTGGGCGAGCCGGGCCCGCCAATGAGCACCATGAAGCCAACGAGCAGGAACGCGCAGGCGAGCGCTGCATATTGATTATTGCGTTGGTTCGCATTGGCCGAAAAGAAGCGGAGGCGGCGCGTCGTGCCAATGTTGGCGGCCAGCAGTACGGGCAGATAGATAGCGTAATTGACCAGCTCGGCTGCGAGCCACACCATAAAGGAGTGGGAGGCATCCATATTAAAGTGCGTCGGGCCAATGATTGCCCCCGCCATCGCTGTCGCGACGGAGGCGCAGGTCATAATGAAGATGATGATGATGGCGTCGTCGGGTCGGGCGAGGGTCAAGGTTTCGCGTGTCAGGACACGCGCAAGTGCTGCGCCGACGAGAACGCCCACCATATTCGCCCCATTTAAGATGAGGGCGAGATTGACCGGCGCGCCGGTTGTGAGATCTGCAATTACATAGGCCGCTGCGGCGACAATCCACGTCAGCGCCGTGACCGATTGTGCGCGCAGGAGCACAAAAGACAGCAGGATCGCATTCGCTGGCCATATGCTGGCCAAGGAAAAAATCATCCGAGACTGAATGCCGACGTAGCACGCCAGCAAAATAACGATGCCCAAGAATAGGTTATCGAGGACCCAAGGCCTGACGAGAGGGACGGCACTCAATCTTTTCGATAACCACTGCATAACTTATGGTGCTCTTAAACTTTGTCGTTGTGGAACAGCTCCACGTGGTTCTGTGGGCTTTGGTGATACGCGCGATGCCTTGACTCCGCCGCATGTAGGTTGCAAAGCCCGTTTTACCGGCGACTTACCTTATCGCCACCTTCCAACGAATTCGTTACCGGGGAATTCATAATGTCGAGCACAGCATTCACCTTTCCAGGTCAGGGCAGCCAGGCCGTTGGCATGGGCAAGGACCTCGCTGACGCGTTCCCTGAGGCACGCGCAGTCTTTGAAGAAGTCGATAGCGCGCTGAACGAGAATTTCACCGCCATCATGTTTGAAGGCCCGGAAGACGTACTCCGTCTGACCGAGAATGCCCAGCCAGCACTGATGGCTGTGTCGATGGCCGTTGTCCGCGTGCTTGAGGCCAAGGGCGTCAAGCTTGCCGATCATGCTGCTTTTGTTGCTGGCCATTCGCTGGGCGAATATTCCGCGCTTTGCGCTGCGGGCACCTTCTCCATCGGTGATGCGGCGCGTCTGCTGCGCACCCGTGGTCAGGCCATGCAGAAGGCTGTTCCGGTCGGGCATGGTGCTATGGCCGCTCTGCTGGGCCTTGATCTCGACACCGCACGCGCTGTGGCTGAAGAAGCCGCACAGGGCGACGTCTGTCAGGTCGCAAACGACAATGCGCCAGGGCAGGTGGTTGTCTCTGGCACCACAGCTGCCATTGAACGCGCGCTGGAACTGGCCAAGGCCAAGGGCGCCAAGCGCGCCCTGTTGCTTCCTGTGAGCGCACCTTTCCACTGCGCGCTGATGCAGCCTGCGGCAGAAGCCATGCAGGTAGCGCTTGCCGACGTAGCGATGCACAATCCAGTTGTCCCCGTGATTTCGAACGTCCTCGCGGCGCCGATCACTGATGCGATTGAGATTCGTCAGCGCCTCGTTGAGCAGGTCACTGGCGTTGTTCGCTGGACCGAGAGCGTCACCTGGCTGGCCAACGAAGGCGGCGTAACCAAGCTGGTGGAAGCCGGTGCGGGCAAGGTGCTTACAGGCCTTGCCAAGCGCATCGCTCCAGAGCTGGCGGCCCAGGCTATCAACACTCCTGCCGATATCGACGCATTCGTCGCCTCGCTGAACGCATAATTTGGGCTTAAAAGCCCCATCTGAGATACATCCCCGAAAGAGGACACCCATGTTTGATCTTACCGGTAAGCGCGCGCTCGTAACGGGTGCCAGCGGCGGCATTGGTCGTGAAATCGCCAAGGCCCTCGCTGCTGCAGGCGCAACTGTTGCCCTCTCTGGGACCCGCGTTGCAGCTCTGGAAGAAACCGCCAATGCAATCGGCAAGGACTGCCCGATTCTTCCAGCGAATCTGTCCAAGCTCGAAGAGGTCGATGCGCTCGTTCCAGCGGCTGAAGCCGCTATGGGCGGCGTCGATATCCTCGTGAACAACGCTGGTCTGACTCGCGACAATCTCTTTATGCGCATGAAAGATGCGGAATGGGATGAAGTGATTGCAGTGAATTTAACTGCGGCATTCCATCTCAACCGCGCCGTCCTGCGCGGCATGATGAAGGCCCGTTGGGGTCGCATCATCGGTATTTCTTCGGTTGTCGGTGTCACCGGCAACGCGGGGCAGGGCAATTACGCAGCCTCTAAGGCTGGCCTGATCGGCATGAACAAGGCGCTCGCCTACGAAGTTGCAAGCCGAAATATCACTGTAAACTCAATCGCTCCCGGCTTTATTGCATCGGCAATGACGGATGAATTGAACGAAAAGCAGCGTGAATCCATTCTCGCTTCTGTTCCAGCTGGTCGCCTCGGCACCGGTCAGGAAATTGCAGCATGTGCCGTCTTTTTGGCGAGCGATGCTGCAGCCTATATCACCGGTCACACACTGAACGTGAACGGCGGTATGGCGATGATCTAAGGCTTCTAGCCTTGGATAGAGGTGTATTCGCGGCTGGCCTTGCCTGGGGAAACGTGTTACCCCGCGCCGCGTTTACCCATGCCGTCGGCTTGCGGGCGCACAATATGCCGCCTACATTGCCGCCGAGCTAGTCAACAGCATGCTTGATGTATTGGCTTGCCGCCAATAAGAAGCGAATACGAAACGTCGATTTCAAAAAGGAAGTCAAACATGAGCGATGTCGCTGATCGGGTCCGCAAGATCGTTGTAGAACACCTCAATGTGGATGCGGAAAAGGTCGTAGAAAAGGCCAGCTTCATTGACGATCTGGGTGCAGACTCGCTCGATCAGGTTGAGCTGGTTATGGCTTTTGAAGAAGAATTCTCGGTCGAGATCCCGGACGACGCAGCTGAGTCGATCCAGACCTTCGGCGATGCCGTTGCGTTCTTGACCAAGGCTACCAGCTAATATTGGCTGGCCACACCATGGAACTACGTCGAGTCGTCGTAACCGGACTGGGTCTAGTCACGCCTCTTGGCTGTGGTGTTGAGGCTACATGGTCCAACATCCTGGCTGGGAAGAGTGGCGCCAAGCGTATCGACGGCTTCCAAGTCGACGATATTGCCTGCCAGATCGCCCACCTAGTTCCTCGCGGGGCATATGCCGATGGCATGTACAACCCCGACGAGTGGATGGAGGTCAAAGAGCAGCGCAAGGTCGACGAGTTTATCGTCTACGCCATGGCTGCGGCCACTCAGGCTATCCAGGATGCGGGCGTTGAGCCCAAAACCCAAGAAGAGCAGGAACGCACAGGCGTTCTGATCGGATCGGGTATCGGCGGTATCGGCGGCATCTATGATGCCTCCGTTACGCTGCACGAGAAGGGCCCACGTCGGATTAGCCCCTTCTTCATCCCAGGTCGTCTGATTAACTTGGCCTCTGGCCATGTTTCGATCCGTTTCGGTCTCAAGGGGCCGAACCATTCCGTCGTAACCGCTTGCTCCACCGGTGCGCACGCCATTGGCGATGCGGCCCGTCTCATTTCGTTCGGCGATGCAGACGTTATGGTTGCGGGTGGTACGGAAGCTTGCGTCAATCGTTTGTCGCTGGCCGGCTTTGCGGCTGCCCGCGCACTTTCGACTGGCTTTAACGACAACCCAACCGCAGCTTCGCGTCCTTATGACAAGGATCGTGATGGCTTCGTGATGGGCGAAGGCGCTGGCATTGTCGTGCTCGAAGAATACGAGCGCGCTAAGGCTCGCGGCGCCAAGATTTATGGCGAAGTGATCGGTTATGGCCTTTCCGGCGATGCTTATCACATCACTGCACCAGCACCGGAAGGTGAAGGTGGGTTCCGCGCAATGAGTGCTGCAGTCAAGCGCGCAGGCATTTCTGCCTCCGAGATTGACTACATCAACGCTCATGGCACTTCGACGCCACTCGGCGACGAACTGGAACTGAGCGCAGTAACGCGTGTTCTTGGCGATGCTGCGAACAAAGCAGTTATGAGCTCGACCAAGTCGGCTATCGGTCACCTTCTGGGTGCTGCTGGTTCGGTTGAAGCGATTTTCTGTCTGCTCGCCATGCGCGATGGAATCGTGCCGCCGACCCTCAATCTCGACAATCCTTCCGTCGAGACCGCCATCAATCTTGTTCCCCACAAGGCGATCAAGAAAGAGATCAACGTGGCGCTTTCCAACAGCTTCGGCTTCGGTGGCACCAACGCTACTCTGGTGATGCGCAAGGTCTAAGCGCTTTTTTCCAATATTTTGCGAGGGGCTCTGCGCTTTCCAGCGCGGAGCCCCTTGTCTTTAATCGGTCTTCGCCACAGTTTGGCACTAGAAGACTGACAAAAGGCCACCTCAAGGCCCGGAGAGAGTTGATAGATGAACGAGCACAGAAAACGCCGCCGCAAACGCTCAGGTAACGGGCTGATTGACGTTCTCAATGGCCTTCTTACACTGCTCGTAATCGGGCTGGTTGTTGTGGGCGGTGCAGGTTTTTATATCGCTTCCCAGTATTATGGTGATGGCCCAACGCAGGAAGACCGCGTGTTTCGCGTTGAGTCCGGCAATACGCTGAGCACCACTGCGAACCGTCTGGAAGAGCAGGGGTTCATTTCCAATTCGCTGATCTTCACCCAATTTGGATCGCGCGTTGAGCAAAGTGCTGTCGTCAAGGCTGGTGATTTCAATATCCCTGCTGGCTCCAGCATGTCCAAGATTTTGCAAGAGCTGACGCTTGGCGACCCCATGCGCTATGCTGTGACCATTCCAGAAGGCTGGACGGTCTGGCAGGCCGTGCAGCGCATCAATGCCGATGATCGCCTGACCGGTGACATCAGTCAGCTGCCGCCAGAGGGTTCGATCCTGCCGGGCAGCTATGACTATGTGCCAGGCGACTCGCGTCAGGCTGTCCTCGAAAGAATGCAGGCGGCGATGACGCAGGCTTTGGCCGAAGTCTGGGACAGCCGTCAGCCAGATCTGCCACTACAGTCGCCAGCGGAGATGCTGACACTCGCCTCGATCGTCGAGCGTGAAACTGGCGTTGCCTCGGAACGTCCGCAGATCGCTGCGGTGTTCGTCAATCGTCTGCGCACCGGCATGCGTCTGCAGTCTGACCCGACGATCATCTATGGCATTACGCTGGGTCAATCGACGCTCGACCGCGGCATTCGTCGCTCGGAAATCGAAGCCAAGACCCTGTATAATACCTATCAGATCGACGGTCTGCCGCCGACGCCCATTGCTAACCCTGGCATTGAAGCGCTCCGCGCTGTCGCCAACCCAGATAGCCACGACTATCTCTACTTCGTGGCCAAGGGTGCGACCCCGCGCGAAGGTCACGTCTTTGCCGAGACCTATGACGAGCATCGTCAGAACGTCGCCCGCTACCGTGAAATTGAGCGTGAAGCGGCAGCTCAGGCCGAGGCAGAAGCCGAGGCTGCAAGGCAGGCGCTAGAGGCTGAAGAAGCCGAAGACGCGCCACAATAAGGTGAGATTGAGGGCAGGGCAGTGCGTAAAGCCTGCCTTGCCCTTGACCAATTTGGGGGGATGTCGCAACAAACGCGACAAGAGTTTTACGATAAGAGAACCGACAATGGACTTTCAGCGCCGCGGCGTCATGCTGGTGATTGCATCTCCCTCAGGAGCAGGCAAATCCTCGATTTCGCGAGCCCTGTTTGGTGATGATCCAAACATTCGCCTGTCTGTCTCTGTGACGACGCGTGAGCGCCGGAGCGATGAAATCGACGGCAAGCACTATCACTTCATCGACGTCGAGACGTTCAAGAAGATGCAGGCTGCGGGCGATCTGCTCGAGTCCGCTGAGGTGCATGGCAATTTCTACGGCACGCCGCGCTCTAAGGTTGAAGAGCAGCTGGTCGCTGGCCACGATATTCTCTTTGATATCGACTATCAGGGCACGCTGCAGCTCTATGAAAACGCGCGCGCCGATATGGTCACCGTGTTCATTCTGCCGCCGTCGATTAAGGAGCTGCGCTCCCGTCTTGAGCGTCGCGCGCAGGACAGCGTCGGCACGATCGAGAAGCGCCTCAAGAATGCAAAGATCGAGATGGACCACTTTGCTGAGTATGACTACGTGATCGTCAATGAGGATTTGGAACAGTCCGTGGCGCGCGTCCGGGCCATTTTGGCCTCAGCACGTCTTGCGAGCCGTCGTCAGGTGAACCTTGAAGGTTTTGTCCGCGAGCTGCAGGGCCAAATCGAAGGCTGATTTTTGGTCTTATTGGATGTTGAAGCCTCGGCGTGAGCCGGGGCTTTTTTGTTGGCTATTACGCCCACCCTAAAGACTTGTGGCGGCGCTTAACCCTGGCGCAGGCCGGGGAGCGCGCGGGCCATGGCGAGGAAGCTTTCGACCGGAAGGACTTCAGCGCGTTCGTCGCCCTTCAAATCAGCCGCCGCGAGGAGGGCCTCAACCGGCACGCCAAGCGATTTGAGCGACTGGCGGATCATCTTGCGGCGCTGGCCAAAGGCGGCCTTGGTAATCTGCTCGACATGCTTGACCGCAAGACCTTCTTCCACTGGCTTGGGCACCAGATGGACGACAGCCGAGGTGACGGCCGGGGCCGGGACAAAAGCCTGCCGCGGCACATTGAAGGCAATGCGCGTGTGGCAGCGCCAATTGGCGAGAACGGCCAAGCGGCCATAGTGGTTGTCGCCCGGCTGGGCGCAAATGCGTTCGGCCACTTCGCGCTGGAACATCAGCGTCAAGCTGTCAAAGAACGGTGGCCACGGATCGGTCGTCAGCCAGCCAATAAGCAGCGGGGTGCCGATATTGTAAGGCAGGTTGGCGATGAGGCGCGTCGGACCAGTGGTTGAGGCGAGGGAGCGATAGTCCATCTCCATCGCGTCGCCACTGATGACGGTGAGGCGGCCATTGTAGTGATCGGAGACTTCGGCAAGGGCGGGAAGAGCTCGGGCATCGCGTTCGATGGCGATAACCTCATGAGCGCCTTCAGCGAGCAAAGCGCGCGTCAGACCGCCGGGGCCGGGGCCGACTTCAATAACGCGAACCCCTTCGAGCGAACCCGCAACGCGGGCAATGCGGGCCGTGAGATTGAGATCGAATAGAAAATTCTGACCCAGCTCTTTTTTGGCGCGCAGATCGTGGGCGGCGATGACGTCGCGCAGCGGCGGGAGATTGTCGATTTGGCTCATGACTTATTGGCCGTCATTTGGTGCGCCATGGCAATGGCCGCAGCGAAACTGGAAGGGGAAGCTTTGCCGGTGCCGGCAAGAGCGTAAGCGGTGCCGTGGTCGGGCGAGGTGCGCACGATGGGCAAGCCCAAGGTGACATTGACCCCAGCGTCGAACGCCACGGTTTTGATCGGGATCAGGGCCTGATCATGATACATCGCCAACACCGCATCATACTGACGCCAGTGGGGCGGGAAGAACAGCGTATCGCCGGGCAGCGGGCCGATGGCGTCAATGCCTTCGGCGCGCGCGGCCTCAAGAGCGGGCACGATGATTTCAACATCCTCGCGGCCAATGGTGCCGTTTTCCCCCGCGTGCGGGTTTAGCCCAGCCACAGCGATCTTTGGCGCAGCGATGCCGTAGCGCGCGGTGAGATCGCGCGCCATGACGCGGAGGGTCTCGACGATGAGATCGTGGGTGATGAGCCCCGGCACGTCCTTGATGGGGACGTGGATCGTCAGCGGAACGGTGCGCAGGTCTTCATGCGCCAGCATCATCACCGGGAGAGGCACAATGCCGTTTTCGGCGCAGAGTTCTGCAAGATATTCGGTGTGGCCAGGATGCGCGAAGCCGACCTCATAGAGCGCGGCTTTGTTGATCGGGGCGGTCACCACGGCGCTGGTGCGCCCGGCGCGTGTATCGGCTACAGCGCGGGCGATAGCCTCAATCACCACTTGGCCGGTGCCGGGAACGGACTGACCCGGCGTGTCGGGCACGTCACCGGGTAGCGAGAGCACGGGCAGGGCGTTCGGAAACTGTGAAGTTGCCGTCTCTGGCGTCGCCTCAACGATGGATAGGGAAAGACCAAGGCGCTGGGCGCGTTGGCGAAGAAATTCGGCGTGGCCATAAACGAGAAAAGCGGGCAGGGCCCGCGCATCACGCTCAGCGTAGAGTTGGAGGATGAGGTCCGGGCCGATGCCGGCCGGTTCGCCCATGGTCACAGCCAATGGAGCAGTCATTCTGGCTCTCATAAATCATGCGGCCGCAAAACTGCGGCCGCTGGGATTGGTCCAATCAGCTGCGCTGAAGATCAGTTGTAGATGACCTTAGCGTTGGTACGCAGCGTTTCCATATAGTCCTTGGCTGCCTGCTCGTATTGGCTCTGGCCAACTTCGTCACGCAGACCGCCCTTCACAAAGGTCAGATCCTGCGCCTGAACCTTTTCGCAGACTGCGAGCATGGAGAGGCCGTTTTCGACAGCGCGAGGCTTGGTGACGCCGCCGACATTGAGAGCCGCAAGCTCCTTAGCGAGGGCATCTGGGAACTGGGTGGCGTGACGACGACCAACGTCGATCACAGCAACGTCGTTATAGGCGAGAGAGAGATCGACGGCCGTGTCGCAACCGGCAAAGCTCGAACGGTACTTATTGGCCTGGCCGGAACGACCGCCACCACCAACGAAGATGACTTCCTTGAGGATGTAATCAAAGCTCTGGAAATCAGCCAACTGCGAGGCGGCGCGCTGATCGAGTTCAAGGTCGGAAATCTGGACCTGCGAAGCCACTGCCGACTGCTGGATGCCGTTCCAGGCGATAGCAGCGCGCAGACGATCCTGCAGGGTTTGGGCGGAAACGCCGCCCTGCTGAAGAACCTGCATTAGGCGATCTCGGCTGAGCTGAAGATTGCGCGCGACCTGAAGGAAAGCGTCATCGACCTGAGCATTGGAGACAGTGATGCCGATGCGCTTAGCTTCCTGCATCTGAATGGCTTCATCAACGAGCTGCTTGAGCGCGCCCTGACGGCCAGTCTTATTGCCTTCCATCTGGAAGAGACGCAGGCGCTGATCGACCTGCACGTCGGTAACAGGCTCGCCGTTCACTGTGGCAACCGTGGCAGCAAAAGCTGAGGTCGCACCGCCAGCAACGAGCATAAGGCTCACGAAGATTGCGCTCAAACCGCGCCGAAGGTTGACAAGAGTCATAGTTCGCGTCCGCTCATTCATTTGCCGCCTTCAATGCGGCGTCCGCACAGGACTGTCAATTGCTTGATGATTACGGCCAAAATCCGAATGGGACTGTTGGCAGGGTTAAGTCCAACCATCTTCGCGCCGTAACAATACGGTCACCCCAATGATAATGGCAACGAGGGCCGGTGAAATAGCTGCGATCAATGGATCAATTGCGCCGGTCGAGCCTGCACGATCCGCCATCTCGGTGATCACAAAAACCAAGAAGCCCAGCACCATGCCATAGAGTACCGAAGGGCCGATTTGCATGCGGCGGCTGTAGCCTGCCGTGAAGGCAAAGGCGATGAACAGCGAGCCGACGAGAACCAGAGGCAGCGCGAGGAGCTTGATCAGGCGCATCGCCGTGGCCGAGGCGACCATTGGATCAGCGATGCCCTTTTGCATCAGTGTCGCCAACTCGAAGAAGGTCAAATCGTCGGTGGAGGAGGTTTTGAGGCTGATTTCGGATGGCGTCGAAATGGTCGAGAGGCGCACCGAAGGCAAAGTTTTGGCGACGGCGTCGGCACGACGGCCAATAGCATCGCTCAGAACCCAATAGCCTTGCTGGAGCACGGCCGTCGGCGCTTCATAGCGCGCGTAATCGGCTTCCTGGAGGTTAAACACCGTGACATCGGTCAGCTGTTCGCCGCCCGGCGACATGGCGCGTGCCATCAGCACGTAATGGCTGTCCTCGCCGTATTGCTCCAGCCAGATTTCGCCCGCGGGGGTGAGTTGGGCGGTTTGACCCGGAGGTATGGGATAAAGATCGCGATTGATCTGCGTGCTGACGGTTTCTGCGCCAATGGCAATGACGAGGCTTGCAGCGGCGAGCACCAGAGTGGGCGCGCGCAACACGCGCCAAATGGAAATGCCGCTGGCTTTGATGACGGTCAGCTCGTGGCGCATCTTGAGGTCAACCAGACCCAGAATGGCCCCCATCAAAACGGTCACGGGCAGGGTTTTGATGGTCCAGCGCACAGCACTCATGGCAACCATGAGAAGGGCCATGAGGAAGCCGCGTTCGCTCTCAACAACCGAAAAGCGCCAGGTGTCCAGCGACTCGACCAGCGCAATCAGGCCGTAGAAGATGAAGACTGTGACGCCGATACGGGAGGCGAGGCGGCCGAGGACGAGACGATCTATCTGGTTCATGCTGCAACCCCATCCCGCGTGATGCGCCGGGGCCAAATCTTAAAGGCAAAGACAAGAATGCCTACCACAAAGAGCACGACGCCACCGGTGCCGGGGCCCCAAGGAGAATAAGCGCTCATGCCACGTTCGCCAAAGGCGATGAGCATAACGACGGCTTCCATCGGCAGTTTAAACCGGGTGCGCTTGCCGCTCGGGAAGCCAGAGATAGCGACAACGAGAACGCAAAGGCCGATGACCCGCAGGCCTTCGGCGGAGCGGTTCGACAGGTGGCGCAGGATTTCGCTGTGCCAATTGCCCGTCTCAAGCGCTTCGCGGACCATGGAGATGGAATCCATGGAGGCGTATTTGTCGACGTAAACGCTTTGCTGGCTCAGCGTGTCGATGCCCAGCTCATAGCGGGCAAAGCGCACTTCGGAATAGCGACCATTGGCGTCGAGGTTCTCGATTTTTCCGTCGCGCAATTCGAGGAAGTAGTTTTCGCCGTCGCCCATAACGCGTGCAGTTTCGGCGATGTAGGTGCGGCGCATGCCGGGATCGCGTCGATCATCGGCATAGAATTCGTTGATCAGCCCGCTGCCTTCACGCCCGCCGATGAGCAGCACGACGCCCGGGGTTGCCTGTGTGAAGCGATTGGGCTTGAGGGTGGAACTGACGAGATCGGCGGCGACCGCAGCCTGCAGCTCATAGGATTTGCGGTTGGCCATCGGCTCAAGGATATGCGCGAGGAACATCACCGCAATAACGGAGAGCGTGCAGACGAACGTCGTTGCCCGGAATAGCGACTTCAAGCCGCCACTCGAATGGATGATGTGCAACTCGTGGCTGTTTTGCAGCGCAGCGAGGGCGCGCACAATGCCAATGCCGATACAGATGTAGAAGAAGGCGAGTGCCAAAGGCGGCATGGTGTAGAGCGCTTGGACAGCGAGGGTCGCAAACCCTTGGCCCTTGACGGACACCACATCGAACTGGCGCAAACAGTTCACCAGCCACAACAAAAAGCAGGCGATCACAAACAGGATCACCGCGTCTGTGGCGAACAATCGCGAAATATAGGCTGTCAGCTTCTTCATCGGCTGCACCATGCTTGAATTCGCCCCGGCAAACAATCTGTTAGGCGACAGAACCAGCGCTTGTCTTGTGCTAGCGCGCCGATTTGAAGCGCGATAAGGTCGCTTTCATGGCCGAAATCCTCTTCTATCACCTCGAAGCGCGTCCGCTGGAAGCTGTTATCCCGCAACTTCTTGAGAAGACCGCAGAACGCGGTTGGCGTGCAGTTGTCGAAGTGGGGAGCCAGGAGAAAGCAGAAGCGCTTGATTCTCTGCTCTGGACCTTCCGGGATGACTCGTTTGTGGCCCATGGTTTGGCCGGTGACGAGTTGGACAGCCAACAGCCTATTCTGATAACCACTGGCCAGGAAAACCCCAATCAGGCGACGGTGCGGTTCTTTGTCGATGGCGCAGTGCCGCAATCGGCAGAGGGTTATAATCGCCTCGTCTTCATGTTTTCAGGCCATGATGAGAACGCCGTGGCGCAGGCGCGTGTCGCTTGGAAAGCGCTGCGTACGGGCAATGAAGTGACGTATTGGCAGCAAGAGCCGACTGGACGCTGGGTCAAAAAGGCATGACGCACGATCTTCTAACGCCGAGCCGGCACAACCTTGCCGAAGACATTTTTGCTATTTTCATTGGCACGACACTGGTGGCGCTCGGCATTGCCTTCTACGCCGAAGCCCAATTGGCGACGGGCAGTACGGCGGGCCTGGCTCTGCTTTTACAATACGCCACGGGAATTCCTTTCGGCTGGTTGTTCTTTGCCATCAACCTGCCGTTTTACGCGCTGGCCTTTATGCGCATGGGCGTGCCTTTCGGTCTCAAAACCATGTTCAGCGTGGCATTGGTGTCGTTGTTCTCGGCCCAGATTCCGGTGTGGATCGATATCCAAACCATCAACCCGCTCTTTGCAGCGCTGGTGGGTGGCGGGCTCATTGGGCTGGGTGTGCTCTCGCTGTTCCGGCACAAAGCCAGCGTCGGCGGGATCAATATTCTCTCGCTCTACCTGCAAGAGAATTTCAACATTCGCGCCGGCTATTTCCAACTGGCAGTGGACGCCGCCATTCTGGTCGCCGCCTTCTTCGTCCTGCCCCTCGACCGCGTCTTTTATTCGGTGCTCGGGGCGCTGGTGATGAACATGATTGTTGCGCTCAACCACCGCCCCGGCCGTTACGTCGGGTTTAGCTAATTGGCCGTGTCGCCCCATCCCATGATGTCATAGACATAGAGGGTGCGCATGGCGTCGGCCAACTCGTAGCAGTACACCACTTCCCCTTCCGCCGGGTAATAATAGGCATTGGCTTCGCCGCACTGCGTTACGCGGAAAGTCACCTTGCGGGGTAGGGTGAATGTCGTGGCAATAGATGCGGCCGCGATGTCGATAATGGCGCGGGACTTGAGTTCATCGGCGATGTCTTGATAGTCGCCAGCATCCTCGTAAATCACCTCATAATCTGAAACCGCATCGCTCTCGGTGATGTGCGGTTCGAGCAGACGCATCCAGCTTCGGAAGGCGTCACTATAAGTGCTCTCGCAGCTCTCCTGACGGTCACTGTCGATGTCGTAATCATCCGCCGTATCGCCAAACACCGATTGGTCTTTGCCAACCATATAGCAGACCATCGCATAGGCGCGGTGGAGGTCCAGCGTGTGGTCGGCGGAATAGGCGAGCTCTTCAAACGTGCTGGTGTCGGCCTTTAGAGCGTTGAAATACCAGCCATCGGCGGCGCTAACCAAAGCGTCGTAACTATCCTCGGCTTCGTCAAACTCCAGCAGCCAGATCGTGCCCAAAGCGTCGGCGGCATCTTCTTCTTTGCCCAGAACTGGCAGATCGAGCTCGCCAATGAGCAGATGCGCGACTTCGTGGTAAATGGTGAAGCTGGCATCGTGCATGGCGAAGGTCATGGCATCGCTCATGATGTCGCCTGCGTCTTCTGGCAGTTCGGCTGGCGCCTCGTCCGATGCGGCTTCCCGCGTGATGCTGTGGGACGAATAGGTGGCAAAGCCGTTAAAGCCTTCCCCTTCATCCAACGGCCCGTCTTTGGCTAAAGCCGTGCCTGCAGACAAAACAAAACTAAGGGCCACCAGACTGGCCCCTAAACCTCTGCGCATGAGAAATCCCCCGATACGTGATCCCTCGATCACGTCACAATTTTCTAGCGCTGATTTACTGCAGTGGGAAGGTCCGCGGAATAGCTCTGGAGAAACTCTTCCATCAGTTCGTAGCAAAAAATGATTTCGCTGGTCGTGGTGTCATAAAAGGCATTGGGCTCGTCGCAGACGCGCACCGTCATCAGCACCCGACCGGGGATTTTGAAGTTGGTGCGCAGCTCGTCGGCGACCTTTTCAATGACGCCACTCCGCCGCAAAGCGCGCTCGGCGAGGCGCAGCGAGCGCCCGGCGGGAAAGTATTTCACATCAACGCGCGAAGGGCCTGTCTGCTTGCTCAAAAGCGAGGAGACGCTTTGATAGGCCTGCTCATAAACGAAGGCGCATTCGTGTTGGCGGCCAGAGGCTAAGCCGTGGCTATTGGCAAACTTGCGGAACGCTGCACCATCGGCACCCACCATCAGGCACATGATCTGATAAGCGCGATGGCGATCTGGGCTATAGCCTGCGGTATAGTCCTCGATATTGAACGCGGCCTGATAATTGCGCGCCGTGGTGAGCCACCCTTCTGCCGCATCTTGCAAGGCGCGGTTCATGTCGGGGGATTTTTTCTCCAGCATCACATAGGTCGCGATCGTGTCCGCTGCGTCTTCCTCGCGCCCCAGAACCGGCAGGTTGAGCTTGTCGATGAGCAGGTGGGCCGTCTCATGATAGAGCGTAAAGAGGCTGTTGTTTGCGGCATAGCGCAGAGCGTCGGCGCGCTGGTGCTTTGGCAAATCCCCGAAATCGGCAGCTGCGGCAGGCACAATTGCCATCAACGCGACGGTGAGCAGCAGCCAAAATTTACGCATCAACACGCCCCTTTGTTGCTGGCATGAAAGAAGACCCATGGCGTGGTGTCAATCTGGGCGTGTGAATTTGGTGAAGAGGCTGCCAAAGTTCGCTGTTCTGGCGCTTGTCATTGGGGCCCATGGGTGCTTAGCTCGATCAAGAGTTTTTTTTAAGCCGTTTGAGTAGTTATGAGTATCTCGGTTTTGATGGCCCCTAGAGCTCGGGGGCGTGCACCCAATTGCGGGGCGCGGAGCAGATTCACATCCGCGTGCGTGATGGAACAGAGCCTGCGCTCGACCATTGCCGGACATTCCTATGTGAGACCGGCATTATGTATTTCATTTTAGGCTGCCTGCTGCTGGGCGGATTTTATTACGCTGAGCTTTGGTTCGTTGCTGCAATTATCGCGGCTTATCTGTTTTTCACCAGTCCTGCGTTTCGCCACGGTCCGGTCGAAGCCAAATTGATCCATATGGTGCAGCAGCACCAGAATTATGCGCAATTCTCAGATCTGGGGTTCGACCGCGCAAAGCGCTTTGCTGTCGATAAGGGCTCAAAGCGAGCCGATCAGCAGACGGCGTTTGTCGCCATTCTGCTGCACGATGTTGGCTATGCGGTGAGTTTCACCCGCGTGCCCGATGGTGGCACGGCGATATTGCTCGAAAAACTGTCAGATCTACGCCGCCAGTTCCAATATGCTCGGGCACAGCGCCGCTGAAAGGCGAAAGAAGGCTTATTCCTTCTCCGCCTCTTCCAGCTCGGCTGACAGCATCAACCAGCTTTCCTCGAGGGTTTCGAGCTCGCTGCCGAAGCGGGACTTGTCCCTCCCCAGCGCGATAATCTTGTCCGAGGGGCCGTTGTAAATGGCCGGGTCGGCAAGCTGGGCGTCGATCTTGTCGAGCTCTGTCTTGAGCCGCGCCATCTTCTTTTCAGCGTCAGTGATCTTCTTCTTGAGCGGCGCAAGCTCAGCGCGACGGGCCGCGGCTTCCTGACGACCAAGTTTGCGTTCACCCTTGGCGTCAGAGCCATTGCCCTTGGTGTCTTTGCCGGAGGTAATGCTGCGCTGATAGCTATCGAGGTCTTCGTCCAGCTCGCGGATTGTGCCGTTTTCGGCAATCCAGAGCGTGTCGCAAGTGGCTTCGATCAAGTGACGATCGTGCGAGATGATGAACACTGCGCCCTGATAGTCATTGAGCGCATGCACCAGCGCATCGCGGCTGTCGATGTCGAGGTGGTTGGTCGGTTCGTCGAGGATCATCATCGAGGGGCCACCAAAGGTGATCAGACCCATGAGCAGGCGCGCGCGTTCGCCACCCGAAAGATGCTTGGCCTTGGTGTCCATGCGGCTGGTGGTGAGGCCCATCTGAGCCAGACGGCTGCGGCGCTTGGCTTCCGTGTCATAGGGCGTGAGATCGACCACGTGCTCAAGCGGCGTCCACTCGGGCTTGAGCTTGTCCATCTGGTGTTGGGCAAAGTGGGCGATTTCGAGCTTTTTATGCATTTTCATCGCGCCATCGATGACCGGGATGTCGCCCGCGAGCAGCTTGGCAAAGGTCGACTTACCATTGCCGTTGACCCCGATCAGCGCGATGCGCGCGTCTGGGTCAATGCGCTGGGTGATATTGCGCAGAATGACCTTGTCGCCATAACCCGTGGACACTCGATCCAGGGTGATCATCGGCGTGGGCAGGTCGATCTTTGGCTGCTGGAAGGTGAAGGGCGAGGAGTGCTCGTCAAACATCGCTTCAGGCGGCCGCAGCTTCTCGATCATCTTGACGCGAGCCTGCGCCTGCTTGGCCTTTGTGGCCTTGGCCTTAAAGCGATCCACGAACTTTTGCAGATGCGCGATTTGGTCGAGGGTCTTCTCGCGGCTCTTGTTGTTGAGCTCCATCTGCATGCGACGGGTCTGCTCGAAGGTGTCGTAATTGCCCTTGTAGAAGGTCAGCTTACGATGCTCGAGGTGAACGATCGAATTGACGGCCTTATTGAGGAGGTCACGATCGTGCGAGATGAGGAAGACGGTATAGGGATAGGTCGAGAGATATTTCTCGAGCCACAACGTGCCTTCCAGATCGAGATAGTTGGTCGGTTCGTCGAGGAGCAGCAGGTCGGGCTGGCTGAACAGCACGGCCGCGAGCGCCACGCGCATGCGCCAACCACCCGAAAGTTCGCGGGTAGGGGAGTTTTGACGATCCTGCGCAAAACCCAAGCCATTGAGAATGGTGGACGCGCGCGCCTCAGCAGTGTGGGCCTCAATGTCGGCAAGGCGGGTGTAAATTTCGCCAATACGATCTGGGTCGGTGGCCGTTTCTGCTTCCGCCATGAGCGCGGTACGCTCCTTATCGGCGGCGAGCACAACGTCGAGCACGGTTTCGTCGCCGGCAGGGGCTTCCTGCGCTACGGCGCCAAGCTTGGCTTTTTTGTTGATCTCATACGAGCCGGCATCAGCGTTGATGTGACCCTGAATGATATGGAACAGCGTGGTTTTACCAGTGCCGTTCTTGCCCACGAACCCAACTTTGGCACCATCGGGCAGAACCAGCGACGCATCTTCAAAGAGCTCGCGCCCTTGGATGCGGTAGGTCAGATTGTTGATGGTCAGCATGGGCCAAGTCGATCCGCTAGTCAGCGCCAGCTTGCACCGGCGCTTTAGAAAAAATGATTGGTGCTGGATTAGGGGCTAAGCGCTGCGTTGGCAACCGCTGGGCGAATATCATGGGACAAGAGGGGGAGCGAAATCATCGCTTGGCCATTGACGAGGACCAACTCCGAAGAGGACCGAACCATGATGAAGACCACTCTAGCTCTAGCCCTCGTCGCTGCAACTGCACTGGCAACGCCTGTCTTTGCGCAGGAAGCGGCCAATGCGCTGCGCTTTGCGGACATTGATGCCGAACGCGTCAATGCTACGCAGGTCGAGTTCGTCATCGAATATAAGAATGGCGGGTGTGACCAGATCGGTGTGCCAACTCTGGGTGCGCTGACCAATGGCGTGCTTGAAGTGCAACTGGCCGTTTCTGGCGAAAGCCCAAACTGCACAACCCGCGATAAAGAAGGCGATGTGACCTATGTCATTGAAGCGGATGAGACGATCACCCAGCTCAATGTCACCCTGACCAGTGCCGACGGCAAGGTTTTGGGCAGTGAAGTGGTCACCATCGACCGCTAAGGGAAATGGCAGACCGGCTCGCGGGGCCGGGCTGTCACTTTTTGTGTGTGCTCGGCGATGAAGTCTCATCCGAGCGCGCACACCGTCTTGCGCCTGTAACAAGGCTCCGCTAAAAGGCCCCACCTTTCTCCACGCAACAGGATTTGACCGCCATGGCGCTCGAACGTACTTTCTCCATCATCAAGCCAGATGCCGTCCGTCGTAACCTCATCGGCAAGATCGCTGCCAAGTTCGAAGACGCTGGCCTTCGCATTGTTGCGATGAAGAAGATCCACATGACCCGCGAACAGGCCGAAGGCTTCTACGCAGTTCACAAGGAACGTCCATTCTACGGTGAACTCGTAGAACAGATGTCGGCTTCGCCGGTTGTTGTTCAGGTTCTGGAAGGCGAAGGCGCAATCCTCAAGAACCGTGAAGTCATGGGCGCGACCAACCCAGCACAGGCTGCTGAAGGCACCATCCGTAAGGAATTCGCTCTTTCGATCGGCGAAAACTCCGTACACGGTTCGGACGCTCCAGAAACCGCTGCTGAAGAAATCAAGTACTTCTTCACCGACGCAGAAATCGTTGGCTAAGTGCCGATGACAGAGCTCATTCCGATAACGGGATAAGCTCTAGAGATTGGAAGGGCGGGCCAAAACGGTTCGCCCTTTCCCTTTAAATGCCCCTCTGTCGCACGGTCCATAGTGACGCACCATGCCTGTGGGGCAACCTGTCTCTGGTATTTTGCTCCAGTCCTCGTTACTGAGAGACTCATGGGGCTGCCCGCTAGAGGCGGCCTTTTTGCTTGTTTGTGCTATAGACAACAAACCTCCGGGTTCCCTAGCCCCCTGTGGAACCCAAATTATGCAGAAGCTTTATTGGTCATCCGTTCCTTCTTTGTCGGAACCGGCAACCGCCAAGCATGCTGCATCGCATGAAAGAACGTGATGACCCTGCCTGAAAACATCCTCGCTCCAATCGCCCGCGCGCTGACCGCAAAGGGCTACGACAGCCTCACTCCTGTGCAGGCTGCGATGATCGAGGACAACACCGAAGGACGCGACCTGCTCGTGTCCGCACAGACCGGCTCCGGTAAGACCGTGGCCTTTGGTATGGCGATTGCGCCAACCCTTCTCGGCGAAGACGACCGTCTGCCGCCTCCGGGCGCACCGCTCGCCCTCTGCATTGCTCCGACCCGTGAACTTGCTATGCAGGTTCAGCGCGAATTGACCTGGCTCTATGCTGAAACTGGCGCGGTTACCGCTGCTGGCGTCGGCGGCATGGATCAGCGCGCCGAACGTCGTGTGCTCGATCGTGGTGCTCACATCGTTGTGGGTACACCGGGTCGTCTGCGTGACCACATCACCCGTGGCGCGCTCGACATGAGCCAGCTGCGTGCCGTTGTGCTCGACGAAGCAGACGAAATGCTCGACCTCGGTTTCCGCGAAGACCTTGAGTTCATTCTCGACGCTGCTCCGGAAGACCGTCGCACCCTGCTGTTCTCGGCAACTGTTCCTAAGCAGATTGCTGAACTGGCCAAGACCTTCCAGAAGAACGCACTGCGCATCACCGCCACCAGCTCGGGCCAGCAGCACGCTGACATCGAATACAAGCTGATGTCGGTTTCCGCTTCCGAACGCGAAAACGCGGTCATCAACACGCTGCTTTGGTACGAAAGCACCAACACCATCGTGTTCGCCTCGACCCGTGAAGCGGTTAAGCACCTCTCGGCTCGTCTTGCCAACCGTGGCTTCGCTGTTGTGACCCTCTCGGGTGAACTGTCGCAGGCTGAACGCACCAATGCGCTGCAGTCGATGCGCGATGGTCGCGCTCGTATCTGCGTTGCAACCGACGTTGCGGCTCGCGGTATCGACCTTCCAGGCCTCGATCTCGTGATCCACGCTGATCTGCCGATGAACTCGGAAACCCTGTTGCACCGTTCGGGCCGTACCGGTCGTGCGGGCCGCAAGGGCACCTGCGTTGTTATCGCTCCTGCACACCGCAAGCGCGTTGCGCTGTCGATCCTGCGGGGCGCAAAGATCGACCCAGAAAACATCAACCCGCCGACCGCAGACGAGATCGATGCGCGCTATCGCGAGCAGATGCTCTCGGCAGAAATGCTGAGCAATGCGGCCTCGGAAGATGAAGCACCATTGGTGGCAGAACTGCTGGAGCGTCATGCGCCAGAAGCCATCGCGGCGGCATACATCCGTCTGCAGCTGGCAGCACGTCCGGTTCCAGAAGATGTAAGCCCATCCTCGGGCGACGACTTCAACTCCCGCGAACGTCCATCGCGTGACGCCTTCAATGGCGGCGCATGGTTCAAGGTCTCGGTTGGTCGCAAGCAGCGCGCTGAGCCACGTTGGTTGTTGCCAATGATCTGTAAGGCTGGTGGCGTTGGCAAATCTGCCGTCGGCTCGATCCGCATCTTTGAAACGGAAACCGTTTTTGAAGTTGCTGCTGACAAGGTTGACGCCTTCAAGAAGGCTGTCGGCAAGGGCGGCACGCTCGAAAAGGGTGTCTACATCTCCGAGACCGAAGCTCCAGCAGCGCGCTCCAGCGAGCGTCCGCAGGGCAACCGTCGTCCAACCGGCCCATCGAGCTACGATCCGATGGCGCCACGCGAAGACCGTAAGGCACGTTACCCAAAGAAGGCACGTTCTGACGACTTCGGCGGTGGTGAGCGTCCAGCCAAGAGCTGGGACGACAAGCCAAAGACCTGGGACGACAAGCCACGCGCTGAACGTCCTCGCGCTGACAAGCCAAAGTTCGACAAGGACAAAGGCAAGCCAGCTTGGTCCAAGCCAGCAACTGAAGGCGATTTCTTCGTGAAGAAGCCTAAGGTCAAGGACCACAAGAAGAAGCGCACTGAATAAGAGCGCAGAGTTTTAAAAGAGCCGGGGGGAAACCTCCGGCTCTTTTGTTTGTGGGGATGGGGAGCTATTCGGCGTATGCTTGTATCTCAGCACCCTTCCTTCTCCCTCCCCCTTGAGGGGAGGACCGGGGTGGGGTACTCCGCGCGCTATCCCTCATTCACCGGCAAAAGCCGCAGCCGCTTCACATTTGCCCCGACCATAATGACCACGCCGAGAACCGCCACGCCCGCACCGACCATCAGCGCAAAACGATAGTCGCCGCCGCTGGTCAGCACCCCGAAAGCCGTCGCACCCATCAGATTGGCGGAAATGGCGATGACATCGAGCAGCGAGGTCGAAAGCCCGACACGGCCTTTGATGGCTTCCTGAACATAGGAAATATTGAGCCCCATCAGTGCTGCAGTCGCAAAGCCATTGAGGATGAGCAGCCAATACAGCATCGGCAGCGACTGGCTCATCGCCGCGCTCAGCATAAACAGCGCGAGGATAACGCCCGCGCTGGCGAGCAGGATCTCTTTGGTAAAGCGCATGCCCAGCCAGCCCCAGATCAGCAGGCTCGGAACCTCAATCGCTGCGGTAATGGCGGCGTAAAAACCCACGTCTGGCAGAGAGCCACCCAGATTGGTGACAATGAGCAGGGGCACCGTGAAGGTGAGAATGCGCGCTGCGGCGGTCATCACGGCAAGGCTGATCAGCCCCCCGAGGGTGCTGAGGGGCAGTGCGAAGGTGGACAGCAGCGACGCGCCTTCAGCCCGGACCGGCGGTGGCATTTGGACCGCGGTGGTCGGATCAACCATCATCAGCGCGAAAATTGCTCCAATGACCACATAAGCCAAAGCGGCCATGAGGTAGACGTTGAAGATCGAAAACTCAGCCGCCACCCAGCCCGCAAGCGGTGGGACGATCACCCAGGCCGCCGTAAACACCGAGCGCAGCGTCGTGACCATGAAGTCTGCCCGAGCGGGCGCGTTCTTGGCGTAAAAGACGCGGATATAGGCAAAGCACTGCGAAAAACTCGCGCCCGCCAGCGGCATGAGCACTATGGCCGAAAAGGCAAAGCCGAATTGGGTGGGAACGGCATAGACCGTGAAATTGGCTGCAACCCCGGCAAGGGTCGACAAAAGCAGCAGACCACGTCGATCTTTGATCTTGTCGGAAATATAGCCCAGAAACAGTGACACCAATGTGCCGACGACCCCGCCGATGGCCATGATGGTTGCAAACACTCCGGGGCTCATGCCCAGCGTGTCGACCCCCACGAGCGAGGCATAGGGGATGGTCGCCGCATAGGTGATGCCCGAAAAGAACATCGACGTGGCCAGCATTGGTGTAACCGGCATTCGAAGCGTTCTAGCCATAATGTCCTCCCTCAAGGCGGCAAAGGGGTAAGGGGTTAAATCGATTTCGTCTAATGAAAAACGCTAATTTGAGCCATCTCGGATGATGATCGGCCTAGGCCGAACGGAGGCGGCCAAGGCGTTTGAAATTGCTACCCGCCATAGAGAGCGCCCCAATGAGGGAGAAACCGGCCGCACAAGCGATGGCGAGGCGGTAGTCGTTCAAACCCATCAGCACAGCGAATGCTGCAGCCGATAGAAGGTTTGTCGCGATCCCCATTAGGTCGATCAGCGAGGTGGACAACCCAACGCGCCCCTTAATCGCATCCTGCGCATAGGCGATGTTCTGTGTCTGGATGAGCGCGACGCCGACAGCGTTAATGACGAGCAGGCAGTAGATCACAAGGATGGAGGGCGCGAGGCTCACGCTGGCGAGAAACACCGCGAGGCACAGGCCGGCAATTGCAAGCAGCGTTTCCTTGCTGACCTTGGTGGTCAGCCACGCAATGGCAAACATGCTCGGCGCTTCAATCGCAGCATTGATGCCAGAATAAATTCCCACATTGGCAAGCGTGCCGCCCAGTTCTTTGACGATAAAAAGCGGCACGATGTAGCTCGCCGTCCGCGCGCCGGTCCACATCAGGACGATTGAACAGAGGCCAAAAATCTTGGGTCGCTCGATCGCAAAGGTTGAGAGCAATGATGCCCCTTCCGCTCTTTCGATGCGTGGCGATTGCACCGCCGTGTCGCGGTTCCGCAGCAAGACGAGGAATATGGCGCCAATGGCCAAATAGCTCAGCGAAGAGAGCAGATAGACCAGAAAAACGCTGTAGGCCGAAGCAATCCATCCCACCAGCGGGGGGACGATCACCCAGGCCAGAGTGAACATCATGCGCATAATGGTCATGATGAAGTCGGCCCTGTCCGGCCGATGGTGCACGAAGTAAACGCGCATAAAGCCTAGGCATTGGGAAAAACACCCCAAGCCCAAAGGCATGATCACGGCCGTGGCGATGATGAAGGTGAGGGGCGATTGACCCCAGAATATCAGTGCGTGGCCTGTCATGCCCGCAAAGGCCGTCAGAATGACAAGCCAGCGGCGATCTTTGATCCGGTCCGAGAGCAGCCCCAGCCCGACAGCACTGATCAGGCCGATCAACGAACCAATGGCCATCACCGTTGCGAAAACGCTTGGTGCCATGCCCAGTGCGTCGACGCCAACTAGCGACGCATAGGGAGCGGTGGCCGCATAGGTGATGCCGGAAAAGAACATGGATGTTCCCAGCATCGGCGTCACCGGCATGCGGACTGAATGCCCCATTGTTTCCTCCCAAACGGCAGGAGGACGGGTAAGGGGGTAAATCGTTTCCGTCTAATGAAAAACGACAATTTCTGAAATCAAACTGAGTGATGATGGAGAAAGCAAGTCTCTCAATAGGCCTGATTGGGCTCAATTGATCAGGTCAATTCTGTGAGGGCTGCGAGACACACCCCCAGCAAGAAGTGCTGACATTCCTGCGAGCCGCAAAATTGTGAATAGCCAAAACAAGTTTCCTACTGCGATGTAGGCGAAATTATTGCCGTTTGCGTCGCGGCCTATTTCTGGAGACAAAAGCGTGCCTTTGCGTTGGCAAGAAGTGGCTCTGCCGCTCGTTATTATTACTGTCTTGATCGCCCTCAAATATGTGCCGGCGTTCAGTCAGTTGCCTCTTTCACGAGCAGCGGGTGTTGTTGCCTTCGGCTATGCCGCCTTCCTCGCATTGCGATTGATGCAGCCTGAGGTCGCCCTTGCGACAGAGGACGGCTGGAGCGAATTGCGGCCCTCGCTGGTCGAATATTTTGCCTGTTACGGCGCTGCGGCTTTGTCGATGGTGCTGCTATTGGGTGTGATCACCTTGGGACATAGTGCCGATCTGCTGGAAGTCTTTGCCACCTATCTGGCCGCGTTCTTATTGCTGGTCGGGGCTGCCGGTATCGGGCTGGCCGGCCTCTTTACCAACACCCGTTGGGATCACCGCCGTCTGGTGCATCGCTCGGCCTTGGGGCGAACCACCACAATCGAATGGAGCAAGGTGCACAAAGTCATGCCCAATTGGCGTGGCGTTACAGTGGTCGCTTCGACCGGCGCCATCACCTTTTCTCAGTTTCACGCTGGCGCAGCGCAGCTGGTGAGCCACGCCGCCATGCGTGCGCGGCGCAATTCGGAAACCGCCACAAGCGCTTTCGGTCTCTAATTCATCAACGGGATTGATCCGAGCTATCGCAATTCTGCGTTTGCTCGGGTTAGGCCTTGGGGGTAGTTTTCGCCTATGAACGCACAAGCCCCCAGCCGCACCATCCGCTCTGTATGCCCGCATGACTGCCCGTCGGTCTGCGCGCTCGACGTCGATATTTTGCCTGATGGCAAGGTGGGACGCGTGCGCGGGGCTAAGGACGACCCATACACAGCCGGTGTGATTTGCGAGAAAGTGGCGCGTTATGCCGAGCGTATTCATCACGCTGAACGCCTAACCCATCCGATGCGTCGTGTCGGCCCCAAGGGGGCAGGGCAGTGGGAGCGCATCACTTGGGATGAAGCGCTCGACGAAATTGCGACCCGCTTTCTCGCCATCGAAACCGAGCATGGGGCCGAGGCCATCTGGCCCTATTTCTATGCGGGCACGATGGGACATGTGCAGCGCGACGGGATCGAGCGCCTGCGCGCCACCCGTGGCTATTCGCACCAATATGACACCATCTGCACAGGCCTATCGTGGCCGGGCTATATCGCTGGCACGGGCCTGCTCGGCGGGGTCAATCCCGAGCAAATGGCAGAGAGCGACTGCGTGGTGATCTGGGGTACCAATGCGGTCAACACCCAGATCAACGTTATGACCCACGCCACCCGCGCGCGCAAATCCCGTGGCGCTAAAATCGTGGTCATCGATATCTACCGCACGACGACCATGGATCAGGCCGATCTGGCGCTCATCCTGCGTCCGGGGACCGATGGGGCACTGGCCGTCGCGACGATGCATATCCTCCTCCGCGATAATCTCGCGGATCGGGATTATATGCGTAAATACACGGACTTCTCGCCAGAGTTTGAATCACATCTGCAAGCGCGTACCCCGCAATGGGCGTCTGAAATTACCGGCCTAAGTGTCGATGAAATCGAAGCCTTTGCCCGTTTGGTCGGTGAGAACAAGAAAAGCTTCTTCCGCCTCGGTTATGGCTTCTCGCGCCAGCGCAATGGCGCGACCTCGGTGCACGCCGCGCTCTCCATTCCGGCGATGACCGGCGCTTGGCAATATCGCGGCGGTGGCGCGTTTCACTCCAACTCCGGGACCTGGGGGCTGGATAAATCGCGTCTCGAAGGCACGTTCCTGCAAAAGGGCGCGCCGCGCGCCTTGGACATGTCCGAGGTCGGGCCGATCCTGACGGGCGACGCGAACGCCTTGCAGGGCGGTGGGCCAGTACGGGCGATGATCGTTCAAAACACCAATCCCGCCTCGGTCTGCCCTGAGCAGAACCGCGTGCGCGAAGGATTTATGCGCGACGATCTCTTCCTCGTCGTGCATGAGCAATTTCTGACTGAAACCGCTGAACTGGCGGACATCGTCCTGCCCGCCACAATGTTCCTCGAGCACAACGACTATTACACTCGTGGCGGCCATACGCGTGTGCTCTATGGCCCAGCCGTGGTGGATCGCCCCGGCGAATGCTGGTCGAACCACGAGCTGATCAACGCCCTCGCCATTCGCCTCGGCGAAACCGATCCGGTGTTCTTCACCAAGGATCGGGAAGTCGTCGCTGACACCTTTGCCCGCTCCGGCTATCCGGCTTTGGAAGAGGTGGAAGAAACGGGCTATGTCGATCGTGAGCGGCCTGACGATGTTGCCCGCTTCGCTAAGGGGTTTAATTGGGAAGACGGACGCTACCGGTTTGCGCCCAATTGGCAGGAGGTCGCCGATCGCAAGGGCTATCGTTGGGTGTGCGATCCCGCCATCATGCCGAAGTTCGCCGATCATTGGGCGGTGAACGAAGTCGTCACCGAGGCGCTACCCTTTAAGCTGGCGACAAGCCCAGCGCGCACCTTCCTCAATTCCTCGTTCAACCAAACGCCGGGCAGTCTCAAACGCGAAGGCGAGCCTTCGGTCTTCGTCCATCCTCAGGACGCCGAGCGGCTTGGCATTGCCGATGGCGATGCCGTCCTTCTTGGCAATGATCGTGGCGAGGTTGAACTGACTGCGCGTATCCACACCGGGCTTTCAACGGGGGTGCTGATTGCCGAAGGTCTGCACCGCAACAAATCCCATCGTGGTGGTAAAGGGATCAACGTTCTCACCAGCGCCATCCCCGCCGCCCCCTTCGGCGGTGTCCCCTTCCACGACGCCGCTGTGTGGCTGAAGCGAGCTCAGTAGTCTCCCTCCACCTCTCCCTCCCCCCTGAGGGGAGGGCCGGGGTGGGGGACTCACTCGCGCGACGTGTGTTTCACCGCTCTCCCCCTCGTCATCACCCGACTTGATCGGGTGATCCAGACCGGCATCAAAAAGAACTGGATTGCCCGATCTAGTCGGGCAATGACGGTGTTGAGGCCGGGTGAGGGGGCCTTACTATTTCGCCGAGAACTCCTTCTTCTCCGTCCCCCTTGAGGGGAGGGCCGGGGTGGGGGGCTAGCGCCCCAAAATCTCATCCATAAGCCGCCCAGAAGAAATACGCCGTCATAAACATCCCATAGACAATGACCCCTATGCGGATCCATTGGCCGGGGATGTGTTGAGCCATACGCGCGCCGAGATAGCCGCCCGTGGTGACGCCAATCAGCGCGATGGAGCCATGATACCAATCAATCGAGCCATTGAGCGCAAAGCGGATCACGGCGACGAGCGCCACCAGCGTCGAGATGTAGAGTTTTAGCCCATTCATCGCGTGAATATTGGTCAGCCCGGCCATGGCTAAAGCTGCCAAAAGCAGAATGCCTAGGCCAGCATTAAAGAAGCCCCCGTAGACACAAACGCCGCCCATCAGCAGCAGGATTAGCGCCGCGCCGAGCTTTGCCATGCGGCTTGTTCCGCTGGACCGCGCCTTGATAAAGGCGTTGAGCTGATTGCCAAAGGCAAAGAGCGCGACCGCAAAACTCATCAGCCAAGGCACGACCAACTCAAACTGTGCGTCACTGACGACGAGAAGCAGTTCCGCGCCGATATACCCACCGATGATCGCGACAATGCCGAAGGACAGCATTTGCCCCCGATACATCTTCATGGACTGCCAATAGCCCGCTACGCCGCTGGCATAGCCGGGCAGGGCCGCATAAGTGTTGGAGGCATTGGCTAAAACCGGCGGTACGCCGACAAACAAAAGCGCCGGAAACACAATAAACGAGCCGCCGCCCGCCAGAGAGTTCACGGCACCGCCGAGAAAACCGGCCAACAGCAAAATGATTTCAGTCATAAGTCCCCCAAGCGCTTGGCGCTTTGCTAAACACTAGAGGTTTGGCAGCCTCCGTCCACCCCAATTTGCCTCGGTTGGACCTGCTCTTGACTTCCGCGCGGCGTCGCACCATTTACGCGACAGGGTGCTGCCCCTGCCGCTCGCGGGCCTTTGGCCTATGGTGAAGTCAGCGTGATACACGATCCGCTTCGGAACACTCCCAAGGCGCATCATGGCAATGCGGGCTCCCATGAACACAGTCGCCTCTCATTGGAGAGACCGAAATGTCGTATTCACTTGATACCCCGACCGCCACCACTCTGAAATCTGAAGCCAAAGACCTGCGCGACAGCTTGGCTCGGATGGGGCAGACGCTCAGCCACAGTGCGGCTTTGGAACAAATCGCGCAAAAGCATGGCTTCCGCGATTGGAACACCGCTCGGGCGGCGCTGCCAGAACGCGCGATCGCTCCCTATCAGGTCGGCGAGCGGGTCAAAGGGCTTTATCTGGAGCAGGTTTTTTCCGGCCAGATCATCGGCGTCCAGATGTCTGGTAATATGCAGAGCTATACCGTGGCCATCCAATTTGACGAACCGGTCAATGTCACGCCCACTTTCATGTTCGCGGTCCTGCGCCATCGCGTGACCGCAACGCTCGACGAGCACGGATTTTCCATTTCGCAGCGCGGCAATGGCAATCCGCAGATGCAGATCTTCCGCCGCTAATAAAATGCCCCTCCCAGCTCCGGGAGGGGCGAATACTCAAGTGTCGCTGTGCGACGCCAAATTTGGCCCCTAACTGACACTGATTTGCCCCGCAGGAGGCTAAACAATGCCGGCACAATGCCAAACATCGGCCCATAAATGCCAAAAACACAGCAATCGAGGCACTCGATGGGGAAAAACCCAAATGGGGCGATAAATCCCTTGCCAGACAACGCCGAAGCCCTGTATCTCCCCGTGTGTGGAGAGGTGGCCGAGTGGTCGAAGGCACACCCCTGCTAAGGGTGCAGATCGGGAACGGTCTCGAGGGTTCGAATCCCTTCCTCTCCGCCACTTCTAAGCCATTGATATTGCTAGAGTTGAATCCGAATCAAAATACGGATTCTGTCACAGCATCCCGTCACAGTGACGGGAGTGTTTGTTCCTTGCCAAGTTCCATTTCATCCTTTGTTCACCGGCGAGGTCCGGTCTACTGGTTCCGTCGCTCGGTTCCGGTTGACCTGATCGATCGCCTTGGCAACACGGACATCCGCAGGTCATTGCGTACGTGCAATAAGCGGGTGGCCCGGCAAAGAGCGTGGACACTGGTTTTGCTGGTTGAAGAGGCTTTCGCGATACTCCGCGACGCTGGGCTCAAGCCGGGCGCACGCGATGCGTTGAATGTCGTCCTGGGCCGTGTGATGGACGACTTTGACCGCGACAGCCGGGCCTGGGCAGAGCGCGCCAAATATCGCATGCTTCTCGACAGCCTGAATGCCGGGATCAACGATGAGGCGTCCGTTGGCAAGGTCGGGCACGACACCATTGATGCTGCGGTGGCTGCACCGGCTCCCACGCAGTGTGTGATCGACGGTCAAAAGCCTGCCGATATGGCTCCCTCATCTTTCGCATTCTCAACGGGTTCTGCGCGAGCAGCGTCTCCTGTGCCGGCCATTAGTAACCAGACGCCAGAGGCACTGGCGCTGGCAGTTGCGGAAGCGATGCGGCTGGGGACACTCCATCCTGAAGCGAAAAAGCCATTAACAGCGCATATTGAAGGACATTTTGCAGATCTGCTCAGGAAGCGGAGGTCCCCGAAATATCTGGCTGAAATCCGCACGAAGCTGCAAATCTTTATTGCCACCATGGGCGACAAGCCGGTCTTTCAGTACAAAAAGGAGGACATGCTGCGGTATCGGGATTTGATCGACCAAATGCCCGTTGATGCTATCAAGCATCTCAAGACCGATGATCCGGTGAAGGCCATCGCTCTGAACGCCAAGCGTGCATTTCCGCTGCCGCCGATCAGCTCCACAACTGTCGATGCCAAATATCTGAGCACGATACGCGGCATATTCGACTACCTGATCCGGAAGGGGTACCTCGAGAGTAATCCCGTTGCCAATGTCCAGTCCGAACAAGAGGCGGATGGAGAGGATCTTCTGGACGTCGAAGTTCGTCTACCCTTCACGCCCGAAATCGAACACGCAATCTACCGGCTGACCAGCAAGAAGCCGAAAATGTCCGCAGACTATTGGTGGCCGCGTTTCACGTGCCGGCAGGGCCTGCGATTGCACGAATTCACGCAGCTCTGCGTATCGGACTTTCGTGAGTTACACGGTCGGTTGTGCGTGGACTTGCTGCATTTTGATTTCGATGGCGACGAGCACCACGCCCTACGGCGCGCTCAGCTGCAACTAAAATCCAATTCAGCGCGCCGTATCTTTCCGGTGGCGCGGGAGCTTCTCAATGATGGTCTGCTGGACCTCATAGCCAGGCGCCGCAAGGAGGATGGACCCAATGCACGCCTTTTCCCTGACGAGACCGCTGACCAATACGGCAACAGCTCCTCAGCACTCTCAAAGCGTGCGAACCGATTGGTGCGCGGCATAACGCCGGATCGGCGCATTGTCGCCTATAGCGCTCGCCACACTTTCGCGAAGCGTTGTGATGATGCGGGGATCCCACTTGCTGTCCGAAATCTGTTTATGGGTCACGAACAGGGGCAGGGCAGTGACGACAATGCGCAGAGTAAGGCTCGCGGTAAACACGTCTCGGCCCGATATGGCTCTCCGCTCCCAACCGCCGAAGAGCTCGCCTGGTTCGACAAGATCCGCTTCGATTAGCCAAGATGACGAAGTAGCACTGCGCGGTTGGTAACACCAAATCCGCATCAAGTAACACTTTTCCCGCAAACCTATCGTCGTTCTAGAAATGGTTCTCCGGCACGCACGACGCGTTATCGGCACCTCATTCTTGGTCGCAAATTTGGTCCGTGCCAACCGTGACGCAGTGCCGGTTCGACCGAAAATTCCGACGAGTAACGGGTAAATCGGCATGGAAAGTCGGGTCGACGGTTTGGGGGAGGTGACGCGTGAGGTATGGCGCGGAGGCGGTGTGTGGCAACGTCTGATGACTCTATTGCGTCATGCCAGGACGGCGATTGGTCGAGAAATGATGCTGTTTGAGATCTTGGATTGCGTCTGCTCAGGGAATAGAGAATTCGCCTAGTAAGGCTCGCGGTAAGAACGCTTTTGCCCGATATAGCCTTCCGCTCCGAACCGCCGAAGAACTCTCTTGGTTCGACAATATCCGCTTCGATTGGCGAAAGCGTTGGAGTAGTGCCGCGCGGTTGGTAACACCAAATCCGCATCAAGTAACACTTTTCCCACACACCTATTGTCGTTCTAAAAGGGGTTCTCCGGCACGTACAACGCGTTTCCGACACGTCTTTCTTGTCGCCAATTTGTTCCTTGCCAAACCGTGACGCAGTGTCGGCTCGACGGAAAATTCCGACGAGTAACGGGCAAATGGACATGGAAAATCGGGTTGACGGTCTGGGGTTTGAGGTAACACGCGAGGTGTCGACGGAGGTGCTGTATCGCAAACGTCTGTTGACCCTAAAGCGACGTGCCAGAAAGGCGATTGGTCGCGAAGCGACGCTTTTTGAGATCGTGGATTGCTTCTGTTCGGCGGATGGAGAATTCGCTCCCGCCACTATTCGCAATTATGCCGCGGCGCTGAGTTTTGCGATTGACTACTTCGAAGGATATCGCCGTATCACGGTCGAGGTAGCGCAGGCGTGTCGGAGGCGATTGGCGGACCGGCCTATCCCTCGTCCGAAAAATGCCGAAAAACGTACGTCTGCCAAAAAAGCGAAATCAGTACCGACGCAGGTTCTGAGCTTGGTTTGTAGCAAGCTACGCCGTCGCGGCCGCAAAGACGATCGCCTGCTCGTGCGCCTCCTCGTGCAAAACGTCACATTCGGACTGCGTCCGTGTGAGTACCACGGCGCGAAGGTTGAGGAATTCTATCTCGTCGTGCCGTGTGCCAAGGCGACCAACGGCCGCTCCCTCGGTGAGACGCGAGAACTGGGATTGGCCGGGCTTCCAGTCGAGCAAGTGCAGAACCTCAAAACCCTCATCGCGGAAATTGAAGTGGCGGCGAAGGGCGATGTGGCCGCGCTCATCGATCGGCTTGGGGGCCGCTTGCGCCGCGCTTGCATGAGCCTTCAGGTCCCTGTCTTTTCGCTCTACACAACGCGCCATCAGGCGATTGCCAACAAAAAATCGACCTCTTCGGATGAGCAGGTCGCCGCTTTTGCTGGACACGTCAGCATCTATACAGCGCAAAAGCATTACGCGCCCAAGGGCAAGGCTTGGAAAGTCGATAACACCGCAAAGCCGTCACCCCAGATGGTCCAGCGTGTCCGGGAACGTAAGGTCGCCGATGCTGGTTACGGTCCTCGCTTCTGATCCGTTCAGATACCTCGGCATAGATGGCGCGACACTCAGTCCATGATCATCGCGCCAGTGCCAACTGTCGAAAATGACAACAGGGGCGGGATCCAGCGGGTGGTTTTTGAGCTTCGGCTCATCCGGAAATCTGGCCTCTGCGACAGCGCCAGGTCGCGTTCGACGGCAATTTCTCGGAGCGTTAGCAGGAACTAACCAAGTTTGCGATCCAGTATAGACGCCGGCGACAATGATCCGGTAGTCTCACAGAACGGTGCCGATTCCCGGCAACGATTGGTTGGAACCGCTCTCTGCAAAAGAGCGGCCGACGGAAGGTCTGCAAACCCGCCGTCGACCTGACCACAGACATACTGCTGGAGGCAGTAAAATCATGGCTAAAGCCACTTCTAGCGGCCGTGCGGCTGCGCGCAACCCCCATTCCTATGCCATCGACAATCTTGTGCCGAAGGATGCCGTTTCCGTGCATCCCGGACTGGTTGCCCATCCGCTGGTAACGCCCGGCGTTCAGGTGCAGATCCTATCGGTGGTGGATGCCACTGGCTCGGCCAGCATTGGCGACCTCATCGCCGCGTTGCCAGAGCATGCAGATCCGGTCGGAGCGATTTTCGCTCTGATTACCGGCAAGGTTCTTCAGGTGATCACGCCTGGCATCATTGATGCACACAGCATTGTTGTGCGTTGCCAGAGCGGCGGTGAGCATGGCGGTGTTGGTGGCGCACCGGGTCCCTTTGGGTGCAATGGAGGGGATAACGCCGCCATTGACACGCTGTCGGCTACGATACCCAGCATCCTGCCAGTCGGCTTGACGTCGGTGACGGCAGGCCAGTTGCGACCTCAGGTCATCGTCGGTTCGGGTAAGAAACGCGCTGACTTTGGGCGTGCTGCCGATTTGCAGCGCCCCGGTGTCTACATCCTGCTACGCGGCCACGACGCTTACGTCGGCTACGGCTCCAATGTCGGAGCCCGGATTGCCGCCGGCCGCCAGATGCCGGAAGGTATGCCTGAGCGCATCATCACCATTACCGACGCCGACGACCGGCTGAGCGAGAATGACGGCAAAGCCCTTGAGCGCATTCTGTGGGCTCGCGTGGCTGCGGATGCTGACTTCGTGGTCGTCAACGGCCTGCCCGATGGCGCAGTGGTTAAACCGGAGCGCTACGACCAGTTGTCTTTGTTTGTCGGTCAAGTGGCGCTGGCCTTGCGTCAAGAAGGCTACATGTTTCAGGCAAGCTCAGCGCGCGCGGCAATTGCAGGCCCGCGGACGGAAACGGGGAGGCTCGGAGCACCTCGTCGTCTCGATGACCTGCCCGATGGTCGGGTGTTGGAGCTCAATTACTGCGGGCTCACCGCTCTGGCGGCCGAGCGCGAAGATGGTTCATGGGTGCTGCTCCGCGGCTCGGACGTGCGCCTTGAGACTGTCGCCTCAGCCAATAGTACCGCTGCCTTCCAGCGTGCAGCTTGGCAGCACGCAGGCCTGCTCGTGCCGGCCGCTGATAATTCGTGCTACGTGGTGATGCGCGACCTCATGTTCTCTTCGGGCAGCGCCGTCAGTCACTTTGTCTCCGGGTCCAAGGGATTTGGGCGCGCTGGCTGGCGGCCGATCAATGCGGATGCCGATGCGGAGCTGACGCTCCCCCTTCGCTAACACGGCGATCCTCTCACCCTTCTGTCATCCCCTTCTATATGTGGCGCGGCCTGCCATTGGCCGCTGCCCGGGAGACCTTTTATGTCCCTTCATAACCTCGCCAATCGTGCGCCCTCGGTTGATGACGACAATGACTGCCCAACCGACAGTTCCCCTGAGACCAAACTCCCTCTCCGCACCAGCGACGCCTTGGCCGAAACCATGCTCGACGCTGTCCTCACACCGCGCCTGCGTCGTCTCATGGCATCCCCGCCACGGCTGATCCTTATCAGAACGGCGGATAGTGCCTGTGCAGAGCTACTCGCGCGCTATCTGCGCCGGTTCCGGCAGGGCATGATGGTGGAAGCGGTCAGCGCCCTGGCCAAGAGTGGCGGCAAGTCCGAACCACGCGACAGCACAAAACTTGCTGGCCTCGAATTTGGCCGCACCGTGATTTTGATCTCCCAAGATCCGGGTCGATACCTTGTCCCGGAAGCTTTGAACGGCGCGGATGCCGTCATTGAGGTTGGTGCGCCTAATGTCGCTGTCATCCGCAAAACTATATTTTTGGTCACCGGCAAGCGCGTCCATGGCCTCACGGCAGCTGATCTTGAAGGCTTGGGGACTACCGATTTTACTACGGCAATCCGTCCCAAGCTCTCGCCGCAGGAATGCCTCGCGAACCTGCGCCGCGCTGTTGCTGCGCGGAGGGCGCCGCCGGACGCCAACATCGCCGTTTCCCTCAAAGACCTCGCCCTGACCAAGGTTGTTGCGGACTGGGCGCAGGACACCGTCAATCTGATGGGTAAAGTGGCCAATGGCGAGCTGGACGCTGCAGCCTTGCGTCATACTTGCCTCGAGGGCCCGCCGGGAACCGGCAAGACCACGGTTGCTGCCGCTCTCGCGGTTTCTGCCGGATGGACATTTCACAGCTCTTCTGTCGGAGCATGGTTTGCCGAATCCGGTGGCCATCTTGGCGATGTCATCCGCGCCGCAAGAAAGTTCTTTGACGAGCTTGCTCTAAACACGGGGCCGGTCGTGGGGCTCATTGACGAGATCGATGCACTGCCGAACAGGGCGACCATGGGGAGAGATGACGCCTCTTGGTGGACGCCGGTGATCAACTTCGTCCTCACCGAGATCGACCGCGTGCGCAAATCCGGTCGACCAGTGCTTCTGATCGCCGCCACCAATCATTTCGGGAAGCTAGACACTGCCCTCATCCGCCCCGGGCGCCTCGAGCGTCGCGTCAGCGTGCTGCTGCCTGACGGGGATGAGCGTCGGGCTATGTTCCGCAAGGTGTTGGGCGATCGCATTACGGCTGAGGGCATCTGCATCTTAGCGCGCCTCTCATCCGGAGCTACCCCAGCTCAAATCGAGAGTTGGTGCGCGGGTGCTTTCGCCACGGCTGCAGCTCAGAAACGTGCTCTGGCACTGAGCGACCTTATCGCCCAAATTGCACCGCCAAGTCTGCGTTCGCCGCAGATGGATCGCGCTGTTGCGCTGCACGAGGCAGGCCATGCCATTGTCGCCCATGAGCTTGGCGTGCCGGTGCTGGAAATCTCTATCATCGGCTCCGGCGACGTAGGAGGCTGGGTTCATACCAAGCCAGATCATGCGTTGCTGACCCGTGATATGGTTGAGCGAACCGCCACGCTGATGTTGGCTGGGCGCGCGGCCGACATGGTGCTGGGTGGTGGTGCCCACGCAGGCGCGGCTAACGACCTCGAGACCGTCAACAGCATGCTGCGTTCGGCGATGCTTGAGCTCGGGCTCTATGGTTCACTGACAACACCAAGCAACACTGACTTACGACATTATCAAGGCACCACGTTTTGGGCTCGCATCAGTGCCGAAACCGACCGGCTTCTGGAGCAAGCCTGCGAAATCGTCGACCGTCGCCGCGACGATATCGGCAAGCTTGTCGACGCTCTGCTGCTCGAACGTGTGGTGACCGGCGAGCGGCTCTCTGAACTTCTTCTCACCGAGATCAACGAGCCGTTCGAAACTATCGAGTATTCGAATGCCGATAGGAAAATGGAACCGTCACTGCCGTCGGGGAGAGTTTGATCACGGACGCCGAGCCAATCCACATCTTCGCCTATGACCGGAGGTCTACGAAGAGACTGTGCCTGCGTGCTCGGGGCATCAATCCCGAGCACGAGACACTCATCGCAAATGGGAGCAAGGGTGCGCTCCTCTCGATCACCATCAGCATGCTCGTAAACGCCATCAGGAGGACGAGGCGCGTGCTCTGGTATTGCGCCAGAGCCAAGAGCGCGAAGCGGAACTCGCCAAGCGGCTGGGGCAGGTGGAGCTAAAACTAACGCAGCGTCCGACATTTCATTTTACGGCGGATTAGGGGCCGACAGCGGACCGACAGCTTTTGGGCGATACGCTGCAAACGCAGACATGGCCATGCATCAGGGTCCGTCGGCTAGATCGGTCGCGGGCAGAAACGGCTCGCCCCATTGTGCTCCTAGTACCTAAAAGCAGTCGTCTGCCATCTAAGTCCGTTTCGCCGCAGGCCACGTTGCACCCTCCGGTGACCGCCGAAGGATGACGGAAATGCGATAGCCCTCGCCAGGGCCCATCATTAGGTCGCGCTCACGTATGTACTACATGAGAACTATCGCAGGTTAGTCAGAGCACCTGCGCTGGGCCGATGGGTAGATTTGAATGCGCATCCCGGGGCTGAGCACCATTTCCACGATCCGCAGCCCGCTTCGCGATCAAAGTTTTTGCGCAAATAGTTTCTCGATTGCAAGTATAAGCAGTCGAGCGCTAAAATAGGAACCGAAACCCTGTATCTCGCTGTCTTTCGTGCCGTCAGCAAAATCTACGACGGATTTGATCACGAGCCAGTGGGGCTGAGGTTCGAGCGCCTCATGCGCTGCCCAAGCAACCGCGAACGCCTCCATATCAACGCCCAGAATCTTACGTTGTTGCGTTACCACACCCGAGAAGAACTCCTTGTGATTCTGAACTGCGGCTCCGGATCCCATGGGGGCCACATGAAACTCTGGCACAGAAGCGGGCCGATAACCTGGGCTGTCCCTGTAAATATTGCCGATTTCCGTGGCGTCTGCGCGGATTTCGGTCAAGACACCAACCACACGCGCAGTGGCCGGCGCTTGGAAAGGGGCAGGCTCGAATACAACTGATCCATCTACCTCAGTAAACTTGCCACTTCCATAATCCCATGTCAGGTTGACCCCTATTGCATCACCGAGCTTGCAGTCGCCTTTTCGGCCAGCACAAATGCCGGACATAGCAACGACTCTAGGTTTGAATAACGTCACTGCCTTGGAAACGCTTACTCCAGCTGCCACCAGTCCCATTTGAGGTAGGCAAAGTGCGATTGCGCGTATAGTCGTTGCGCCAGAATTTAGATCCGCATGCCAATACAAGTGGGGATCGCCGGGAAAGGAGACAACCGACCATTCGCCGTTGGACACCTTAAGCAATGCCGACAATTCTGGTTCCTGCAAGGCGCAGACCAAAAGTAGATCATACTTCACAGATTTCTGCTCGGACGCCTTGCCAGCCTCAAGCAGATGATATTCTTCTCTTGCCTTTAGATAGCGAAGCTTCTCCATTAGTTTTAGCTTCCAACCTGTCTTTACCGCGCTGACCTCCTCCAGTTGCCAAGATTGGGCCGCGAACTCTTCCTTGGAAATCTCCATCGCTTCTAAGTTTGATGTGAGACCGAAAATGTACTCCGGCGGAGTCACATCTCCTCCCCGACGGATGCGCTTCAACAGCTCGACACCGCCTGACATACTGGGCGCCTCTCCAATACGATTTGGCAGATACATATCAACAATCAGAAGATCAAAATATTCGTTCCTCAGCTCCTTAAGGGCCGCCGATCCCGTGGTAACCACCACAATATCTTCTCTGATGATTCCCGAATTAGAGAGGACAGAGAATATTTCCACGACTTTGCTGTTTTCGTCGTCAACGATAAGTATTTTCAATTTTTTCCAGATCCAGCCTGACATCCCTAATGGCAATTTTCCACTCAGGCTGCGATGGATTGTAGTGAACCGCCCGAATATAGACACGTGGAAAGCGGTTCCGCAGCTCCGCATCTATGCTGTTCAAAGTAATGAGATTTGGTAGCGTGCCAAAAGTTTCGAACATCGAGACGATGATGACTTTGACGTCGATGTTCATCCGATTGATTCTCATAACAAATTCTTTGCCCGCGAATGGCAAAAGCTCAACCGGAGAGCCCTTGCTGTCCGCAACAGAATAGTTCGGCAATGTCATGTCTAGGACTACAAGTTCAGGCCTGATTTCACGTGCTAGCCGGAGACCCGGAATCAAAGCGGATGCCTGAGTTACTTCGTCACTGGGAAATTCAGCCTCATAGAAGCTGATTAGTTGCTCGCGCTTTTTAGGATTGTCCTCGACGAATAACGCTCGCATGATCGACCTCTAATAGTTTACCAGATTGAAGATCATACTCACACCGAAGCGTGAACGCTCGCGGTCAACTGTTACGATGGTATTGGGCTTCCCTTCTCTCACGGTTGATCTCGCGACTTTTGCAAGGCCAGATCCCCCTTCTTTGGGCAGCTTTTTTTCATACTCACCAGTTCGGATCTTTTCGTTGTTATCTAGAGCGGCCTGCTCAGCCTTATCGACATCGACACAGTCACTTGTAAAGTCCACACCAAGCGCGTTTTGGCCAATCACGGTTATAGTCACCTCGATCGTCGGAGATTTCCATCCAGAGTGATCGTACACATTTGTAAATAGTGCTTTGAAAACCTCAATTAGGATGTGGAGGGAGTACGTCAGGGAGACTTGCGTATCTCCGCTAAAGTGAACCTTTGGCTGAAACTCGGGATAAAGGCGTGTAACGATCTTTTGCGCAGCGGATATTATATCCACTAGACCAAGCGGCTCTACGTCTGTTGATCGGGCGACATTATGCCACGATGAAACATCCTTTATCGAGTTCGCCAGTTCTTGGCGGGCGCGCATCAGCGCGTCTGAAAAGGGAGACAGCCTCGGTCTGCCAGTAGCTAGCCTCACTTCCTCTTCCATATTGTCGATGAGGTCATTGAGTTGCTTTGACAATTCAACTTCAATATATCTACGCGATTCTACTAGATTATTGTCTAGATTGGCCCAGAAAACAGCACTAAATTCTGGGAGAAAATCTGAAATTGTTGATGCTGTCGCGAATCTTGAGGATAGAGATAATACGGTCGATTCAGCCCAATCACAGACAACTAATCCTAGCGGCTTGTCGGGTCTCCGTACATGTAGCAAATCTTCCTTGACCTGCTCGAGCTTCTCGTCGAACGCCTCCGAGAATTTAGCAAGAATGGCTCCGATTGCATTGCCATACGCGTCTGAGCCATCCTGCAGGTAATAGTCCTTCCAAAAGCAGTCTTCTGGGTACTCTGTAAGACCTTTTGGGGTCAAAATATTCTCAGCCAGCAACGGTGAGCGCAGATGCTCCGCGACAGCGCCGTGCCGCATGCCCAGGCTAAGATAAGAATCTACCCCGTAACGAGGATCTACTGCGTACTTCTGTATAAGCTCGCTGAGGATGTTTTTCGCGATATCCAAAGATTCATTACTAGGTATGACAAACGTGAATTTCTCAGCGCTGCCCGACGTTAGGTAGGCCAAAAATTCGGTATCAGCGTTTTTTTCAACCGGCAGAAGGCCGGCCTCGATAAAGTCATTAAGCCTATTAAACTTCGGCAAAAGATCGGCTGCTGCCCATTTGGAGAGGGCTTCCTCGTCGCACTGCACTTTGCCAATGTGAAACCTTTTCAGCAGTTCATCAATTGTCTGCTGCCCAATAATGTCATGAACTTCCGACAGATATTCATCTTCCCGCTCTGGGTTTGCCTGCTCCAAATTGAACAAAATATGGATGCGCTCTTCCTCCATTTCTTCTTTGGAGGTGAACTCGAGCGACTGCCTCAGTGAACTTGTAGTGCAGGCCTCGTATAGGAAATCGATAATGGAGCTGTCGTTCGCGGCCAACTCGCTGGGTTTCAAGAGGCCACGAGAAGTAAGAAATTGCTCGACTGCTAGATATACAAGGTTCTCACCTTCCTCGCCCAAATGAACCGCTACTCTGGCTAATGCAACCGCGACTCTTGGGTCCTCCCCGAGGTGGCTGACAGTGTCTTCAGTGAGCAGTGGAAGTAAACGAGCAGATGGGAAATACGATGTGCCTAAAGGATCATTGTTTGTAAAATCATAGAGCATGAGGAGAACCTCATGCAATCTTCCTTCTTCTATTCCGCAAAGACTGCTGATGAGGAAAATTTCTCTCTGCTCGAAGGCAGAGTCAGAGCGCCCGAGGTGAGTGCTCAAGCTATCAAATGTCAACTTGATGGCCGGGTGAGGGGAGGCAGCGCTACACCCGAAATGTATAGCTGCAAGCTTGCGGCGGGTGATAGCAGCCTGTACTTCTTCTAACGTTTCAGCCGTCTTAATCCCGTAAAAGGCGGAAGCCAAATAACCCCTTGGGCTCTGTGGTTGGAAAAGAAATTCATTCGCGAGTGCGATGTCGTACGTACGATCGGCAGCTGTGGCGGGCGCATCAACAATACCAATGCTGTTCAAAAAGCTGGAAGCTGAGGGGGGGATAATGGGAAGAGAAATCTCGCCTCTCTGTGGATTGCCGACAAGTCTTTGCGCCGGTTTAAACCGCCAGTCGCCTGCCTGCTCCATCAGCTCAAGAATTTCGGGATGAACTGAAAGAATGCTTTGCGCGTCAACGTCGATGGAGGAGGTCGCTACGTTTATGAGCGCTTCGTATTGATCAACGACAGGGAAGTAGGCGTACATCTGCACGAGCTGTTCGTACACCATTTTATGCAATATTGGGCTAAACGTTATTGCATATAGAAAGAGATTCAGCTTTTCGTTGCGCAGGTTATTGTATAGTGAGATATTCAATATTTCAAGAATATCTGTTGGATGCCTATCAACTTCGCACGCGATTGCCTTGCTGTACAATATAAGATTTGAGATCGAAGGAGTCGATACGTAGCCATTCGATGTGAGCCAAGCCCTTTGTGTTTCTAACCCTTTCACTGCAGCGAATGCGAATAGCAGCTGAGAGATCGCCGAGAAGCTCCACATCTCATTTTCTATTTCAGAAAGAGATTGATCTAGGCTGGATGAATAATCTTCTATTTTGGTGTTAGTAAAATTTAGATTTTTATTGTGCTGCAGTATTTCCACTATGTGAAGCTTGGTCGCCGCGACGGTCCACCGTATCTGCTCCCCTAGGGAACCATCTGCACTTTGGACATATTCAGGCAGTTGCGATGGTCGCTTCGGTCGTAGGGAGACCAAGTTGTCTTTTATGCGATACCGCGGAATGTACCATTCAAGAAGATCAATCAGGTTCCTTAGAGACGACTGCTTCGCAGTTTTCGCGACCAGTTTGGAGGAAGATGGGTCAGCTCTAATTTGAGCCTGTAGGCTGCTCAGAGGGCGCTTCAGCCGTGTTCGGCCCTTCTGTTTCGAGCTATTTTTCTTTGACTTCATCTTCAGCCTTCAATCCTCAATATTCAATATTCAATATTCAATATTCAATATTCAATATTCAATCTGGAGTATGCATCGGCATCTTATAGGGCGCTCCGTTGTAACTACATAGCGGAGCTAAGAGCGCACATCTTTTCCCCAAGTATCTCAGGTTGTGAAAGACGAATGCGGGCGACGACGCTGAGGCGTCCATAACAGACAGCGCGTTGACTATGTTTGGACTAGCCGATCCATCGAATTAGACGCCCCCAACAATCGTCAGCCACACACCACCGGCTGGGAGACAGGGGCGCCTAAACGTGGTGGAGCGGATCCCGCCCAACGGCAGCTTTCGGGAAATGTTGAACGATATCAGAATGACCACAATGGGGGCGTTTGCTGAATGTCCGCTTTGGGCGGTGTATGATCTAAAGTAGCCATTGGTTCGGCGGGATACCTAGGTCTCGGTTAGGGCCGAAAGCGAACTGGCTGTTAATAAGCACCGCGGGCGAGAAAACGCATTGCATCATCCTCGGGGTACTCGATGCCTTCGGCTTTCATTGCAGCGTTGTTCGGGACGTAGTACACGCCACCCGACTTGACAGTTGTCCCACCATAAGTGGCGGACTTTTCGAGCAGAATGACCTCTGCGTCATTGCCGATGGCTAGAATCGCCGCAGCACTTGCCGCGCCACCAGAGCCCACAGATGATAACATCTGTAGTGTCGTTCCAGCCGCTCGTTGCAGCGACTTCCTGGGCCAGGAGGGGCGCCACTGGCCCCAGAGACACTGCAGCCTCGGCGCCTGCGGCTGCCAAGAAATGTCGGCGAGAGAGCCGAGGCTCCAGCGCTTCGTTTTCAGCCAAGTTAAATACCTCCCATAGACAAACTGGCCGTTGGTGGTCTTTCCGGCGGCACCTGATCGTGTTGTGGTGCCGATGCCTATCCCCACGGACGACCGACGAGCGGACCTTACGTGTTGCCGACCTGGTGGATAATGATCCGGGCAAACTCGAGCGGGTTTCGGCCGCGCTCGAGCTCCCTGCCCAGAAGAACAACCGCGACCATGTTGTGATCATCATTGCCCTCGAAAGGGCCCTAGAAGGGCTTTGACTGGCTCTGGCGCGCTTCAGCAATCTGCTCGCCCTGCCCGACGCCACCGAGGAAGCGGGCGCAGCAGGGTGGAAAAGATTCAATGCCAATGACGCTTTTCGCGCATCAGCTCCAGTTGCGTCGGGTTCTGATGGACGGATTCTGTCGCTTGTCGTTACGACGGAAACTGACGGGATTAAAGAAATGCAGTGCCAAACTCTAGGCGGGGTTGTTCTTTTTCTATCTCCAAAAGTTCGTGGAGATTTTCAGGTTACGCATGACTGTAAGTAGAAGCTATTTTGAAAACCATTGATGCTACATTTTACATGAAACCGAACTCTTGTATGGGAGTTGGGCCGTTATTTTCATAGTAAATCGGGCTAACCTGCGACTTTTTGTACATCAGTTCTAAATAGGGTGCGTCGGAGGATAATTTAAAAGTACGATTATTCTGCGTATTTTCGAACGCCGGAAACCCTAAGCGTCAGATTTTAATCTACTAATACCAAAGTCTTATAGCTGGCGGGGTGCTGACTGCTGCCACATCATCGCCCATATTCCTCGACCGCCCGCGAGGCCGCTCTCAGCGGTCCTGGGCTAGTTGAGAGGAATTTTAATGGGCCAGAATACGCATAAGGCCGTCATTGCTGTGCTGGCGGAAACGTTGCCAGGGGAACGCCGCGTTGCATTAGTGCCAGCAGATATTGGCAAGCTCGCCCAATACGACATCGTCGTCGAGGCTGGTGCTGGCCTGAATGCTGGCTTTGTAGACGAAGACTATAGCGCTGCCGGTGGCAAGATTCTTGCGCGCGCCGAGGCAATTGCCGCCGCCGATCTGGTTCTGGCCGTCCGCGCACCCGATTTCGCCGGCTTTGCCCCCGGCAAGGTGGTGATTTCGCTTGGTGGCCGCGACGCTGCCGTCGCCGATGCTGCTGCCAAGGCGCAGATCCTCCATCTCGGCATGGAGCGCCTGCCGCGCATCACCCGCGCCCAGAGCATGGATGTCCTGTCGTCCCAGGCCTCCATCGCCGGCTATTCAGCGGTTCTCGAAGGCGCACGCCATCTCGATACCCTCCTGCCGATGATGACGACCGCCGCAGGCATCGTCCGCCCGGCCAAGATGATCGCCCTCGGCGCCGGCGTTGCCGGTCTGCAGGCCCTCGCTACCGCCCGCCGTCTCGGCGCAGTCACCTATGGCTTTGACGTGCGCGAAGCCGCCCGCGAGCAGGTTGAAAGCCTCGGCGCTGAGTTTGTCTTCCCCGACGTTCCGGATGCAAAGGCCGAAGGCACTGGCGGCTACGCTGCCGCCCAGAGCGACGACCAGCAGTTCCGCCTGCGCCGCGCCCTCACCGAGGCCCTGTCGCGCACCAATCTGATCATCACCAGCGCGCAGATCCCGGGTCGCGTCGCGCCGATCCTCATCGATGAGGAAACCATCGCGGCCATGCTTCCCGGCACGGTGATCATCGACATGGCCGCCGAAACCGGTGGCAATGTCACAATCACCAAGCCCGACCAGATCGTTCGCCACGGCCGCGTCACCGTGATCGGCCCGACCAATCTGCCAAGCGCTGCGCCCACCGATTCCAGCCGCCTCTACAGCGGCAACATGCGCACCCTGCTGACCCATCTCTGCAAGGCGGGCCCGCTCAATTTGCAGGCTGGCGACGAAATTCTCGATGCCCTCGCTGGCGATCAGGCTCTGCCTGCTCGCGCAGCCGCTTAACACGGAGGCTGGTTCATGCCCGAAACAACGACCATCCAACTCTTCGTGTTCCTGCTGGCCAGCTTTGTCGGCCTCATGACCATCCACCGCGTGCCGCCCCTGCTGCACACCCCGCTGATGGCGGCGACCAATGCTATGTCCGGCATTTCGCTCGTGGCATCGCTGGTTCTGGCCGGCGCCAATCACGGCTGGCTCGGCACCATTTTCGGCACCATCGCCGTGGCCATGGCCATGGCCAACGTCGTCGGCGGCTTCCTGATCACCGACCGCATGCTGGCCATGTTCAAGACCGACAACAAGAAGGCCGATAAGGCAGCGAAATGACCGATACCTTTATTCAGATCGCCTACCTTGTAGCGGCATTCCTCTTCATCAACGCGCTGCGCGTCCTCGGTCGTCCGGAAACGGCGCGCCGCGGCATGCAGATGGCAGCCCTCGGCATGCTCATTGCCGTGGTAGCAACGCTCTTCCACGCCCGTATCGTTGAATATCACTGGATCGTGGTCGGCATCTTCGCCGGTGCCGCCATCGGCTATCCGCTCGGCATGTTCGTGCCGATGACGGCCATGCCCCAGCGTATCGCTATCAGCCACGCTTTTGGTGCGCTGGCTGCAACCCTCGTGGGCCTGGGCGAATACCACCACGGCTTCACCACCAATCACCTCGATAGCGGCCACGTTGCGGCCCTCGCGCTCGAAGTGCTGCTCGGTGGCCTGACCGTCACCGGATCGATCATGGCCGCTGGCAAGCTGCAGGGCTGGTTGCCGCAGAAGCCAATCACCTTTCCCTTCCAGAACATCTCGAACTTCATCCTGCTCGGCATTGCCGTCATCGGCTTTGTCTGGATGATCATTGTGCCCGATGCCTGGCCAGTGTTCATCGTCATGCTGGTCGTCTCGCTGGCCATCGGCGTGCTCATCGTTCTGCCGATCGGTGGCGCCGACATGCCGGTGGTGGTCTCGCTGCTCAACGCCTATGCAGGTCTTGCCGCCGTGGCGACCGGCTTCGCGCTCGACAACAACATCCTGATCATCGTCGGCGCACTCGATGGCGCCAGCGGCATCATCCTCTCGCTCGCCATGTCGAAGGCCATGAACCGTTCCTTCGCCAACGTGCTGTTCGGCGCCTTTGGTTCGGACAGCGTAGCCGCGACTGCCGCAGATGGTTCGACCGGCGGAGAAATGAAGCCGGTCTCGGCTGAAGACGCAGCCCTGCGCATGGCCTATGCCAAGCGCGTGGTCATCGTCCCGGGGTACGGCCTCGCCGTTTCCCAGGCCCAGCATCAGGTCCGCGAACTTGCCGACCTCATCGAAAAGCGCGGCGGCGACGTCAAGTTCGCCATCCACCCCGTCGCTGGTCGCATGCCCGGCCACATGAACGTGCTGCTCGCCGAAGCCGGTGTCGCTTACGACAAGCTGATCGACATGGACGAGATCAACGAGAAGTTCCCGGAAACCGACGTGGTGCTGGTCATCGGAGCCAACGACGTGGTCAACCCTGCCGCCAGCACCAACCCGTCCTCGCCCATCTATGGCATGCCGATCCTCAAGGTCTCGGAAGCCCAGAGCGTCATCGCCATGAAGCGCGGTCCAGGCAAGGGTTTCTCCGGCGTCGAGAACGAACTCTTCTTCGACGAAAAGACCTCGATGCTCTTCGGCGACGCCAAGCAGTCGCTCGTCGAACTCATCTCCCAGGTCAAGGAAGCCTAAGACTTCTTCCAGCACCGACAAACAACAACACCGCAGTCCACCAGGCTGCGGTGTTTTCGTTTTTGGGGCTAAAAAATGTTCGTGACTAACCTTTCGTAGATCAATCGTTCTGCGAGCGCTTCGGCCTCTTTACCTCGCCTGAGGACAATCTCTCTGGCCTTTTCAAATAGCTCGTCCAATTTTGCGCTGATCGCTTCATTAAGACGACGAATATCGCTCGAGTTTACAGCTTAAGCTGGGGTATTCTGGTCGGAAATACGGGTTTTAGTTTGTGAAATTGAAGCAGCTGCATGTCGGAGAAGGGGGCGGTTGACGACACTAGGGCAGGGCCGGCACATCATCGATGCAGCTATGCAGCTATGCAGCTATGCAGCTATGCAGCTATGCAGCTATGCAGCTATGCAGCTATGCAGCTATGCAGCTAGGCAGCTATGCCGCGATGCCGCAAAATTTGAGTTTGGCATGGAGCGAAGTGCGTCTGCTTTTAGGAGCTGACGGCAGTTGAACAAATGTCTGAAATGAGGGCGCAAAGCTGTCCCTGACCCGTAGGTTGCCTAGCACAATCTGGATTTGATTATCCGAGGAAGGGTGCCGCGACGGCGGCCGGCGAATGTTTTTCTCCACTTCCTCGCCAGTCGCTCAGATCTTTGCCAATTTCGTCGTCTTCCTCAACATTTTGTCATACAAACAGGCCCAAATTCGCGTTAGATCGCCAACCTTGTTCGAGGGACAGGTGTTTATGCTGGACGGGAGTGCGAAAAGACTATGGTTATGGCCTAGATTTGACCACTCGCCCATTCGCCATAATCACCGGCATATGCATCCCGTCGCCCTGCAAAAGCGAGATGTCGGACAGTGGATTGCCGTCAACGACGATAAGGTCTGCGAAGGCCCCTTCGGCGATGATGCCCGCCTTGCCTTCGAGGTGGCAGAGCTTGGCGCCGACTAGGGTTGCAGATTGGATGATCTCGGCTGGCGTGAGCACCTTGGCGAGCAGTTCAAATTCCATGCAGTGATATTTGCGCAGTTCTCCCAAGAGGTCCGAGCCGAATGCCATTGGCAGTCCGGCATCGCGCATGATTTCAAGCGAGCGCAGGCCGCCAGACCGAACAGTGTCGATCTTCGCAAATTCGGCTGCGCCGAGGCCCAGCGCTTCGCCCTCGAGTGCAAGAGCGTCGTAGGCAACCAACGTTGGAACAGCGATGCAGCCCTTTTCTGCGGCCAGCTTGGCAGTGTCCGGCTCGATCAGGTTGCAATGCTCGAGCGAACGCACGCCCAGCTCTACGCAGCGGCGGATGGATTTGTCGGTGTAGACGTGGGCCGAGACATAGAGCCCAGCATTGTCGGCTTCTTCGACCATCGCTTCAATTTCCGCACGGGAATATTGGATCGAGTGGATTGGGTCGTTCGGCGAAGAAACCCCGCCATTTGCCATCACCTTGATGAAATGAGCGCCTTCCTTGATGAACGAACGGCAGGCCGCGCGAACATTATCGACGCCATCAACGATCAGCCCCATTGAGCCGAGGCGTTCGGACATAATTCCGGGACGATCATCAGTGCGCTTACGCAGATCGGCGTGGCCGCCAGTGGTGGTCAGCCCCTTGCCGCAGATGATGAGACGCGGACCGTTGATCAGCCCTTGATCAACACCCAAGACGAGACCGTGATCTGCGCCACCGAGATCGCGTAGCGTCGTGAACCCGCGCTGCAGCGATTCTTCCATGACGCGCGCCGAGCGCAAAGCGGAGAGTGAGGAGGGGGCAATCATATTGCCCCAAAGATCGAGATTTTCGGCGACGACGTGCACATGGCAATCGATCATGCCGGGCATGAGGGTCTTGCCCGCGAGGTCGATGACCTGAGCGATCTCTGGACGCGACACGGTCTGCGCGACTTCGGCAATGGTGTTGCCAACAACGAGAACCTCAAGGTCGTCGCGGAGAATGCCTTCAGTCGTATCGAGAATTTTACCGCCAGTGAAAACGAATGAAGTGGTCATGGTCACACTCTCTTAGCGGTGATGGCAGGCGACTTGCTGGCCGTCGGCACGGGCCGTCAGTTCAGGCTCGGTTGTTTGGCAGAGGGCGGTCGCGAAGGGGCAGCGCGTGTGGAACGAGCAGCCGCTCGGCTTGCGCGTCGCACTCGGAATATCGTCGTTGGTGGCAGAGAAGCTGTGGCGCTTGCGCGGATCACGTGCTGGCGCGGATCGCATCAAGAGCTCGGTATAGGGGTGGAGCGGCGCCGAGAAGATGGTCGTCTTGGGCGCAATCTCAACGATCTTGCCCAGATACATCACCGCTACGCGATGGGAGATGAATTCAACCACCCCGAGATCGTGCGAGATCGAGAGATAGGACACACCCAAATCGCGCTGCAGATCGCTGAGAAGGTTGAGGATCTGCGCCTGCACCGAAACGTCGAGTGCCGACACCGGTTCGTCACAAACGATCACGTCAGGGTTCAATGCGAGAGCGCGGGCAATACCAATACGCTGGCGCTGTCCGCCGGAGAACTGATGGGCGAAATTGTCAGCCTGATCAGGGCGCAAGCCGACACGAGCCATAAGTTCGGCGACACGTGCCTCACGCTCTTCTTTGGTACCGACGTTATGAATATCGAGCGGCGCGCGGATAATGTCCTTCACGCGCTGGCGCGGGTTGAGGGACGAGAACGGGTCCTGGAACACGATCTGCATCCGGCGGCGATAAGCCTTCAGAGCGTTGCGGTTAAAACCCTTGATCCCTTGGCCGTCAAACTCGACCTTGCCGCCAGTAGGCGTAACGAGGCCCATCAGCGCGAGGCCGGTTGTAGTCTTGCCGCAGCCGCTTTCACCCACTAGCGAAAGCGTCTCACCACGGTTGAGTGCGAAGCTGACGCCGTCGACAGCCTTCACCGCACCGACTTGGCGCTGCAAAACCCCGGCGCGAATAGGGAAGTGAACTTGCAGATTTTCAACGGAGAGCAGGGGAGTGCTTTCAGGCTGCATTATCGTGCTCCCAGCAAGCGGCCCAATGGCCAGGGCGTTTTTCTTCAAATGGCGGACGTTCTTCTAGGCAACGTGCGGACGCGTTCGGGCAGCGCGGCGCAAACGCACAGCCCTTGGGCAGGTCCCAAATGGGTGGAACGGTGCCGGAGATGTCGGCTAGGCGGTCGCCTGCTTGGCTGGACTTGCCAGCGCCGGGAACGGCGCCCATGAGGCCGACGGTATAGGGGTGAAGTGGGTTGTCGAAGAGATCGTAAATGGAGGCTTCTTCCACCTTGCGGCCGGCGTACATAACGATAACGCGGTCAGCCACTTCAGACACGACGCCAAGGTCGTGGGTGATTAGAATTTGAGCTGTACCAAGGCGCTTTTGAAGGTCTGAAATCAGACCCAAAATCTGTGCCTGAATGGTCACATCTAGCGCCGTGGTTGGCTCGTCGGCGATGATGATGGAGGGCTCGCACGCAAGGGCCAGTGCGATCATCGCCCGCTGACGCATGCCGCCGGAAAGCTCATGCGGGAACTGCAACGCGCGGCGTTCAGGGTCTGGCATTTGCACCAGCGTGAGCACTTCAACAGCGCGCTTATTCGCCTCAGCCTTAGTGCATTTGCGGTGCGCGCGAACGGCTTCGGCAATCTGCACCCCAATGCGTAGCACAGGGTTGAGTGCGGTAAGCGGTTCCTGAAAAATCATTGCGATTTTTTCGCCACGGAACTGCTCAACTTCGCGCTGGCTCATGCCAAGGAAGTCTTTCCCGTCGATCAGCATGGAGCCGCTGGCGACACGTGCAGCTTCTGGCAGCAGTCGCAGAAGGGAGAGGGCGGTCATGGACTTGCCGCAACCGCTCTCGCCGACGATGCAAAGGGTTTCCCCCGGATGCACCGCCAAACTCATATCTGAAACGACGGCGAATGAGCCTTGCTCGCCTCTAATCTCAATATTGAGATTAGAAACCTCAATCGCTGGTTTTTGCATAGCGTTCGTTGTGCTCATCGCCATCGTCTCCTAATCCGGTCTAGGGGTTGACCGGGGTGCCTTTATCAATCGGTGGCGCCGTCGAGGTTGCCGATCATATACGCGTAGTCGCCGGACTGGACGACGTTGCGGGTGAGGTGTTGCATGATCATGATGCCGTTCTCGAACGGGGTCTTGATCTCTTCCAGCACCTCAAAGGTGTATGGGCTGACAACGCGACCGAGCAGCTCACCGCCATTGATAACTTCGCCGTTCGCAGGGGCGAGAGTTTCGATGAAGCCGCCCTGTGTCGGGCGGACGCCAGCGAGTTCGCTAACAACGACCTGCTTTGGGTTCTCCCAAGGTTCGCCAGCGATGGTGCCGGTGGTCTTGAGCATGTTCAGCACGCCATCAACGGTCTGTTTAACGTAGCCGGTCTGGTCCACAATGCCGCCGCCCAGCTCGATCACGGCAACTGGGATGTTGCGGGTGTCGATGGTTACGGTCTTGGTGGTGCCACCAAAGACTGTACCCTGCTTGTTTTCGACAGGACGGTAGAGAACTTTCGAGCCGAAAGCGCGCGACAGGCGTTCGTCGTTCCAGATGTAGACATAGTCAACGGTCGGACGATCGGTGCCCGAGTGCAGGTCGATATGCACGTCGATGACGTTGAGGAACTCATTGGTTATCGCGTGAGCGAGCTGCTGAGAATAGGTGCCGTTCGGGTTGCCAGGGAACTGACGGTTTAGGTCGACCTTGTCGATGGTTGCATAGCGTTCGTTAACGGCAAACGCCGATGGGTTCGCGACGGGCAGCAGCAGGATACGGCCCTTGAGCGGCATATCCTTGAGTTGGCGGTAGAGATCGAGAATTGCCTGCGAGCCGGTATTTTCGTTGCCGTGGATCGACGCCGAAATACCAATGGTTGGACCGTCTTCTTCACCGACGAGCTCTGTGATGAAAAGCACGGCATCCGAACCGTCGGCATTGGTGGTGAACTTGGGACGCAGCTGATTAATCGCTTTGACCATGATTTTATTCCTTAGTTACTTGGCAGCTTTGCCGCCGCCACGGGACAGCTGACGCGGATCGAGAATGTCACGCAGGCCGTCGCCGAGGAGATTGAAGCCGAGCACGGTGACCATGATGGTCAGGCCCGAGATGATGGAAAGCCATGGCGCGTCACGCATAAAGCGTGTGCCGTAGGCGAGCGTCCAGCCCCAGGTTGGTTCTGGAGGTGGCAGGCCAAAGCCGAGGAAGCTCAGCGCGGATTCCGAAATGATCGCAGTGCCGAGGCCGAGTGAGGCCAGTACGATGATCGGGCCGAGCGCGTTGGGCAGGATTTCCTTGAAGATGATGCGAACCGGGCCGGCGCCGAGCGCCCTGGCGGCCTGCACATAGTTCTGCTCACGCAAGACGAGTGTGGTCGAACGCACGACACGGGCATATTCCGTCCACGCCACAACAATGATGGCGAGAGCGACGTTAAATACGCCAGGTCCGAGAACTGCGACGATCGCAAGTGCCAAAACGATTGCTGGGAAGCCGAGGAAAATGTCGGTGATGCGCATAAGAAGCTGATCGACCCAGCCACCGAAATAGCCAGCAACCAGACCAACGACAGTGCCGATCAGAGCGGACGCCGTCACCGAGATCACCGCAATGGTGAGCGAGATGCGCGCGCCGTAAATAAGGCGCGACCAGAGATCGCGACCGAAATTGTCGGTGCCAAGAATGTGCGCTGCAGTCGGCGTCGAAAACCGGTTCTTCATGTCCATCTGCTCGACGGCGTGTGTTGCGAAGAAATCCGCAAAGATTGCCAGCAAGACGATGGATAGTGTGATGATGGCGCCAACGACCAGAGAGGTGTTTTTGAGTGCTTTAGGCAAACGCATGGTCGTTATCCGAGACGTACGCGCGGATCGACCGCGGCGTAGAGGAGGTCAACAATCAGGTTCACGAGAGCGAACACGATGGCGAAGGTGAGGACGATGCCCTGAATGAGGGGCAGGTCTCGCTGCGAGATTGCGGCAATTGTCAGCTGACCAAGGCCGGGCCAAGCAAAGATGGATTCCGTCAGAACCGCGCCTCCGAGCAAAGCTCCAAAACGCAGGCCGATGACTGAAAGAACTGGCAGCAGGGCGTTACGCAAAGCGTGGTGAACAACCACGTGACCGCGACGCAGACCCTTTGCGTATGCGGTACGCACGAAATCTTCACGCAGGACTTCCAGCATTGAGGCGCGGACCAGACGCGAGATGATCGCTGCAGAGTTTGCCGCAAGCGCCAGCGCGGGCAGGGCGATGTGGCGAACGCTGTCCCACAGAACTTGCGGCTGTCCGGTAAGCGCCAACCATACCGCTTCATGCATAGGTACGCCGCGACCAATCGAGGGTAACCAACCGAGAGTTACGGCGAATAGCAGCATCAGCAGGAGGCCGAGCCAGTACACGGGCATCGACACACCAAGCTGCGCGAACAGCATGGTCACGGTATCAACCCAAGAGCCCTGACGGATTGCAGCGAGTACGCCGAGTGTGATTCCAAGCAGACTTGCCAAGAGTAGCGCAACTACAGCCAACTCGATGGTTGCGCCGAGACGACCAAAGATGATCTCGCTGACGGGCTGGTTCTGGAAGATTGAACGCCCCATGTCGCCCTGCAAAAGGGCAGCGAAATAGTCCCAAAGACGCACATACCAAGGATCGTTCAATCCGAGCGTAGTCCGGAGGTGTTCAATGGCTTCGGGGGTCGCATCCTGCCCAAGGAGAACCGAAGCTGGATCGCCAGGAATAATGAGGAGGAGGCCGAAAGTGACAACCACCATTCCGATAGCCATCGGGACCAGCAGCAGCATGCGGCGAATGACGTAGGCGAGCATTGCGACCTACCCTTAGTTGGAGGGGAGAGTGATCATCCGAGGATGATCTCTTCCAGCTTGCGGGGATAATGTGTTAGGGATTCTGGACCGTTTTCGGTAACCAGAACCGTATCGGCGAGACGGAAGCCGCCGAGGTCCGGCACATAAAGCGCGGGCTCGGACGAACAGATCATACCTGCTTGCAAAATAGTCTCGTCGCCGCCTTCCACCCACGGTGGCTCGTGGAACTGCACGCCCATGCCGTGACCAACACGGTGAGGACAGAACTGGAAGACATTGTTTTCGCGATAGAAATCGAGAGCTGAATCATCGGCTGTCGAACAGGTTTGGCCAGCAACCAAGCCCGCCGTGCCAACGGCCTGAGCGGTCTGTGCCAGTGTGTAGAACTTTTCTTGCTCAGCGCTTGGCTCGCCCAGAATGAAGGTGCGTTCGCTCTCAGCTGCGCGTCCACCGACGCGGCATCCAAGTGAGAGGATCATGCTCTCGCCGCGCTGCGGACGGTGCTTGGATGGCATGCCGTGGGGCAGAGATGAACGCAGGCCTGAATAGACGAGGCCACCCGCAAGCGTTGCCACATACATAATGTCGTCGTGCTCAGACTGCATAGTGTCGAGCGCATTGCGAATGACGAAGCCTTCGATCTCGATTTCGCTCGGCATGGTTTTGCCGGTACGCAGCGCATCTGAGATCAGCTCAGCGCCAGCATTGACCATGTTGTCGGAAATGCGGGCCGCTTCGCGGTGCAGTACGAGTTCTTCAGCGTACTTAATCTGACGCTGCGTCGAGACGAGAACGGTTGCTTTCGTCCGCGCGTTCGGAAAGGCGTCCTGAATGTGGCTGACACGGCCGTTAGCCATGCCAAAACTGTGGCCGATTGTGCCAGTCAGATTACCAAGGGTACGCGCCAACACGACAAAGGCAGGATCGCGGCCCGGGAATTCGAAATAGACCACCAGTTCTGCGCCATCATATTGCGAGCTGGCGTGGTGCCGCTCAAGCTCAGGGATCAGCAGATAGGTCGAGGTTTGCGTCAGAACCACACACACCGGGCGTTCGGTTGTGTAGTGGGTGAAGCCAGTGGTGTAGAGGATGTCGTCATTGGAATCGAGAACGAGGATGTCAAGTCCTTCGCGGTCCATTTTGGTGCGAAGGTCGCGTTGTACGCGTGCGTAAAATTCCGCGCTGAGGCGCTGATTGAAAGCCATGACACTAGTCCTGGAATTGGGAGGAGTGGCTGGCGCCGGAGCGCCAGCCAGAGCGTTAGCTCTCAGTCGTTGAGGCCGATCAAACCACGAAGGTTGCCGCGCGGAGTTGCCTGAACTTCAATCGGCAGGTCCTTGCTGTGGAACAGCTGGTAGCCCTGAGCCGAGATGATGTAGTACGGCAGTTCTTCAGCGAGAATGGTCGCGGCAGCCTGGTAGGCAGCAGTACGACCCGCCACGTCGAGGGTCGAACGACCGTCCTGCAGCAGCTTGTCGACTTCAGCGTTCGAGTAGCCGCCCCAGTTGGTCGGGCCACCGGTCGAGAGCTGTGCGAACATGAGACGATCGGGGTCAACAATGTTGAGCCAGCCGAGGACGGCGATCTGGTGCTTGCCCTGCTGAACATAGTTGGTCGAGAACGAAGGCCAGTCAGTGATCTGAGCAATAGCCTTCACGCCAGCCTGTTCGAACATGGCCTGCATGAATTCAACGGTCTGAACGCGGTTTGTGTCTTCCGAGTGCGTCGACAGGATAACTTCGAGCGGTGCGCCGTCCTTGTCGAGGAAACCATCGTTGTTGGTGTCGGTCCAGCCAGCTTCCGCGAAGAGAGCTTTTGCGCCGTCAAAGTCAAATGCCGGCTGCACGATCTTTGGATCATAGGCCCACGACGATGGAAGCAGGATCGAGGTCGCGACTTCGTCTACCTTCTGGTAGATGTCGTTTACGATGGTCTCCTGATCGATTAGCATAGAAAACGCTTGGCGCATTTTCACGTCTGCGAGCAGCGGATCATTGACGTTGAAGTGTACGTAGGTCACGCCAAGACCCGGAATAACGACGTTGCCGAAGCGGTCGTCGCCACGCAGACGTTCAATATCCTGAGGCGGCAAGGGAGATTGAATGACATCGAGGTCGCCAGCTTCAAAAGCCTGCGCACGTGCGGAGTTGTCGCCAATGACCTTAAAAGAGACGCTGTCAAACGCTGCTGCAGTGCCCCAGAAGTTTTCATTCTTCTCGAGGATGATTTCCGAGCCGCGAACCCAGTTCGAGAGCTTCATTGGGCCTGCGCCAACCGGGTTGAGGGCGAGGTCGTGACCGGATTCAGCCAGTGCCTTGGACACAATACCAATGTCGAGGTAGCTCAGCAGGGGAGCGTATGGAGCTGAAAGTGAGAACTTTACGGTAGTAGCGTCAACAGCTTCGATTGCGCTGATTGGCGCATAAAGCGCGCGCTGCGGCGCGTTGAAATCTGCATCGAGAAGCGTTGTGAAGGTGTAGACGACGTCTTCGGCGGTAAGCGGGCTGCCGTCTGAGAATTTAAGGTCAGGGCGAAGCGTGAAGATCACTGTCTGCGGGTCTGGGCTTTCCCAGCCGGCTGCGAGATCAGGAACGGCTTCTAGGCCGGGGGTGATGTGGACGAGACCCGAATAGATGAGGTCAGCAACACGATTGGCGGACGAGTCGCGGCTTTGACGTGGGTCGAGAGTGCCCGCATCAACGTCAAGACCGACGACCAATGTTTCTGCCATCGCCGAAACTGGCATCATGCTCAGCGCAACGATGGCGCTGGTTGCCATAAGAAACTTCTTCATGTTTTTCCCTTGTACTTCTTTTTGGACGGGTGGAGTGCCCGCTATCTGGTTGCCTTGCCTTGGCGCAGTAACGCCAATTTGGGGGCCAAAACTGTGTCCAGCGCGACCGGGTCGGGTACGTGCCTAAACTCAAAACAAGGCACGCCCTTCCGTGCCAGTTCATTCACGTCATCAGCGCCTGATGCGTACACAACTGCATCACAGCTCTGGATGACGGCCTTCAAATCGGCCGCGTCCGTATAGGTGACGACGACGTCCGCAACGTGCGGTGCGAACTCGCGCACACTCGGTCTCATGACGGCGATATACTCTTTAAAGCGCGATACCGCGGCGACTCTGGCACGAGAGTCGAGACCGGCCAAAGTCTGGCGTGTGGTCTGGCTGGGAATGAATTTCAGGCCAAAAACATTGAGGCCCTTCAAGGTCGCGCGCACTTCCGCTTCACGATTGCCGAAAGTCAGCACCAGATCTGCATCAAAGCAGAGCTGACGCGCCGCTTCGTCAAAGCGCAGCTCGTCTAGGGTCACGAGCGTGATCTGGTCGAGCGAGGAGAGAGTAGGGCGGATCTGCTCGAGATAGTCCCGGCCGACCTCCTCAAAGATGACGACGAAGACCAACTTGAGCCCCGTTTCGGTCGAACGGATATGAGCGCGGGCGCTGATCATCGATACGAGCGACATCGCGTTGATCCCGAGACCATCGGCCTTGGCAAGAATGGCGTCGATATCGCGGCTAAGAAGAGTGAGCGGGTTGATCTGTTCGGAAGGGGCGCCCGGGTCGCGAGCTGCAAATGCCCCCAACCCCGAACGCATCTCGATGAAACCTTCATCGCGTAGCTGTTGGTACACTTGGCTGACGGTCATCGGCGCGACGCCGATTTCAGCCGCGAGCTGACGCACTGACTGCAGCTTGGTGCCACGAGGCAGATCGGCAAACGACAGGAAATAGCTCAACAGCCCGTAGAGCTGCGTCCCGACGGGGACGGGGAGCGACTTGTCTATGCTTGATGCGTCAAACTTGAACATGTGTACTGCTCTGTTAGTACACCTACCCTAGGGTCACGCAGTTGTGTATGCAAGTGCATCTGCGCATTTTCTGCACTTGATTCCGGAAAGCCGTGAATTTGTGCAGAAGGGCGGTATTTTCTGGGCATTTTGGGCGTTTTTGTCCCTAGTGTCCTCATCTTAGAACCCAGAATTCTATCGAGGTGTGCTAATGGAATATGTCAATCTTGGCCGAACTGGCTTGAAAATCTCCAAGCTTGGTATGGGTTGCATGACCTTTGGCTCGCCAACTTGGGCGCCATGGGTGCTCGACGAGGAGCGGTCCCGTCCGATTCTAGAAAAGGCCGTCGATCTCGGAATTAACTTCTTCGACCTCGCCGACATGTACTCGCTCGGCGCCTCGGAAGAAGTTGTCGGTCGCGTTCTTAAGAATGTCCCGCGCCACAAGCTCGTCTACGGTTCCAAGCTCTACAATCCAATGAGCGGCGACGTGAACGACCGTGGCTTGTCGCGTAAGCATATCTTCGACAGCATCGATGGCACGCTCAAGCGCCTCAACACCGACTATCTCGACCTCTATTCGTTGCACCGTTTTGATTACGAAACACCGCTCGAAGAAACCCTCGACGCGCTCAACGATGTCGTCCGTCAGGGCAAGGTTCGCTACCTCGGCGCTTCGTCCATGCACGCGTGGCAATTCATGAAGGCCATTGGCATGCAGCGCGCCAACGGCTGGGCGCAGTTCGTCTGCATGCAGAACCATTACAACTTGATCTACCGCGAAGAAGAGCGGGAAATGCTGCCGCTGTGTATGTCGGAAGGCATTGGCATCACCCCTTGGTCGCCTCTCGCCCGTGGTCGTCTGGCTGCGCGTCCAGAGCCGGACTCAACTCGCTCGCAGACCGACAAGACCGCATCCGCCCTTTACGATCGCACCAAGGAAACAGACGACGCCGTCGTCGCGGCCGTTCGTAACGTCGCCGAACGCCATGGCCGTCCAGCGGCACAGATAGCTTATGCTTATGTCGCGCGTCGCCCAGGCATCACCGCTCCAATCGTTGGCATTTCCAAGCTCCACCAGTTTGATGACGCGATTGCTTCGCTCGAAGTGAAGCTGACAGCCGAAGACATCGCTGAAATGGAAGCGCCATACGAACCAAAGCGCGTCGCTGGTCACGTTTAAGGATTGATCCGATGAAGATCGGCAAGGAACTTGCAGAACTCACCGCTGGCCTAGACGCGCTGTATCGCGCCACCCAGAACAGCGACGGCTTTCTCAATAAGGAAGGCCTGATCCCAGTCGCGATGGCAGAGGTTGTCCCTCTGCCACTGGTTAGCTATGACGACGCTCGCGAAAAGCTCCATGCGCTTGCGGCTCGTCTGCCGGCGGAAGCGGAAAGCGCCTTGCGCGCTGACTACGTGGCCGAAATGATCGACTCATTACTCGCGTTGATCGACACATTTGACGGCACTCCAATCTCCTTTGCAGACCGCGTCGCCCGCCAAATCCGCGTCCCGCAGACCCTCGTCCCAGATGCAGAACTCGATGGTTATCGCGCGACAATCCGCGAAAAGCTTGACGAGCTTGGCTACAGCGGCGGCACGTTAGCGGAAGATTTTGAGCGTTACGAAGCGCAGGCACGCGTTCCAACCGCTCAGGTCCTTGCCGTTCTCAACGAACTGATCGCCGAGGCCCGCACCCGCGTTACCGCCATAATGTATCCGTACGATCATGAAGGCATGACGCCAGAAGGCGTAACCGCAGTGCCGTTTTCAGCCTATTGCGACTACCCAACCCGCAAGGTGCTGCTTAACCTCGACTTCCCTTACACGCGCTTCTCGCTCAAGCATCTGGCGACGCATGAAGTGTTCCCTGGCCATCTCGTGCATATGAATATCCGCGAGAACATGGTTGAGGCCGAAAGCATGCCGCTAGACGGTGCGCAGGTGGTTACGTCGTCGGCCAGCTCCGCCATCTTTGAAGGCATTGCCGACAACGGGATGGAGTTCCTAGATTGGGTCAACGGTCCTGAAGACGAGCTCGGTGTCGCCCTACAGCGTCTGCGCAGCGCTATGCGTTGCAACGCCGCTTGGATGATGCACGCCCTAGGCATGTCGCTCGATGAGATCGTCCCGATTATGGCTGACAAGGCCTTGCAGGACCCAATAACCGCCCGCTCGCGTCTGGCCTTCCTTAGCCACAACCTGCGTGCCCCCTTCGTCTATGCCTATTACGGTGGCGACATGGCGGTGAATGCTGTGTGGAAGTTGGTCAGGCCCGAGCAACGCAAAGCGTTCTGGGAGTACCTCTACAACAACATGCACACGCCCTCGACTTTGGCAAAGCACTGGCATGCTTTTAGTAACTAGCGTGCGTTGAATATCTGCCCCTTCACGTGCCGCCTGAGCTCGTTCGACTCAGGCGGCATCAATCGTCCCATGGTTGTTGCCAAATAGCCTGCGTTCGCAGTCTATCGCATGCGTCTTATGGTTGCCTTCGGCCTGCTGATCCGGGAATTGGCCCCGTTTATGTGATACGGTCGTAGCGACAGCTCTCTGGAGAATGGCGAGAGTTGGCAAACGTCTGAAATGGCTGTGGTAGTTGACTGCGCAAGAGTAGGGGCAGACTGTTTGGGATCAGGACCTATGTCTCAGAAATGGGTTTGCGATTTAAGTAGAGTTCTGGTCTCGTCTGCGTGACGAAAGACCCAGAATGACGACGAAAACAACGAAGACGAAATCATCCGCAGAGCAGGTTGTGAAGGACATTCGCCGCGCGACACGACGACACTTTTCGGCCGAGGACAAGATCCGGATCGTGCTCGACGGATTGCGTGGCGAGGACAGCATTGCTGAGCTGTGCCGGCGTGAAGGCATCGCCCAGAGCGTCTATTACTCTTGGTCAAAGGAGTTCATGGAAGCTGGCAAGCGACGTTTGGCTGGTGACACAACTCGTGCCGCCACCAATGATGAGGTTCTGGATTTACGCA